>JBBDIB010000073.1:0-1691 GCA_040880665.1 Planctomycetota bacterium
GGGTAGCGCACGGGACGACGGGCAGAACCTTCAATGGGTCGGCCGGACGCTTACGGATCAACAGCACCCATCCGATGAACACCACGACGGGACTCATTCGGCTCAGCTTCCGGGTGACGAGCGATCCTGACTCACAGACTTTGCAGTGGATAGGCAACCAATTTCTCCCGTAAGTGCATCGGTGGAGGGCGAGCGGAGCTCGGCGTGTGAACACGCCGTTTAGCATCATGCCTTCTTGCCCCTTGATGGCAAGGTTCTTCTCTGCTCGAGCCCTCCTGCTGCTCGCTCGGGATTCCGATCCATGTGCTCCGGCGTAAACTGCACCAGCTCGCACCGCGCGCCGGTCAAGCGCATCACTTGAACCAGTACCTCGAGGTGAGCAGGCAACTCGGTGAAGGTCGCCTCGATCACGGGATCAGGCACGGGCTGAACGTCGTCCGGCAGGAAGGTAGAAGTACGCCTGCACACTCGCACGCTGACGCTTCAGGGGCTCGGCCAGGCTGGGACGCTGGTCCTGTTGCTCGATCTGCGGACGGCTAGTGCGGGCAGGCTTGCTCGTGATACTGCGGGGCATGACAAGGTCTCCGAGGCACTTCTTCGGACGACAGGTAGTCACTACCCGAGAACGTGAGGAGTGCTGCCAAGCTGCGCCGAGGAGTCAGGGGCTCCAAGCCTCGCTACTGCGCCGAGTTGAGGATGGAGCCAGAGAGGGGACTCGAACCCCTGACCACTGCTTTACGAAAGCAGAGCTCTACCACTGAGCTACTCTGGCCTTGTTCCTTGAACAAGCGGTACGTGTACCAATTCACGTCGCGCTCGAACAGCACCGCCGGCAAAATCTCTTCCTAGCAGCAACGGACGGACGACCCGTCCAGGACCGGGCCGCCCATCCGTTGACTGTCGTGAAGTTTCGCAGCGCGAACTAGGCGCCGGCGCGCAGCGAGCGCATCAGCTCGGCTCGTACGTTGGCCTCGAGGTCGAGCGAACCCAGCGCCTTGGCGGCCGCGTGGCGAATCGAATACTCGCCCTCGTCGGTGGCCAGGGCGACGATCGACTCGATCGTCTCCGGCGGCGCTTGTCCCACCCGTCCGAAGATGCCGCCCAGAGCCTGGGCCGCGGCGACGCGCAACAGCTCGCTCTTCGTCCCGTCGGTCAAGATCGCCAGGACGTCGGGCACATGGGCATCGCTGCCGACGTAGCCGAGCGCGATCAGCGACGAGACCGCCACGGCCTCGGGGCGGATGGCGAGCGTGCCGGCGAGGCCGTCGGCGGTCGAACCACAGTCGGTGCGACCGGTCTTGGCCAGGGCGGCGATCGCATCGCCCGCTTCACCGGCCAAGCGGTTCGCCCGCTCGCGGTCGCGGTTCAAGGATTCGCTCATGGCTTCCTGCACGGCCGAGACGTCCGACGCGGACGTCAGGATCGCGGCGGCGCGCTCGCCGAAACGTTCTTCGGTGCGCTCTTGGTCATCGCCGATCACGATCACCGGCAGCTCGCTGAAGCGTTGGGCGCGGCGCAGTTCGTCGATCACCTGGTCGGTGGTCAGGTCGGGCAGATCAGCGGCGACGACGATAGCGTCGAGCCCCGGCAACGAGCGCAGGCTCGCCAGGCCCCGGCCGGCCGTCGGCCAGGTCGCGACCGACGTTCCGCGGTCGGTCAGCGCGGCGGCGAGCGCTTCGCGTCGCCCGGCG
>JBBDIB010000073.1:1701-17066 GCA_040880665.1 Planctomycetota bacterium
GCATGCCGTCGCGGCCGGCCGCGTCGCCGAGCGCCTGCACGACGTCCTGTCCCGCCGCAGCGTTCGCGCGCACGGCGATGTGCGCGAGCGCGATCGCCGCCTCACCACGGACGGCGCCCGACGTGGAGCGCAACATGGCGTCCTCCAGCGCGGGCGTCGGCGCGTTCGCGGAGTGCGCCAGGGCGCGCGCCAATCCGCTGGCGGCCACTTCGTCCCGCTGCGCCAGCGCGGATGCCAGCGCTCCGTCGAGCGCATCGGCCCCCGCCATCGCAACGGCCAGTTCGTCGCTGGCCAAGCGGGCTTCCCACGCGCCGAGTTCCACGCCGACCGCGGACCATTCGGCCACCAGTTCTTGCTCGGCGACCGTCACGCGCGCCACGCCGGCCAGCGCGGCGGACGAGTTCGGCGCCAGGTCCAGCGCGTCGTAGTACGCCTTCTTCGCCATCTCGTGGCGATACAGGAAGCGCGGTGTCTCGATCGGCTCGAGCTTGTTGCCCTGCCACTCCCAGATCACGCCCGAGTACTGGTGCGGACGCAGCGCGCCCGGCAGCTCGTTGTGGTAGGCGTTCCCGAGCACGAGCAGCGCGTCGAGCGCGCCGGCCGGCGCGCCGCCGCAGCGCTCCAAGGACTGCTGCGCGACCTCGCGCACCACCGGGTCTTCGTCGGTCTCGACCAACTTCGCCAGCGGGCCCGCGGCGCGCGGATCGCTGACGTAGCCCAGCACCGCCGCGACGTTGCGACGCAGGAACGCGTCGGAGGTCGCGAGGGCTTCGACCAGCGGCGGAACGACCTGATCGCCGAGGCGCGGCAGGGTCACCATCGCCGTGGTCCGCAGATCGTCGTTGCCCTGGTCCGCCAAGCGGTAGACGAGGAACGGCACCGCGAACTCGCCGTGGTCGGCGGCGAGCTTGCGCTCGGCCGCGACGCGCGTCGCGCGGTCCGGTGCAGCGAGATCTCCGATCAGCTCGCGGATCACGTCCTGATCATTCGTGCGCGCCTTGCGGCCCATCTCGGCCAGGTGCATGAAGCGCTTGGCGATCAGCTCGTACTGACCTTCCTTCGCCAGCAGCTTGAGCCACAGATCGGTGTCGGTCTGCTGCCAGAGGTCGTAGGCCATCTCCTGGGAGGGATCCGCCGCGAGGGCGTCCTGGAAGGCGACGAGCGCGGCTTCCGCCTCACCCCGCTTCAACAGGTCGAGACCTTCGCGAAACTTGGAATCGGCGTCCTGCGCCCACAGGTGGGAGGCGGAGCCGAGGAGGGCCAGGGACGCGACGAGCGACAGGCGCGTGAGGGAGCGGGTCATGGAAAGCCGGGTCATGGAAGGCTGCACGAAAGGCTGAGTGTTCGTCGGGAAGGGTCGCCGGGGGGGGGCGGGGCGGTCCTGTAGGCGCTCGAGCGCAAGGCCCGGGGGTCTGGGGGGAAGCGTACGCAGCGAAACCGGGCGCCGAGGGTTCGGCCTCCGATCGAGAAGCTTGGGAGAGGCGAGAGAGGGTCGGGGACGGGAGCAGGATGATAGCCAGCGAGCGAGGCGGGTCAAGCGGGCCTTCCTGGGGGTCGGGGGGGCTACCCCGCGGGCGGGCACCGGTTTCCGCCGGGTGCGACGGGAATCGACGCGCGCTGGTTCAGGGCCGGGCGGGGACGAGGCGCCCCAGCACCCGCGGACGGCCGCCCCCGGTGACGGCGGCGACGGCCACAGGCACCTCCCCCAGGGTCAGGAGCCCGAGCAGGGCGAAGGCCAGGGCTTCGCGCGCGTCGACGGGGACGCCGAAGCGGTCCGCCGGCTGGGCCGGGAGCCCGGTGGCGCGTTCGAGCTCCGCCACCAGCGGTCGGTGGTGCCAACCGCCCCCAGCGACGATCCAGACGGGCGGCCCACCCGGCAGCCAGCGGCGTGCGGCGTCCGCCACGGAGCGGGCGACGACCGCGCTGGCCGTCGCCAGGAGATCCGCGGCCGAGCGACCCGCCCCCTCCGCGAGCCGCGCCTCGATCCAGCTCGCGTCGAAGGTGTCACGCCCGGTGCTCTTCGGCGGAGCGCGCCGGTAGAAGGGCTCTGCCAGCCATTGCATCGCCAGCCGTTCGTCGACGCTGCCGCGCGCGGCCGCGGCGCCCCCTGGGTCGTAGGGCAGCTCGAGCAACCGGCGCGCGAAACCGTCCAGCCAGAGGTTCGCGGGTCCCACGTCGAAGCCCGCGCGGTGCTCTTCCTGGGCTTCGGCCGCAAGCCCCAGCCAGGTCAAATTGGCGATGCCGCCCAGGTTCAAGACCGCGGCCGGGCGCGGCGCGCGCGCGAAGAGCGCACCGTCGACGAACGGGACCAAGGGCGCGCCCTCGCCGCCGCCCGCGACGTCGGAGCGCCGGAAGTCGAAGGCGACGGCCGCGCCGAGCACCTCGGCGATGCGGTCGGGATCCCCCACTTGCAGCGTCCAGGGTGCGCCGCCGTCCGGCTCGCTCGCGGACTCGCCGTCGTGGTGCCCCAGGGTCTGGCCGTGGCTGGCGACCAGGTCGACGGTCACGCCGGCCTCGGCGGCCGAGCCGGCGACCGCCGCCGCGATCGCGGACCCGAGATCGCGGTCGAGCAGCGCGAACTCCCGCGCGGTCGAGGGCGCGCCGGACGCCGCGCGCGCGAGGCGTTCGCCGAGGGCGGGTTCGAAGGGCACGGTGCGCGCCGCCAAGAGCTCGACGGTGGGCTGGGTCCCCCGCAGCCAGCCGCGGGCGAGCGCGACGTCGATCCCGTCCATCGAGGTGCCCGAGAGGCAGCCGGCGACGACGAGGCCGTCGGCGCCGGCGGCGCGCTCGAGCAGGTGGGCGAAGGTCCGGGACATCTCGCGGCGAAGTGTACGCGAGCGCCGCTGGCCGTCGCCCCGGCGACGGGCCAGACTGCAGATCATGAGCGCACCCGAGCAGGCGACCCGAGCGGCCACGATCCTGGTGGTGGACGACGACGCGGACATCGTGACCGCGCTCGAGATGATCCTGACCTACGAGGGGCACCGCGTTTGGACGGCCGACAACGGACGCTCCGCGCTGGAGCGCATCGAGCGCGAGGCGCGCTCCGAGCGCCGCGCGGACCTCGTCGTCTCCGACGTGAAGATGCCCATCATGGACGGGCTCGAGCTGCTGGAGGCTCTGCGTTCGCGCGCGGACGCGCCGCCAGTCCTCTTGGTCTCGGGACACGCCGACGTGGAAACGGCGGTCGCAGCGGTACGGCGCGGCGCGGTCGACTTCCTCGAGAAGCCGCTCGACCAGAACCGCGTGCTCGTCTCGGTCCAGAACGCTTTACGCCACGCGTCGCTGTCCCGGGAGAACCGCGCGCTGAAGGACCGCTTGAGTTCGCCTTGGCGCATGATCGGAACCAGCGAGCCGATGCAACGCCTGGCCGAGTCCGTGCGCCGCGCAGCGCGCAGCGAGGCGGCGGTCCTGATCACCGGCGAGAACGGCACGGGCAAGGAGGTCGTCGCGCGCAACCTGCACGCGCTCGGAGCGCGCGCCGGCGGGCCGTTCGTCGCCGTCAACTGCGCCGCGATTCCCGCGGAGCTGATCGAGTCCGAGCTGTTCGGCCACGAGCGCGGCGCGTTCACCGGCGCCAGCGAACGACGCATCGGGCACTTCGAGGCGGCGCACGAGGGCACGCTGTTCCTCGACGAGGTGGGCGACATGCCGCTGGCCGCGCAGGCCAAGGTGCTGCGCGCCCTCGAGGCGCGCGAGGTCGTGCGCGTCGGCGGTGGTCGCCCGATCGCCGTCGATTGCCGCGTGATCGCGGCGACGAATGCGGACCTGGCGGAAGCGGTCGAGGCGAAGAGCTTCCGAATGGACCTCTTCTATCGCCTGAACGTCGTTCCGCTGCGCGTGCCCGCGCTGGCCGAACGGCGCGCGGACGTGCCGCTGCTGGTGGCGCACTTCCTCGAGCAACTCGCCGCCGACTCGGGGCGACGCCCGGTGGAGATCACGCCCGAGGCGCTCGACTTCCTGGGCGAATTGCCGTTCCCGGGCAACGTGCGCCAACTGCGCAACCTGTTGGCCGGGGCCTCGGTGTTCGCGAATGGAGCGCTCGAACGGGCGGACTTCGAACGGCTGCTGGAGGACGGCCCGGCGCTCGGCGCGTCCGCCGCGCCCGTCCGCGCGGGCGACGACCCCTTCGCCAGCGACACGTTCGAGGACTTCAAGGACGCCGCCGAGGCGCGCTTCTTCCGGCTCAAGCTCGAGGAGAACGAAGGCAACGTGAAGCGCACGGCCGAGCGGCTCGGGATGCAGCGCAGTCACCTCTACAAGAAGCTCGCGCGCTACGGCCTGCGCTGAGCGCGCGGGTCGCTCAGGGAATGCGCAGGCGCACGCCCACGTCCAGCCAATCGGGTCCCGCGAGGCGCGAGCGGTTGGCCTCGTAGATCTCGCGCCAACGCGTCGACGTGCCGTACACGGCCATCGAGATGTCGGACAACGTGTCGCCGCTCGTGACGACGTACCAACCGTCGTCCGTGCTGCTGGTCGCCGCCGTGCTGCCGGTCGCGGGTGCCTCGGTCGAAGCATCGGTCGACACGCGTACGGGCCGCGCTTCGAAGGGCTCGCGCTCGCCGCTGCCGGAGAAGAGGTCGTAGACCGGCACCGCCAACACCTGGCCCGCCGTGAGGTCGGTCACGGTCTCGTTCTGGCGCTGGAAGAGTTCGCGATGCCGCGTGCCTCCGACGAAGAAGCGCTCGGAGAGGCTGGTCCAGGTATCGCCGCGGGCGACGGTGTAGGCGCGCAACGAATCGATCCCGAGGTCGCGCACGTCGGCGTCGGAGCGCAGGATGCGCGGACGGCCCTCGGCGTCGAACGGTGCGGGCGCAGGCGTGGGCGCCGGCACGCGCGCGGAACTCGGAGCCGGGTTGGCACCCGACGCGGAGAGCAGCAGATCAGCTGCGCGCTGCGCCGCGACGATGGAGGAAACCGAGTTGGAGGAGGCCGGCTCGGAGGAAGGCCCGTCGGACGGCGCGTCCGCGCGGTCCTCGGAACCCGAACGTCGACCTGTGACGCGGTCCGCCGGACGCTCGTTCCAGACTTCGTCGCGGATCCACGAGCGCTTGCCGTCCGCGCTGGTCGCGGACTCGCCGGCCGACTCCGCGCTCGACCCGGCGACCTCGGCGGCACCGAAGGGTTGCTGCTCGCTGGTGGGTTCGCCGCCCCCATGGAGCGAGACGGCGACCACGATCGCGGAGACGAAGAGTACGGCGAGGACCACGAGCTTCTCGATCTTGCCCATCGAAGGATGTCCGGAAGGTTCTATCTGGCAGGGACGTACGCGCGCCGTACGGTCCGCTCCACCGGAGCTGGTGAAGCGCCTGGACGCGCGTTTCCGAGGTGCGGACGCGTTGCCGCCCCCTTGGATGCGCCCGATCGTGCGAAGCGCGACCGGCGGGCTCCACTTCCAAGCAGGAATTTCTTCGCGGCGGATCTACCAGGGGTTGTGTCCCAGTCCCGGCTGGGTGCTGCATCGTGAGGCCCGCGGACAATCCTGCAGGCGCGCGTTGAGGGATCGGGGGGCCGTCGGTATCGTCCAGCGACCCCCGGAGGTCGACGCTGTTCGTGCGCGGCTCGATCCGGGGTGCTTCCGGGCTCGCCGGCGCCGTGTGCGCTCGGTCCCCCACCTCGATCGCCGCTTCGGCCCACTTCCCGTGTCCTCTTCGCCGAACCTCGTCCCGCGCCCTGTGTCGCGTCGCCGTCCGCTGGCCTTGCTGGCAGGCTTGCTGGTAGCCGCAGTCCAAGCGTCTTGCGCCGCCAGCGGTCCCAGCGCCGAGCGCATCACCCTGCGCGAGTACCGCGTGGATCGTGCGCCCCTCGTCTTCGAACTCGTCTCGAAGAGTTCGGGCGACGAGCTCGAGTACTTCTCGACGACGCGCACGGACGCGCCGCGCAAGTTCGTCGACGACGAGCTGATGGCTGCGCTGTCGGACCACCTGCTGAAGCATGGCTGCAGCAAGTACGGTCAAGCGGGTCCCGCGCCCAAGCGCGGGGATGCGCAAGGGCTCCTGCGCTCGTCCTTCGAGTGGCAAGCGGGTGCCGAGGTGAAGCACTGGCCGATCGCCGCGCCGCTCCGCGGCGTGCTGCCCCCCGGACTGATCGAGGAGCGCACGCAGTTCAAGGGTTGTCAGCAAGTGTTCCTCGAGCTGTACAACGCTACGGCGGCCTACCAAGCGATCGAGAACACGCGGGGCAACGATCTCTTCGAGGAAGAGCAACGCCGGCTCGCCCGCGAGCGTGCCGCGAATGCCGCCGGCAGGAACTAGGCGAACATGCGCGCGCTGGCACTGGTACCCGCGCGGCTGGGCTCACGCCGGCTCGCGCGCAAGATGCTCCTGTGCGAGACGGGGCGCTACCTCTTCCAGCACACGGTCGAGAATCTGAGGCAGAGCGGCGTGTTCGAGCGCGTCGTGCTCGCGACGGACGCCGAGGACGTGCTGCGGGCGGCCGCCGAGGTCGGCGTCGAAGCCTTGGCGACGCGCGCGGACCACGAGAGCGGCACGGACCGCGTCGACGAGGCGCATCGTCTGCTCCTGGCGCGCGGCGAGGGACCCTGGGACGTGGTCGTCAACGTCCAGGGCGACGAGCCCGATCTGGCCGCCGACGATCTTTGCGCGTTGGTCGGCGCCTTCGAGGATCCCGCGGTCGATCTCGCCACGCTCGCCGTCGCGCTGACCGACCCCGCCGAACTCGCCGATCCAGCCTCCGTCAAGGTGGTGCGCGACCGCGCGGGCGACGCGCTCTACTTCTCGCGGGCACCGATTCCGTCCGCAAGTCATCCCGACTCCGAACCCGCGCTCGCGCTGCGGCACGTCGGCGTCTACGCTTTTCGCCCAGCGGCGTTGGCACGCTTCACGTCGCTCGCACCGGGCGTGCTCGAACGCGGCGAGCGGCTCGAGCAGTTGCGCTGGCTCGAGAACGGCGGACGACTGCGCGTGGTCGACGCCCGTCATCGCGCTTTCGGTGTCGACACCGCGGACGACTATCGCCGCTTCTGCTCTCGGACGTCCTGATCGCGCCTCCCCACACTCCCATGACCAAACACATCTTCGTGACCGGAGGCGTCGTCTCCAGCCTCGGCAAGGGCCTGACCGCCGCGGCGGTCGGACTGCTGCTCGAGCGACGCGGCCTGCGCGTCGCGATGCAGAAGCTCGATCCCTACATCAACGTCGATCCGGGCACGATGAGCCCGTTCCAGCACGGCGAGGTCTACGTCCTCGACGACGGTTCGGAGACGGACCTCGACCTCGGCCACTACGAGCGTTTCACGCGTGCCAAGCTCGACAAGAACTCCAACTACACGACGGGCAAGATCTATTCGTCGGTCATCGAGCGCGAGCGTCGCGGCGACTACCTCGGGCACACGGTGCAGGTGATCCCGCACATCACCGACGCGATCAAGGAGGCGATCGCCGCGGGCGTCGGCGGCTCGGACGACGACGAGGTCGACGTCCTGATCACCGAGATCGGAGGGACGGTCGGCGACATCGAAAGCTTGCCGTTCCTCGAGGCGATCCGGCAGTTCGCGCTCGAGCTGCCGCGCGAGGACGTGCTGTTCATGCACATCACGCTCCTGCCGTACCTGCGCGCTTCCGGCGAGCTCAAGACCAAGCCCACGCAACAGTCCGTGGGCAAGCTGCGCGAGATCGGCATTCAGCCCGACGTGCTCGTCTGTCGCACCGAGCAGCCGATGACCGACGAGATGACGCGCAAGATCAGCCTGTTCTGCAACGTGCGCCGGGAAGCCGTCGTCGAGGAGCGCGACGTCGAGCACACGATCTACGAGGTCCCGCTGGACCTGGTCGCGTCAGGGCTGGACCACATCGTCGTCAATCATCTCCATCTGCCGAACGAGAAGGCGACCGACGTGTCCGACTGGGCGGCGATGGTCGAACGCGTCAAGGCGCTCCGGGACACGGTCGAGATCGCCGTCGTCGGCAAGTACATCGAACTGCACGACGCCTACAAATCGGTCTACGAATCGCTCGCGCACGCCGGGATCGCACACGACGTCGAGGTCCGACTGCGCAAGGTCGGCGCCGAGGCGTTGGCGGAGGAAGGTTCGCACTTGCTCGCGGGCGTCGACGGTCTGTTGGTGCCCGGCGGCTTCGGCGAGCGCGGCCTGGAGGGCAAGATCGAAGGCATCCGCTGGGCGCGCGAGAACGGCGTACCGTTCTTCGGCATCTGCCTCGGCATGCAGTGCGCCGTGATCGAGGTCGCGCGCCATCTGGCCGGCATCGACGAGGCGCACACGCTCGAGCACACGCCCCACACGCCCGACCCCGTGATCCACCTGATGGAATCCCAAGCGGACGTCACGACGAAGGGCGGCACGATGCGCCTCGGCGCGTTTCCCTGTGAACTGGTGCCCGGCACGCTCGCGCACCGCCTGTACGGCACGAACTCGGTCTCCGAGCGCCACCGGCATCGCTTCGAGTTCAACAACGCCTACCGCGAGCGCCTGGAAGCGGTCGGCCTCGTGGCCAGCGGCGTGCACGCGCAACTGGATCTGGTCGAGATCGTGGAGATGCCCGCGCATCCCTTCTTCATCGGCGTGCAGTTCCACCCCGAGTTCCAAAGTTCGCCGCTCTTGCCCCACCCGATCTTTCGGGGCTTCATCGGAGCCGCGGCAGCGCGGCGGCGCGAACGCGCGACGAAGGCCGAGGACCGCGACGCGCGTCCACTGGCGGCGGCGAAAGCCGTTCCGGGAGGTCCGTCATGAGCGAGGAACCGCAACGCGCCTCCGACCTCGCGCTCCCCGGGGGTGATTTCCGCCTGTTCGTGCAGAAGCTCGGCTATCAGGCACTGATCGCACTGGGCGTCCTCGACAACCCGCTGACCGGTGAGCGGCAGCAGTCACCCCAGCAGGCTCGCGGCGTCCTCCAGGACCTCGAGATGCTCGCGGAGAAGACGCGCGGCAATCTCGATGCGGAGGAAGCCGAACACCTGCAGGCCGTGATCGAGTCGGTCCGTCGCCATCGGACCGCCCTGGACGACGAGTAGAGCGGGACGCGCCGCCGCCAAGGCGCACTTCGGCTCCTTCGGAACGAAAGAACCCGGGGGGCCTCCTCGCGGAGGCCCCCCGGGTTCCCATCATCCACGACGAGCGCGGAAGTGACTTCCGACTAGCGGAGGTCGATCGCCCACACGGTCGAGGAGACCGCCGTGATCGGACCGAAGCCCGTCACGATGAAGGCCTGCATGTAGGCCCGGAGCGGGCCCGGCATGACCGGGAGCGGCAGCGAAACGCTGACCGCTTCCGCCTGGTCCGGCGTCGGATCGCCGACATCGTCGACCGCGAGCAACGGACCCGTGCCGCTGTACGCGGCGAAGGTCGAGTTGAACGTGCCGTCGGGGTTGATCATGAGACCAGCGCCGAAGACGGGAACCGCGACCGGAAGTTGCCCCAGGGCAACGGCCGGGAACACCAGCGAACCGGCGAGGCCGGGGCCCGCCGTGACGTGCGCGGCCAAGGTGGCCGTGCCCGTCTGCGTATCGACACCGAGGCTCGCACCACCGCGGACCGGGCCGTAGCCCGCGCCAGCGTCGGTGATCTCGGCTTCCACGACGATGTCGTCGAGGCCGAAGTTCATCTCGAGCATGGTGGTGTTGGCGTCCTCGAGCGGACCGGTCGGGCTGACGCCGGCCGGGTCACCGAGTTGGAAACCTTCACACCAGGACGTTCCCGCCTGGGTGAGGTAGTCGGCCTGGTTCTCGGTCAGCGACTGGGCGCCTTGGAAGACGTAGTCGCCGAGACCACAGGCACCGACACCGCTGGAGGCGCCGTAGACCATGCCGCCGGGCAGGAAGTTCACGAGGCTGGTGCCTGCGAGATCATCTTGACCACCGGGGATCGCGATCGGCGACAGCAGCTCGAGGCTCACGATGTAGCCGGTGACCGGCGCCGGGCAACCGAGCGAACCGGTGCAACCCGCCGCACCCTGGGTGCAGGGGTTCGGGAAGCCCGAGTTTCCGAGCGAAAGCAGCGCGGCGACCGAACCCGACGCAAAGAAGTCGGGGATCAGGTTGTCGAACTGGACACCGAACTCGGCCGACGACGTGTCGATGGCGATGTCGTAGAAGTCCGGGGCGCCGTTGGGCCAATCGAGATCGCCGAGGAAGATGTCCTCGAGCGAACGCAGGTTGGCCGTACCGGACGCGGTCCGGGTGCGGTTTTGCGGGACGCCCTTGTAGGCGAGGTCCGCACCGAGGATCGGGGCACCGGTGGTACCGCCGACGGACGGCGAGTTGTAGATCCACACGGTGGAGCCGCCGGCGGAGAGCTGGACCTCGTTGCCGAGGAACGCAGCCGACTGCGAGGAAGCGGCTCCGGCGAGCAGCGCCGGGAGAGTGAGCACGAAGAGTGCGCGTACAGATTTCATTCGAAGTTCCTCCTAGGAATGTAGAACTTTCAGTCAAGCGGCCCCGGGTGGCGCCGAAAGGGCCCCACCGGAGGGAGCTCGGCCGCCGATGCGGTCGAGACCAGGGCCTCCCGATGTCGTCATTAGACCGTGCCCGTTGGCGTCGTGCTCCGTACGATTCGCGCTTTTCGCCGTAAACACGCTGCTGGCAAGGGTTTGCGGCGTGCAATTTTTCCGAGGAAGCGGTCCGATCCGCCCCGGGGCCGCCTCGGAGCGCAGTCTGGCCGGCTTCAAAGCAGATTCCTGAATCGAGCCGTCAGGACGCGGCGCGCGCCCGGTCGTTCAGCTCGTCCGCCAGGAGCTGTGCCTTTTCGCGCGTCGCGCAGAGCTCGACCCTCCGGGTGTTCAACCGGTTGCTGGAGAGGTGCGTGGCCGAGCGCCCGGCTTCGAACGCGTATTCCTGGGGCGCGCGGGTGTCGTGGACGGCGAAGGCAAAGCCCAGGTCCGAGACGACGTAGCGGGGTGCGGGCGTACTCATCGTGACGTCGGGTGCGAAAAGGCGTCGTTGGCCGGAAAGCGGCTAGCGGTAGGCCGGGAGGCCCGTCAGGTGATGCGCGATGGCCAGCGTGTGGATGTCGTGGGTGCCCTCGTACGTATAGACGGACTCCAGGTTGCACATGTGTCGACCGATGCCGTACTCCAGCGTGATGCCGTTGGCACCCAGCACGTCGCGCAGCTTGCGCGCGGTCTCGAGGGCCATCTCGCAGTTGTTGCGCTTGGCCATGGACACGTGTTGGTGCTCCATCTGGCCCTGGTCCTTCATGCGTCCCAGGCGCAGGGCGAGCAGTTGGCCCTTCGTGATCTCGGTCGCCACATCGGCCAATTTCTTCTGGGGGAGCTGGTAGGCGGCCAGGGGCTTGTCGAACACGATGCGCTCCTTGGCGTAGCGCAAGGCCTCGTCGAAGCAGGCCGACGCGGCGCCCACGGCGCCCCAGGCGATGCCGTAACGGGCCTGGGTCAGGCAGTTGAGCGGACCGGACAGGCCCGTGGCTCCGGGCAGGCGCATCGCATCCGGCACGCGCACGCCGTCGAGGACCAGCTCCGAGGTGATCGAGGCGCGCAACGACCACTTGTGCTTCTGCTCGGGCGCGCTGAAGCCGGGCAGGTTCGTCGGCAGGCAGAAGCCCCGGATGCCCTCGTCGGTGCGCGCCCAGACGATGGCCACGTCCGAGATCGTGCCGTTCGTGATCCACATCTTGCGGCCATCGAGGATCCAGTCGTCGCCGTCCCGCTTGGCCGTGGTCAGCATGCCCCCCGGGTTCGAGCCGAAGTCGGGCTCGGTCAACCCGAAGCAGCCGATCGCCTGGCCGGCGGCGAGCTGGGGCAGCCACTCGTGCTTTTGCTCTTCGCTGCCGTACTCGTGGATCGGCCACATGACCAACGAGCCCTGAACCGAGCAGAAGGACCTGAGGCCCGAGTCCCCGCGTTCGAGCTCCTGGCAGATCAGGCCGTAGGCCACGCTGTTGAGCCCCGCCGCGCCGTATTCCTCGGGCAGCGTCGGGCCGAAGACGCCCAGGTCGGCGAGCTCCGGCGTCAGCTCCATCGGGAACGTGCCGGCCTCGTAGTGCTCCAGGATCAGCGGCAGGAACTTCTCCGAGACCCACGACCGCACCGTGTCGCGGATCATGAGCTCCTCTTCGGAGAACTGGTCGTCGAGGTTCAGGAAGTCGAGCGCTTGATAGGCGTCCATGCTGGAATCGCGCCGGAAACGGCGTCGGAAGAGGAGCGGGAGCGAAAGTTCGGCCTTCGATCTCCCAACGAGGTGCGCGTTGGCGGCGCGCCCAACCTCTCGGCTGCCGGGTGAGGAGTTTCGAGGCGCAACATGCTACCAGAGGAGCCCGGGGGAGTCCCCCGCGGCGCGCGAGTTGACCCCCGATTTCCCCCGATGGACCTGGACAGCCGAAGCGGCGTTACCGCACTCGCTCCCTGCCCGCTGTGCGGCTACCACGCGCCGGGCGAGCGTTGTCCGCACTGCGCGCTCGCCCCCGCCGCGCCCTCGCTCGGCAGGCGCCGGAGCGGTCCCTTGACGGGCATCCTCGACGGGCTCATGGCGGTGCCCTTCGGTCTCTGGGTGCTCTTGACCCACCGCGGGCTGAAGCGCTGGATGGTGCCGCCCGCGCTGTTGACGGGCGCCGTCTCCGTCGCCGTGCTGGTCGGTTCGTTCCGCTGGCTCGACGGCCTCATGGATGCGCACGCGCGCGGTGAACTGGCCTTCGAGCGCGATGTCCCGGGCTGGCTCGAGGGCGCGGATTGGGTCGAGAGCGCCTGGCTGGCGGGCCTCGTCGCCGCCGAATGGTCGCTCAACCTGGTCTGGTCGCTGCTCACGTCGCAGGGCTTCGCGCTGATCGGGTACTTCCTCGTGGGTTCGCTGATCCTCTGGTACTGCTTCTCGATCGTCTACGAGGCGCTCGCGGGACCCTTCCTCGACGAGGTGCAAGCGCGCCTCGAGATCCGTTGGTTCCGTTCCGATCCGCGCAGCCGGCTCGAGCGCCCCAACGACATTCCGCCGGAGCGCTGTTTGGCGCTCTTGATCCGCTCGGGCGTGATCGCCGTCGCGTTGGTTCTGGCCCTGCTCTTCGTGCCAGGGTTGGCCTGGGGCTGGGCGCTCCTCGGCGTGCCCTTGGGCCTCTTGCCGGCATTCGTCGCCGACCGCCGCTTCGGGCCGTGGTGCGCGTGGGTCGCGCGCGTCGAAGGCCGAGCGCTCTTGGCCAGCCTCCAGGCGTCGGTGCTGACCACGTTCTTCCTCGTCGTGGCCTTCCCGCTCTACTTCGTGCCGTTCTTCGGCTACTTCCTGTTCGCCGGCGTGACGGGCTTCGCCACCGCCGTCGGGCTCAGCGACATTCCGTTCGAGCGTCGCGGTTGGCCGTTCCGGATGCGCGTCGCCTTCGTCGTGCGACACCTTCTGCCGTTCATCGCGTTCGGCATCGTCGCGGGCGCGTTGCTCGCGATCCCGATCGTCGGACCGCTCTTGATGGTGCCCTCGGCGTCGATCGGTGGCCTGTGGCTGATCTGTCGGTTGGACAAGCGCCACACGCGACCCGCGGAGGCGCCGCGGATCCAGGCCGGCAGCGACGCGGCTCCCCTTGGAGCGACTCCCCTCGGCACGAAGTGAGTCGAGCCGAAGCGCCGGGTAGAGTGCGCGGGCCATCCCTCGACCCCGAGCCCGAATCAACAACCTCCCGTGACCCGTTACCTCGTCACCAGCGCTCTCCCCTACGCCAACGGTCCGATCCACCTCGGACACGTGATCGGCGCGTACCTGCCCGCCGACGTCTACGTGCGGGCCTTGCGCCTCCGCGGGGAAGACGTCGTCTTCGTCTCGGGCAGCGACGAGTACGGTGCCGCCATCACGATCGGCGCGCAGCGAGCCCGCGAGAGCTGCGCCGAGTACGTCGCCCACTGGCGCGACTCGATCAAGTCGACGTTCGACGCCCTGGGCATCGAATTCGACATCTGGAGCGGCACGAGCGTCTGCCCCGAACACGCCGGTAACGCGCAAGAGTTCTTCCGTCGCTTGGACGCGAACGGGTACCTCGAGCAGCGTCACAGCGAACAGTGGTACAGCGAGGAGGAGTCGATGTTCCTCGCCGACCGCTACGTCGTCGGAACGTGTTACGTGTGCGGCGCCGCGGACGCCCGCGGCGACGAATGCCCGAGCTGCGGGACGTGGCTCGAGGCCGTCAAGCTGGGCGACGCCCGCAGCGCGCTCTCGGATCGTCCGCTGGTCCTGCGCGAGACGACGCACTGGTACCTCGATCTGCCGAAGCTGCGCGACGAGCACATCGGCGAGTGGTTCCGCGACCACGAGTGGAAAGCCAACGTGCGGGCGTTCGTCACCGAGCTGCTCGAGAACCTACCGGCGCGAGCCATCACTCGCGACCTCGACTGGGGCATCCCGGTCCCCGCGGAACTGGCCGGCGACGAAGTGGGCAAGGTGCTCTACGTCTGGTTCGACGCGCCGATCGGCTACGTCTCGTTCACCCAGCAATGGGCGCGCGAGCGCGGCACCCCCGAGGCCTGGCGCGACTACTGGCAAGGCGAGGACACGCGCCTCGTCCACTTCCTCGGCAAGGACAACATCCCCTTCCACTGCCTCGTGTTCCCGTCGATGCTCTACGGCGTGAAGCAGAACTTCGTCCTGCCGTGGGCCGCGCCGGCGATGGAGTTCTACAACCTGCAGGGCGGCAAGTTCTCGACCTCCGAGCAGCGCACGATCCCGCTCGAGCCTTTCTTCGAGCGCTTCGACCGTGACGCCACGCGCTTCTACCTCTTGGCCAGCGCGCCGGAGACCGCGGACAGCGAGTTCCGCTTCCAAGAGTTCCAGTCCATCGTCAACGCCGGCCTAGCGGACAAGATCGGCAACCTGACGACGCGTGTCCTGCGCTTCGTCGCCAAGCACGAGGACGGGGTGATTCCGCCGATCACGCCCGAGCACACCGCGGATTTGGACGAGCTGCTCTTCACCGGGTGCGGCGAGATCGTCGACCCCATCGACTCGCTGCTCGCTCACCGCTTCCGGCGTGCGGCCGAGGAGTTGCTCGCCAACGCGACCGTCGCGAACGTCTTCGTCGATCGCACCGCGCCGTGGGCCCTGCGCAAGACGGATCCCGAGCGGATGCGCGGCGTGTTGCGGACGGCGTGCGAGTGGCTCGCCTGGATGGCGCGCTGGATGTCGCCGTTCATGCCCGACAAGGCCGCCGAGCTGTGGACCATGCTCGGCCTGGAAGGTGCACCCGAAGCGGCGCGGTGGCCCCAGCGTCCCGAGCGCGGAGCTTGGCGCCAGCTCGGGGACGACCGGCACCTGGGCGAGATTCGCGGGCTGTTCGACAAGCTCGACGACGCGACGATCGCCGAGGAGACCGCCAAGTACGCGCGCCCCGCGAACGGCGAGCTACCTGGACAGGGCTAGCCCGGTTCCCTCACCACGATCCGTCGGATTCGCCGTATCTCGTTGCC
>JBBDIB010000074.1:0-17000 GCA_040880665.1 Planctomycetota bacterium
AGGCCACGTTGTTGTTGCCGTTGCCGGCCGCGGCGTCGTCGGGCGCGATGTACTGGCCCTCGCCGACGATGGTCGCGGTCGGGTGCAGCGACGGATCGAGGTCCGTGTTGTGGACCTGGATGCGCTTGAAGATCGAGTTGCCGCCCTGGCCCTGCTGCGAGTAGGGGTAGGTGAAGGCACCCGTGTGCGCGTTGACCTGCCAGCGCGGGCCGAGGCCCGACTGCGAACCGTTGAGCCCCGATCCGTAGGGGTCCGAGCAGCCCACGCCGAGGCGCGTGCCCGTGCCCGACGAGGTGCAGGGCGAGCACAGGTTCTGCTGCAAGGCGGTGAAGCCGTGCTTCAGGTAGCTGATGCCCAAGAGCTCGAAGCGGTTGCCCTCGTGGCGGTAGATGTTCTGCCCGATCACCGGGTGGTTCGGGTTGTTGGCCTCCCACAAAAGCTCGTCCGTGCCGATGTTGCACGAGGTCGTGCCGATCGAGTACGCGCCGATCCCGCCCACGCCCGAGTAGTTCGAGGGTCCCGTCAACGCGCCGACGATCACGTCCGGGCTGCCCGGAGGCGGCGGCGGGGGCGTGCCGACGACGGTCAGCGTACCGGAGCCCTGGGCGCCGTTGCGGCCGCCGAGGCGGATCAGATAGGTCGCGCCCGCGACGGCCGAGACCTGGATCTCCGACTGCAAGCCGCAGGTGTCGTCGTTGCAGTCGAGCAGCGTGCCGCCGCAGGTGTCGTAGACCGCGAGCACGGAGTCGAAGCTCGTCCCCGTACAGGTGTCGAACGTGTACGAGTCGGACGCCGGCGCCGTCCAGGCGTACCAGACGTCCGCCGCGATGTTGCCGCAGGCGAAGGCCGGTCCGTCGTTCGTGGCTCCGACGTTGGAGAAGTTGAAGGTGCCGGTGCCGGCGATGGGCGCTGCCGTCGCGCACGTGGCGCCCTGGGCGGAGGCCGCGCCGGCCAGGCAGAGGCTCGGCACCACAAGGGCGAGGGATCGAAGGAGATTCATGGTGGGAGTGGGAAAGGAAGCTTTGGAACCCTCGAGGCTGCGGCGTAGCAGGGCCGAACTCGTCCCCTCGAAGGGTCGCGAGGTTGAACCTTACCCCGAGTTCACGATTCCGGGCAGCGCGAAACGAGCGGGGACGCCTGACAGCGCAGCGGGCCGCCGTCCGGGGAGGACGACGACCCGCTGAAAGCTGGTAAGGAAAGCGTTACTGGTTGCCGAGCACCAGGTCGAGCGCGTTCGTCAACTGGATGCCGAGCGAGCCGCCGAGCGACCCGCCCTGCGTGCAGACGGGGCGGCCGACGAGCGAGCAGGTCGACGGAATCGACACCGCGAACGGGGCGCCGGGCGCTCCGAAGAAGAGGAAGTCCGAGCTGGGCACGTTGCAGAGCAAGGTCCCGAGCGCCAAGGGCACGTTGATCGCCGCGCCGTCGGGGTTGACCGCCAGGAAGTCGATCGTCGCGTCCGTGTAGAACGAGGTGTGATCGATGACCGGGTCCCAGGTGCTGCCCGTCAAGGGCCGCGAGGTCACGCCCGGAAGCAGCGCGTTGGCGTTCGCCGGGCTGCCCGAGCGAACCGTCTCCGAGGCCAGGACGCTACCACACTCGGGGCCGCGCACCGCGACGCTCACGCTGCTCGGCGTGTGCGGGCGGAACATGCCCAACGTGGCGTTGACCGCGTTCGGCGCCGCGTCGGCGTCGAAGCGGAAGTTGTAGAGCGTGCCCCAACGGATCGCGTTGGCGTTCGAGTTGGCGGCGAAGGTCTGCGTGGCCCAACTGACGTCGTTCGCGCCGCGGACGCCCGTCCAGTCGGTGCCGCTGAAGGGCTCGCCCGAGTGGTAGTCGACGTCGTGGAAGCCGATGTTCGTGACCGTGACGCCGGGCGGCACCGGGACGCTGAAGCTGCCACCGGAGGCGTGGCTGTTCATGTTGTAGACGGCGTACTCGTAGTTCCAGGTGCCGTCACCGTTGTCGGTCGCCTTGTTGCCGACGATGAAGAGCCCTTCGTTCGGGACCTGCACGTCGGTCAGTTGGACGCTCGGGTCGAAGACCGCCCAGGCGCGGATCGCGGGATCCTCGCGGTGGGTGATCCCCGAGAAGGAGAGATCCCAGCGGCCGCTCGAGAAGCCGCCGACGTTCATCTGGCGCCAGGCCACGTTGTTGTTGCCGTTGCCGGCCGCGGCGTCGTCGGGCGCGATGTACTGACCCTCGCCCACGATGGTCGCCGTCGGGTGCAGCGACGGATCAAGGTCGGTGTTCTTGACCTGGATGCGCTTGAAGATCGAGTTGCCGGTCTGGCTCTGCTGCGAGTAGGGGTAGGCGAAGGCACCCGTGTGCGCGTTGACCTGCCAGCGCGGGCCGAGGCCGCTCTGTGAACCGTTGAGCCCCGAACCGTAGGGGTCCGAGCAGCCCACGCCGAGGCGCGAGCCCGTGCCCGACGAGTTGCAGGGGCAGCACAGGTTCTGCTGCAAGGCCGTGAAGCCGTGCTTCAGGTAGCTGATGCCCAAGAGCTCGAAGCGGTTGCCCTCGTGGCGGTAGATGTTCTGCCCGATCACCGGGTGGTTCGGGTTGCTGGCCTGCCAGAGCAATTCCGCGGTGCCCACGTTGCACGAGGTCGTGCCGATCGAGTACGCGCCGATGCCGCCCACTCCGCTGTAGTTCGAGGGACCCGTCAGGTCGCCGACGATCACGTCGGGGCCCGTGGCCGGCGAGCCGCAACCGCCCGTGCTGCCGCCAGCGCTGATTTCCAGCGTGCCGGTGCCTGTGGCGTTTTGGTAGCCGCCGATGCGGATCAGGTAGGTGTTGCCCGCCTGCGTCGGGAATTGGATCGTCGACCGGAAAGCCGTGCAGCCCGAGTCGTCGTTGCAGGCCAACTGCCCACCGCCGCAGGCCGTGTAGGCCACGAGCACGGTGTCGTAGCTGGCCGCGCTGCAGGTGCTGAAGACGTAGGTGTCCGCCGTCGGCGCCGTCCAGGAGTACCACACGTCTGCGCCAATGTTGCCGCAGGCGGAAGGTCCGTCGTTGGTCGCGCCGAGGGTGGAGAAGTTGAAGGCGCCGGTGCCGGCGATGGGCGCCGCCGTGGCACAGGTGGCGCCTTGGGCCGAGGCCGCGCCGGCCAAGAGAGCAGCAGCCAGCAGGCTGGCGAAGCGCTTGGAGAGAGTCATGGGGTCGGGTTCCGGGAGAGGAAGTGGGAAATGAGGGTCGCCAGGGGGCCCCGGGGCAGACCGGAACCGTTCCTTCGAGTGGCTACGACGCTCAACCGTACCCGGAGGTTCCCCGGGGAACGGGATCCGGGGCGAGAAAGTGCCCCGGGCCTGGCCGGGAAGCCCGGTCGGCGCCGCTTGCCCCCGGGTCGCGCGCCTCAGCCCTGCTGCGCTGCCCCTGGGTCCGAACTCGGGCTCGCGGGCGCCGCCGCCCCGGATAGCAGCTCGCGCAGGTACTGGGGCAGCATGCGGCGCCAGGTGGGCCAGTCGTGGTCCCACTCGTCGCCCCATTCCTCGACCCGGTTGGGGATGCCGCGCTCGCCCAAGGTGCGCGCGACGGCCCAGGTCTCCTCGGGCGACTCCCAGCGCCCGGTGCCGTGAGCCAAGAGCACCAACCGTTGGCGCAGCTTGGCCAAGGCGGCCGACTCCTCCCCGAGGCGCGGCACGAAGTGCAGCGGCGACGCGAAGTACCAGTCCTCGTCCATGTCGCCCTGCAGGAACTTCGAGAGCTCGTAGGTCCCCGACAGGCAGATCGCGGCCCGGAAGAGGTCGGGGTGCCGACAGATGGCGGCCAGCGCGTTGTAGGCCCCGATCGACGAGCCCGTGGCGATCAGTTCGACCTCGGCGCTCTCGCAGTCCGAGCGGATCGCCGGGACCAGCTCGTGCTCGAGGAACCCGTCGAACCCCGTCTGGATCCGCGTCGCCACGGGCGGCCGGTTGGTCTCCTTGAGCCAGACCATGCCCGGCACGCTGTCCACCGAGTAGAGCTTGATCCGCCCTTCCTCGAGGAGCGGCGCCAGGGCGTCGACCAAGAGGAAGCGCTCACACTCCTCCGCATCCCCCGCCGCCGTCGGAAAGAACACGACGGGCGTGCCGACTTCGCCCCACCGGACGACCTGGACCTCGCGGCCGACGCGCGCGGAGTACCAGCGAGTAGCAAGACGGCTCATGGCGGCCACAAGCTACCACCGTATGCGTCACGGGGGAACGCGCGTTGCAGCCGCGAGCGCACGATGAAGCACGACAACGCGAAGGATGGCGATCTCGAGCCGGAGCGCCGGGAGTCGGACGGGGAGCCCCTGACGACGAACCACGGCGCCCGCGTCAGCCACACCGACGACTCCCTCAAGGCGGGCGAGCGCGGCCCGACCTTGATGGAGGACTTCCACTTCCGCGAGAAGCTGACCCACTTCGACCACGAACGGATCCCGGAACGGGTCGTGCATGCGCGCGGCTCGGGCGCCTATGGAACCTTCCAGGTCTACGAGTCGTTGTCCGAATACACGCGCGCGGGCTTCTTGACGGACCCCTCGCGCAAGACACCCGTTTTCGTGCGCTTCTCGACGGTGGTCGGATTTCGCGGATCCGCCGATACGGTGCGAGACGTGCGTGGCTTCGCCACCAAGTTTTACACCGAGGAAGGCAACTTTGACATGGTCGGCAACAACATGCCGGTCTTCTTCATCCAGGACGCGATCAAGTTTCCCGACCTGGTTCACGCGATCAAGCCGGAGCCCCACAACGAGATGCCCCAGGCGTCGGCCGCCCACGACACCTTCTGGGACTTCATCTCGCTCCTGCCCGAATCCGCGCACATGATCATGTGGGTGCTCTCCGACCGCGCGCTGCCGCGGAGCTATCGGATGATGGACGGATTCGGCGTGCACACCTTCCGGCTGGTGAACGCGGCGGGCCAGGCACGCTTCATCAAGTGGCACTGGCGCTCGACGTTGGGCCCGGCCTCGCTGGTTTGGGACGAGACCCAGAAGATCGCCGGGAAGGACCCCGACTTCAACCGGAAGGACCTCTGGCAGGCCATCGAGCAGGGCGCCTACCCGGAGTTCGAGCTCTCGATCCAGGTGCTCGAGGAGGAACAGGAGCACGACTTTGACTTCGACATCCTCGACGCCACCAAGCTCTGGCCCGAGAGCGAAGTCCCGCTGCGCCCGATCGGAAAGATGGTCCTGAACCGGAACCCCGACAACTTCTTCGCCGAGACGGAGCAGTCGGCGTTTCACCCCGGCCACGTCGTTCCCGGCATCGACTTCACGAACGATCCTTTGCTGCAAGGTCGACTGTTCTCGTACCTCGACACCCAGTTGATCCGCCTCGGTGGCCCGAACTTCAACGAGATCCCGGTGAACCGGCCCGTCGCGCCCGTGCACAACAATCAGCGTGACGGGTATCAGCGGCAAGCGATCGACAAAGGTCGCACGGCCTACTTCCCCAATTCGCTCGCCGGAGGTTTCCCAAAGCCCGCTGCCCCGGACCAAGGCGGCTACGAGCACTTCATGGAGCAGGTGGAGGGGCGCAAGGTCCGCGACCGCAGCGACAAGTTCCGCGACTTCTTCAGCCAGGCCTCGATGTTCTGGAAGAGCCTGACGCCCTCCGAGCAACAGCGGCTCGTCGACGCGGCCCACTTCGAGCTGGGCAAGGTCACGGTGAAGGAGGTTCGCGAGCGGATGGTGCACGAGTACTTCAACCGCATCGATCACGACCTGGCCCGACGGGTGGCCGCGGAGATCGGCGTCCAGCCGCCCACGCAGGACGCGGGCGCGACGTCGCGCTACCTGGCCCCCGAGGTCGGCGTGGAGCACGAGGCGAAGCCCCACGTTGCGACCCGCAAGGTGGCGATCCTCGTGGCCGAGGGCTTCGACTACGACCAGGTCATGGGGCTGCGCCAAGCGCTCGAGTCGCTGGGCGCCTGGCCCAAGATCATCGCGCAGCGCGCCGGCATGCTGTCCGGCGCCGGCGGTGAGATCGAGGTGGACGCCATGCACGTCACCACCGACGCCGTGCTGTGGGACGCCGTCTTCGTCCCCGGCGGCAGGCAGAGCGTCGACGCGCTGCTGCAGCAGGACCACGCGCTCGACTTCCTCGATTCGGCCTTCAAGCACAAGAAGCCCATCGGCGCCACGGGCGAGGGCATCGAGCTGCTCGCGGCGCGCAACTGGAACGGCGTCGAGTTCGCGCAGCCCGGCGCCCCCGTCCGCTCGGACAAGGGCGTGGTGACGCTCCAGGATGCGGGCGGCGCGGCGCTCGACGCCTTCACTTCCGAGTTCGCCGCCGCCATCGCCGCCCACCGCCACTGGGACCGCTGACGCGAGTGCGGCACCGTATGTGTCAGCCGCGCCCCGCTTGCACCGCGCTCCAGAAGCGCTCGGTGAACTCGTCGTGTTCGTGCGCCGGGTAGAGCGCTTCGACCTTGGTGCGGATGGCGGCCTTCGCGGCGGGGCTGGCGAAGTAGTCGAAGGCGATCTCCTCGAGCGGGCCGAAGTGCTTGGCGGAGAAGGCCTCGAAGCGTTCGGTGTCGAAGCGCTGTCTTGCGATGGCGGCGTAGGCGGCGAGCTTCTCGGGGTACGGCGCGTCGGTCGCGGCGACCTTCAGGTAGGGCTGCCAGTCGAGGGTTTTGCGGAAGGGGCGCTTCGTGGCGGCAGAGAAGAGCGACCAGCGCAGCTTCGCCATGACGAGCCACGGGAAGTGCCGGTGGAGGCTCGTCACCTGACTGTCGGGGCAGGGGTTCGCGAAGTCGATCGGGTGCCAGGTGCCGTCCTTCAGGAGCGACTCGCACGAGTTGAAGTCCCAACCGAAGTACGAGTTGATCGTCAGCGTCGTCGCGCGCAGCGTCTCGAGGTCGGCCGGCGGGAGGTGATCGAAGTCGTCGGTGTAGCGCTCGTGCAGCGGCGCGTCGGGGTCGTACCGGATCGCGCGCACCTGGGGACCGATCCCCACGCAGCGGATGAAGCTCTCATAGGGCCAGACGCCCTTTTGGAGGTTCATGACGTACTTGCCGCTCTCGTCGTAGGCCTCGAGCAGCTCCTTCGCGCTGTCGATCTTCGTCACGCCGACCCAACCGCCGCCGTCGTAGGGCTTCATGAAGAGCGGGTAGCCGATGCGCGCGCCGACCGCTTCCAAGTCGAAGAACTTGGCGTAGCTCGCGAGCGTGCGCTCGAGGTCCGGCGACGTGACGTTCTCCTTCGGCGGCACCAGCCACGTCTCGGGGATCGGCATCCCGAGCCGCATCATCGCCGAGTACGTCGTCAGCTTCTCCATCGACTGCACCGACCACGGGTTGTTCAGGACGTAGAGGTCGTCCAAGAGGATCGACTTCTTGATCCACTCGCGCGTGTTCGCGTACCAGTGCGTCAGGCGATCGAGCACGACGTCGTAGCGCCCGGGAGCCGCCAGGTCGAAGGGCTCGATCGTGACGCGCTCGACCTCGAAGCGCACGTGCTCGCGTCCGACCTTCAAGGTCGGATTCCACAGCCCGAGGATGTCTTCGTAGCACTTCGGCCAGCAGAGATCCGCGCCGAGGGAGAGGCCGATGCGTCGGGTCGTGGGCATCGGCACAGTCTAGCGCCGTTCGAGCCCGTGTTCCCGCTACTCGTAGATCATCCAGAGCGGACCGGGGAACAGCCAGGTCAGCCCGTCGCGCAGGCGATCGCGCCAGTTCTCCCAGTTGTGCCCGTCCTGGCTCTCGACCAGGCGCACGTCGGCGCCGGTGCCCTGGAGCACGGGCAGCAGCGAGCGGTTGTAGTAGATCAACGACTCGTAGACGCCGCACGACAGGAAGATCTCCTGGGCCGGCACGCCCGGGTTCGCGCGGAAGCGGTTGACGAACTCGACGACGGGATCGAAGAGCGGCCCGCGCTCGTGCCCGCCGATGTCGGTGAAGGCGAACGAGCCCGATTGTAGGAAGAGCTTGCCGAAGGTGCCGGGGCGCGACCACGCGGCGTGCAGGCTGGCGACGGCGCCGAAGCTGGCACCGAGCAGCGCGCGGTCGCGGGGATCCTCGAGCAACGGGAACTCGGCCTCGAGCAAGGGCACGATCTCGTCGACTAGGAAGCGCGCGTGCTGGTCGCTGGCGGCGTACTCGTCGAGGCGATTCGGCGACTGCGTCAAGGCCGCGATCAGGGGCGGGATCTCGAGCCGGTGGATCAGGTTGTCCAGGACCGTCGTGAAGGCGGCGAAGCCTTGGTAGTCGAGCCCGTCGTGCACGACGATCAACGGATAGCGCCGCGTCTCGCTGAAGCGCGCCGGCTTGTAGATCGAGAGCGGGCGCACGTCGCCGAAGATGTCGCTCTTGAGGCGGCGCTCGACGACCTCACCCTTGCGGGCGCTCGGGTGCTCCTCCGCCCATTCGGGATCGACGTAGCCGGGGCCGGTGACGACGGAGTTCGCGCCGAAGGGATCGCGCGCCAGTTGGTCGTTGAGTGGGTCTTGCACGAGCCGCTGCTGGCCGCCCGCGACGATCTCGAGCTTGTACTCGACGCGCGCCGCGTGCTGCAGCTCGAGCTCGAGCGTCCAGACGTCCGTGCCCACGATGCGTTGGAACGGCATCGCCGAGGCCAGCCCGAAGATCCAGTGGTGCAAGAGCACCTGGTCGGCCTCGCCGCGATAGACGAAGAGCGCCCAGCCGTCGCCGACGATGGGGAAGCGCTTGGCGGCGAACACGCGTTCGAGGTCGCCGGTGCGCGCGCTCTCGACCAGCTCTTGGACGACGGCGGTCGCGTTCACGCAGCACCTCCCGTGACGACGGCGCCGGTCGCCGTGAGCCGGCGCGTGTGCTCGCACGGCCGCCAAGCGCTGCCGCCGGCGGTGCCGAGGAGCGACTCGCCGCCGTCGAGCGCGGCCGCGAAGTCGGGCGCGAAACGACGCGCGAAGAGCGCGACGCGCTCGGCGTCGTCCAAGCGCAAGCGGTGGCGCGCGTGCGGCAACGGCACGACGCCGCGCACCAGCCCGAGCCCCGACGCGTAGACCTCGGCATCGCCGGGACCCTGCGGCGGCGAGTCGTGGAACAACACGATGCGCGTCGCGAGCGCCATCGCGCCCGCCGACCAGGCGACGATCGGCAGGGCGGGAGCGAGGTCCAGCACGCGGTAGACGCGCAGCCGGTTCAACAGGATCCCGACGTGCCCGCCAGCGATGCAGATCGCTTCGACGTCTTCGAGTTGGCGGCGCAACTCGTCGGTGTGTCGGCGAATCGAGCCGCGGTCGCCGATGCGTCCGTGGATCTCCGCGTCGAGCCGTGCCGTGCGCGCGAGGTGATGCGCGTCGAGCGCGCGCACGTCGTCGAGCGCGTCCTCGATCTCGGGCCCGACCAAGTCGTCGGGCGACGCCGCGTCGGTGCGCGCGAAGAGCGCGCGGCACGCGGCGAGCTGCGGCGCGAGGCGCAGGCGGTAGAGCTCTTGCAGCTCGCGCAAGCGGTCGTAGCGCTCGTGGAGCAGCGCGCGTACCTCGCTGTCCTCCGCGAACAGCCGCTCGGTGCGCGCGAACAGCTCGAGGTTCCGCGCGCGGCCCTCCAGGTGCTCGCTGAGCGCCTGGTCCTCGACCTCGAGCTCTTGCCAGCCGGCCGTGATCGTCGCGACGGGGCCGAGCACGCCGAGGCGCTCGAGCGCGGTGTCCAACGTCGGCGTCTCGCCCTGGGGCCCGAGCAGCAGGATCGGGCGCGCCCCCGATGCGCTCTTCATCCGGCGATGACGCGTACCTCGGACGCCAAGCGATTGGCGATGTGCAACACCGTGTCGAGGTCGGGGTGCCGCGCGACCATCCAGCCATCGCCGGTCACCACTTGACGCCAGTCGCGCCGCGGCATGCCGATCGGAACGAGGTCGATCAGCGGGACGTGTTCGCCGTGGTCGGCCAGGACGCGCTCGAGGCCCTCGATGCGCGCGATGTGCCGACCGTCGCCCTGTGCCCGCTTGAACACCAGCGCGGCGTTGTAGCGCTTGGTCGTGTCTTGCGTCAGCCGGCCGGTGCAAACGATCTCGGCCCAGCCCTCGAAGACGTCGATATCGGCCGACAGGTTCATGCCGTGCGTCAAACGACCGCCCGGCGAGCGCGCGCCGATCTCGCCGAAGATCGCTTCGCCCGCGGCGTTCCGAAACCACTCCATGTGCGCGAAGCCCGTGCGATAGCCGAGCGCGCGCAGCACGCGGCGACCGAGCTCGACGCCGACCCGAATCTCGGGCGTCTCGATGTCGCGCAGGCACACCGCCTGCTGGCTGACCCACGGGTTGAGGCGCGTGAAGAGCGGCTTCGGGCGATACCAGCACACGTTCTCGTAGAGGACCTCGCCGTCGCTCGAGAGCGTGTCATAGGTGTACTCCTCGCCCTCGATGAACTCTTCGACCGAGACCTCGGGCACGTGCTCGACGAGCGCCAACGCGCGATCCAGTTCGTCCCACGAGCGCGCCGTGTACGTGTCGGCCGAGCCCGCGCCGTCGATCGGTTTGACGATCACGGGGAAGCCGATGCGCTCGGCGGCCTCCTTGACCGCTTGTTTCGTCGACGCGCGGTAGTGGTGCGGCGTGCGAATGCCCGCCGCGTCCAAGACTTGCTTCATCGTCTCCTTGTCGCGGAACGCGTGCGCTTGGGCCGCGTCCACGCCCGAGAGGCCGAACCGCGCGCGGAGTTTCGCGGCCAGCATCACGCCGGGCTCCCACAAGCACTCGACCCGATCGACCTCGACGCGGTGCTCGGACAGCCAGTGCGCGATGCTGCCGATCGTCGCTTCCTCGTTCCAGAGCTCGGGCACCCAGAGGTAGGCGTCGAGCGCTGCGGCGACGTCGCGCGCCAAGCCGGCTTTCGGCTGGTCGCCGACGCCCAGGACCGTGGCGCCCCTGCGCTTCAGCCCGCGCGTGAAGAGCGGCATGTCGGCGGGAAAGCCGGGGGAGAGCAAGAGGACCTTCATCGTCGCAAGCGGCGGTTCAACCGACTCGGCCCAAGTGGACGCGCAAGAGCGCGACGACGCGCTCGAGCCCTTCACGCACGACGTTCGTGTCGGGATGGCGCAGGATCACGTAGCCCTCGCCCTCGTAGCTGGAGGCCTTCGGTTGGCCCTGGCGCGGAAGCTGCGCCTCGACGATCAGGTCGCCAAGTTCGCGCTGCACCGCTTCGACACCGGCGACGCTCGTGACGTGCCCGATGCCTTGACCGCGCAGGTAGGCGGCGCCCGTGGCGAAACGGCGCTCGGGCGGATCGAAGCGCTCGAACACGCCGATCTCGGCCCAGGCGCGATAGAAGTCGTGGTCGTGGGCGTACGACATCAGGCTGGTGAACTGCGCGCCGGGCGGGCGCGCCGCGACCTCGCTGATCGCGATCGAGCCGTCGTCGCGGCGAAACCACTCCATGTGCGTCATGCCGCTGACCATCCCAAGCGCCGACAGCGCGCGCGGACCGGCGTCCTTGATCGCGGCGAACTCGTCGCCGTCGATCGAACGCGGCAAGAGCACCGTCCACTGGATCCACGGGGCTTCCATGACCTCGAGCGGCGTCGGCGCGTAGGTCGAGATCGAGTGGAAGACGTGCTGACCCGCCAGCGAGACCGAGTCGAACGAGAACTCGCGACCCTGCACGAACTCCTCCAGCAGCAGCGGCTTCGCGGGCGTCGGCGGCAGCGCCTGCACCCACGCCGCGAGCTGGTCGCGATGATCGACGCGAAACGTGTCCTTGGCGCCGGCGCCGGCGGGCGGCTTGGCGACGAGCGGCAAGAGCTGCTCGGCGAACGCGAGCGCTTGCGCCGGACTGGTCGCGAGCGCGTGGCGCGCACAGGGCAGCCCGTTCGCGCGCAGCACCTCTTTCATGTGCGCCTTGTCGCGGAAGGCGCGCGCCTCGCCGGCGTCCATGCCGCGGATGCCGAACCGTTCGCGCACCCGAGCCAGCGCTTCCTGCAGGGGTTCGAGGATGCCGAGCAGCGCGTCGACGCGTCCGCCCAAGCGTCGTGCGATGCGCTCGACCGCGTGGCCCAACTCCGTCGCGTCGTTCGCGTCCTCGACCCGCTCGAAGGCCTCGATGCGGCCGCGATCCTCGGCCGAGAGGCGGGCGGCGACCGTGGCTTCGCTCTCGGTCGAGATGACGCCGACGCGCACGCCCTCGAGCGCGATCGTCGCGCGCAAGAAGCGCAGCGTGCTCTCGAGCGCGTAGGGGGCGACGAAGACTGCGGTTCGCATGGAGCGCGGCATCGTACGGATTCCGGTCGAGGGTGGCGACGCTCGAACGCCCAGCCACGCCGTCCGCCGCCGAATCGGGCGCACTTGGGATCCCGCGCCCTGCCTTGGTCGTACGGGCGGCGACACGCCACTTCCCGCTTCTTCACCCTGACGCCTTCGGGGTTAGACTCCTCGACCCACGATGCCTCCTTCGAACTCCGTCGCTTCCTCGCGCCCGCTCAAGATCGCTCTCGTCTCCTCGGAGGTCGCACCCTTCGCGAAGACGGGCGGGCTGGCAGATGTCGTCGCAGCGCTGGCTCGCGCGCTGCACCGAGCGGGGCACGACGTGCGCGTGATCCTGCCCGCCTACCGAATGCTGCGCGCGGTGTCGTTCGACGCCGAGGTCGATCGTGAGACGCCGGAGCTGGAGCTGGAGCTGCCCGGCGACCTGTGCCGCATCATCGCTCGCCAGGCGCCGCTGCCGAACTCCGAGCGCGCGGACGGAACGCCGCTCGCGGTCACGTTCCTCGACTGCCCCAGGCTCTGGCATCGCGACAACTACTACACCGACGACGCCGACGAACCGCTGCGTTGGGCGGCGTTCGCGCGCGCCGCCATCGAGTACTGTCAACGCACGTCGTGGGCCCCCGACGTGTTCCACGCGAACGACTGGCACGCGGCGTTGATCCCGCTCCTCTTGCGGACGCGCTACGCGTGGGACACGTTGTTCCGTGACACGCGGACACTGCTCTCGATCCACAACCTCGGCTACCAAGGCGTGTTCCCGGCCGACGCGGTCGAGTTGATGGGGTTGTCCGAGGCGCGACCGTTGCTGCATCAGGATCACCTGCAGGCGGGGCACGTGTCGCTGCTCGAGACGGGCGTGCTGTACGCCGACTTCCTCTCGACCGTTTCCGAGACCTATGCGCGCGAGATCCAGACGCCCGAACACGGCATGGGCATGGACGAGCTGCTGCGCACGCGCTCCGATCGGTTGGTGGGGATCACCAACGGCATCGACGCGGAGGAGTGGAATCCCGCCAAGGACGGCTACCTGGCCGCGAACTACTCGGCCGACGACCTGTCGGGCAAGCGCATCTGCCGCGGCGCCCTTTTGGATCGCTTCGATCTAGCGAGCGACGACGATGCGCTCGTCATGGGCGTCGTGTCGCGCATGACCGCGCAGAAGGGCTTCGAACTGTTGCCCGAGATCCTGACCGTCGTGCTGCAGCGCGAGAACGTGCGCTTGGTCGTGCTGGGCAGTGGCGAACAGCGCTACGAGGCGTACTTCCAGTGGTTGCGCGACACCTTCCCGACGCGCGTCGGCGTCTACTTCGGCTACAACGAAGAGCTGGCGCACCAGATCGAAGCCGGCGCGGATCTCTTCCTGATGCCGTCGCGCTACGAGCCCTGCGGCTTGAACCAGATGTACAGCCTCGCCTACGGCACCGTGCCCTTGGTGCGACACACCGGTGGATTGGCGGACACGGTCCAGCGCTGGGATCCGACCGAGTCTTCGGGCACGGGGTTCGTGTTCTACGACTTCACGGCCGACGCGCTGTTGGCGACGGTGGGGCACGCGCTCGAGGTCTGGCGGGAACCCGCGGCTTGGGCGCGCTTGGTCCAAAACGGCATGGCGCAAGACGTCTCGTGGGAGCACCGCTCGGAAGAGTACGTGCGCCTCTATCGTCACATCCTGAAACTGCCTCGATGACCATGCACGTCCTCTTCGTCGAGCCCGCCTTCCCGAAGAACCAGCGCGAGTTCGTGCGCGCCCTTGCCGCGGTCGGAGCGCGCGTCACCGGGATCGGCGAGGCGTCGCCGGAGACGCTCGATCACGAGCTGCGCGGCTGGCTGGCGGGCTACGAGCGCGTGTCGTCGGTGACCAACGCGACCGCGCTGCACGCTGCCGTCCAGCGCGTGCAGGCACGCGAATGGGTCGACCGCCTCGAGGCCACCGTCGAAGCGCACATCCTGCCCGCCGCGCACGTGCGCGAAGCCTGCACCATCCCCGGCACCTCGTCGAAGACCGCCTGGCTGTGCCGCGACAAGCCGGCGATGAAGGAGGCCTTGCGCGTTGCCGACGTCCCGACCGCGCGCTCGACCGGCGCCGCGACGATCGAGGAGGCGCGCGCCTTCGCGGACGAGGTCGGCTACCCCTTGATCGTGAAGCCGCGCGACGGCGCCGGCGCCGCGGGTACCTCGCGCGTCGACGACGAGGACGCGTTGCTCGCCGCGTTGGCCGGTTGTCACATGGGGCAGGGCGGCTCCGTCGCCGTCGAGGAGTTCGTCGAGGGTCACGAAGGCTTTTGGGACACCCTCGCGATCGAGGGCCAGGTCGCGCACGAGTTCGTCTCGCACTACTACCCCGGCGTGCTCGAGGCGATGCGCACGCGCTGGATCTCGCCGCAGATCGTCACGACGAACGAGGTCGATGACGCGCGCTACTCCGAAGTGCGCGCGCTGGGTCGGCGCGTCTTGACCGAACTCGAGGTCGCGACCTCGGCGACGCACATGGAGTGGTTCTTCGGCCCCAAGGGGCTCAAGTTCTCCGAGATCGGCTGTCGCCCGCCCGGCGTGATGGTCTGGGACCTCTACGGCGCGGCGAACGATCTCGATCTCTACCGCGAGTGGGCGCAACTGGTCGTGCACGGCCACACCGACGCGCGCCCGTCGCGACGCTTCGCGGCCGGCATGATCGCGCTGCGACCCGATCAGGACGGGCGCGTCGTCGCGATCGACGGCGTCGACGAGGTCCGTCGGCGCTATGCCGAGTCTTTGATCGACTGGCACCTGCCGCCCGTCGGGTCGGCCACGCAACCGGTCGAAGCCGGCTACATGGCCAACGGTTGGATGCGCCTACGCCACCCGAGCTTCGACGAATTGCGTCGCATGCTCGACGACATCGGCGAACGCGTCAAGATTCGCGCGCGCTGAGGCGTACGAACCCGCGCGTTCAGTCGACGCCGAGGTAGATGTCACGCGCGTTCGTCAGCAAGAACGGTTGGCCCGGCGACAACATGACGCCCTGTGTGCGCACCACGGTGCCGCACAGGCTCGGGTCGTTCGGCACGAGCGCGCTGAACGTCGCGAGGGGAGCGCCCGCTTGCACCGCGAGGTGCAGCACCTCGGCGCTGGTGATGTCGGCCAGGATCGTTTGACCGGCGAAGGGAATCGACGCGGCGTGCAGGTAGCCGAGGACGAGCGCGAAGGGGTACCCCGAGGAGCCGAGGTCGACCTCCATCGAGACCAGGGTTCCCAGCGCGCCACCGCTCGCGCTGTAGGCCTCCTGGTTGCCGGCGCCGGTGCGCGGAAGCACGCCGGCCTGCGGGCCGAGGGCACCCGCCACGGTCACGTTCTGCGCGTGGACGCCTTGGTCACCCGACTCGGTTCCGTGCCAGGCGGCGATCACGTCACCGAGCGGCCCGGGGGTACCGGCCAGGTCGTCCTTCTCGGACGGGGTCGAAGCCAAGACGCTCGGCGGCTGCAGCACGGTGCCCGCGTTGCCGACGAGCACGCTGCTGACTTGGTCGTTGGCGAAGCTCGGGCCGCCGATCCACAGGCCGCGCGCGCCGCCGGCGGTCGCGACGGCCGTGATGCTGCGGACGGTGTTCGCGCTCAGCGGGACGAGGTCGAGACCTTCGGGGCCGAAGAGGCGCGCGCCGGTGGCGTCGAAGCGTTGCGCGCGCAAGCCCGCTTGGCTCTGCGTGCCGTTCTGCTCGGTCCAAAAGACGATCGGCAGTCCGCTCGACGGTTCGATCGCGAGGCTCGGGCCGACGCGCACGCGCGTCACGTCCGTGGAGACGGCGACCGGTGCCGGTCCATAGGCGGTCGTGCCGTTCGCAAGGACGTGTTGCACGTAGCACTCGAGCGGGCCGACTCCGTACCACGCGAAGTACGCGCCGCCGGCGGCGTCGACCGTCAACGCGGGGAAGTTCCCGATCTGGAGCGAGTTCGTGGTCTCGAGCGGCACGCCGCCGGGCGTCCACAGTTCGGTGCCGGTGCTCGAGAAGCTCTGCGCATAGAGGTGGCGCGGCCCGAAGAACCCGCCGACCTGCGAGATCCAGGAGACGACGACCGTGTCGTTCGGCGTCGAGCCCAGGTCCGCGAGGAAGAGCGACCCGCCGCCCAAAGACAGGACGATCTCGCTGCCCTGGAAGGCGCCGGCGCCGTCGAGTCGCCGCAGCCGCAGCGTGCTGCTCTGGGTCCAAGCGACGAAGACCGTGCCCGTCGTCGTCACGGCGATCTTCGGCGCCGCGACGAAGTCGGTCGTGCTGGTGATTTGCACACCGGTTGCGCCCCAGACCGCTTGGCCGGCGGCATCGATCCGCGCCGCGGTGATCTGCGTGCCGCTCTGGCGATCGTCGCGGAAGGCCAGGTAGGCGTCACCGCCCGCGTCGACGGCGAGGCCGTAGTCCTGCGTGGAGGAGAAGCCGCGGTCGGCGACCAGGACGCCTCCGGCGGGCCAGGCTTGGTTGCCGGCCGCGTCGAGCCGTTGCAGGCGCACGTCGTACCCGAAGGCGGGCGAACCGGCCGGGTCGCTGTCGTACCAACTGGCGTAGACCGCGTCGGCCGTGGCGGCCAACTTGACCTGGACCTCCGCGCCGGCACCGTCGGACAGTTCGAGGTTGGCGGCGGCGGACTTCGCGAACTGCGCGTCGAGGCGGGGCGCGAACGCGGCGGAGAGGATCAGGAGCGGAAGGAGGATCGGGCGCATGGGGCTACTCTTGTCGGGGGAATTCCTTGGGTCAGGAACGCTAGCACACCTGGACGCCGGTGGGGACGCAGCGCGCCCCGCAAACCTACCCCAACAACGCACGAGGGGGGGGGGGGGGGGGGGGGGGGGGGGGGGGGGGGGGGGGGGGGGGGGGGG
>JBBDIB010000075.1:0-16181 GCA_040880665.1 Planctomycetota bacterium
GGCGATCGGCGGCTTCAGGCGATCAACAAAGACCCTGGTGAGGGAACCGGGCTAGTCTCGTGGATCACCCGAATCCTGGACTCGAGTCTCTCGTCATCGAGGTCTCGCGTGCAGCGCGTCCGAGCCTGCCAGGCGTGGAAGCCACTCGGCGAAACGCCGAGCACGCGGCACATGAGTGCAACAGGATGATTGGCCTTCTCCGCCTGGATCACCTCGAAGGCGGATCCATCTCTATGGCGAAGAAGGCGGCGGCCTTTTTTGCGAACTCGCGCTCCTCCTTCAGGATGCGAACTTCACGGCGTAGGCGAGTCAGCTCAGCTCGCTCTTCGCTCGTCAGGGCCCCGTCGGGACCCCGACCTTCGTCGATGTCAGCTTGCTTCACCCAGTTCCGGAGGGCCGTCTCGGTCAAGTCGAGGTCGCGCGCGACCTTGGCCAGATTCCCGACCTGTCTGACCAAGCGGACTGCGTCCGCCTTCTGGGCCTTGCTGAAGCTCCGTCGTTTCCGTCTCGGCATGGTGAACATCCTCGCGCATCCGCGCTATCGGGGGTGTCCACGAAACCGGGCGAAGGTCAGTCGAGAGAGGTGGAGGCGGCGGGAATCGAACCCGCGTGCCGGAATCGTTCGCTCGGAGGCGTCTACGCGTGTAGTCCGGGATTTGGTTCTCGTCCCGGCCGCGCGCTCGGACGCGCTCGGATGGGACCAGCCTCGCTGAGTTCTCGTCGCGTTGCCGCCAGGCGGAGCGTCTCGACCAGCCCGTTGATGTCGTCCTTCGAGGGCCACGGGCACTCCCTCGGAGGACGGCTACCTAGGTTCTCTAGGCGGCGATTGCGTAGTTGTTGGCAATTGAAGTTGCCTTTCCGGGAAGGATTTTACGGGGACTCTCGGACCCCCGACGCGCAGCCCCCGGGTGACTCGAAACCGGTCGAAACCAGTGCGCCCCCTGAGGTCTAGGGGGAAGGATAGGTCCGAGGGCGGGCTGGCGCCAGGGGCTGGCGCGGCGAAACCTTCAGCGGCGGCGCGTGAGCTCGCGGTCGATGTCGCGCTTGGCATCGCGGGCCTTCTGGTCCTCGCGCTTGTCGAAGAGCTTCTTGCCGCGGGCCAGGGCCAGGGTGACCTTGACCAGGCTCTTCTGGAAGTAGATCTCGAGGGGCACGATCGTGGTGCCCTTCTCCTTGACGGCCTGCTCCCACTTGGCGAGCTCGCGGCGGTGGGCGAGGAGCTTGCGCTCGCGCGCGGGCTCGTGGTTGTGGACGTTGCCGTGGGAGTAGACGGGGATCGTGGCGCCCACGAGGTAGAGCTCGCCGCGACGCAGGCGGCCATAGGCCTCTTGCAGCGAGCAGTGGCCGGCGCGCAGGCTCTTGACCTCGGTGCCGCGCAGTTGGATCCCGCACTCAAGCTCGTCGAGCAGGTGGTAGAGGTGGCGCGCCTTGCGGTTGACCGCGATCGAACGACGTTCCTGAGGGCGAGCCATGAGGCCGACCAGCCTAGCGCGCGGCCAAGAACATGCGAGAAGCGCTTGCCAGTGCCCCCCGGCGGGCGTAGCTTCTCCCGCCCGATGCCTGGGTGGCGGAATTGGTAGACGCGCATGGTTCAGGTCCATGTTCCTGTCATGGGAGTGGGGGTTCGACTCCCCCCTCAGGCACCAACCAGAGGGCACTAGCTCCTAATCGGTAGAGCGACTGATTCCAAATCAGTAGGTTGGGGGTTCGAATCCCTCGTGCCCTGCCACTCCCTCTCTCCCCCATGCCGCCCCTCGTGAACCCCGACGACGCGACGCCGGAGGTTCCGAACACCGGCGCCTCCGGTCCCACCGAACGACCGGACGACGTCGAACCCGCGGCCGAGGCGCAGCCGGAAGAGCCCGAGGAAGTGATCGCCTTCGAGGGCCACACGCTCCCCGCGTTCGACGAGGTGCGCTCCGCGCTCGAGTGGGCCTTCACCATGGAAGAGGGCCTGCCGCCCAGCTTCCTCGATCGCTGCGCGGAACACGCGCTGTTGGTCCTGGACGGCAACACGCGGCTGAACCTGACCAAGATCGTCGAGCCGCGCGAGGTCGCCGCGAAGCACTATTTGGACGCCTGGCGCGCGATGCGCGTCGTCTCGCTGCTGGGCCGCAGCGTGCTCGACATCGGCACGGGCGGCGGCTATCCGGGCGTGCCGATCGCTCTGGCCGAACGCGACACCAAAGTCGTCCTGCTGGATTCGGTCGGCAAGAAGGCCCGCTTCGTCCAGGAGACGATCGAGGCGATGGGCATCACCAACGCCGTCTGCCTGCCCGAGCGCGCCGAGGACCACCTGGCACGCAACCGCTACGAGGTCGTCTTCATGCGCGCCGTCAGCTCCGTCCGCGAGAACGTGCGGACGCTGCGCAAGGTGCGGCACAGCCTGGTCGATCTCGTCATGCTGAAGGGCCCGTCGTGGTCGCGCGAGATTCGCGGAGCCGAGCGCGAGGCCGAACGCCTCGGCTTCCGGCTCGACACCGTCTGGGAACACGAACTGCCCGGCGAGATGGGCCAACGCGCGGTGCTGGTCTATCGCGCTCCCGGCGGCGCGGGACTCTAGGCCAGGACTCCAAGACATGGGAATCGGAACGATCGTCCTGATCGGACTGGGCGTGCTCGCCCTGCTCCTGGTGCTCGTCGCCATCGGGTCCTATCCCAAGGACAACTCTTTCTAGATTCATGCCCCGTTCTTCCAACCACCCCGGCGACGACGAACTCGAAGAGGACGAGTTCGACGTGCTGGACGCAGATGACGAGCTCGACGACGACGACGACGAGCTCGACGACGACGATGACGACGACGAGCTCGACGATGATGACGACGAGCTCGACGACGACCCCGCCACGGCGCACGCCGGGCTCGCGGTCGACGAAGGCGAGTTCGACGAGACAATTCCACTCGCGCTGATCGATCAGGACGCGTTGCGCGTGCTCTCGCGGCTGCAACGCAACGGGCACGAGGCCTACCTGGTCGGTGGCTGCGTGCGCGACCTGTTGCTCGGGCGCAAGCCGAAGGACTTCGACATCGCGACGTCGGCGCATCCGCGGCAGATCAAGCGGTTGTTCCGGAACGGGCGCATCATCGGTCGGCGCTTTCGGCTGGTGCACATCGTCTACGGTCAGCACGTGATCGAGACCTCGACGTTCCGCAGCGAGCCCTCGCCGACGACGGGCGACTCCGACCTCTTGATCGTCGAGGACAACGAGTACGGCACCGCGGAACAGGACGCGCGGCGTCGGGACTTCACGGTCAACGGCCTGTTCTACGACCCGAACTCCGAGACGATCCTGGATCACGTCGGCGGTCTGGCGGACCTGGAGGCCGGCGTGCTGCGCACGATCGGCGATCCCGAGGTGCGCTTCGCCGAGGATCCGGTGCGCATCCTGCGCGCGATCAAGTTCGCGACCCGGCTGGGCTTTCGCATCGAGGACGCGACCTGGGACGCGATGCAGACGCACGTCGACGAACTGGTGCGCTCGGCGACGCCGCGGGTCGCCGAAGAGATCCTGCGGCTCCTGCGCTCGGGCACCGCGTTGGGCGCGTTCCGCATGATGCGGAAATCGGGCGCACTGCGCGTGCTCCTGCCGTCGATCGACGAGTTCCTGGTGGCGGGGAACCACGCGCCCGAGAAGACCGAGAGCTTCTGGCGCTTGCTCGAAGCCGTCGACGCCGAGGTCCACGCCGGTGATCCGCCCTCCAACGACGTCTTGGTCGCGGCGCTCTTCCTGCGCGCGATCGAGTGGCAGGTCGATCAGCTCGGCGCACGCCACGGCGCGGCGCGGGCGGACCTCTCCTCGGTCGCGAGCGAGATGATGGAGAGCTTCACGAACCCCGCGCGACTGCCGCGCCGGCTGGCCGAACGCGCGCGGCGCATCATCGCCAACCAGGTGCGCTTCACGCAGCCGCAGTCGAAGCGCTTCCGCCCGGTGCTGTTCATGCACGGCGACGACTTCGTCGACTCCCTGCGGCTCTTCAAACTGCGCAGCGCGGCCTGGGGCCAGGGTTGGGACGTCTACGAAGGCTGGGTCGAGCGCTATCGCAAAGCGCTCGCCCTCGGGAACGCCGAACTCGAAGAGATTCGCGCCGACAACCGACGCGGGCGACGCCGTCGCCGACGACGTCGCCGGGGCAGCGACGACGACGGCGACTAGCGAAAAAAACGGGTCCTCGGCCCCCTTCGTCCGCGTGAGGGGCCGGACGCGGGGCTCCTGGGTGGAGTCCCGCCGGCCGCTGCTCCCGGGGGGCGTGAAAACCCGTTCCAGTTCAAACCTACCCCGCTCTCGGGGAGACGCCAGGTGCACGTGGCGCAAAGATTGGCGATCTTGAGTGACATGACCACCACCTTGGTTCTCAGCCTCGTCCTGACCACGCTTCCCTGGCAGGGCGCTGACGCCACCGATGCGGAAGTGCGCGCCGCGTACGAACGGCTCGCGCCCGACGCGCGCCGGGAGGTCGTCGAGTGGTTCGGGTTCGAGGCGCGACACGCCGGCACGTTCCAAGGCCAGCTCGTCGCCTACCTGGTCGACAACGCCAGCGTGGACCCCGGCCTGAGCCCGCCGCCCGCGCCGATCCCGCACTTCGACTGCGAGACGCACGCGCCGGCGCAGATCATCCCGCGGCGTTCGCTGGCGCCCGATTCGAAGGAGGTCGAAGCGGCGCGGCGACGCTTCCTGCCGACGCAGAGCTCGCGCCAACCGGAGCGGGCGTGGAGCTGGGACTGGCCCAGGGGCACGCTGCGCAAGCACAGCGACGTGGACGACACCGATCGCGTCTTCCGCAACGCGTTGCGCGGGCTCGTGCCCGACTTCGACCTCGCGCACGCGCTCTTGCTCGGACGCCTCGACGACGGGGCCGAGCGCACCGTGCTCGCCGCCTTCGGACATGCGTACACCGATCGACTAGGCGGCGTCTATCCCGGCGTGACGCTCTACGACGCCTGGAACTCGGGCGCCACGATGGAGATGCCGGACGTCGATATCCTGGGCGTGCTGCACACGGTCCTGGACTACCGCAAGGTGCGCGCGCCGATCCCCGTACGGCAGCAGGACCCGACCTACGCAAAGGTCGGCGAGCTGTTCGTCCGCGCGCGGCGCTACCGCTCGCTGCGCGAGGCCTTGGCGGACACGTACCTCGACGGCGAGCCCTTCGATCGCAACGGCTTCGGCGGCGTGCTGCTCAACCTACACGGGCTCTGGGAAACGGTCGCGTCGGATCCCGCCCGCCTGGAGCTACCCGGCGTGGACGAACGCGACGCGTGGCTCGACGACCTGGCGAAGCGCTTGAAGGACGAAGCGCTGTGGACGAAGGCGCTGCGTCGACGCGATCAACTCGTGTCCGACCGTACGCGCGTGCGGGCGGTGCTCGTGCGCGTCATGCGCGACTTCGGCGCGTTCGACTAGCAAACTAGCCAACTAGCGCCCCAGCGCGACGGCCGCCAGCTCCGCCGTCGCCCAGGCCGCTTGGAAGTTGAGCCCGCCGATCGGTCCCTGTAGGTCGAGGACCTCGCCCGCGACGAAGAGGCCTTCCACGCCGCGCACCGCCATCGAGCTCGGGTCGACGGCGCTGAGCGCCAAGCCCCCCGCCGTGACCTCGGCGTGCGCCCAACCGCGCGTCCCGTCGACGGGGACGCGGAAGCCGCGCAGCGCTTCGACCAAGAGGTGTCGTCGGCGCTTGTCGAGTTCGCCCGCGCGCTCGTCGCCGAGCTCGGCCTGGTTCAACACGGCTCGCGCCAGCTTGCGCGGCAAGACGTCCTCGACGATGCCCCCCACCGCGCGCGCCAGCTTCGTCGCGCCGGCCGTACGGCCGAGGTCCATCAGGCGGCGGCGCAGTTCCTCGCGTTCGACGTCGGGTACGAGATCGACGACCAGCTCCGTCGCGAGCCCGCGCGCCACGGCTTCGGAGACGTCCATGGCGCCGGGACCGCTGACGCCGTGATGGGTGAACACGATCGGGCGCGTACGCTCGGCCAGGCGGCGGCCATCGGCGTCCTGGGCGCGCACGACCGCGGACTCCCAGGCGATGCCCGTCATCTCGGCGACCCAGGGTGCCGGCGAGGTCAAGGGCACGAGCGCGGGCACCGGCTCGACCAGCGGCAGGTCGAGCGAACGGAGCCAGGCGTACGCATCGCCGGTCGTGCCGCTCTTGGGATAGCTCCTGCCGCCGACGGCGACGAGCACGCGGTCCGCCCGGAACGCGTCGCCCGTCGTCGTGCGCACGATCCACTCGCCGTTCCCTCGCTCGAGCGCGTTGACGTGTGCCTCGAACACGAACGTCGCGCCCGAGCGCGTCGCCCAGCCCAAGAGCGCGTCACGCACGTCGCGCGCGCGATCGCTGGCGGGGAAGATCTTCTCTAGCGGCGCCTCGACCGTCGGGACGTCGAGCGCGGCGAAGCGCGCGCGCACGTCGCTGGGCGTGAGGTTCTGGAGCGCGCGGCGCGAGAAGCGCCGCCCACGCTCGCCGAACAACGCCGCCGCCTCGAGCGGACCGAGCGTCGTCGTCAGATTGCAGCGCGTCCCGCCCGACGCCAGGATCTTCGTCCCCGCGCGCGCGGTCTTCTCGAGCACCGTTACTTGCGCCCCGAGCTCGGCTGCGCGCGCCGCCGCCCAGAGCCCTGCGGCACCGGCGCCGAGCACCACCACGCGCCGCGCGTCAACCACCGGAGAGCGCTTTCTCCCACGCCCGAATCTCCTCGGGCGTGCGCGGTCCCTTGGGCGGCGTGTCGTCGTCGCGATCGTCGAGGAAGCCCTCGGGCAAGGTCACGCGCTGTTGCTTCGCGCCCTTGCCGCGGTGCGCGCGCAACGCCGTCCGCGGAAACTCGAGCGCGGGGTCGAGCGTCGCGAGCGCCGCGCGCATCTCCGCGATCGAGGTGACCCGCACGAGCTCGCCGCGCACGCGCGCGGCGCCGCGGAAGCCGATCGTGTACCAGCCGCACCACTTGCGCATCTGACGCATGCCCATCTCGTCGCCGAAGAAGTCGACGAGGCGCTCTGCGTGGTCGACCATGATCTCGATCACCGCGCCTAGGTTCGGCGGCGGATCGGGTTCGACGCCGTCGAAGGCTTGGCTCAACTCGCGAAACAACCACGGGCGGCCCAAGCAGCCGCGCCCGACGATCACGCCCCGGCAACCGGTCGCGCGCAACATGCGCAAGGCGTCGAAGCTCTCCCACACGTCGCCGTTGCCAAGCACGGGGATCGAGACGACGTCGACCAGTTCGGCGATCGCCGTCCAGTCGGCTTCGCCCGCGTAGAGCTGCGCCGCCGTGCGCCCGTGCAAGCCGATCGCGACAGCGCCTTCGGCCTCGGCCACGCGGCCCGCGTCGAGAAACGTCAAGAGCTCGCTCGAGATGCCCTTGCGCACCTTGATCGTGACGGGCACGTCGCCGGCACCCCAGACGGCGGCGCGCACCAAACGCGCGAGCAAGCGCGGCTTGACCGGGATCGCGCTGCCGCCGCCGGCGCGCGTCACCTTCGGCACCGGACACCCGAAGTTCATGTCGATGTGCTCGACGCCCTCGTCGACCAAGGCGCGCGCCATCTCGCCGACGTCGACGGGATCGGCGCCGTAGATCTGCACCGAGCGCGGGTGTTCCTCGGGCCCCGAACTGGCCAGCTTCTTCGTCAGCCGGTTGTCCATCAGGTACCCGCGCGCGGTGATCATCTCCGACACGTAGAGACCCGCGCCGAACTCGCGGCAGAGCGAGCGGAAGGCGAAGTTCGTGACGCCCGCCATCGGCGCCAAGACGACCGGCGGCCAGATCGAGAGCGGCCCCAGCGCGAGGGGCGCGAACTCGCCCGGTGCCGCCAGCGGCACGGCTCGGTTCTCGGGCGAGGAGTAGCGCTCGCCGACGGGCTCCGTCATCGGCCGTCGCCGTCGTCGTCCGGCACGTCGTCGTCCGGCACGTCGTCGTCCGGCACGTCGTCGTCCGGCACGTCGTCGTCCTCGGGGCGCGGCGCCTCGGCTTCGACCGCCGCCGGGGAAAGATCCCAGGCCGGCGGGGGCAAGCCCGGACCGCCGTACGCGTCACGCTCGTCGAGCAGCGTCGTCCGCAGCGCGCGCCCCTCGACCACCTGCACCTGCGCCGGCGCGCCCAGCTCGTCCAGTTGGTACGCCTGCCGTCCGCGGTGCGTCGTCACCTGCCAGACGCCGCGCGCATCGCGCCCTTGCGTCCAGTTCGCCACCTGGGGTTCGAGCGTCTCGCCGAAGACCATGACCGGGAACTCGCTCGTCTCCTCGAGTTGCCCCAACGCCAAGACGGTCGTCACGCTACCCACGTCGATCGCGCGAACGCGTTCGCGCGTGCTGTCGATCTGAACGGGCAGGTCGTTCAAGCGGCGCCGCACGCGCAGCGAACCCGCGACGAAAATTCCTTCGGCGACCAGGAGGTCGTTGCCCGACGTGACACGGATCTCGAAGCCCTGCAACCTTCCGTTGGCGCCGATCGTCTGCGACACGTGCATCACGCGCCGCAGTCCTTCCTCGTCGGGGTAGACGACGCGCGCGACGTAGACGATCGAGCCCTCCTCGGTGCGCACCACGGCGAAGCGCTCGGCCGTCACCGTGCGCTCGAGAGCGGTGGTGTGCACGCGTCCCGACAGAACGACGTGACCCTCGGGCAAGTCCGGCGCATCGACGATCAGCTCGGCCGACTTCTCGCGCCGCCGCGCCGCCGATTCCGCGCGCGCCGTTTCGACCACTTCGTCCAGTTCGTCGCGCTCGAGCACGGTGCCGCGGACGACGACGATCTCGGGCGAGCGCAAGGACGCCAGCGAGTCGGTGGGATCACCGCTCACGACCAGAATGTCGGCCACCCGCCCCACCGTGAGCTGACCGCGCTCGGCGGCCTGTCCCAGCGCGCTGGCGGCGCCGCGCGTGGCGCTCGCCAGGATCAGGCCCGTGTCGAGGCCCGCCGCGCTCCAGCGCGCCAGTTCGTCGTGCAACGCCGCGCCCGGGAACAGCCACGGGTTCGGCGCGCCCGAGCCGGGCACGAGTTCGACGCCCGCCGCGACCAACGTGGCGGCGAACGCGGACTGCCGGTCGAGCGCCGCGCGCGCGGCCGAGAGCACGGACGGATCCTGGATCAACCGCCGACGCGCTTCCCATTCGCCGCGCCACCAGACCTCGTAGTCCTCGTCGAGCCCGGCGAGTCGCGCGAGCGCCGCGTCATCGGGGGCGGCGAGGCGCGCGTGCGTCGCCGCCAAGAGCGGCACGACGCCGACCTCGGCCGCGGCCAAGGAAGTCGCGCGGCCGCCCAACGCCGCGCCGAGCCCCTCGGTCGTGCCGTGCCAGGCCGTCCCCTCGGGCAGCAACGCGTCGAGCCCGAGGAAGCCGTCCTGTCCGAGCTCGAGCGCCGTCTCGAACGGTACCGCCGCGGGGCGCGGTCCCCAGACCGCGAGCTCGCGCTCGTGCGCCAGCTCGACGATCGCGCGATAGGCGTCGAGGCCGAGGTTCGTGTGGATGGAGATGAAGTCGGCGCCGTTCTCGGCCAGGAGCGGCACGAGCGCCCGCGCCTGATCCGCGTTGCGCACGATGCCGGCGCGCGGCGTCGCCGGCGGGTCGCCGTCGAGCACGGCACCGGCCGTCACCAGGAACGGACCCGGCGTCCGCTCGCGCGCGCGCGGCATGCGCTCGGCCAAGAGCCGCACCTGCTCGCCGCCCGCATCGCGCACGCTCGTCACGCCGTGCGCGAGGTAGAAGGCGTCGTGTTCGCGATCGAAGTGCACCAGTCCGTCGATCAGCCCGGGCACCAGATGACGCCCGGTGCAATCCAAGCGTTCGGCGCCGGGCGGCGCCGAGAGGTCGGCACCGATCGCGGCGATGCGCCCGTCCTCCACCAGGAGATCGGCGACGACGGGCTCCTCGCCGGGCACGAGGCTGTGGACGGTTCCGCCGGCGAGCAGCACGACGTCGACGAGGAGCAGGGGGCTCAACATGGGCAGCAACATGGGCAACAGGGGGAACAACATGGCCACCAGAGTAGGAAGTAGGACGCTCGTCGGTCGGGGTCACCCGGGGCTATCCTGGTGTCCATGGCCAAGACTCTCGATGCGCCGATCGTCGGACTCAACAGCGACGACGTGTTCCCCGGGCCCTGGGTCTACGCCCGGCACGTGGCCGCGGCGCCCGGCGTGAACGACGGCGACCTGGTCGAGGTGCGCGATCGCTCCGACCGTTTCCTCGGGCACGCGCTCTTCAACGGACGCTCGAACATCGTCTTGCGCTGGCTGCACCGCGGCCGCAAGAACGACCTCGCCCGTCCGGCGGACTTTCTCGAGGCGCAATTGCGGCGCGCGGACCAACTGCGGCGCAAGACGCTGCGCCTCGAGGCGACGACCGACGCCTACCGCATGGTGCACGCCGAGGGCGACGGGCTCTCGGGGCTGATCGTCGACCGCCTGGGCGACACGCTGGTGGTCGAGTACCACGCGCTCGGCTTCTGGCGCCTGAAGGACGAGATCGAGGGCGCGCTGGGGCGCATCTACCCCGGCTTTCGGGTCCTGCACCGTGTGCCGCGGGTCGCGCGCAAGATCGAGGACTTCGATCCCGAGGTCCCGCCGCCCGCCGACGGGCGGCCCGTGATCCTGACCGAGAACGAGATCCGCTGGGAGCTCGAGCCGGGCGACGGGCACAAGACGGGCTGGTTCGCCGATCAGCGCGAGAATCGCCTGCGCGTGGCCCAGCTCGCCCGCGGGCGGCGCGTCTTGGATCTCTGCACGAACCTGGGCGGCTTCGCGCTGCAGGCCGCGCGGGCGGGGGCGCGCGCGGTCGAGGCCGTGGATCTCGACGAGAAGGTGCTCGCGACCGCCGAAGCCACCGCGCGAGCCAACAAGCTGGACGTGCGCTTCCTTCACGACGACCTCTTCGATCGCCTCCGGGACGCCGAGGAGCGCGACGAGCAATGGGACATCGTGATCCTCGACCCGCACAAGATCGTCGCCTCGAAGGCGGCGCTGGAGCGCGGTCGGCGCACCTACCAGGACATGAACGCCCTTGCCGTGGGCCGCGTGCGCCCCGGTGGGTTGTTCGTGACCTTCTCGTGTTCGGGCGCCGTCGAGCGGCCCGCGTTCTACGGCTGGGTCTTCGGCGCCGCGCGCCGAGCCGAGCGCGACGTGCGCCTCCTGGCCTCGCTCGAGGCCGGCCCCGACCATCCGCAGGACCCCGCGCACCCACGTTCGAACTACTTGAAGGGAGCGCTTCTCGCGGTAGATCGCTAGTTCATCGACAAAGTTCCGACCGCGAACGTTGTTCCGCGGTACCGGCATGGTCCATGCTGTCAGGTCGCCTCCCCCCGGAACGCACCTTCTCCATGACTCTCGCGCAGCACATCCGATCGAAGAACTGGGACGAACTCGAAAAGGCCTGGAACGAACTGATCGTCGGATCGGCCGAACCGGGACCCGCCCTCGACGCTCTCAAGGCGGCCTCCCAGGTCAAAGAAATCCCCCGCTGTCTCGGCCTCGTACGAGAGCACGGTGACATGCTCCTCGCCAGCGACCGCGCCGCCGATGCGGCGCGTCTTTATGGGTCGGCCATGCTGCTGGGCGGCAGCCCAGGCGAGCTCGGCAAGCCCCTCTGGGAGGCCGCGCGCACCGCGTGGAGCGAGAGCGAGACGTGGAACGCCTTCGTCGAGATCTCCGGGCTCTCCGAGCACGCCTCCGACATGCGGGGCGCCTGGAAGGCCTACGGCATGCTCGAGAGCCTCGAGCCCGGGCGCGTGATCTACCACGCCAAGGGCTGGGGTCTCGGCCGCGTCGAGTCCGTCGACGAGAAGAGCCTCGAGGCCACGATCAAGTTCCTCTCGGGCAAGAAGGATCGCTTCCCCTACGCGACCTGCGTCGACATCTTCGAGGTGCTCGACGCCGACGATCTCCGCGCGAAGGTCGTGCTCGATCCCGAGGGCCTCGCCAAGCAGCTCGCCGACGATCCGCTCGAGGTCTTGCGTTGGGTGGTCAAGCGCAACGGCGGGCGCATCCAACACGCGGGCATCAAGCTCGCGATGGCGACGCTCGGCGTCGAAGGCCCGAAGTTCACGGCCTGGTGGCGCAAGGCGCGCAAGCAGGCCGAGACGTCCGAGTGGTTCGAACTTTCGGGCTCCACGACGAAAGTCGTCGTGCGCTTGCTCGACAAGGCCGAGGACCCCGCGATCGGTCTCCGGCGTCAGCTCCAGCGCAGCTCCAGCTTGGGGCAAGCCTTGATGCGCGTGAAGACGCTCGCCGGCGGCGAACTCGATCCCGAGGTCCGCCGCGCCGCGACCGAGACGCTCGAGGAACTCGCGCTGCAGGACGGACACAAGCTCCAACATCGCTTGGCCGTGTTGCTGTTCCTGCGCGAGGATCGCGGGGAGACGCCGCCCGCGCTGGCCGCGATGCTCGAGCGTGCGCAACAAGCACCGGAACCGCCGGACCCCTCGCAGCCGCCGGCGATCTGGCAACTGTTCCAACGGGTCCCCGGCCTGCGCGAGCAGGAGAAGAGCATCGAGCTGATGCGCGAACTGCACGGCGACCAATGGCTGGACCAGGTCGCCGAGCATCTCCCCCACGCCCCGCCCGGCATGGCGCGCTCCTTGGTCGACGCGCTGCTCGAGGACGGCCGCAGCGAGGTCGTCGTCAAGCACTACATCAGCCTGCTCGCGCGACCGACGCGCAACCCCACCGTGCTGGTGCGCCTCGCCGACCGCGTCGAGAGCGGCCAGTACGAAGATCAACTGCCGGCGCCCCTCCAGCGCGTGCAGTGCCTCTTGCAGCTCGCCGTGCACCTCGACCGCACGCACTCGGGCAACCCCGAGGTCGCGCGCGCGCGCACCAAGCTGTCGGACGTCCTCGCCAAGGGTTCGCCCTCGCGCCTGTGCGTGATGATGAAGGGCGCCAACCTCGAGACCGTGCGCAGCCTGGCGTCGATGATCGAGCCCGGCGTCGAGCGCTCGCTCGATCGCCTGTTCACCAAGGTCGCGATCGAGATTTCCCCGGACGTGTTCCGCGGCGACGAGAAGCCCTTCTGGTACGGCAAGTCGATCTGGACCACGCGCAAGGGTTTGAAGCGCAAGGAGGACGAGCTGCGTGAACTGCGCGACGTCAAGATCCCCGCGAACGCCGAAGCGATCGGCAAGGCCGCGTCGTTCGGCGACCTCTCGGAGAACTCCGAGTGGGAAGCCGCGATCGAGGACCAGCGCACGCTGACCTCGCGCGCGATGGAGCTCGAGTCGATGGTGCGCGACGCCCAGATGATCGAGAACGCCGCGATCCCCGAGAACATGGCCGCGCCGGGCACCGAGGTGACCTACGCCGACAAGCTCTCGGGCACCGAGGAGACGATTCGGATCCTGGGGCCCTGGGACGACGACGCGGTCTCCTACCGCTCGCCGCTGGCGCAGGCGTTGCTGGGCAAGAAGCCCGGCGACAGCGTGACCGTGCAGTTGCCGAGCGGCACGCAGGAGATCGAGCTGCGCTCCGTGCGCCTCTTGGATATCTGACACCGGCGGGTGCGACGAACGCGCGCGGCGCGGACGGGCCTCTGGGCCGGTCCGCGCCGCGCTGCTTGGGAACGGCGTGAACATGCGGCTGGGAGCGAAAAAGTTGGGGGTCAAAGCCTTCCATCAGCCGATCATGATGCTATGCTTCTTGGCCTGATGAGCCCCACGGCCCAACAACTCGACCTCGGCAGCGCCATGAAGCTGCTGGCCGATCCACTGCGCCTGCGCATCCTCGCGCTCTTGGCGGAGGAGGAACTCTCCGTGGGCGAGCTCTCGCGTTGCCTCGACGTCTCCCAGAGCCGCACCTCGAACCACCTGCGCTTGCTGCGCGAGGCTGGGCTCTTGTCGGAGCGCCACGTCGGCACCTCGATCTATCTGCGCCTCGTGCCGAGTGGCGAGCGCGCGCCGACCGCGCGGCGGCTCTTCGCCGGCTTCGACGCCGAGCTCGAGGGGCTCGCCGGTCGCGACGCCGATCGCGTGCGCCTCGAACAGGTGCGCGCGCAACGCAGCGACGCCAGCTTCTTCGACCGCGTCGCCGATCGTTGGGACAAGGTCGCGGGGCGCTTCGAGCACGGGCTGGCGCGCGAGCGCACGGCGCTGCAACTGCTCGGCGGCGGGACGTTCGCGGACCTCGGCTGCGGCACCGGCTACATCGCCGAGAGCCTCTTGGGGCTCGCCGAGCGCTTGATCCTCGTCGACCAGAGCGAGCCGATGCTCGAGGAAGCTCGGCGACGCCTCGCGCCGCGGGCGCGCGGCACCCAGCTCGAGTTCCACGCCGGCACGCTCGACGCGCTGCCCCTGGCGGACGCCTCCTGCGACGGCGTGCTCGCCGGGATGGTCTTGCACCACATGGCGGACCTCGACGCGCCCCTGGCCGAGATGCGGCGCGTGTTGGTTCCCGGCGGACGCGCGGTGGTCTTGGAATTGAGCCCCCACCGCGAGACGTGGATGCGCGAAGCGCAAGGCGATCGACACCTCGGGCTGGCGCCCGAGGACGTCTTCGCCGCGTTCGAACGCGCGGGCTTCCATCGCCTCGCGACCGAACCGATCGACGATCGCTATCGCCCGCGGCACGCTGCGGCGGAAGCCGACGACCCCGCGCTCTCGCTCTACCTCGTGCGCGGCACCGCGCATTAGTTCGCCCGTTCACTTTCCTTCCGACGACCCCGACGACAACCCTCTTCACACGATGAGCCCTTCTGTAGAAACCGCCCTCGACTTCAAGGTCAAGAACATCCAACTCGCCGATTGGGGCCGCAAGGAGATCGGGATGGCCGAGATCGAGATGCCCGGCCTGATGGCGCTGCGCGAAGAGTTCGGCACCACCAAGCCGCTCACCGGCGCGCGCATCACCGGCTCGTTGCACATGACGATCCAGACCGCGGTCTTGATCGAAACGCTGACGGCGCTCGGCGCCAAGGTGCGCTGGGCTTCGTGCAACATCTTCTCGACCCAGGACCAAGCCGCCGCCGCGGTCGTCGTCGGCCCCACGGGAACCGTGGCCGAGCCGAAGGGCGTGCCGTGCTTCGCCTGGATGGGTGAAACGCTCGCGGAGTACTGGTGGTGCACCGAACAAGCCTTGACCTGGCCCGACGGCGAGTTCGCCAACATGATCCTCGACGATGGCGGCGACGCCACGATGATGGTCCTGAACGGCGCCAAGTGGGAGACCGCGGGCGTCCCCGACCCCAAGGAAACCGACGCCGAGGAGTGGCACGTGCTGCTCGCGACGCTGAAGAAGTCGATCGCCGCCGGGAACGGCAAGTGGTCGAAGACGCGCGCCGAACTGAAGGGCGTCACCGAGGAGACGACCACGGGCGTCCACCGCCTGTACCAGCTTCAGAAGAAGGGCGAGCTGCCCTTCCCGGCGATGAACGTCAACGACTCGGTGACGAAGTCGAAGTTCGACAACGTCTACGGCTGCCGTCACAGCCTCGTCGACGGAATCAATCGCGCCACCGACGTCATGCTGGCCGGCAAGGTCGCCGTGGTCTGCGGCTACGGCGACGTGGGCAAGGGCTCCGCGCAGTCGCTCGAGGCCCAAGGAGCGCGCGTCATCGTCACCGAGATCGATCCCATCTGCGCGCTGCAGGCGGCGATGGAGGGCTTCCAGGTCACGACGCTCGAGGACGTGGTCGAGACCGCGGACATCTTCGTCACGACGACGGGCAACTACGACATCATCACCGCCGAGCACATGGCGCGGATGAAGCACTACGCGATCGTCGGCAACATCGGGCACTTCGACAACGAGATCGACATGGCCGGCTTGGCCAAGACGCCGGGCATCAAGAAGGTCAACATCAAGAACCCGATCGAGCACGGCAACCAGGTCGACCAGTGGATCTTCCCCGACGGCCACGCGGTCATCGTGCTGGCCGAAGGTCGCCTCTTGAACCTCGGCTGCGCGACCGGGCACCCGAGCTTCGTCATGTCGAACAGCTTCTCGAACCAGGTCATCGCCCAGATCGAGCTGTTCCAGAACGGCGGCGAGTACGGGCAGAGCGTCTCGGTCCTGCCGAAGCACCTCGACGAGAAGGTCGCGCGCCTGCACCTCGGCAAGCTGGGCGTCAAGCTGACGCAACTGACGCCCGAGCAAGCCGACTACATCAACGTGCCGATCGAGGGTCCGTACAAGCCGGACCACTATCGCTACTAGCCCGGTTCCCTCACCACGATTCGATCGGATTCGTCGTAGATCGTTGTCCT
>JBBDIB010000076.1:0-16014 GCA_040880665.1 Planctomycetota bacterium
CCCATGGTTGGATGCCATTGGGGACCTTGGCACGACGCTGAGATCGGTTCGAGGAACGGTGCCTGGCGAACCGCCACACGTGACGCAGGCTCCTAACCCTCAGCTCCGACGGAACGGCCGCGAGAGCGTCAGGTCCTGGTCCCGGTACGAGCTGCCCGCGCGGCCTTCGCCGTAGAGCTGGTCGGGTCGCCCGTTCGTCCGGAAGAAGCGCAGCCGGAAGAAGACCTGGCCGTCCTCGACGAGGAACGGCACGTCGTGCGCGCGCACCTCGAGCACCGCGGGCGTGCCCTCTGCCACGTCGTCGCGCCAGCCGAAGCCGTTGTCGAAGAAGCCCGCGTAGTTGTTCCTGAGCTCGCCGATGCCGACGTCGATCGGCAGCATCTCGGCGGCGAGGTGGGGCGGGATGCGCAAGCGCTCCTTCGACGCGAAGATGTAGAAGCGACCGGGATCCAAGAGCGCGCCGCCGCGCCGCGCGCGGACGGGTTCCCAGAACTCGTCGGGGTCGTGCACGCCTTCGGCCGCGAACTCCAGGACGCCCGTGTTGAGCGAAGCCCGCCAACCCGCCGGATCGCGACCGGCGAGCCCGATGCGCAGCTCGAGGGCGCCGTCGTCGTCGAAACGGACCTCGTCGAGCCGCAAGGGTCGCGCGCCGTCGAAGCAGAGCGGCGTCTCGCGATAGACCGCCATCAGCTCCTCCGTGGTGAGCGCGGCCGGTCCCGTCTGCAAGCGCAATTGCGTCAAGCGATCGCCGCGGCGCAGGCGCACGGGGAACGAGAGCGGCGCGACCTCGATCCAGGGTCGGCCCGCATAGCCGGCGGGCGTTTCGTCGAAGCGCGGATGGCCGTCGCACAGGACGCGCGTGAAGAGATCCGAGCGGCCGGTGGAGCTGCGCGGGTTGAAGCGCCCCGTCACGCCGGCGGGCAGCGCGAGCTCTTCCTCGAGCGGCACCAAATAGACGAGGCCGCGCTCGAACACGGCACCCTCGCCCTCCAACGACAGCGTCGACGTCGAGAGGTCCGCCAGTCGCTCTTCGATCGGCACGCGTTCCGGCAGGAAGCCCGCGCGAATGCGATAGGCGACGCGACCCAGGCGCAGATCGACGCTGGCCGGTTGGATCTGCTCGGGGGCGTGGGGGAGCGCGGAACGCAGCGCGCTTCCGAACAACGCGGCGAGGTCGCGGTCGACGAGGATCTGACCCATGGGCGGAGAGTACGGGAATCGCGGGCTCGAACCAGCTCTCGAGCGCCCTCGCCGCTACACTGTTGCGCGAAAAACAGCGCGTGCGCGAACGACCGCACGCGCAGCGCCACCCCCTCCGCCACCGTCCATGAAGATCCACGAATTCCAAGGCAAAGCCCTGCTCGCCAGGTTCGGCGTCGTCGTCCCCCGAGGCTTCGAGTGCACGACGCCCGAAGAGGCCGCCGAGGCGCACGCGAAGCTCGGCACGCCGGTCACGGTCGTCAAGGCGCAGATTCACGCGGGCGGCCGCGGCAAGGGCGGCGGCGTGAAGGTCGTCAAGAGCGCCGAGGAGGCGCGCAGCGCGGCCGAGGCCATGCTGGGCATGCAACTCGTCACGCACCAGACGGGGCCCGACGGTCAGCTCGTTCGACGCCTGTGGGTCGAGGAAGGCTCCAACATCGCCAACGAACTCTACGTCGGCATCGTCGTCGATCGCGAGCAAGGTCGGCCGGTGCTGATGGCTTCGAGCGAAGGCGGCATGGACATCGAGGAGGTCGCCGCCAAGCGCCCGGAGAAGATCTTGAAGGCGGGCTTCTCGCCGGACGCGGGTCTCAGCGCCGCCGACGCCACGCGACTCGCCCAGGGCATCGGGCTCGAAGGCGAGGTGGCGCGCAAGGCGGAGAGCTTCCTCCAGTCGTTGGCGCGCGCCTTCGTCGAGCTGGACTGCTCGCTGGCCGAGATCAACCCGTTGGTCGTCACCGCGGAGGGTGATGTGGTCGCACTCGACGCCAAGTTGAACTTCGACGACAGCGCGCTCTTCCGCCACCCCGACATCGTGGCGCTGCGCGACCTCGACGAGGAGGACCCGAAGGAGATCGCAGCCAGCAAGTACGACCTCTCGTACATCGCGCTCGACGGCTCGATCGGTTGCATGGTCAACGGAGCGGGGCTCGCCATGGCCACGATGGACGTCATCAAGCTCTACGGCGCCGAGCCCGCGAACTTCCTCGACGTCGGCGGCGGCGCCACGACCGAGAAGGTCACCGAAGCGTTCAAGATCGTCCTGTCGGACGACAAGGTGGAGGGCGTTCTGGTCAACATCTTCGGCGGCATCATGAAGTGCGACGTGATCGCGAACGGCGTCGTGGCCGCGGTCCGTGAGGTTGCGCTCGACGTCCCGTTGGTCGTGCGCCTCGAAGGCACGAACGTCGACAAGGGAAAGGCGATCCTCGAACAGTCGGGGCTACCCATCATCACCGCGACCGATCTCGACGACGCGGCGCAGAAGATCTGCCAAGCGGTCCGCGCCTAGGCGCTCCCCGGTCGCTGCCCGGCAGGCAGCCCGCGCGAGATCCACCCCAGTACACCCGAGAAGAGAACAGAAGAACCATGAGCGTTTGGGTCGACGAGAACACCAAGGTCCTGACTCAGGGCTTCACCGGCAGCACCGGTACCTTCCACTCCGAGCAGGCCATCGCCTACGGCACGCAGCTCGTCGGCGGCGTGACCCCCAAGAAGGGTGGCACGCTGCACCTGGGGCTGCCCGTCTTCGAAACCGTGCGTGAAGCCCGCGCAGCGACCGACGCGAACGCTTCGGTGATCTACGTGCCGCCCAAGTTCGCGGGTGCCGCGATCCTGGAGGCGATCGACGCGGGCATCGAGCTGATCGTGACGATCACCGAGGGTATTCCGGTGCTCGACATGGTGCGCGTTGCGGAACGCCTGGCGGACTCGGGCTCACGCCTGATCGGTCCCAACTGCCCGGGCATCATCACGCCCGGTGAGTGCAAGATCGGAATCATGCCCGGCTACATCCACCGTGCCGGTCGCGTCGGCGTCGTCTCGCGCTCGGGCACGCTGACCTACGAGGCCGTCTGGCAGTTGACCTCGCGCGGGATCGGTCAGTCCACCTGCATCGGCATCGGTGGCGATCCGGTCAACGGCACGAACTTCGTCGACTGCCTGGAGGCGTTCGAGAACGATCCCGACACCGATGCGATCGTGATGATCGGGGAGATCGGCGGCACCGCCGAAGAGCTGGCCGCCGACTACATCGCGGCCCACGTGACCAAGCCCGTCGCCGGTTTCATCGCGGGCGTGACGGCGCCTCCCGGACGCCGCATGGGCCACGCCGGTGCCGTCATCTCGGGCGGCAAAGGCACCGCTCAGGACAAGATCGAGGCGCTCTCCAAGGCGGGCGTCAAGATGACCGACAGCCCGGCGCGGATCGGCGCGACGATGGAGTCCGCGATGCGCGAGAAGGGTTTGCTCGCCACGTCCTAGAAGCCGTACGCGCTTTGGTGGCGCTGTGTTCAAGTCGCACGGTTGCGCGCGTCGAGCAACCTCGAGAGATCGCCTCCAGCAACGACTCTCCAGGAGCCTTGTCCGTGCCGTGCCGTCCGAAGTCCGACCGTACCGACGCCTTCGTCGACGACGTGGTGTTGCAGCTCCGCGACCTGCACGCCGTGCTGGCGGCATGGGCCACGGCGCTGCCGATGTTCGAGCGCAACTCCGAGCGCTGCGTCGACGCGGCGCGCCTCGGCCTCGCTAGCCGGCACTTGGCGAAGACGCTCGAGCTGTTGGAGGACCCCGGCGTCGTCGAGCACGGCGTGCTGGCGGGCGGCGTGCTGCTCGGGCGACTGCTCGAGCAAATGGCGGAAGCGGACCTCGAGGGCGGCGCGCAACTGACCCGCGGGCACCACGGCGACGGCATGGTGCTGGCGGACTTCCTGAGCTTCCTGGCAGCGGGCGGGCACAGCGGCGTCGTTACGGCCCGGGCCACCGGTGCTTCCGCGGCGCAGGGCGCGGGCGAGTCCTTCGTGCTCGAACTGCAAGCGGGGCAACTCGTCTACGCGCACGGTAGTGCGTCGGCCGAGCGCTTCGGCGACGTGCTCGTCGCGCGCGGCTCGATCGAGGAAAGCGTCCTGGCCGCCTGCTTGTCGGAACCCTTGCAGCAGCCGGGCGAGTTCCTCGGACAAATGCTCTTGCGCATCGGCGCGATCGACCGTGCGGGTCTCGTCGACGGCATCGAGGCGCAGATGCGAAACACGTTGACGCGCGCGCTCGAGGCGGAAGACGTGCGCTTCGCGTTCGAGCCCGAGTTGAGCCTGGTGACCGATCCCGTGGTTCGCTGGAACGTGACGGGGCTGCTCTTGGACCTCGCGCGTCGTGCGGACGAGAATCGCGGCGGCGCGCCGGACGGAAAAGGCGCGCGCTGACGTCACCCCGAGCCCCCCAAGGCCGATTCGAGCGCGAGCGTACGCTTCAGGTAGGCCGTCGCGCTGAAAGGGACCCCGGCACGTATCCCGACGCCGTTGGGCGCTGGATCCCGGAAGCCGCTCGAACTCGGCGATTCCCCTCGAATTCGGGCCACCCTCCGCGGATAGAATGCGAGCGGCGTGCCTCGGGCGCGCCGAAACGCCAATGACTCCTCCCGCCGTCGCCGTCGTCTTTCTCGCCCTGCCCGGCCCCACGGAACTGTGGGTCATCCTCGCGGTGATCCTGCTCTTCGTCGGCGGGCGCAAGCTGCCCGAACTCGCCCGCGCGATGGGCAGCAGCATCACGCAGTTCAAGAAGGGCATGAAGGAGGATCCGCCGCCCATCGCCGAAGGCGACGACGGGCCGGACGGAACGAAGGACGCGTGAGCGTCTTGGCGACTCGGACGATTTCTCGTGTGATGGTGACTCCCGGTCCGGTGACCTCTGCCTCGGCGAACGACCGCGGGATTCCGCGTCCCGAGCACGATGACGTGCTGGGTCTCGTCCTGTGCGGCGGGCGGAGCGTGCGCATGGGGCGCGACAAGGGCGCGCTCGAACTCGGTGACCGCACGCTGGTCGAGCGCGCGGCGAGCGTGCTCGACGACGTCGCGGACCTGGTCGTGCTCGCCACCGGCGACGCGCCGCGCTACGCGGCCAGCGGTCGCGGGGCGGTGTTGGACGGGCGCTACAGCGGTGCTGGTCCCGTCGCGGGCTTGGCCGCCGGACTGGCCGAGGCGCGTGCGCGGGGTCGTCGCTGGCTGGCCGTGCTCGCGTGCGACATGCCGGCCGTCACGGCGGAGCCGCTCCGGGCGCTGCTCGCCCGCGCTCGGGCGCAAAACCTGGACGCCTGCTTGTTCGAGCACGCTGGCACGCCCGAGCCCATGTTGGCCGTCTACCACGTGCGCGCCCTGGGACCCGTCCGGCGTGCCATCGCCGCCGGCCGCGTGCGAATGATCGACTTTCACCGCGGTTTCGGCGAGCTGCGGGTCGACCGAACCGCGCTCGGGTGCGAGAAGGAGGATCCTGACAGCCGCGGGCGAGCCCGGGCGTGGACGTCGAACGTCAACACGCCGGCCGACTGGCGGCGCGCTGTCTCGAATTCCGGCCCCCAACGGAGCGACTCCGAGGACGCATGAAACGCACGCGACACGAGATTCAGGAGACCTTGGAGCCCGTCCGGGACGGGCTCGAGCGCATGCGTCGTGTCCTGACCCGCCAGCTCGCCGATCCGTCGGCGGCGGTCGGCGACATGACGGCGCACGTGACGCGCTTTCGCGGCAAGCAATTGCGCGCGGCGCTGGTCCTCCTGGTGGGCGAAGCCACGGGCAACACGACCGACGAGCATGCCACGGTGGCGGCCATCGTCGAGATGATCCACCTGGCGACGCTCGTCCACGACGACATCCTCGACGGCGCGGAAACGCGCCGCAAGGTCGCGAGCGTGCACCAGCGCTGGGACAACCAGACGGCGGTGCTGCTGGGCGACTTCCTCTACGCGCGGGCCTTCGGACTCTCGACCGAGCTCTCGTCGCGACTCTGCAGCCAACTCTTGTCCGAGGCGACGCGGCGCATCTGCGCCGGTGAGATCGAGCAAGCCAACAAGCGTTTCGACTTCGAGCTCTCGCAGGCCGACTACGAAGCGATCGCGGGGGCCAAGACGGCGATCCTCTACGGCGCGGCCTGCGAGCTCGGCGCGCGCTACCCGGGCGGCAACGTCGCCGTCGGAGCGGCGATGCGATCGGTGGGGGAAGCGCTCGGCCTGGCGTTCCAGATCATCGACGACTGCCTCGACCTGACCGGCGATCCCGAACAAACGGGCAAGGGCGTCGGGACGGACGTGGCGGACGGCAAGGTCACCTTGCCGGTCTTGCACGCCTTCGCCCTCGCCGACGATGCGACGCGCGCGGTGATCCGCGACTGCTACACGCGGCCGGATCTCGTCGACCGCTTGACGCCCCTGAAAGCGCTGCCCGAGCTGGAGCGCGGCCTCGCGTTCGCGCGCCGTCGCGCCGAAGAGCTGATCGGGGACGCCTCGGCGCGCATCGGCGCGTTGCCGCACTCGCGAGCGCGCGAAGCGATCGAACAACTGCTCGGCTTCGTCGTCGAGCGGAGTTTCTAGAACAGGGCCCGTGGCGTCTCGGGACCGTCCCGAGCAGCTCCACCAAGCGGCCGCGGGCGCCGCAGGCGTGATGGACGATGGAACGAACCCGAGCAGCATGACTAGCCCCGAACCGACGCCGCATCCGGCCAAGGAGTCCCGCGTGACCCCCGAGCCCAGCAACCGCTCGGCCCCCGATCCCGGCGCGTACGGTCGCCCGCTCGAGGGCCGTTGGGTCAGCGGCACCGCGTTGTGGGCCGCCGAGACGTGCGGAGTCTCGCTGGTCCTCGCGCGCGTGGGCTTCGTGCTGCTGGCGCTCGGCGGACTGGCGCTCGCGACCGCGGTGTTGATCTTCGACACCGCGCTTTTCGGCGCGCCGCTCTCCGATCCGGCGCGCATCACGTTCGCGGGCCTCGGTGGCTTGGGCATCCTGGCCTATCCGATGCTGTCCCTCTTGCTGCCATCGCGCGCGCGCTCGCACTGGGACTTCGGCAGCGTGGTCGGGGCGTTGCTGCTCTTGACGTTCCTCGGCCACGGCATCGGCGCGCTCATCCAGCCCTACTGGGAATTCGCCAAAGCAGCGCGCCAGGGCGGGGGAGCCAGCGCTTGGCTCCGTTGGCCCGCCGCCTACCAGTCCGAGGTCGGGTTCGGCGCCCGCGGCTTCGCGATCCTGCTGTTCGTCGCCGCCACGCTCCCGCTGGTCTGGATGCTGCGCCGTGAGTTGCCCAAGTTCTTCCGCTCGATGTACGTGGGCGTTTCGCTCGTCACGCTCAGCCTGCTGGCGATCGGCTTGGGCGTCCTCGTGCCGCAGATCGACGGCTTCGAAGATCCCACGGCGCGCGTCGACATGGAAGCGGAGTACCGCGACTTCCAGGCCTTCCAACGCGACGGCTACCAGAAGTTGCCGGCCAGCCTCCAGGACGGGCACGAGCAGTACCAGGCCTTCCGCTGGGCCGAGGGCTACTTCCTCTATCACCTCCTGCACCTCTACGGCATCGGCATGCCCAAGGAGGGCTTGACGCCGCGCATGCAGGAAGGCCTCGAGGTCTTCGGGAAGAAGTACGGCCTCGAAGAGCGCGACAACCGCGAGAAGCAGATGCTGGCCGCGTTCAGTGGCCGCGAGAAGGTCAACGAGATCGGCGCGTTCATCCACCGCAACGAGCCGGCCTTCTGGCGCTTCTTCCAACTGTCGACGGCGCTCGAATGGAACCGCACGTACAAGTCGGCGTGGTTCACCGCGCTGATGACGCTGCTGTTCACGGCGATCGCCTTCAACACGTTCAAGGGCAAGCCGAGGCAATGGTTCTCGATCCACAAGTTCGGCTACTTCACCGTCCACACGGGAATGATGATCCTCTTGTTGGGCGGCTTTTGGAGCAAGCTGCACACGGACCGCGGCATCCTGCACCTGCACCTCGACATGCCGCCGCAGGACACCTATTGGGGTCACTACGATCCGGCCAAGGAGCGCAGCATGCCCTTCGCCCTCGGCCTCGACCACTTCGCGCGTCAGGATTGGCCGTCGCTCGAGGTGCAGTTCCTCGACGACGAGGCGCAGTCGCTGACGAGCCGACCGCCGACGCACACGCTCTGGAAGGGACGACCGATCGAGTTGGACCTGGTCGACGACGGCGCGGGTGGCCTGCGGCCCCGCGTCCGCATCGAAGTGGTCGACCTCTCAGACCGCGCCCAGGTGCGGCGTCCGGTGGTGCGGGAACTGGGGGCGGGGCAACCCGGTGGGCTGGCGCTGGCGGCCCTGGTCGTCGCGGACGCGGGTCGCGAGCGCGAGGTCTATCTGCCGGCGGTCGCCTACGACCTGAGCCCGCCGATCTACGACGCCGACCACTCCTTCCGCCTGGTGGCGATGAACGCGGGCGTCGCACCGGGGGGCGACGAGATGCAAGACGACCCGTTGCAGTGGTTCCCGAGCTTGCCGGGCTACGTCGGCGGGCTCGAGGTGCGGGTCGTGGGCGCGGGCGACGGCGCGCCGCACACGCTCGCGGCCACGTTGGGCCAAACGACGGAGTTGCCCGGTGGTTACTCGATGACGGTCGTCGACGCGACCGCGGACCTGGACGTCAAACGTGACAAGCGCCGGAGCGCGCATCCCTTGCCGCTCGAGGAGCAGCCGCTGCGGGGCCCCGCCGTGTGGCTGGACCTGGTGGGTCCCGACGGACGCGAAGAGCGTCGCGCGGTGGTCCAAGGCATCAGCGCGAAGGATCTCGGCGCCCAAGCGAGCTTCACGCTCGCCGAGATCGAGGTGCGCTTCGACTGGGACGAATGGGGCGCGCCCGGCGCGCCGCGTTATCTCCTCTGGTGGAGCGACGCGGGCTGCGAGTTGATCGCCGAGACCGGCGAGCGTACGCCCGTGGAACTCGGCACCGAGCTCCCGCTGCCCGGAAACATGGTCGTGCGCCCCAGCGCCACGTACGAGTCGGCGACCTTCGTGGCCGACGTGACGCTGCTTCCGCCGGTCGAGGCCGTCGATGGCTGGGACGCCGACTTCTACCACCGAGGCGCGCGCGGCGTAGTGCTCGAGGTGACGCTCGACCCCGGGACGGCCGCGGCGACGACGCACGTGGTGCCCATGGCTTCGACGGACGAATTCAACGCCGATCGATGGGTGGCGCCGGATTCGAGCTTCGTGATGCGCTTCTTCGAGAACGACCGCATGTTGCCGTTCGAGTGGCGCAGCGTGCTGCAGGTCTACGAGCAGGAGGACTCCGGTGGCTGGAAGCCCGTGGACCTCGGACCCGAGCCCGCGCGCGAGATTCGCGTCAATGACTACTTCAAGTACAAGGGCTACCGCTTCTTCCAAACGAACGCGAACCCCGAGGACCCGGCCTATTCGGGCATCGGCGTCGTGTACGACCCGGGGATTCCGATCGTGCTCGTGGGCATGTACACGGTGATCGCCGGGACGGTGATCACCTTCCTGATTCGACCGATCGTACTCGCGCGGCGTGAGCGCAGGAAACTCGCTACCCTGGCGCGCAAGCCCGCCAAGGCCGCGGCGGAGACGACAGCATGAACTGGATCACCTCACTGGACGTGACCGCCGACGGGCTGTTGGCGTCGACCTTGTGGCTGCGCGTGACGAACGTCCTGTGTCTCGTCGGCGCCGGCCTCGCGGTGCTCGCCGGACTGCGTCACCTGCGCCAACGCAAGGCCGTGCAGGCGGGGCGCGAGGCCGGCCGCAACCTGTGGTCGGGCTCTGCGCTCTTGGTGCTGGGCCTCGCGCTACTGGTCGAGTTCATCTCGATCTGGAACCGCGCCGTGGAGGTCAATCACTTCCCGAGCCAGACGATGAGCGAGGTGCTGGTCATGTTCAGCTTCTCGCTGCTCGTCTCCATGCTGGTGCTGCACTTCGCGTTGAAGCTCGAGCGCATCGGACACGGCTGGGCCATCGTGGACGATGCCCTGCTGGCCGTCGTGTTCCTGGGCGTCCTCGCGACCAACCACTACACGACCACGCTCTCGACCGCCCAGCGCGACCTTCCGCCGGCGTTGCAGTCGTACTGGTTCGCACCGCACCTCTCGGCGTTGATCTTCAGCTACGCGACGCTCGGCATCGCGGGGCTCGTGTGCATCATCTACTTCGCGATGCGCTTTTGGAGCGGCGTCTTCGTCGGCGGCAAGTCGGTCGGTTCGCAACTCGTCGTGCTGGCGGGGCTCTGCCTGATCCCATTCGCGCAAATCGTCACCTTCCCGATCCTGATCGCGGTGGGCATCGTCTTCTTGGCGCTCAAGCTGCTCGATTCGCTGCCGGCCGCCAAAGAGATGGCGGCGACCGAGAAGACGATGGACCAGGTCAGCTACCGCGCCTTCTCGGTCGGGATTCCCTTCCTGACGGCGGGCCTCTTCATGGGCGCGTTCTGGGCACAGGAGGCCTGGGCCAACTACTGGGGCTGGGACTCGAAGGAGAACTCGGCGCTGATCACCTGGCTGATCTACGTCATCTACGTCCACCTGCGGATGCTCGGCGGCTACCGCGGCGAGAAGGCCATGGCCGTGCTCGGCGGCGGCGCGTTGTCGGTCTTCCTGACGTTTCAGATCTTCGGGTACCTGCCCGACAGCCAAAAGAGCCTGCACCGCTACACGGACGACGGCGTGACGCCGACCGAAGGCATGCAGGGCCAGCGCGTCAGCGACGAATCCGCGCGCCGCGAGCCTGCGGTCGTGGGGGACGAGCGCCGATGAAGGCCGACTTGCAACGTGGCACCGGGCTCGCGCTGCGACTCGACGGCAAGGCGACGGCGCGCGCCGTGCGCGAAGAGGTCGCCGTCCGCGCGGCGGAGCTGACCGCGCAGGGGACGCAACCGGGGTTGGCCGTCGTGTTGGTGGGTGACGATCCAGCCAGCCACGTCTACGTGCGCAACAAGGACCGCGCTGCCACGGAGGCGGGCTTCGGCGTGCGCACGGTGCGCCTCGCGGCCACGGCCTCGGAGAGCGACGTGTTGGGCGAGGTCGAGGCGCTCAATCGGGATTCGAGCGTACACGGGATCCTGGTGCAGCTCCCCTTGCCCCGCGGGCTCGATGCCGGCCGCGTCGTCCGCGCGATCGATCCCGCGAAGGACGTGGACGGCTTGCATCCCGAGAACGTGGCGGCCCTGTGGACGGGCGCCCCGGGACTCAGACCGTGCACGCCCCTCGGCTGCATCGAGCTCTGCGATCGCTATGGCATCGAACTCGCGGGGCGGCACGCCGTCGTGCTCGGCCGCTCGCAGTTGGTGGGAAAGCCCTTGGCAGCGCTGTTCCTGGAGCGGCACGCCACGGTGACCGTTTGCCACTCGCGCACGCGCGAGCTCGCCGAGGTCTGCCGCTCGGCGGACGTGCTGGTGGCGGCCGTCGGACGCGCGAAACTGGTCGAGGGTGACTGGATTCGGCCCGGCGCGACGGTCCTCGACGTCGGCATCAATCGCGCCGACGACGGCAAACTCGTCGGCGACGTGGATTTCGAGGCCGCGCAGCGGTCCGCGGGCGCGATCACGCCCGTACCCGGAGGCGTCGGGCCCATGACGATCGCGATGCTGCTGGCCAACACGGCCCGGGCCGCAGCAGCGTTCATCGACCGGCCATCCGACGCGAACGATCGAGCCTGAGGAGGCCGCGCGATGCAGACCGACTGGATGGAATCTGGGCCCACCGGCGGCAGCCTCATGACGCCCGTGGTCAAGCGCTTGATGATCATCAACGCCGCGATCTGGCTGGCTGTCTTCCTGCTCTACGTGTTCCTGCCGGCCGGGGCCTTCCTGGGCTTCGAGCGCGTCCTGTTCGAGTGGTTCGGCGTGGCGCCGCATGCCTGGAACTGGTGGTTGCCGCGGGTCTGGCAGGTCGTGACGTATGGCTTCCTGCACGACTACGGCAGCCCGATGCACCTGCTCTTCAACATGCTCGGGCTGTACTTCTTCGGCTCGATGCTAGAGGGCATCGTGGGCGCGCGGCGCTTCTTGGGCTTCTACTTGGCTGCGATCGTCGTCGGCGGCCTGGTCGCGTTGACGTGGTCGGCGCTCTCGGCTGCTCCGAGCGTCACCCTGGGCGCCAGCGGCGGCGTGCTGGGCGTGATCGTTGCCATGGCACGGCTGCGCCCCAAGACGCGCGTGATCTTCTTCATCTTCCCGATGACGTTGGCGACGCTGGCGATGATCTTCGTCGGACTCGATCTGTTCCGTCTCTTGACGGCGGGCAAGAGCATGGGCGGCGACGTCTCGTTCCAAGCGCACCTCGGCGGGGCCGCCTTCGGGTTCCTCGCGGCGCATCGGAACTGGCTCTGGGTCGACCCCTTCGAGCGCATCGAGAGCCTGCGTTCCGAGCGCAAGCAGCAGCGCGCCGTCGCGGACGAGGAGAAGCTCGACGCGATCCTCGCGAAGATCCACAAGAACGGCATCCACTCGCTCTCCGCGAGCGAGAAGGCCTTCCTGAAGCGCGCCGGGCAGCGCAAATCGGGCTGAGACCGGCGTCCCGGCGGCGCGTGTCCTACACTGCCGCTTCGTCTCCCATTCACGTCGTCGAGGCTCTGATGAACTTCGTTCTGTTCCCGCTCGCCTGGTTCTCGCTCGTGCTCGCTGTCGCGCCCGCGGCGGCGTTCGCCCCGCTCACTCCCCCGTCCGTCGGGCCGCCATCGACCGCGCTGCTGCGACAGGACGAGCGGCCCTTCATGGAGTCCTTCCGGCAGGCGATGAAGGTCAACTCGAAGGAAGCCATGACGCGCCTCGTCAAGAATCGCCAGCGCGATGCGATCTGGTCGATCCTGAACGTGTGCGAGCAGATCTCGAACCAGTCGAGCGAGCAGCTCGAGAAGGAGGTCGACGCGCTGGGCACGGCTTGGAAGTCCGCCTTCGACACGGACTTCGTGTCGATCCAGTACGAGTTCTTCTCGCTGCTGCGGCCCGAGTTCAAGAAGGAGCGCGGTGTGCTGCGCCGGCGTTTCGACCTGGCGCGGAAACGACTCGAGCAGGCGCGGGCCACCAAGAACGCCTCGGACTTCGCGACCGCGGGGATCGACTTTCGAACGGTGGGCGAAGGCTTCGAGGGCATCGGCGACAAGTTCTTCGCCAGCGAATGCTTCCTGGAGTACGCCAATTGCTTCGACAAGGGCGAACGCGGCGCGGACGCCGATCCCAAGCGTGCCTTCGAGGGCTATTCGCGGGCGGCCAAGCTGCGCAAGGAGGTGGACCTGCTCGATCGCTACTACATCGGCGCGCTCGAGCAAGCGAAGGCCCTCGAGGACGCCGGCCATGGGGACCCGACCAAGGGCGAGACCGCGGAACGCATCGCCAAGCGCGCGGCCGAGGCCACGACGGCGACGACGGTCAAGACCGAGCCCGCGATCGTGAACGACATCGACGGGATCCTGCGACCGGTCTACAACGGCGCGGACTCGCTGCATCCGATCTGGACGACGCTGATGTTGGGCGGGACCGGCTCCAAGGTGGAGTTCGGCACGCTCGAGAACGGTCCTCAGATCCTGCGCACCGGCTCGTCCGAAGCCATGGTCGACGTGGACCGCGACGGGACGGGCGATGTGGAGATCCCGCTGACCGGCAACATCGCGCCCATCACGGTGACGTTGGGGCAGGGCGACGCGGCGCGGCCGTGGACCTTCCTGACCATGATCGGCCAGCAGCAGGACACCTACCAGGGGATGCGTTTCAACCTTGGACCCGCCGACGAGCAGTTGTCGATCTACGTCGCGCCAGCGTCCGCGCGAGGCGGCTCCGTGAGCGGCGTGGCCTTCCAAGTCCTGGATGACAACATGGACGGGGTCTACGGCAGCGACCCGATCGACTGGGGTCACATCGGCGTGCTGCCGAACCACTTCCAGAAGGACATGGACACGATCCTGTTCGAAGGCGAGAAGCGCGCCCGTCCGTGGAGTTCGCTGCAGAAGGTCGGGAACACCTGGTACCACTTCACGTCGGAGGCGAACGGCCTCGAGTTCGCCGTCTACCCGACGGACGTGGTCGCGGGGCAGCTCGACCTGTCGTTCAAGGGCGGCAAGCCGGACTGGCTGATCGTGAAAGGCGTCTCCGCGAACAACAAGGACGCCTACTTCGATCTGGCGGCCGGCAAGGTCGACGTGCCCGCTGGATCCTACGAGCTGTTCCAGGGCCAGCTCTCCAAGGGCAAACGGGCGCAAACCATGAAGTCCTTGATCCTGCCTGGTGCAAAAGCGCCGACCTGGAGCGTGGCCGAGGGCGAGACCACGAAGGTCGAGTTGGGTGCTCCCTTCGACTTCGTGTTCGATGTCGATCAGACCGACGAGACGGTCAGCGTGGTCGGCGCGTCGATCGGCATCGTGGGCCAAGCCGGCGAGGTGTATCAGCGCTTTTGGAATTGCGTGCCGCAACCCGAGGTGAACGTGCGCGAGGAGGGCAGACGTAAGGGCTCCGAGGTCGGCAAGCTGAAGCCCGCCGATAGCCAGGAGGCGGTCAGCGACGCCGGCGATTACAAGGTCGCGTGGTTCCCGCGCGACGATACGTTCGACAAGAAGAAGTCGGGCGAGACCGTCGAGGTACAGCTCTTCGAGAAGAAGAACAAGCTGTTCGGCAAGGTCGGGACGAGCTGGCGCAAGTAGGGGCGGGGACGGCACACTCTTCGACGCGCGGCCACGCGGGCCGCGCGTTCCCCCCAACGCGCTTGCCAAGACTGTCCCCGTGCTCGATATCCGCTTCCTTCGCGAAAACGTCGACCTCGTCCGCGAGGGCGCCAAGCAGAAACGCATCGCCTGTGACGTCGATGGCGCCGTCGCCGCCGACGCGCGCCGGCGCGAGATCACGCCGCTCGTCGACGAGCTGCGCAGTCGTCAAAAGGCCGCCGGCAAAGCGATCGCGAACGCGAGCCCCGACGAACGCGAACGCTTGCTCGCCGAACAGCGCGGGCTGAAGGAAGAGCTGAAGGCGCTCGAGGAAGAGCTGAGCCGCGAGGAGGAACGGATGCAGACGCTTCTAGCGTCGATCCCGAACCCGCCCGCCGCCGAGGTGCCGCTCGGCAAGGACGACTCGGAGAACGTCGAGTTGCGCACTTGGGGCACGCCGCGCGAGTTCGACTTCGAGCCCGCGGACCACATCGCGTTGGCGCTGGCGCAGGGCTGGATGGACGTCGAGGTGGGCGCGCGCATCGCCGGTAGCCGCAACTACGTCTTGATCGGCGACCTCGCGCGTCTCGAGAACGCGGTGCTGTCGTTCGCGCTCGATCACATGTTGGCCAAGGGCTTCACGCCCGTCAGCGTTCCCGTCCTCGTGCGCTACGAGCCGCTCTTCGGCACCGGGTACTTCCCCGGCGGCGAGGACCAGACGTACCGCACGGACGAGCGCGACGAGCTGTACCTGGCCGGGACGGCCGAAGTGCCGGTGACGGCCATTCACGCGGGCGAGATCCTCGACGAGAGTCGTCTGCCGATCCGCTACGTCGCGCGCAGCGCGTGCTATCGCCGCGAAGCCGGCGCGTACGGCAAGGACACGCGCGGCCTGTACCGCGTGCACCAGTTCTTCAAAGTCGAGCAAGTCGTGATCGACCGCGACGACGAGGAGCTGTCACGGCAACATCAGAGCGCGATCCTGACGAACTCCGAAGAGCTGCTGCAGGCTTTCGACCTGCCGTACCGCGTCGTCGACGTGTGCGCGGGCGACCTCGGGGCGCCGCCGGTGCAGAAGTTCGATCTCGAGACGTGGATGCCGTCGCGCGGCGGCTATGGCGAAACGCATTCGGCGTCGCGCTTCCACACCTACCAGTCGCGGCGACTGAATCTGCGCTACCGCGACAGCGAGGGAAAGGTGCGCTTCTGTCACACGCTGAACAACACCGTCGCGGCCAGCGCGCGCTTGCTCCTCGCGCTGCTCGAGAATCACCAACGAGCGGACGGCACCGTGCGCGTTCCGCCGGTGCTGCAACCCTACATGGGCGGCGCGAGCACGATCGGCAGCGCGCGCTAGGAGTCTGCGTCACGGGTGGCGGTTCGCCAGGTGCCGAGCATCGGA
>JBBDIB010000077.1:0-15700 GCA_040880665.1 Planctomycetota bacterium
TCGATCCGATGCTCGGCACCTGGCGAACCGCCACCCGTGACGCAGATTCCTAGCCCTGGCACGCGCGACCGCGGGCGGGGACACTCTCGCCATGCGGTCCCGCGATTTTCTCCTGGTGCTGGCGCTCCTCGTCCCGGCGGCGCTCTTCGTCGTTCCCCGGACCTTGGCCGGCGATCCCTACCCGCACCTCTCGGGCGCCGGCTGGACGGCGCTCGGACTGGTGCCGCTCGCGATGCTTTTGTTGGTGGGTCCGGGTCGCCCGCGACCCTTCGAGACGGCGCTCTTGGTCGGGGTCGCCGGCTGGGCTGCTGCGCGCTACTTCCTCGGCGATCTCAGCGACGCCTTCGAAGCGCGGCGCGCCGTCGTCGTGTGGCTGCTCGCGGCCGTCGGCTTCGGCGCGGGATCGGCCCTGGGTGCCGAAGGTCGCCGGCTCCTGAGCGAAGGTCTCGTGCTGCTCTCGATCGCGTTGAGCGCGGGCGCGCTGATGGACCCCGACCTCGCGGGCACGCTCGCGAACAGCGGCGCCACCAGCCAAGCCGCGCTGCCCGGCGCCGTGATTGGCGCGTGGTTCGCCGCCGCGCGCCGCGGCGCCTTCGGTTGGCTGGGCGGACTGGCAGCCCTAGCCTTCATCGCGCACGCGGTGCTCGCGCCCGTCCTGGCCGGCGCGCTGGCCTTCGCGTTGGGAACGGGTGCCCTGTTGCTCGCGCGCGACGTTCGCACGCGCACGGGCCGCGTCAGGACGCTCGGCCTCTTCGTCGCGCTGCCGATCTTGGGGCTGCTGCTCGCGCGTGCGCTGCCGCACGAGTCGCCCGTGGCCCAGCCGGTGAGCGCGGACGTGCCCGCGCCCAGCGATCTTGCCGGTGCGGGCGTGCGCGCGCGCATCTGGAGCACGCTGCCGAGCGCGATCCGGGACGCACCGTTCGAAGGCTTCGGCCCCGGTCAGTTCCAGGCCGCCTATCCGCCCTTCCGCGATCCGCGCGAGATCGAAGCGTCACGCCACGGCGTGTGCCTCGGCGGCCTCACGGAGGTCGAGCACGCGCACTCCGAACCCTTGCACGTGGCGAGCGAGTTGGGATTTCCCGCCGGGCTCGCGTTCCTCGCGTTCCTCGTCCTCGTCGCTCGGCGAGCCGCGCTCGCGATCCAGACCGACGGCGAGGGCACGCGCGGCATGGGGGCGGCGGCGTTCGCCGCGCTCGCGGCCGCCCTGCTGCATGCCAGTTGGAGTTTCGTGCCCGCGAACGCGCTCGCGAGCTTCGCGTTGTTCGGGGCGCTCGCGGGCTCCTCCGCTACGCCGCGCATCGGGCGAGTCCTCGTGCGCGCCGCAGCCGTCGGGCTGATCGCAACGGCGCCCTGGGCGCTCGACTTCGTGCGCCACGGTTTGGCGCTGCGCACCGTCGTCGCTGCTGCCGAAGTCGACGACCCCGACGCGCACAGCACCGCGCTCGAGCGCGCAGTCGGGATCGCCCCCGATTCCTTCCCGGCGGCGATGGGGCTCGCGCGACGCACGGCGGACCCCGCCGATCCCACACCGTGGCTACGGCTCCTAGAGCAACGGCCGCATTCCGTCGAGTTGCTGGAACGTCTGGGGCACGCCCACCTCGCCGCCGGCGACCCCGTGGCGGCCGCGGACGCCTGGGATCGAGCGCTGTCATTCTCGCCCACGCATCCGCGGTTCTTGCGCAATCGCATTCGCTTAGGTTGGGAGTCCGAGAGCGCCGAACGTGCGGACGAACTGTTCGAGCGACTCCGCGAACTCGGCTGCGTCGACGACGACTGGATCCGTCAGCGCGGCATCGATGCCCTGCTGCACGGCCGGATCGACGCAGGCCTGTCCGTCCTCGAACGGCTCGAGCCCGACGTCAACCTGCGCGTCGGCGACTCGTTGCACGAGCGCGCGCGCGAAGCCACCGACGCCGGCGCGACGCGCACCGGCGAAGCGCTGCGAACGGCGGCTTCGACGATCTGGGCGCGCGAGCACGCGGCCAACGGCGACTTTCGCGACGCGGTGCGGCTCTACCGTCAAGCCGTGCTGGCCGCGCGCGCCGGCTCGGGCGCGCCGCGCGCTCCCACGCCGCTCGCGATCGAGTTCGCGGCGGCGCTCTGGCACGCCGACGACCCCGAGCGCGCCCGCGCCGAGGTGGAAGGGCTCGAGCTCGACGAACGCACGCGCCGCGACCTCCCGACCTGGGCGCTCGAGACGTGGCCCTTGCTGGACCGGACAGCTAGCGCCGGAACCCGAGCGCGGTAGCGAGAGCGAGCACGCAGCCCGCGAGGGCCAGCCATGCCCCGACGACGAGCGAGCGCGGACGGTAACGCAGGACGACCTCGTGCCGACCGGCTTCGAGCGGCACGCCGCGGAACGCGAAGTTGACGGGCACGACCTCACGCGCTGCTCCGTCGACCTCGGCGACCCAGCCCGGGAAGTAGAGATCCGAGACGACGAAGAGCCCGTCGCCGTCGAGTTCCACGCGTGCGCTGACCGTGTTGTTCGTCCACGTGACGTCGCGTACGCGCTGGCTCGTCACGGGCGTCACGGGGCGCCAGGCCACCTCGCTCTCGAGACCGGCGACCCGATCCAGGTCGAGGCCCGCGCGCGCCCGGCGCTTCAATTCGTCGAGGTCGACGACCTCGTCCGCGATCCAGGCGCGCGGCGCGGGCTCCAGCGCTCGATACACGAAGACCTCGGCGAAGCGCTCTTCGCCCGGACCCGCGACGAGTTCGAAGCCAGGCACGTCGAGGCGATCGCGCAGGAGCAGTTGTCCCACGCCCAACATCCGAAACGCCGGATGCGTGAGGTCGACGCCGCGCGGCGTGAAACCCAAGAGCCCGTTCGCCGCGCGCTGGAACTCGAGCCGATAGAGGTTGAAGCGGCGCGGATCGAGGCCGTCGTAGCCCTGCAGGTGGAACAAGCCTTCGACAAGGCCGGTCGCGGGCGGCAGCACGCTCGCGTCCGCGAAGACGCGCTGACCCTCGGTCTGCAGCTCGCGCAGGATGCGACCCGTCGCGGTCGGCGGGAAGCATGCTTCGCGCGGCACGCGAGGATTGGCCACTAGCGCCAACAGCACGCCCTGCGCCACGGCGAGCGCCGGGAAGGCCCAACGCACGCGCTCGAACAGGACCAGCCCGAGGAGCGTCGCGCCGAGGAACGCGAGCGAGCCCCACGCGCGCCGGACGGGCCGCGCGACGAGCGACTCGCCGATCAGCCGGCGCGCGCTGCCGCCTTCCTCGAGGGGCAGACTGAGTTCGAAGCGCCAACGCCCTGCGGGCAACCGGCTCGTCACCAACGCCGTGGTGCGAAACCAACGCGCAGCGGGCGGCGCACCCGCGCGCGGCGGCACCGGCTCGACGGGCACGGAGAAGGACTTGCGCTCCGCGCTCGGTCGCCCGTGCTCGTCGAGCGGCACGACCGCGACGTCCGGCGACCCGCCCAGGCGCACCTCGGCCGCGATCCAAAGCTCGACCATGGAGTCCCCGCCGGTCAAGACGTCGGTCGGTCGGACGGTGATGCCGATCAACTCGTCCGTCTCGGCCGGCGGCGAGGTGAACTCAGCCGGAGCGCTGCCCGGCGCCGCCAGCGCGCCGAACGCCACGGCCAAGAGCGCGAAGGCCGCGCTGCGCGCAGGCCGCGTCGACGATTCGAGCGCGTCGCCCGCGAGCAACGACAAACAGAGCGCGCTGACCGCCGCCAGCCGCACCGTCGCGCCGAGCCCGACGACCGGCACCCAGCGATACGCCTCGTGCAAGCCGGGGGCCTCGAGCGCCAACAGCAACGCGACGACTCCCAACCCCGCGATCAACCGTCGACGCGCGAGCCGGCCCGGGCCAAGGATGCCCACCAGCGCCAGCGCTAGGACCGGCGCCGCCAACCACGGACTCGCCCCCTCGAGGAAGTTCGCCGGACCGCTGTACGCCTGGGGTGGCCCGAAGCGCTCGGGGGCCAGCACGAGCGCCGCGCGCGCGAGCCATTCCTCGCCCACGAGCAGCGCCGCGCCGACGGCAGCGAGCGTCAGACCGGCGACCGCCAACGGCCAACCGCGACGGCTCTCCCAATCCACGCCGCCGCGCGCGCCGAGTCGCGCGAACCAGGCACCGAGCGCCGCGACACAGAACCACGCGAAGAGCTGCAGCGCCGGCACGCTCGCGCGCGCATGCGTGGCGCGGATCGTCTCGGCGGCGGAGAGTCCGAGGTACTCGACGAACGGCACCAACAGGACCGCGCTGATGAGCGCGCCGCCGGCCAGCGCCACGAGCGCGCGCGCGCCGCGCGCCGGGTTCCGCCACGCGACGGCCAGCGCCCACAGACCCGCGGCGAAGCCGACGTAGAACGAAGTTTCCGGATGCCCGCCCAGGACGGCGCCGGCCAGCAGCAACGCGACCCACGGCCCAGCCCAACGGCGACCGGCGGCAACGCCTTCGATGGCGAGCAGCAACCACGGCAAGAACGGCGTCACGTGCCCGAGGCTGTGGTTCAGCCACAACAACTGAAAACCGCTGAGCGCGAAGCCCGCGCCCGCGAACAGCGCGCCGAAGCCGCCAAGCCCGAGGCGCCGCGCCAGCAGGACCGTGCCCGCGAACGCGGCGGCGAGCCGCAAGGTCGCGAGCAGTCCCAACCCCCAGTCGAAGGCGCGCCGCCCGCCGAGCGCCTCGAGCGCGACCAGCACCGCTACCTGCGGATCGAGCGCGCCGGCCTGCGCGTTGGCGTGCCCCGGCGCGCCCGCGTAGACGAAGGGATTCCACCAGGGCGCATCACCGGCCAGCCAGCTCTCGGCGACCCAGCGGTAGTACGGGTAGAAGACCTGCCCTTGGTCGGCGAGCGCGGGGTTCGCGACCTCGACCGGTCGCTCCAACGCGCCGGCAAAAGGTTGGCGCGCCGCCATCGTGTCGACACCGAACAGCACCACGTCGGGACGCAGCGCGGCGAAGGCGGTGGCGACGAGCGCCACGAGGAACGCCAGCGCGGCGAGCCGGCGCCCGGCGCACCAGCGCGCGAGCGCGCCGGGTGCCCTGTGCGGGTCGGGGGGGTCGATCGGGGGCACGCGCGGATTGTCGCCGGGAAACGCGTCCCAAACCAACCCAAACCGCGCCGGCGCGCTCGCTTCGACTCGGCCGCGCGCGCGAGTCGAGAAGGGTTGGTCGTGGAACCAACGGACGGTGAGCACCCACGAGAGCCAAGCGCTACGTCGCAGCACCGAGGACGCGAACCAGGGCAAAAGTTTCGCCGCGATGTTCGGCGGAGTCGCTCCGCAGGATGCATCACGCCCGTCGAGAGGATAGCTTTCCCTTGGCAAGGCCTATTGAAAGCCCCCGCTCCCCCCGAATGTCCCCCACGCCCGCTCGACCGGAACTCAGCGTCGTGCTGCCGGTCTACAACGAAGCCTTGGTGCTCGAGTCGACGTTCAGCGTCCTCGTGCCCTTCCTCGAAGCGCTCGGACGCAGCTTCGAGATCGTCTGCGCCGACGACGGCTCGAGCGATCGATCGCCGGCGATCCTCGCCGCCGCGGCGAAGAACGATGCGCGCATTCGCGTCGAGGCGCTGCCGGCGAACCGCGGCAAGGGAGCGGCGGTGCGCGCCGGCGTGTTGGCCGCACGCGGGGAACGCATCGTCTTCATGGACGCAGACCTCTCGACGCCGCTCGAGGAACTGCACGCATTCTTGCGCGCGCTCGACGCCGGCTTCGACGTCGTGATCGGCAACCGGCGTGCTCCCGGATCCAAGATCACGCGCCACCAACCGTGGCTGCGTGAGACGCTGGGCAAAGGCTTCACGATGCTCACCCGGACCTTTCTCGCGCCCGGCGTCCACGACTTCACGTGCGGCTTCAAGGGCTTCCTCGCCGAGCCTGCGCGCGCGATCTTTCGGCGCTCGACGCTGGACGGGTGGGCCTTCGACGCCGAGCTCGTCGTGATCAGTCAGCAACTCGGGTATCGGCTCGAACAGGTTCCCGTGCGCTGGCATCACGAGGACGACACCAAGGTGCGGCTCGGCGCGGCCGTTTTCGGCTCGCTCGGAGAACTGGCCTCGATCGCGTGGAAGCGCGCCCGCGGCGTCTATCGACGCGAACTTCCGTCGGACTAGCGCACCTTGGAACTCGCCGCCTACGAAGAGATGCGCCGCATCGAGGATCACCACTGGTGGTACCTCGGTCGCCGCCGTCTCGTGCGGCCGCTCCTCGAGCGCGCGCTCGCGCGGGCGACGAACGTGCTCGACATCGGCTGCGGGACGGGCGCCAATCTGGCGTTGGTCGAGGAGATCGACGCCGGACCGCGGACCGTGGGCCTCGACTTCGAACCGACGGCGCTCGCGTTCTGCCGCTCGCGTGCTTTGAATTCGGCCTTGGTGCGCGGCGACGGCATGCGTTTGCCCTTCGGCGACGGCTCCGTCGACTGCATCACCGCGTTGGACATCGTCGAGCACTTCGACGACGACCACGGGCTCTTGGCGGAGTTCCAGCGCGTTCTCGCGCCGGGCGGCGAGGTCGTGATCACGGTGCCGCAGTACCCGAGCCTGTGGTCGCCGCACGACGACTTCCTGCACCACAAGCGGCGCTATCGCGCCGGCGAACTGGAACTGCGGCTCGCGGAAGCGGGGTTCCAACTCGAGGAACGGCGCGGCTTCAACTTCCTGCTCTTGCCGCCGATCTGGCTCGTGCGTCGGCTGAAGGCGCGTGCCAAAGCGCGCGGTGGCGCGGTCGAGGGCACGGATTTTTTCGCGGTGCCCGACTTCGTCAACCTCGCGCTCAGCGGACTGTTTCGCGTCGAGAGCGCCCTGGTGCGCGTGCTGCCGATTCGCTTCGGCGTGTCGCTGATGGTGCGCGCGACGAAGCGGCGAGCACCGGGCGCGTGAAGGAGCGTGGCTGGACGGTCGTCGTCCCCGCCTACGACGAGGAAGCGACGATCGCGGGCGTCGTCGAGGAGTACCGCGCGCATCCGGACGTCGAGCGCGTCCTCGTCGTGAACAACCGTTCGACCGACCGCACGCGCGACGTGGCGCGCGCCGCGGGCGCGGAGGTGATCGACGAGCCGCGCCCGGGCTATGGCTGCGCGATTCGTGCGGGGCTCGACCACGCGCTGGAAACGGGGGCCGTGCTGCTCGCGGTGACCGAGGGCGACGGGACCTTCCGCGCCGACGACCTGCCGAAGTTTCGCGCGTTCCTGGAGCAGCACGACATCGTGTTCGGCACGCGCACGCACCGGGTGCTGCTCGGCGCCGACGCGAACCTCGGGTGGGCCTTGCGCTGGGGCAACCGAGCGCTGGCCACGCTGCTGGCAGCCCTGTGGTGGTTCCCCCACGAGCCTGCCTTGAGCGACGTGGGCTGCACCTACCGCGCGCTCTGGCCCGAGGCCTGGCGCGCCGTCCGGACCGAGTTGCGGGCCGACGGGCCCGATTTCGCGCCGGAAATGATGTGTTTGGCTTTCGACCGGCGACTGCGCGTTGTCCAGATTCCGGTCCAGTACGGCGCGCGCCGCGGCGGCTCGTCGAAGCACTCCGAGCACTTGGGCGAATCCGCCCTGACGGCTCTCGGAATGCTGGTCACGATCTGTCGTAAGCGCCTCTTGGGCTGACGGCCGGCGCGAACGGGCCGCTGGCCCGCCCAGGCTTTGTACGCCTTGTGTAGGAGGATGTCTCGGAGCGTGCTTTGCTGCGGTAAGCGTCCTGTGCAAACAACACCCGCCACTACCGTCACCTACCGCCCCACGATGACCCAGAGCATCTTGATCGTGGAGGACGAGAAGCCTCTCGCCCTCGGCATCCGCGACGCCCTCTCCCACGCCGGATTCGAAGTGGAGATGGCGCACGACGGGGCCGAGGCCACCGACCGCCTGAATGCCAAGAGCTACGACCTCGTGGTGCTCGACATCATGCTGCCGTTGAAGAGCGGTTTGGAAGTCTTGTCGGAACTGCGCAAGCATGACCAAGAGGTGCGCGTGATCGCGCTCACGGCGCTCGCCGAGGAGAGCGATGTGATCCGGGGTCTCGAGGCGGGCGCCGACGACTACATGCCCAAGCCCTTCTCGCCGCGCGAGCTGGTCGCGCGCGTCCAGGCGCAGTTGCGACGCCTCGAGAAGAACGGCTCGCCGACGAGCCTCGATCTCCCCGAAGGCATCCGCGTCGATCTCGCGCGCCTGGAGGTCCACCGCGACGGCTCGGTGGTGCCCTTGACCCCGCGCGAGGCCGATATCCTGTCGTACCTCGTCCAGCATTCCGACCGCGTCGTGACGCGCGAGGACCTGCTCGCCGACGTCTGGCACTACCAGAACGCAAACATCGAGACCCGCACGGTCGACATCCACATCGTCGGGCTGCGCCGTAAGGTCGAGCCGGACCCGGCCAAGCCGCAATTGATCCAAACCGTACGCGGGAAGGGCTACCGGTGGTATGCGGAAGCGTGAGCGCGGGCGTTAGGCTCGCCGCATGCGACTCTTCGGCGATCGACGGAAGCTCTTCGGACTCTACTTCGTCCTGATCGTCGTGCCGTCGCTGCTGCTGGCGACGCTGTACATCCAGGCGCTCGAGCGCGAGTACGAGGGCGACCTGGCCGCGCTGCCGCTCGAGGCACGCGAAGGTGCGCGGCGGCTCGAGCACGCGATGACGGCCCGCGTCCAGGCGCTGTTCTCCGAGGAGAACGAGCGACCCTTCAAGCACTTCGCCAGGCGGCACGCCGTTGGGTCGGCGCCGGGTGTGCTCGTGACGGAGCCGTCGCCCCTGACGACGGAACGCCTGCCGCGCGGCCTGGCCGGTTGGGTCGCGATCGAGACGACGCGTGAGGGCGCGGGCTCGATCACGGTCTTCGATGGCAGGAGCGAACTGCCCGATGACGAGATCGCGATGCTCTACCGCGCGACGGGTTCGTTCTTGCGCGCGCTGCTGCAGAGCGATCCGCTCGACCGCATCGTCGAGTTCGTCGACGCACGCCGTGATCGCGTTCCGGCGACGGTGCTGGGAACCTTGCTCCTGGGCGAGAACGAAATCGATCGACTCTGTCTCGCCGAGTTCGCACACCTCCTCGCCGATTCTTGGTACGGCGTCACGATCACCGAACTCAGGCCGCGGCTCTTTCGCGACCTGGACGGGTTGCCCCGCGTTCTCAGCACGCGGCGCGTGCTCGTCACCAGCCCGCCCGAGGGCGAGGTCCAGTTGCCCGAAGGCGCGCCCTGTGTCACGGACCTAGCGCGCGAGTTCCACCTGATCCAAGGCTTCTTCCTCGATCTCGAGTGGCTGACGCGCACGCTGCCCTTCGAGCTCGCCGAGAACCTGTCCTTAGCCGGTCCGCTGCGCGAGCTCGAGCCCGGCGCCCCCGAACCGGACGTCGTCGTGCGACCGCTGGAGTTGCTGGGCATCGAGCTCGCGCCCCACTGGCGCAACTTCGGCGCGCTGGCGATCGACGTCGACGATTCCCAGGTGCGCTCGCGCTACGTCGCTTCCCGACGCCGGCTCCAGGGGCTGGGCCTGATGCTGCTGCTTTCGATCAGCAGCGGGATCCTGCTGCTGTACCGGCGCGTTCGCATCGAGATCGAACAAGCGCGCCGCAGCGAGGACTTCCTCGCCGCCGTGACGCACGAGTTGCGCACACCGCTCTCGACGATTCGTCTGCACGGCGAAATGTTGGTCGAGGGCTGGACCGACGATGCGGACCTCCAGCACGCGTACCACGAGCGCATCCTGGCCGAGACCGCTCGGCTCTCGGGCATGGTCGAGCGCATCCTGCAGACCAGCCGCCTGAAGCAACGCGGAGGCGGCGCGCCTGCGCCGCTCGATCTCAACCGCCTGGTCGAGTCCGTGGGCCGGCAGCTCGAGCAGCCGGGGCAACCGCTCGAATTCGAACTCGCGCCCGACCTGCCGCGCGTTCTGGCGACCCCCGAAGAACTGGAGAGCATCCTGCGCAACCTCGTCGAGAACGCGCGCAAGTACGCCCCGGTCGCCGCGGACGGCGAACCGATCCTGGTACGGACGCGCGAGCGCGACGGCGCCGTGCTGCTCGAGGTGCTCGACCGCGGCCCCGGGGTTCCGGCCCAGGAGCGGGAGACGATCTTCGAAGCCTTCTACCGGATGGGCCGTGAGCATCGGCGCGAGACCCAGGGAACCGGCCTAGGCCTGCATCTCGTGCGTCTGGCGGCGCAACGGTTGGGCGGGTGGGCCGAATTCGCCCCGCGCGAGGGCGGCGGAAGCAACTTCCGCGTGCGCCTGCGCGTTACAACGAAGGATTGATCTTGGGCTCCGGCGGGTTTCTCGCCCTTGGGATCCCGAGGTCTGTATGCTTTCGGCGGGTTTGACACGTCCCCTCTCTCGCGGCTCGTGTGCCCGGGCTCAAGTCCCACCGGCACCCGAGTCGATCCCCCCACCCCGGGGTCGCCCCACGCGGATCCGCGCTACCACGGTCTTCCACATGCATGTCGTCGTTCTAGGCGCCGGACTCGCCGGCCTCGCCACCGCTTACGAGCTCCGCAAGGAGGGCGTCGAGGTCACCCTCCTCGAGCGCGAGAACTATGCGGGTGGGATGGCATGCAGCTGGCGTGTCGAGGGCTACTGGCTCGACCATGGCCCGCACCGCTTCCACAGCCGGGACGAGCGCCTGATCGAGCACCTCTACGAGGTCCTCGACAACGACGTGGTCATCCGCGACCGCATGTCGCGGATCTACATGCAGGGCAAGTTCTTCGACTATCCGCTGAAGGCGCAAAACGTCCTCCAGAACATGCCGAAGAGCCTCTTGATGAAGGCCATGTGGGATTACTTTGCGATCCGCGTGCGCCAGATCTTCAGTCCCATTCCAGACGACAACTTCGAGAACTGGGTCAAGAAGCGGTTCGGCAATACGCTCTATCAGATCTTCTTCGGCTCATACACGTCGAAGGCCTGGAAAATGCCCTGCAACGAGATCAGCGCCGACTGGGCGAGCCAGCGGATCAGTCAGGCGAACCTCACCGACGTGGTCAAGAAGACGCTGTTCCCCCCGAAGGATGGCGAGGTCCGCAGCTTGGTCAGTGAGTTCTGGTATCCCGCCCACGGCGGCATCGGCCAGTTGGGGCGCAAGTACGAGGAGAAGCTGCGCAAGATGGGCGCCAAGGTGCACCTCGAGAGCCTGGTCACGCGGATCGACGTCTCGGGCGGCACCGCGACGCGCGTGTTCTGGAACGACGCGGACGGGAACGAGCAGTCGACGGAATGCGACCGCGTGGTCAACACGATTCCCCTCCCGCGCTTGCTCGAAGCCTTCGAGCCCTCGGTCACGAGCGAAGTGCGGACCGCCATCTCGAAGCTCGACTACCTCTGCATCGTTTTCGTCTATCTCGAGATCGACCGCCCGCAGTTGACGCCCGACCACTGGGTCTATCTGCCGGAGAAGTCCGTCGCGATCCACCGCATCTCGGAGTTCAAGAACTTCTCCGACGACTCGGCGCCGGGCGACAAAACGGTCGTCTGCTGCGAGATCACGTGCCGCGAGGGCGACGAGCACTGGAACCTCGACTTCGAGCAAGCGGTGGCCATCGCCGAGGGCGACCTGATCAAGGTCGGCCTGATTCCGAGCGGCATCGCGCGCGGCATCGACATGCAGAAGCTCAAGTACGCGTATCCCGTCTACGACCTCGCGTACAAGGCCAACCTGGACCTCTTGAAGCAGACCGCCAAGAACGTCGTCAACCTCGACACGACCGGGCGCCAGGGGCTCTACCGCTACAACAACATGGATCACTCGATCGCCATGGGTCGCCGCGTTGCGAAGACGCTCTTGAAGAAGAGCAACGAGCGCGCGGACCAGGTGGCGGCGGGTCAGGAATACTTCGGCTAGCCGAGCCCCGTCCATGTCCACGAGCGCCCAAGCCGTCGAGCTGGCGGCCGCGATCCCCGAGGAGGCCTGGAACGACGTCGCTTGCGGCCTGTGCGGCTCGCGCGAGCGCGCGCTCAAGTTCCGTGACGGGCGCTTCTCGGTCGTGACGTGCGCCGACTGCGAACTGACCTACGTCACGCCGCGGCTCGACGACTCGACCTTGATCGACGCCGTCTACGGCGAGCGCTACTGGTCGTCGGAAGCGGCGAAAGCGCACGGCTACACGGACTACCGCGCCGAAGCACCGCTCTACCGCCGCACGTACGCCAAGCGGCTCTCGGTCGTGCGCCGCCACTTCCCCAAGCCGGGGCGCGTGCTCGACGTGGGTTGCGCCGCGGGCTACTTCCTGGAGGTGATGCGCGACGCGGGCTGGGACGTCGCCGGGCTCGAGCCCTCCGACGCCATTCGCGCGCGCGCCACCGAAACGCTGGGCGACGCCGTCAAGGGCGGGCTCTTGGGCGAGGTCGAACTCGAGCCGGCGTCCTTCGACCTGATCACGATGTGGGACGTGATCGAGCACATCCCCGATCCCGTCGCGGCGATGAAAGAGGTCGAGCGCCTCCTCGCGCCGGGCGGCAAGTTCCTGATCGAGACGCAGAACATCGACAGTCGCGCCGCCAAGGTGCTCGGGCGGCGTTGGCAGCACTTCAAGCACTTCGAGCACATCTATCACTTCAACGCGAAGACGCTCGGCGACGCCCTCGGGCGCGCCGGCTTCCGCGTGCTCGAGAACACGCCCAAGCTGGGTGGCAAGTACGTCTCGATGGGCTTCATCGCCGAGCGAGCCGGGCGTCTGCATCCCGTGCTGTCGACGCTGCTCGCGCCGCTCAAGCTGCTCGAGAAGCGCGCGCTCTACGTGAACCTGTTCGACGAGATGATCGTCGTCGCGGAACCCGCCTGATGGACGCCAAGGCCTACGAACAGTTCCTCGTGCTCGAACGCACGCACTGGTGGTTCCGGGGCCGGCGCGCGGTCTACTTCGGGCTCCTGGAGCATCATCTCGCGGGTGACCGGCTCGAAAGCGTGCTCGACCTCGGGTGCGGGATGGGCGGCTTCCTCGACGGACTATCCAAGGTGGGGGAAGCCGTCTACCCCTGCGACATCGACCTCGAGAGCCTGGCCCACTGCGCCGACCGCGGCTACCGGAACGGCGTCGTCTCGAGCGGCTACCGGCTGCCCTATCGCGACGCGAGCTTCGACCTCGTCTGCATGTTCGACGCGATCGAGCACATCGAGGACGACGCGCGCGCGATGAGCGAGGTCGCCCGGGTCCTGAAACCCGGCGGTCGCATCCTGGTCAGCGTGCCCGCGTACCAATTCCTCTACGCGAACAACGACCGGATCGCGCAACACTACCGCCGCTACACGCGCGGTTCGCTGCGGCGCCTGTTCGAGGGCGCGGGCCTCGTCGTCGAGCGCAGCACGCACACCAACGTGTTCTTGTTTCCGCTGATCCTGCCGGCCGTGCTGGCGTTGAAGACCTTCGAGCGGTTGTTCGCGAAGGAGGCCGATCCCAAGCACACGAACCTCAGTTGGCCGATCCCCGGCCCGCTGCACGACGTGCTGCACGATCTCTTGTACCGCGTGTTTCGGGCCGAGCTACCGCTGACGCGGCACTTCGACTGGCCCGTCGGTCATTCGATCGCGGCGATCGCCGAGAAGCCGGCGAACGCCTGAGCTGAGCTTGGCGCCGCGAGCCGGCGCCCGCCCTACAGGTCCTCGCCGGTCTCGTCCGTGTCCTCGGGCCGCTGGATCTCGAGTTGGAAGTGCTCGCGCAGGTAGTCCTCGTCGAAGCCCTGCATCAGCTCTTGGCGCACGGCGTTCGCGCTCTGGGTGGCGTAGGCCTGGTAGTCCGCGGGCGTCATCTCGTCGATGGCCAACGGACGCTCGTCGGCCAGTCGCATGAGGATCGTCTGACCCAAGGCGGCGTCGGCGACGGGCTCGGCGACCTCGCCGACTTCGAGCTCGCGGAACTGGCGATTCCGCCACAGGAAGCGCGCCAGATCGGAGTCGCTGTCGGACCACGCGCTGAGGGTGCGGGCACCCTTGTCGAGGTACGCGGTGCGCTGCACCTCGAGCCCGAGGGCTTCGGCCGCGGCGCGGAACTCCTCTTCGGAAGCGCGGCGGAGGTCGCCGGTACGCGGGGCTGCGGCGCCGTTGGCCTCGTCCTCCGCGACCTCGGGCGTGAACGCCTCGAACGTGGTGCGCATGGAGGCGAGGCGCTCGTCGACCAGTTCGGCGGCGCGCTCGGCCACCCACAGGTCCCCGACCTCGTCACGGATTTCCTCGAAGGGCGGCTCTTGGGCCTTGGTGACCGCGTCGACGCGGCCGACGCTCATCACGTCTTCGAGCACGTTGACGTTCGCGAGGAAGTTGCCCTCCTTCGCCTGGAACGCCGACGCAGCGGTCGCGATCCCGCCGAACGTCTCCAGTTCGATCAAATCATTGCGGGTGATCGGTCCGATCGAGCGCACGGCGAGGCCCAGGCGCTCCGCCTCGGCCGCCAGATCGATGTCCTCGCCGGCGAGCGCCTGGGTCTTCAACGCTTCGTTCCAGCTCTGCAGCGCGAAGAACACCGGGGCCTCGAGCAACGCGCGCTCGCGCACCTCGTCGAAGGAGAGGTACGGCGTGGTCGACGCCGCGGGCTCATCGACCGCGGTTTCTTCAGCGTCCGCCGCGGGCTCCGGACGGCGGAAGCGCAGGAAGAAGACGCGGTTGTAGTACGTCTCCGCGCGCTCCTCGGCGTCGGCGTCCTCGGGTTCCGGGTAGGCCGCCAGCAACCCCGTGGCCGGGGTCGCTTCGAAGTCCACGAACGAGGCCAGTGTGATGGCGCGCGTCTCGGGCAGGAGGAACGCACGCTGCTCGTCCTCGGGGAGCTCTCGGAACCAGGCATCGAGTGCGTCGTCGTCCGGCAACTCGGCCCGCGCCGCCTCTTCGAGCGTTTCCTGGGAAACGGCGACGTAGTCGAAGGCCTGTTCCGCGTGCGCTGCATTCCAAAGTTCCTCGATGCGCACGGGATCCGGCAGCGCGGCGAGCCCGCCGACGATCCCGAGCATGCGCTCGATGCGGAGCACGCGACGCAATGTCGCTTCGATCTTCGCCGGCCCGCCGTAGCGGTTGGCGAGGGCGCGGTACTCGGCCAGCGTGCCGGGGCCACCGAACTGCGGCAAGCTCGAGTAGAGGTCGAACGAGTCGCGGAGTTCCGTCGCCAGCTCCGCGTCGGTCACCTGGATGCCCGACTCCACCGCCAGCCGGTCCAGGATCAAGAAGCGCGCCGTCTCGACGTCGCTCGGCGAGCGGTCCTCGACCCCGAGGCGCATGCGTAGCAAGGGATGGACGGCGAAGCTCGAGTCGAACTCACGCTTCGCGTTCATGAAGGACGCTTGGTCCATCCCGACCTCGTCGCCAGCGGGCATCGTCCAGGTGGCGTAGGTGCCGGACATGTCCTGACCGCCGCCGCTGGTGACGCCCATGAACGCGCTGGGTGCCACGAAGATGATCAAGAGCACGATCACCAGCAGCACCATCAGGACGAAGCGCAGCTTGCTCGTCTCCTTCGGCGCGCGGATCAGCTCGTCCGGCACCTCGAAGGCGCTGGCATCGGGCACGTCGTGTCCGGGTTCCCCGGGCGCGAGCAGTTCCGCGGGCGTGGGGCGTTGGCCCTTCGCGGGCGAGTGTTTCCGAGACTTGCTCGACATGAAAGCAGCGCGCGGCGGATCGGGATTCCCCGGGAGCGGCGCATGAACGGTGTTGGGGGCGAAGAAGGCGAGCCCAGGAGTCTACGAACGGCCCGCGCGCGAGCGCAAGCAAACTAGGGGTCTGCGTCACGGGTGGCGGTTCGCCAGGTGCCGAGCATCGGATCGAGATCAAGG
>JBBDIB010000078.1:0-15670 GCA_040880665.1 Planctomycetota bacterium
GTATCTCATTGCCCTGTCGACACTTCCCTCCTTCATCGTGCTCGACGACCCGCAAGGGTCGCCTCCGCGCGCTTCAGTCGCGAAGCCTCGACAGGACAACGATCTACGACGAATCCGATCGGATCGTGGTGAGGGAACCGGGCTAGCGGACCCCGCGCCCTTAGGGCGCGCGGTCGCGCGTTTCGCCAGCCTGCTGATCCTGGGCGTCGCCCCCATGGCCCTGCAGGGCGGGGTGCCGCTGGATCCCGAAGCGCCCGGTCCCCGAGGCGTGGAAGCGGGCCCCGCCGGGCCGCGCGGCCCCGCCGCGGCCGTGGAAGAGCCCGAGACGGGAGCGCCGGAGCTGCCCTCCGCCGCCGCTGACGAGCCGTCCAGTCAGGCTCTGCCCGCCAAGCCGCTGCCGCCCGTCGACGCCGACTGGCACGGGAACCGCGCCGACTACGCGATCTCCGCGCGGCTCGATGGCCCGACCAAGCGGCTGCAGGCCTCCTTGGTCGCGCGCTGGACGAACGGCATGGAGGTGCCCGCGACGGACCTGTGGTTCCACCTCTACCTCAACGCCTTCTCGAGCAACCGTTCGAGCCACCTGTTCCAGTCGCGCGGCAAGTTGCGCGGCCACGAGCTCGAGGAGGGCTGGGGCTGGTCCGACGTGACCAGCATCGTCGTCACGCCAGAGGGCGGCGAGCCCGTCGACGTGATCGCGACGTTCCGCTATCGGCAACCCGACGATGGTCGGCGCGACGACCGCACCGTTTTCAGCGTCGACCTGCCGTTCGCGATCGAGCCGGGCGAGTCGGTCGACGTCGCCATCGAGTGGAAGAGTCAACTGCCGCGCGTGCGTCGACGCACCGGCTACAAGGACGACTTCCTCCTGGTCGCGCAGTGGTTCCCGAAGCTCGGCGTGTTCGAGGGCGAGCGCGGCTGGAACTGTCACCAGTTCCACATGAACTCGGAGTTCTTCTCCGACTACGGCACCTACGACGTCGACCTCGACCTGCCCATCGAGTACGAGGACAAGGTCTTCGCCTCGGGCCGCGTCGAGCGGTCGATTCCTTCGGGCGATCGTGTGCTGGTGACCTTCCGCGCGCCTTCCTCCGCGGATCGCGAGCGGCTCGACCTCGTCGGGCGCCGCCCGGTCGTGCACGACTTCGTCTGGACGGGCGATCCCGACTTCGAGGTCGAACGCTTCGAGTTCGGTTGGTCCGAGTGGGCGCAGGACTACGCGGCGGACGTCGAGCGCGCCGCGCGCGCGTTCGGTCCCGAAGAGCCGCTGCGCCTTGGGGACGTTGATCTCTCGGTGCTGATCCAGCCCGAGCGCGCGCACCAAGCCGAGCGGCACGCGCGCGCGACATCGGCCGCGCTGTTCTTCTACGGCCTGTGGTTCGGCGGTTATCCCTACGAACACCTCGTCGTGGTCGATCCCGCCTGGGGCGCGAGCGCCGCGGGCGGCATGGAGTACCCGCTGCTGTTCACGGCCGGGACGTCGCGCTTCTCGCCGGAGGCGCGCCACCAGCCCGAGAGCGTCACGGTGCACGAGGCGGGCCACCAGTTCTGGTATGGGCTCGTCGGCAACAACGAGTTCGAAGCGGCCTGGTTGGACGAGGGCCTGAACTCCTACGCGGACTCAGAGGTCCTGTGGCGTGTCTACGGCGCCGATGAGCGCAAGGAGACGTACCTGGCGGTCTCGACGCCCGGCGGCGGAGGGACGGGCCTTCCGCTGGTCGGCACGCGCGTCGTGAACCTCCTGGGCGCCGCCGGTCGCTTCGCCGATCTGGCCACCTTCGAACGCGTGTCGTTCGGCTTGCCCTTCACCGATCGCAAGGTCGACGTGCGCGCGATCCAGCACGACGACCTCTTGGCGCTCTGGCGCGATCAACCCTGGTTCACCTTTGCGCCGCGGCTCGTCGATCCGCGCATGGCCGATCGATCGCGCTACCTCGGCAGCCCCGACGTCGACCGTGTCGATAGCTTCGCGTGGGAGTACCTGAACCGCACCAGCTACGTCACGAACACCTACGCGCGCCCGGCGACGGCGCTGCGCTCCTTGGTGCCGATCATCGGGTTCGACGCGTTCCTGCGCGGCATGCGGCACTACGCGAAGACGTGGCGATATCGCCACCCGTACCCCGACGACTTCTTCGCGACGTTCCAGGAAGGCGCGGGCGTCGATGTCGACTGGTACTTCCGCGAGACGCTGCGCGGGACGGGCACCGTCGATTGGTCGGTCGAGGTCGTGCAGGACGAAGTTCCCGCGGTCCGTGGGTTCACGCCTTCGATCGAGGGCGGTTGGATCGATGTGACCGAAGTCGAAGAGGACGTCGACGAGCTCGAGCCCTGGCGCATCGAGGTCACCGTTCGCCGACAGGGGACGCTGCGCCTGCCCGTGACGCTGCGCCTCGCGTTCGAGGACGCCAGCATCGAGGAGCACGTCTGGAGCCGCGAGGATCAAGCCGGCGCGCAATGGAAGACGTGGGATCTGTCCGGGACGCGCAAGCTCGTGGCGGCCGTCGTCGACCCGCGCAATCCCGACGATCCCGAGCGCGGCTATTGGCTCGACACCGATCATTCCAACAACGAGTGGCACGACGAGCGCGACCGCGTCGCACCGCTGCGCTGGGGCGAACGCGTGTTGACGTCGTTCCAGCATTCGCTCTGGTGGTACGTAGGCCTCGGGGGCTGATCCGACATGGCACGTGATCTCGAACTCGATACGCCGAAGAACGCCAACGTGACGCTGGGAGCGCTGCGTGCGAGCGCGGCGCGCTTTCCCCTCTGGATCTTCGCGTGGGGCGTCGTGTTGCTCGCCGCCTTGCCGTTCGCGCTCGTCTGGCAGCAAGCCTTCATCGATCTCTTGGGCCAAAGCCACGCGCCGGGTGCGCAACTGGCGTTCTGGACCGAGGACTTTCGCTACGACCACGCCGCTGAGCTGAAGCACCTCCGCGTGCAGTCGGCGACGGCTTTCGCCGTCCTGGCGCTCGTCGCCCAGTTGGCCGGCGTCTTCTTCGCGGGCGGCTGGCTGCAGGTGTTCCTCGAGCGCACCTCGCGGCATCCTTTGCGCCGCTTCCTCTGGGGCGGCGCGCGCACGTTCTGGCGCTTCCTGCGGTTGTGGCTCGTCGTCCTGGCGCTCGTCCTCTTCGCCGGCTGGCTGTTCTATGGCGATCCCTGGAACGAGTGGTTCGCGAGCCGCTTCGGCGCCGCTGTCGCCGAAGACCTGACGCGCGAGGACGTCGCCTTCTGGTGGGGCGTCCTGCCCGCGGCGCTGTTCGCGGCGACCTTCGCCTTGGTGTCCGTCTGGGCAACGTACGCGCGGGCGCGCATGGCGCTCCTCAACAAGCGCTCGGTGTTCCTGACGGGGCTCGCCAGCGCTTGGATGATCCTGCGACACCCGTTGCGTTCGCTGCGCCCGTTGGCGGCGCTGCTCGCGATCGAGTTCGCCGTGATCGGCGTGCTCGGCTTCGTCAGCCACGACCTCAATCGCGACCTCGGTGCGAACAGCGGCTGGAAGGTCGTCCTGGTCCTCTTCGCGCTGTCGCAGTTGGCGCTGCTCGTGCGCTCGATGATGTTCGGAGCACGCTACGCCGCCGCGGTCTCCGTGTGTCGCGCGCTGATCCGTGTCACGGTCGAGCCCGATCCCTTCGCCGATCGCGTCGGCGGGCCGGGCGGGCCGCAGTATCCGATCGACGACAGCGACGAGTACGGCGTCTCGTACTAGGTGCTAGGCTCGAGTCGCCATCATCGCTGGACGCGACGACGCTCACGGCCTGTAGTTCAGGGATGGGACAGATCTTCCACTCCTACGAGCGGAGCAGTCTCATCTGTTCCCGGCTGCGCCGCGTGACTGGATGCCCGAGGGCCACCTTGCTTCTTCATCTCGGACACGATCGACGAGCTGAAACTCGAGGCGCTCTACGAGAAGTACCGTGCGCGAGCGACGGCTCGAGGCCGCCGAGTGGCTCCGAGAGAACCTCAGGGCATCAATCGTGAGGCCAAGCCCTGCAGCTCCCTCTCACCAGGCGCCGTGAGCGCTACCTGAGGGCCTTGCATGCTAGGTTCCTGCCGGGCTGGCCAGTCGCCGAAAAAAAATCGCAACTGTCTCGCGCGGCTGCCGGTAGAGTGTGCCAGCCTCACCCGCATGGTTGCAGGTCTCCTTGTCGGCCGTGGGCCGTTGGCCCCAGCGACAGCCCCGAGCTAGGTTTCAAGATGATGCTTAATACGATCGTGCAGCGACTGTGCTTTGTAGCGGTCACATGGGTGGCTTGTGGCTCCATCCTTTTCGCTGACGAAAGCATACCCGGCTTTGCTTCGGACCCCAACGGCGGTGCGTATGATTCAGAGTCCATTTATGAAACCATTGGTGATCTGTTCGGGGCTGAAAGAGAGGCAGAGGTGCGAGGCCTTAGTGTTCCGATCGTCGAGTTGAGATACACGACTTCCGAAGGCACACATGATCACGACACCATCGGGGTCGATAGCGAATCCGACGACGGAGACATATTCTGGACGCTAGAGCAGGTTGCGGTTATTGTTGAGCATGAAGCTAAGCATGTCGCTAATGCGCGCTTCGCAGGCACATTGACAGATCCAACGACCGTTTGCCCCCCCGCGAGTGGCTGTGTCACCCATGCTGAGATGCATTATCGCTCGGCCACTGAGATGATGGGTCACAACTGTGAAGACGTGGATTGTGAGGCAGTTCTGATCAACCTGCAGGCTGGCAATGGTTGGGTGCAAAGAAGCGACCCTGGTGCCCCTGGTGGCCCTGGCGGTTGGGAACCGAACCACGAGGGGGGGGTTGCTTGGGCCTTATTCGATGAATGCTGCGGTTCTGGTTCCTAGGTCCTTGTCGCGGCCTCAAGATTGAGCCGCGACATGTTTGATGCGGAGGCTACAAAAATGCAAAAAATCGTTTTCACTGCGGGCGCCTTAGTTTCCCTTCTTGCGCTGTGGTTCGCCTTCAATGGCTTCGCTGACGCACAGGAGGCGGTAAGTCACGGGACTTCCAAGGCCACCGGCAAACATGAGAGGCCATTCCCGGCTCCCCTGAGGCAGACCTACATTACTCCTTCAAGTTTTGATACGTCGCGACTTAATGGCACAGTTTTCCTGGACACTTGGGGCAAGCTGTTGTCGATCCGTTGGTCTTTCATCGCCCCTGCGAATGCGCAGGAGTTTCATCGAGAGTCGTTCGATCTTGCTTATTGGCCTACGTCGGCAGCTCGCGTCAACGATTCTCGCTTGACCCATGCAGACCAGTTTGTCGTTACCGGAAAACGCTCGTCGGATGGTTCGGGTCTGATCGAACTTTGGTCGCCTAGCCTTGCAGGGCTTCCTAGCGAGACGAGCCCGTCAGTTTTCTCCAGATCTCAAGTGTACAAGAGTGAGACTCAGGGAAGGCGTTGGGTCCGGAGTGCCGCGCCAATGGTGGGTGCCGCCAACAAAGTGCTCTTGCACTTCTACGAGTCCAACGATCTCATGTGCTTTGACTTGTCCACCAAGCAGCTCACAATGTCTCTGGCCGTGAGCCAGGAAACGGCTCTTGCTCTTGAAGGGCTTCAGTCGATCACCGTTGGTTCGCTGGTAGGGGGAGGGTACGTCTACTTGTATCGTGCAGATCCTGATGCATCGCGCGATGGCTGCATCGTGATGATTGATCTGGATGCCGATGGCGTCATGGATAGCTCGCAATACTACACTTACGAGCAACGGGGCGCGGCAATGGACTCCATTGACTGGGAGCAGGATCTGAACTTCTAGTTTGGCTAGTGAGAGGCGGGAACTCGGAGTCTGCGTCACGGTTGGGGTGGTACCTGGGCCTGCGATGCTACTGCGAGAGCGAGCCACAGCGGCGCTCGACAACTCGCGGTCCGCCTGCCGTAGCACGAGAGCGGGTGGGGGGGCGTGGTGTGCCAGTCGCCGCCCTTCTCACCCCATCCGAGCTAGAGCGCGCCGGAGAGATCGACCGGCAACTCGCGGTGCAGCGTCAGTTCCGCGGGCGTCACGAGGGCGGTGAAGGCGCGCACCTCGACGCCCTTCGACGCGACCTCGACGAGTTTCGCGCAGTAGGCCGGATCGATCTCGTACGCGGGCCGAAAGCGTTCCACGTCGTCGCGGCTGACGAAGAAGAGCTGCAAGGCGCGATGGCCCTCGCGGACGACTTGCTCGAGCTCGCCGAGGTGCTTCAGCCCGCGCGCCGTGACCGCGTCGGGAAAGCGCGCCGTGCCATCCTCGGCCAGGGTCGTGTTCTTGACCTCGACGTAGACGCTGCGGCCGTCTTGGTCCTCCAAGAGCAGGTCGATGCGGCTGCGGTTGCCGTAGTTGACCTCGCTGCGCACGCTGCGAAGGCCCTCGAAGCCGGGCACCTTGCCGGCCTCGAAGGCCTCGCGCACCACACGGTTCGGCAGGTTCGTGTCGACGTTGACCCAGGTGCCCCCGACCTCGACCGCCTGCCAGGTGAAGCGGAGCTTGCGCTTCTCGTCGTTCGAGTCCCGCAGCCAGGCCCGTAGGCCCTCGTCCTTGCAGCCCAGCAGGCTGCCGGTGTTGGGGCAGTGAGCGGTCAGGGTCGAGCCGTCCTCCAGCTCCACATCGGCGAAGAAGCGCTTGTAGCGGCGCTGGAAGCGGCCCACGACGGGCGGTTGGTCGAACTGCATGGGGCTCAGCATCCTGCCCGCGCCCCGCCCGACCCGACCCCGCGCGGGCGATTTTTTCGTTCCCCCTTGGGGGATTCGCCGGGCGTGCCGAAAGCACGGGGCACCGGACCTCACTCCCCGCGCGGTCCCGATCCCTCATCGACCTCCCATGAACCGTCGTCTTCTGCCCCTCTTCGCGCTCGCCGGCTCAGGTTTCCTCGGCGCCTGCGCTTCCGCACCTCACCAGGGCCTGCCGCTCCTGGTTTCGACCCAGTTGGAGGTGCCGACCCGCGAGACGAGCGTGCGCGAGGCCAACGCCGCGCGCCCCGTGGCGCCGGGCATGGCCGCCCCGCTACCGCTCGAAGCGACCAAGTGGACGCGCATGAACGACTCCAGCCTCAATCCGACGGCGACGCTCGGGGGCTACATCGGTTTCAGCCTGCTCGGCTTCGACCACGAGGGCGTGATGGACGGCAACACCGCGATCTTCGGCAGCGGTGCCGACGGCGACGATGCGATCCTCCTGCCGGACCTCGAACTCGATCCCGGCTTCGCGCTCTCGATCGGCTACCGCGGTTACAAGTACGGCTTCGAACTCGCCTGGGAGCGCATCGACCGCGAGGGTGACTACACGGGCTTCCCGGACGCCGACGTGTCGTTCAACACCTTCACGGGCACCTTCCGGCGCTACTTCTGGACCGAGCAGCGCCTCCAGCCCTACTACCTGCTGGGCTTCTCCTACGTCCGCGTTGACCTCGACGACGCTGCCTTCGACGACGCCACCTTCGCGACGCAGCTCGGCGACGCGCGCCTCACCGGCTACACCGTCAACGGCGGCCTCGGCTTCAACTACCTGATCACGCGCCGCCTTTCCTTCGACGCTCGCGCCGAATACCGCTACGGCGAATACCAAGACGCCCGCAGCACGACCGGCGGCGCCGAAACCATCGACGGCGACGACGACGCCTCGAACTTCGGCGTCCTCTTCGGCCTGCAGTACATCGTCAAGCGCGACAAGTAAGCAGCCCGCTCGTCAGAAGCGATCGGCGCTGGCTTCGTCCCAGGCGGCGGCGACGCGGCGGCCGTAGTCGTCGCTGCGGGTGCGGATCGAGCCGCCGACGAGGTCGTGGGGTTGGAGGTAGTCGTAGATCTCTTCGTAGTTCTCGATGTGGCGGTCGTCGGAGCGGCGCCAGATGTGTTCGGGACGCAGTTCGTCGGGATGGGTGAGCCCGGCGGCGGCGAGGATTTCGAGGGTGCTGTGCACCGTGGCGCGGTGGAAGTTGGCGACGCGGCGGCGTTTGTCGCCGACGTGCAGTCCGCGCATCAGGTGCGGGTTCTGGGTCGCGACACCGACGGGACAGGTGTTCATGTTGCAGGCGAGAGCTTGGATGCAGCCCAGCGCGAACATCATCGGGCGCGCCATGGCGACGACGTCGGCGCCGATGGCCATGCGTTGGACGATCTGGAAGCCCGTGACGATCTTGCCCGCGGCGACGACCTTGACGCGGTCGCGGAGGCCGGCGCCGATGAGACCGTTGTGCACGAAGAGGAGCCCCTCGGTCAGCGGGAGTCCGATCGAGTTCGAGAACTCGAGCGGCGCGGCGCCCGTGCCGCCCTCGGCGCCGTCGACGGCGATGAAGTCGGGCAAGAGGCCCGTGGCGAGGCAGGCTTTGAGGATGCCGAAGAACTCGCGTGGGCGGCCGACGCAGAGCTTGATGCCGACGGGTTTGCCGCCCGATTCTTCGCGCAGGAGCGACAGGAACTCGAGCAGGCTCTTCGGGTCCTGGAACGCCGTGTGGTACGGCGGCGAGTTGACGTCCTCGCCCTCGGGCACGCCGCGGATCAGCGCGATCTCGCGCGTCACCTTGCGACCGGGCAGGATGCCGCCGTGGCCGGGTTTGGCGCCTTGCGAGAGCTTGACCTCGATCATCTTGACCTCGGGCAAGATCGCGCGTTCGCGGTAGCGCTCGATGTCGAACGTGCCTCCCGCGCTGCGGGCGCCGAAGTAGCCCGTGCCCAATTGCCAGATCAGGTCGCAGCCGGGCTCGAGGTGATGGGGCGAGAGCCCGCCCTCGCCCGTGTTGACCGCGAAGCCCGCGTCCTTCGCACCTCCCGAGAGCGCCAGCACCGCGTTCTTGCTGATCGAGCCGAAGCTCATCCCCGAGGCGATCAGCAGCGACGACTCGTAGGGTCGGGCGCATTGGCCCTCACCGATCAGGACGCGCGGCGCCTCGGCCGGTGAGGCGACGGGCGCGATCGAGTGCTCGATCCACTCGGTGCCTTCCTCCTCGAGGTCGCGCACGGTGCCGAAGGGGCGCGTGTCGATCACGCCCTTGGCGCGCTGGTACACGACGCTGCGCAGCTCGCGGCTGTACGGGCGACCGGAGATCTCGCTCTCGACGAAGTACTGCTGGATCTCGGGTCGGATCAGTTCGAACAGATAGCGCAGGTTCCCGACCACGGGAAAGTTGCGCTTGACGCTGTGGGCGGTGGTCGTGATGTCCGAGACGCCGAGGGCGACCAGGCCCGCGAGCGGCAAGAGCGCCCAGAAGGCCGGAGACCAGGTGAGCCCGACCGCGACGACGAGGAAGAGCAGGACAGAGGAGAGGATCCAGAACCAGCGGGTCGGATGCATCGAGGGGCGCGAGAGGGAGGGGCGATCGAGAAAGCTCGAGGTCGTCTACGGAAGGACACGCGCGGGCTCCGATCAAGGGGGCTCAACGGATTCGTCCGACGGTCACGCGACCGCTCGGGCCGGCTCCGCGACCGCGGTCGGGTCCGAGCAATCAGGCATCGACAACTCGTAACGCACAACGCGCTCGGGCTCGACCGCGACCCTTCGACGGACAGTGTTGGACGGAGAGTGTTGGACGCAGCGAACGTGGCTGCGCGGCTCGCACGCAAGCTGTGCCCGAGCTCGCCGCCACCCATGCTACCGCCGCGCGCGTGCGTTATCATGTTGCGGCCATGAGCCTCCTGTCCGACTACCAAGATCGTGCCTTGTCCGCGTCCCGCACCCTCCAACAGTTGAAGGAGGGTCTTTGACTACGCGAGCCGATCGATGCGCTTCGATGAGCTGACCGCCGTCCAAGGCTCGCCGGAGTTCTGGAACGAGCAGGAAACGGCTCAGAAGGTGCTCCGCGAGCAGAAGACCCTGCGCGGCTTCGTCGAGCCCGTGCGGCGCGTGACCAAGCTCTTGGAAGAGATCGAGCTGCTGGTCGAGATGGGCGCGGACGATCCCGCGGCCGTGGCGGAGGAGATCGAGAGCTCGTTGACCGTCATCGAGCAGGATGTGGCGGGCCTCGAGTTCCTCGTCATGCTCGGCGGTGAGCACGACAAGGCAGGCGCCTACGTGCAGATCTCTGCTGGAGCCGGCGGCGTCGATGCCTGCGACTGGGCCGAGATCCTGCTGCGCATGTACACGCGCTGGGCGGAGAAGCACGAGTTCGAGATCGAGGACGTCGAGCGCATCGACGAGACCGAGGGCGGCATCCGTTCGGCGACGATTCGCATCGACGGCGCGTACGCCTTCGGCTGGCTCAAGGCCGAGACCGGCGTGCACCGCCTGGTGCGCATCAGTCCCTTCGACGCCCAGAGTCGACGCCAGACCGCGTTCGCCTCGGTGGATGTCACGCCCGACGTCGAGGATGACATGGACATCGAGATCAGCGACGCCGACATCCGGATCGACACGATGCGAGCCGGCGGCGCGGGCGGGCAGCACGTCAACAAGACGGAGTCCGCCGTGCGCATCACGCACCTGCCGACGGGCATCGTGGTGCGTTGCCAGAACGAGCGCAGTCAACACAAGAATCGCGCGACGGGCATGAAGCTGCTGATGGCGAAGCTGGTGAAACTGAAAGAGGCCGAACGCGACGCCGAAATCATGAGTCAGTACGGCGAGAAGGGCGAAATCGCATGGGGCAACCAGATTCGCTCGTACGTCATGCATCCCTACCAAATGGTGAAGGATCACCGCACCAACACCGAAGTGGGTAACATCGCGGCTGTGCTAGACGGCGCGATCGAACCATTGATCGAACCCTATCTGAGGCAGCGAAAAGTGTAAGCGAATGCGTGGTGGACGAAGACGAGGACGACGGGGGCTCGAGGCGGCAGCGACGCTCCTCTTCGGGTGCGCCGCCGGCTGCGACCGGTCCGACGACCTGCAGCGAGCCAACACGCTTCGCCTCGCGCGCTTCGTCGTCGAGGATTCCTTCCGCGGCCCCGACGGCCCCGTCACGCCCACCGTCGAGCACGACCTCGTACTGCCGGCCGAGTCCTTCAGCTCCACGATCGTTCCGGGCGTATGGTGCGCCGAGTTGCCGGCGCCGACGCTGAGTTCTTCCGACGGCGCTCAATCCTTTTCGGTCGAGGTCGGTGGGAAAACATTCGAGCGCTACGATCGGCCCTTGAGCCACGGCTGGTTCGAAAGAGCCGCCCAAGGTGAGGCGGAGGTAGTGGCCGACATCTACCTCGATCACGGTAGCCAGCTCTACGTCTCGTTCGGGGGCCCGGCCGAAGACGTGGATCTGACGCGCGAACTGTCGCGCGGCGGTGTGCGCAACGGAGCTTGGAAGGGGCACTTCGGTCGCTTCACCGGCAACCTGTTCGCGCTCTTGCCCGGGGAGAGCTGCCGCGTGCCGGCGAGCCTCGCTGGCGAGGGCACCCTGTTGGGCAGCTACCTCGCCCGCGGCCAGAAGGGCGAGACCTCGACGCTGCGCGTTCGGCGTGGCGGTGAGGTGGTGTTCGAGGTCGACGTGACGCTGGAAGCACGCGTGACCGAGGTGCCGTTCGAGGTTCCGCTCGGCACCGGCACGGGCGAGCTGATCTTCAGCGTCTCCGGTCAGGGCGCGGGCGCCGTGCTCACGCCCCGCGTCGTGGCCGACGGTGCGACGCGCACGCGCCCGAACATCGTGCTGTTCGTCGCGGACACGCTGCGGCGCGACGCGTTGAGCGCCTACGGCGCGCCTGCGAGCGACACGCCGAACCTCGACCGCCTCCTGACCCAGGGGACGTCGTTCGTCGACGCGCGCTCGACCGCCAGTTGGACGCTACCGGGGCACGCGGCGATGTTGGCCGGCATGTACCCGGCGGAAGCCGGCGCCGACCATCCGCTCGGCCGGATCGCAGACGAAGCCGTGACGCTCGCGGAGGTCTTGCGGCAGGCCGGGTATCGAACGGTCGCCGTCGTCGACGGCGCGTACCTCGACGCGAGCTTCGGCTTGGCGCAAGGCTTCGAGCGCTACGAGTCGGAACTGGGGGACTTCGCCGGGGACCTGGCGACGGCGCGCCGGTTGCTCGAGTCGCCGGACCCCAGGCCGACGTTCTTGGTGTTGCACACGTTCCGCGTGCATGAGCCCTTCCACGTCGACGACGATGTGGCGCGCGAGCTCTTCGGCCCCGACGTGCCGTTGCCTTCGGCGCAAGAGCTGGTCTTGGAGCTGTTCGTCGACGACCTGACCGGGCTCGACGCTCCCTTGGCTCAGTACGCCGCGCTGTATCGCGGCGGCGTCGTCAGCTTGGACCGTCGGTTGGGCGAGTGGCTCGACGGGCTCGAGCGCGACGATTTGCTCGAGCAAACTTTGTTCACGTTCACGAGCGACCACGGCGAAGCCTTCGGCGAAACCGGCTTCGTCGGCCATGGCCTCGGCGTGCAGGAGTCGCTCGTGCGCGTGCCGCTCGCCTTCTGGGGGGCGAGCGTCGAGCCCGGCGTCGTGCGCGAGGACCCCGCGTCGCTCGTCGACCTGCCGCGCACGCTGGCCAGCTTCGCGGGCGCCGAGGCGCCGACTTCCTGGCGCGGTCGCGACCTGTTCGGCGGCGGGACGTCCGAGATCCTGCTGCAAGGGCGACGCGACGGGACCAGCATGGCCGGCGTCGTCGACGACGGCCGGAAAGTCGTGTTGGACGTCGGGCGGGGATTCGAGCCCATCGCCGCGCACGACCTCCGCGCGGATCCCGAGGAAGAGCTTTCCGACCTCGACGCTCCCTGGGTCGCGGAATGGAGCGAGCGGTGGCGCCCGGCGCTGGAGGAGAGCCTCGTGCCGCGCTACGGGCAGTCCTCGGCGAACGTCTCTTCGGAGGCGGCGCTCGAGCTGCGTGCCTTGGGTTACCTTGGTGACTGACGGAACTACCGGTTCCCGCCTACGCTCCGTTCGCTCCACCCTCGACGACGCAACCCGTGAAACTCCAGCTTCTCGTCATCGGCGTCCTCGCCGCTTCTTCGGTCTCCATTTCGGCTCAGTCGCTGCTCTTCGCGCACGGAGGCGCGGACATGGAGGTGGACGTCGCGCCGGCGCCCGAGCTGTCGCCCGCGCACGGCATCACGCTCGAGGCGTGGATGACCTACGACGAAACGCTCGTTCCCGCGGGCTCGTCGCGTTGGCCCACGCTCGCGCGCATGAACCCGACGCCCGGGCAAGAGACCTACATGCTGCGGGTCGACGCGGGCACGACGGGCGCGCGCTCGATCCGCTTCATGGTGCGGACGGCGAACAACGGTTCGCGCAGCGCCGCGACGACCTTCGCGGCGGGCCAGTTCGCGAATTGGACGCACATCGCCGGCACGTACGACGGCAGTGCCGTGAAGCTGTTCCTGGACGGTGTCGAGGTCGCCTCGACGCCCGCGACGGGTGCGCTCGTCGCCAGCACCGACGTGCTGCGCATCGGCAACGGCGACGTCTCGTCGCCGGGCGCCGAGGTCTGGAGCGGTCACATCGACGAGCTGCGGCTCTGGCCGTTCGCGCGTACCGCCGCCGAGATCCTGGCGACGCGTGATCAAGAGCTCACGGCCCTGCCGAGTGCCGCGGTCACCTTCCAGTTCAACTCCTCGCTGGCCGACTCGTCGTCGGGTCTCGTGGCCGGCGGCTCCGGTGCCTGGTCGTACGACGCCAGCACGCCGGCCTTGACGCCGGAATTCTCGAGCAGCGTGGACTACGGCCAGAGCAGCTCGTCCTGTCGCGCCATCGGGACTGCGATCGGGTCGCTGCCGAAGATCGGCAACGCGGCGTTCCAGCCGCGCGCGCTCGGCGCGACGCCCGGAAGCTCCGGCCTGTTCTTCAGCTCGCTCGGGCTGCAGCTCCCGGCGTTCACCTTTGCGGGCGTCGACATCCTGATCGACCCCACGCTGATCCGCGTGACGATCCCGGTCGCCGGCGCCAACGCGCTGGGAGTCGCCGCGGCGAGCGCCGGCATCCCGAACGACGTGGGGCTCGTGGGCCGGCAGTACTTCTCGCAGTTCCTGATCCTCGACGCCTCCTGCGGCTACCCGGATCTGACGACGTCGCAAGGCCTGGCGATCACGATCCTGCCGTAGCTCGGGAAGCCACGGGAACGCCGACGGGTTCCGGCGTTCGCAGGGCGGCTCAGCGCGTCGTCGTTCGTAGACTGCCGCGCCCCAGTCCCCCTTCGACCTCGCCATGACGCTTGCCATCCGCCGCGCGCTCCTCTCCGTCTCCGACAAGTCCGGCCTCGAGGACTTCGCCCGCCAGCTCACCGAGCGCGGCGTGGAGCTGCTGGCCACCGGCGGGACGCACCAACGCCTGGTCGCAGCCGGCATCAGCGTGCGTGAGGTTGCCGACGTGACCAAGTTCCCCGAGATGATGGACGGGCGCGTCAAGACGTTGCACCCGCGCATCCACGGCGGGCTCTTGGCGCTGCGCGACGATCCGGCGCACGTCGCGGCGATGGAGGAGCACGCGATCGGCGCGATCGACCTCGTGTGCGTCAACCTCTATCCCTTCGAGGCGACCGTCGCGAAGCCCGGCGTCGCGCGCAGCGACGCGATCGAGAACATCGACATCGGCGGGCCGTCGATGCTGCGCTCGGCAGCGAAGAACCACAGGTTCGTCACGGTCGTCACCGAGCCCGGCGATTACGCGCGCGTGCTCGCGGAGCTTGCCGCCAACGACGGTGCGGTCAGCGAGGAGCTGCGCCGCGAGCTGGCGCAAAAGGCGTTCGCGACGACGGCGCGCTACGACGCGGCGATCTCGCGTTGGCTGGCCGCGCAGGACGATCCCACGGGCTTCCCCGCGACGATGGCGTTCGCGGGGACGAAGCAACAGGACCTGCGCTATGGCGAGAACCCGCACCAAGCGGCTGCGCTCTACGTCGATGCGGGCGTGCTCGAGCCGAGCCTCGCGTCGGCGGAGTTCCGCGGCGGGAAGGAGCTCTCGTACAACAACCTCGTCGACCTCGATGCCGCCCTCGCGTTGGCCAAGGAGTTCGACGAGCCCTTCGTCGCCGTCACGAAGCACAACAACCCGTGCGGTGCGGCGTGCGGCGACACCATCGCCGACGCGCTGGAGGCCGCGTGGTCCGGCGACCCCTTGTCGGCGTTCGGGTCGGTCCTGGCCTTCAACCGACCGCTCGATCTCGCTTCCGCAAAGTTCCTCGTCGCCGGCGGCCGCTTCGTCGAGGCGATCGTCGCGCCGGCCTTCGAGACCGACGCCGAAGAGCTGCTGCGCACCAAACCCAAGTGGGGGAAGAACGTGCGCTTGCTCGCGACAGGACCGTTCGGACCGGCGGCGCGACCCGCGGGCTCACGCGAGGTGCGCCCGATCCTGGGCGGCTTCCTGGTGCAGGATCGCGACCTGGCCGCCGACAGCGTCGACGATCTCACGACCGCGACCGAGCGCGCGCCGAGCGACGAGCAACTGGAAGGCCTGCTCTTTGCCTCGAAGGTGGCGAAGCACGTCAAGTCGAACGCGATCGTGCTAGCGCAGGGCCGCACCGTCGTCGGCGTTGGCGCGGGCCAGATGAGTCGCGTCGACGCCGTCCAACTGGCCTGCCACAAGGCCGGCGACCGAGCACCGGGCGCGGTGCTGGCCTCCGACGCCTTCTTCCCCTTCCCCGACGGGCCCGAAGCGGCGCTGGCGGCGGGCATCGTCGCGCTGCTGCAACCCGGCGGCTCGATCCGCGACGACGCCGTCATCGCCACCTGCAACGCCCGCGGCGCCGCCATGGTCCTCACCGGCCGCCGCCACTTCCGCCACTAGCCCGGTTCCCTCACCACGATCCGTCTGATTCGCCGTATCTCGTTGCCCTGC
>JBBDIB010000079.1:0-15500 GCA_040880665.1 Planctomycetota bacterium
CGGTTCGAGGATCGGTGCCTGGCGAACCGCCACCCGTGACGCAGGCTCCTAGGGCTAGCTCAGCCCCGGGACAGCCAGCCCGCGGGAAGAACGCGCTAGGATGGTCGTCCGACCCCCGATGGTTTCGCTGCGCTCCCACTCCCGCTCTCCTGCGCACCCCGCTCTGGCCGAACGCCGCGGCGCGGCGTTGATGCTGGCGCTGGTCGTCCTGATGGTGATCCTGCTGATCGTCTATCAGATCGCTTACACGGCGAAGACGGATGCGCGCGTCAGCCGCAACCAAGAAGCGCTGCTGTGGATGGACGAATCGATCGAGTCGGCGCTGCTGCAAGCGTACGAGGACCTCAAGGCCGACGCGTCGGCGGGTGGCGGTGAAGCCGCGGGCGGTATGCCGGGCGGTGACCCCTTCGGGGCGGCCGGCGGCGCCGCGGCGGGCGGCGCGGGCGGTGGCGCGGGCGAGGAGAGCGGTCCGACCGACTCGATGGAGGACGAATGGCGCCGACCGCAGCGAACCGAGCTGAACGACGTGCGTCTTCGGCTCTTGATCCAGGACGAGGACAGCAAGTTCAACGTGCTGTCGATCTTGACGCCAGACGAGGCCGAAGCGGAGAAGGCCTTCGAGCGGCTCGTCCGTGTGCTCGACTTCGCCCGCGGCGGCACCAAGGACGACATCGAAGCCGGCGACGCGCGCCGTATGGCAGAAGAGATGCTCGAGTTCATGAACCGACGCCTCGACCAGCGCATTCCGAAGCCGAGCTTGCTTTCCGACGACGCGAATCGGGACGACCTCGGTCTACCGCTCGATCTGCGCGAGTTCGTCGTGCTCGACGAATTCGAGGAGAAGTACTTCCGCGACTATCGCGACGAGCGCGACGACGTGGTGCATTCGCTCGGTTCGTTCCTGACCGTGTGGTCGTCGCTCGGTACGGCGAACCCGGAGGCAGGCGTGGGGCAGGGCGGAGCGTCCGCCGAAGCGGGCGCGGGCGGCGCCGAGGGCGCGGGCGGCGCGGGCGGCGCGGGCGGCGCGGGCGGTGCAGGCGGCGCGGGCGGTGCAGGCGGCGGCGGTCGCGGCGGGGCCGGCGACGACGGCTCCACGCGCGGCAATACCCAGGGTGGTGCGGCCCTTTCCGGCCAGGGCGGCGGAACGGCCGCGGGCGTCGGTGGCGGCGTCATGGGCGGCGGCGACGCTGCGGGCGGCGGAACGACCGACGCCTCGCGCATCAACGTGAACACGGCGCCGGCGGCCGTCCTGAAGGCGCTCTTCGACGACCGCGACGTACCCATGTCGTTCTGGGACGCGGTCATCGAGTACCGCAACGAGCCCGACGAGGAGGCGGAGGCGAACGAGGAGCCGCCGCTCGACGAGTACGGCGAGGAGATCTTGATCAAGAAGTTCTTCAGCGACGTCTCCGAGCTGGAGACCATCGACGGTTGGAACGCGCTCGAGCCCGAGTTCCAAGGCGCCGTGCTGGCGCGCCTCAAGGTCGCCAGCGACGTGTTCTCGATCCACGTCACCGCGCGCAAGCCCACGGGCGTCGACGCCGACAGCGAGCTCATGGGTGACCGCGAGACGCTCGAACGCGAGGAGACCGAGGGCACCGGCCTGGTGCGCACCGTGCGCTCCGTCGTCTGGCGACAAGGCGCTTCGGAGCCCACGATCGTGCCGCTCTTGCGCTGGGAAGTGCTCGACTACGTGCCCTACGAGGTGCGCGACTTCCCCGATGACGACCGGTGATCCAGCCGGCGCGCTTCCATTGAGCAGCTCGGATCGTCTGCGCCTGGATGTCTTTCACCACCTCTTCGCGTCGATCGCCGAGGAGATGGGGGCGTGCCTGCAGCGCTCGTCGTTCTCGCCCAACATTCGCGAGCGCCGCGACTTCTCGTGCGCGCTGTTCGATCGCGAGGGCCGGATGATCGGCCAGGCCGCCCACCTGCCCGTGCACCTGGGCTCCTGCCCGCGCAGCGTCGAAGCCGCGCGCGCCGCCGTCGAGCTGGGGCCGGGCGACGCGGTGCTCCTCAACGACCCGTTCCAGGGCGGTACCCACCTGCCGGATCTGACCTTGGTGTCACCGGTGTTCCTGCCCGGCGACGAGACGCCTAGCTTCTTCGTCGCGAATCGCGCACACCATGCCGATGTGGGTGGCGCCTTCCCCGGCTCGATGGCGCCGGCCCTCGACGTTCACGGCGAAGGCGTGCGCGTGCCGCCGATCCACTTGGTGCGAAACGGCGTGATCGAGCGCGACGTGTTGCGCCTCCTCTTGGCGAACATGCGCGTGCCCGAGGAGCGCGAGGGCGATCTCTTGGCGCAGTGGTCGACGAATCGCCTGGGCGTCGAGCGGCTGACCGCGCTGGCCGAGGAGTTCGGCGCCGAGGAAGCGCGGCGTCGCGGCGACGAGTTGATCGCGTGGACCTCCGAGTTGACCGACGCGTTGCTCGCGAGCTGGCCCGCGCGCTTCGACGTTGCGTTCGAGGACGAACTCGAGAGCGCCGCGGGCTCATTTGCCATCCGTCTTCGCGTGTCGCGCGAAAAGAAGCGCGTCCGCTTCGACTTCAGCGCGACCGACGCTGCGCCGGGCAGTCATTTGAACGCGCCGCTCGCCGTCGCGGAGTCCGCCGTCTTCTACTGTCTCCGCGCACTCTTGCCCGCTGGCACGCCGACGAACGCGGGGTGTCTCGCCGCGATCGACATCGTCACGCGCCCGGGGACGCTCGTGGACGCGCGCTATCCGGCCAGCGTCGCCGCGGGCAACGTGGAGACCAGCCAGCGCATCGTCGACACGATCCTCGGCGCTTTGGTCCAGTTGGAGCCCGAGCGGATCCCCGCCGCGAGCGCGGGCACGATGAGCAACCTGACCTTCGCGGGCGAGCGCGGCGACGGCGAACGCTACACCTACTACGAGACGATTCCCGGCGGCGCGGGTGCGGGACCGTTGCGGCGCGGCGCGTCGATGGTGCAAACGCACATGACGAACACGCGCAACACGCCGATCGAGGAGTTCGAGCTCCTCTATCCCGCGCGCGTCGTCGCGCTCGAGCGCCGGCGCGGCTCCGGCGGGCCGGGCCGACACGCCGGCGGCGACGGTCTGCGCCGCACGCTGCGCTTCCTGCGAGCCGTCGACGTGGCGTGGATCGCGCAGCGCCAGTCCAAGGGGCCCTGGGGCCTCGGCGGCGGCGCCCCCGGGTGTAGCGGACGCGCGCGCTGGCGCGCGGGTGGAACGGATCGCTGGCACCAGCTCGAAGGCGCCGTTCGGCTCGAGGCGGGCGCCGAGCTGCGCATCGAAACGCCCGGTGGCGGCGGCTGGGGCGAACCCGCCGCAACGGGGCCGGCGTCGCCGCCCCAAGGCTCCTGACACGGGTCTCACGAACTTCCCCGTCGGTCGCGACTGGCCGTGGGAAGCCGCGAGTTATCATCCCGGTTCTATCGCCGACCGCCCCGATCCTTCCCCGAGCCCTCGCTTCTCCATGCCCTCCCTCTGCGTCTTCGGTGCCCAATGGGGCGATGAAGGCAAAGGCAAGATCATCGACCGCCTTTCGCGCAACGCCGACCTGGTCGTGCGCTATCAAGGGGGAGCCAACGCGGGTCACACCGTCATCGTCGGCGGCGAGAAGTACGTGCTGCACCTCGTGCCTTCCGGCGTGCTGCGCCCCGGCACGCTGAACGTGATCGGCAACGGCGTCGCGGTCGATCCGCTGACGCTGCTGGAGGAGATCGACGCCTTGACGGACCGCGGCGTGTCCGTGACGCCCGAGAACTTCCTGCTCTCGAGTTCCGCGCACGTCATCTTCGACTTCCACCGACGGCTGGATGCGCTGGCCGAGCGCTGGCGTGGCGACGGTCGCATCGGCACGACGGGTCGCGGCATCGGTCCGGCCTACGCCGACAAGGCGGCGCGCCTCGGGTTGCGTATCGGGGACCTCGTCTCCGAGCGCCGCCTCCGCGGCCGACTGACCGCGTGCGTCGGCGAGAAGAACGCCCAGCTCGAGCGCATCCACGGCGAGGCGCCGATCGACCTCGAGGCGGCGGTCGCCCGCTATCGCGCGCTGGGGGACCGCATCGCGCCTTTCATCGGCGATGCGGGCGCGGCGATCCGCGATGCGTACGCGGCCGGGCGCAGCGTGCTGTTCGAAGGCGCGCAGGGCGCGATGCTCGACCTCGACCACGGCACCTATCCCTTCGTCACGTCCTCGAACACCGGCGTGGCCGGCGTCGGGGTCGGAACCGGCTTTCCGCCGCAGAAGATCGAGCGCGTGATCGGGATCGCCAAGGCCTACTGCACGCGCGTGGGCGAGGGACCGTTCCCCTCGGAGCTGACGGGGCCGCTCGAGCAACGCTTGCGCGACGAAGGCAACGAGTACGGCGCCACGACGGGCCGGCCGCGTCGCTGCGGTTGGTTCGACGCGGTGCAGGTGCGGCATGCGGTCGCGGTCAACGGCGCCGACGGGCTCGTCGTCACGAACCTCGACGTGCTCGACGGCTTCGACGAGATCGAGGTCGTGACCAGCTATCGACATACGGACTTCGCGGGCGGATCGACGGAGACCTACCCGACCGGCTTCGCGGCCTGGAACGAGCTCGAGGTCCAAAGCGAAGCGCGCGCCGGTTGGAAGGCGCCACTGACCGCCTGTCGAACCTGGGAAGAGCTCCCCGCGGCCGCCCAAGGCTACGTGCAGTGGCTCGAAGCCCTAGTCGGCGTTCCCATCGTGATGCTCTCCGTGGGGCCGGAGCGCGATCAGGTGATCCCGCGTGGCCTGGAGTGAGCGCAACCTCGAAGCGTGGGGTTGCAGACGAAGGGCTCGCGCCCGAACATCCAAAGAGGCGTGACGCGCCGACCACGATGACCCTGCAACCGACCGCCCGTCCCGAGCTCAACGGCCCGTTCCCCGAGCACATCGCCGTCATCATGGACGGCAACGGTCGCTGGGCGCAAAAGCAGGGCATGCGGCGCATCTTCGGTCACCGCGAGGGGATCACGTCCGTGCGCGAGATCACGACGGAGTGCGCGTCGATGGGCGTCGGAAGCCTGACGCTGTACGCCTTCTCGGTCGAGAACTGGAAGCGTCCGCGAGCGGAGGTTCGCTACCTGATGCGACTCCTGCGCCGCTTCCTCGTGGACGAGCGCCCGACGCTGATGAAGAACGACGTGCGCTTGCGCGGAATCGGTCGACTGGAGGATCTGCCGGGCGAGGCGCTCGGCGAGCTGCGTCGCACCGAAGCCATGACGGCCGAGAACCGCGGCATGACGCTGCGGCTCGCCTTGTCGTACGGCGGCCGCACCGAGTTGGCGGATGCGGCCCGACAACTGGCCGAGGACGTGGCCGCCGGTCGCCGCACTCCGGAGTCGATCGACGAGGAGTCGTTGCGCGAGTACCTCTACGACCCCTCGACGCCGGATCCCGACCTCTTGATCCGCACGGCGGGCGAGATGCGGCTCTCGAACTTCCTCCTGTGGCAGCTCAGCTACTCGGAGCTCTACGTGTCGGATCGCTGTTGGCCGGAGTTCCGCAAGGCGGATCTACTGCGAGCGCTGGAGGACTATGCCAGTCGGACGCGCACCTACGGCGGGTTGATCGCCGACCTGCCCGAGCCCGCGCTCCGGTCGGCAGCCGCGAAGAGCGCCTCGACGGGCAAGAGCGCGTGAGGGGTGTCCCCGCGAGAGCGCGCAACTTCGACGGCATCCGTTCCCGATGAATCGTGTCGCCGTACGAACGCTGACCGGCGTTTCCCTCGGGCTCGTCGCCGGAGCCGCGCTCTGGTGGGAAGACCGGACCGGCACGGGGAGGGTCGTGCTCGCCGTCGGCGTGCTGCTATCCGCGCTTGCGTTGGTCGAACTCACGAGGATGTTCGTGGACAAGTCCTTCCTCCTCGTGGGTTTGGGCGCGTTGCTCTTCACCGCTTGGCGACTGGAGGCGCTCGGCGTGTTCGACGCGCCCGCGCTGCTGCGCGAGCTCGGCCTCGTGCTGGGATTCGGTCTCGCGCTCGCGTTGGCCGCACTGGCGGTCCGTCGTTGGTTCCCGCCGGGGCGATTGCCGCTCTTGGCGCGTCCCGTGCTCGCGACGTGGATCGTGTTCCCGCTGCTCGGGCTCATGCCGTTCACCGTCGTCTACGGAACCAAAGGCGTGTTGGCGCTGGTTCTGCTCTCGAAGCTGGGCGACGTGGCCGGCTACTTCGTCGGACGCGCGATCGGACGCTCGCATCCCTTCCCGTCCATCTCGCCGGGCAAGACGACGGCGGGTTGCGTCGCCTCGCTCGTCGTCGGTTCCCTCACGGGCGTGGCGGTCGTCGCGGCGGGGCTGCTTCACGGCACGCTTCTCGCCGGATTCGTGGCCGGTGCGTTCACCAATCTCTGTGCGCAAGCCGGCGACCTCTTCGAAAGCTTTATCAAGCGCCGCGCGGGCGTGAAGGATTCGTCGCGGTTGCTCGGTGCCTCGGGCGGCGTCCTGGACGTCGTCGACAGCCTGCTCTTCACCTTGCCGTTCGCCCTGTTCGCCTGGCCCATCTGGTTCTCACCCGACTGGTTCACTCAATGCTGGAAGTTTTGATTCCGCTCCGCTCGCACGACGAGGCCGTTCGCGTCCTGGGTCCTTACGATCGCAACGCCAAGTTGCTTCGCCAGAGCCTCGATATCGAGATCTTCGCGCGCGCCGGCAACCTGCGGCTCGCAGGGAACGATGCGGACGTGGCGCTGGCGAAGGAACGCATCGAACACCTGTTGGGCAAGCTCCGCAAAGGGCGCGACCTCGACAGCCAAGGGATCGAGGAGATCCTCATCGGTCAGCGTTCGGACGCGCGCATCCGCGCGGCGGGCGAGTCTGCACGCTCTGCCGAGCCGCGCACCGCTCCCGGGCGGCGCGCGAGCGAGCGCACGTCGATGTCGAGCGAACGCAAGGGACCGATGCGCGCCTTCGTTCCGCGGCCGCGCGCCGTAGCGCCACGCGGCGAGAACCAGCGCCGCTACCTCGAGATGATCGACTCGCACGCGCTGACCTTCGGGGTCGGAGCAGCGGGTACGGGGAAGACGTTCCTGGCCGTCGTCGCCGCGGTGCGCGCGTTGCGCGAAGGATCCGTGCGTCGCTTGATCGTCACGCGTCCCGTCGTCGAAGCCGGCGAGAAGCTCGGCTTCCTGCCGGGCGACGTGGCCGCGAAGTTGAACCCGTACATGCGTCCGGTCTACGACTCGCTCTTCGAGTTGATCGGCTTCGAAGACGTGCACGAGCTGGAGGACGCGGGCGTGATCGAGATCGCACCGCTGGCCTACATGCGCGGTCGCACGCTGAGCCACGCGTTCGTCATTCTCGACGAGGCGCAGAACACGACCATCGGACAGATGAAGATGTTCTTGACGCGTCTCGGCGAGGGCTCGTCGATGGTCGTCACGGGCGATCCGACGCAGACGGATCTCGAGGACGAGAAGAAGAGCGGTTTCCTCGATGCGATCCGGCGCCTGCGCGGCTTCGAACGCGTCGGCGTCGTCGAGTTCACCGCGAAAGACATCGTGCGGCACCCACTCGTCGAGCACATCGTGCGCGCCTACGAGGCGCCCGCGCGCGACAAGGGGCCCAGCGAGGGTCGCGCGCGCCCGTGACCGAGGTCGTTTGGGCGGCCGAGGGCCTCGAACCGTTCGTCGAGGAAGCGGACGTGGCACGCGCGGCGGCGGCGGCGCTCGCCTTCGGCGGCCGCGCGGGCGTCGAGGTCGGCGTGATCTTCGTGCGCGAGCCCGAGCTGACCGCGCTGCACGCCGATCACCTCGACGATCCCACGGCGACCGACGTGATCACGTTCGATCTCGGGTCGGAGGGCGACGGTCCGGTGGGGGAGCTCTACATCAGTGTCGATCGCGCGCTCGAGGTGGCCCGCGCGCGTGGCGGGCGCGCCGCCGATGAACTGTTGCTGTACGTCGTGCACGGGTGCCTGCACCTCGCGGGCCACGACGATCACGAAGCCGATGCGCGCGCCGCGATGCGCGCCGCCGAACGCGAGGTACTGGCGCAGCTCGGCGTACGACTCGTCGACGGTCCGCACGAGTTCGGGGACGCGTAACAGGCTTCGCGCAAGAAAATCGGGCGAAACTTTGCGGGTGCCCGGCGGCGGGCGGCGCAACCGTACTTCGCGTCCATTCGGCCGATCGAACGTCGAACGCGCGCGTTCGGCGTTTTGACGCGCCACGATGCGCGCGGTTCGACGTCGATGCGCACGGACGCAAGCGCTTGATTCGTTCGCACGCGTGGCTTTCATGGTGAGTGCGCGCAGCGCGATCCCACGACGATGACCGCGACCCTCGACTCGAGCCCAAAGCCGAAGACGCCGACGATGCTGGCGTCCGACGCGTCGTCAGCGGTCAACGCGCCGAGGTATCGGTCGCGCGTCCTGAGCGCTGCGTGCTCCGAACTCTGGAACAGCTACGCGGCCGCTCCGACGGCGGAGCACCGCAACGCGTTGGTCGAGCACTACCAGCCGTTCGCGCGCGAGGTCGTGCGGCGCTTCGCGGCGCGCTTGCCGAAAAGTGTCGACCGCGGCGACCTCGAGGCCGCGTCGAACCTGGGCCTGATGTCGGCGATCGCCAGCTTCGACCCCGAGCGCAACATCCGCTTCGAGGCCTACGCCGACCTGCGCGTGCGCGGTGCGCTGCTCGACGAACTGCGCGTCGAAGACTGGCTTCCGCGTCCCTGGCGCCAACGCGTCGAGGATCAGAAGCGGACGCATGAGCGACTTCGGAACCGGCTCGGTCGCGAACCGCGCGACGACGAGGTCGCCGACGCGATGGAGCTGACCGTGCTCGACTATCAGTTGTATTTCGGCGTGGGTCTGCCAGGCTCGCGCGTGGGCGCGCAAACGGACTTCGGCGATCGCACCTCCTTGCTCGACGTCGTCGCCGACGAACGCACCGCCGCGCCGGACGCCGAGCTGACCAAACGCGAGCTGTTGTCGCTCGTCACGCATCGGCTCTCGACGCTCGAGATCCGCATCGTCTACCTCAAGTACTGGGAAGACTTGCCCATGCGCGAGATCGGCGAGTTGACGGCGCTCTCCGAATCGCGCGTCTGCAAGATCCACACCGCGCTGCTGCGTCGACTGCGTTCCTTGTTCCGCGTCGACCTCGCGATCGACGAGAGCTGAGCGACCGAAGGCGCGTCGACGACGGGGGAAAAAATGGGGGCACGAGGTGCGGCCTCGTGCCCCCGAACAGTTCCGCCACAGGCAGCCGGTTACCCGGCGCCAGCAACCAAGGTCGTTCCTTTCGGGCGACCTCGGACGGTGCTCCCCATCCCCACAAGGAGCCCCAGCGGGCTGTCGACAGGCGAGCGAGGTCCCCATCTCGCCGCCAGCACGAAAACTCCCCCTTCAGGAGCGAGGTGGCCGAGTCCCCTCCGGCCAGCCTCGTTCACGCTCGCAGCATCCCGGGGTCGTCCCCACGAATCCCCTCGAGTGGGATGCACGACGCTTCCCCAAACGTCAGCGAGCATTTCCCAGGTACACAGCGGCGAAGAATCACCGCGTCCCTTCCGGATCTCGTCGTCCGACCGCGAGCGGCCGGACACTTCGTCGCACCGTTGCAGAAAAAGAACACCCCGCGTCGCGGCGCGGCCCGCGGGCCGCTCCCACGGAATCGTCGGGGTGTTGTGCTTGGTGTTCATTCCCTGGTGACTTCGACTCGGTGTGACGGGCAGCCGTACCGAGGAGAGGGAAGCACGCTCCGGGCCCCCGCGGGCCCGGAGCGGCCGGTGGGAAGGAAGGACCCGCGTCCCCGACCCGCCGTCTCTCTTCAGGACGAAGCACCGACCTTGCGTGGTCGATGTCCCGTTGCCCCGTCGGATGACGGCCGAGTCGGTCAGTTGACGTTCGGTAGCTCGGCTACCCGCGAGGGGCCCGTGGCTTTGCGTCCCGTCCTTGCGGCCGGTTTGCCTTTGTCGCGTCATCTTGGGAGCGCGGAAACATACCCAGCGATCGGGACAAGGCAAATCGGACTGCGAGAAAGCTGTCGTCGCCGCCGCGCAGCGGGCGTAACCCGTGCTCCTGCAAGGGGTTGCGATCCGAGCCCGACGTCAACAAATCCGACTTTCTACCCGCGCGGACCGTGCACCGCCGCGTGCACCGCCAACACGCCGCGCAGCACTTCGGAAACCGTTTCCAGTTCCAGCATGTTGGCCGCATCGGAAGGCGACTCGTCCGGTCGCGGATGCACCTCGAGGAACAGGCCGTCGACGTGTCCCGTCGCGACCGCGGCGCGCGCGAGCGCCGGAACCTTGCGGCGGTCGCCGCCCGTCTTGCCGTCGGCGCCGCCGGGCTCCTGCACCGAGTGGGTCCCGTCGAAGACGACCGGCACGCCCACGCCCGCGAGGTCGGCCAAGCCGTTCATGTCGACGACCAGGCGGCCATACCCGAAACTCGTTCCGCGCTCGGTCAAGAGCACGCGGTCGTTGCCCGCTTGGCGCACCTTGTCGACCGCGTGCCGTGCGTCCCACGGTGCGAGGAACTGGCCCTTCTTGATGTTGACGATGCGGCCCGTCTCGGCGGCGGCCACCAACAGGTCCGTCTGGCGGCAAAGGAACGCCGGGATCTGCAACACGTCGGCGACCTCGGCCACCTGCTGGCACTGATCGGGCAGGTGGACGTCGGTCAGGATCGGGACGCCGAGGCGCTCCTTGACCTTCGCCAACAGGCTGAGCCCTTCCTCGATCCTGGGTCCGCGCGTCGACGCGAGGCTCGTGCGGTTGGCCTTGTCGAAGCTGGCCTTGAAGATGTAGGGCAGGCGGAGCCCCGTCGTGATCGCGAGCATGCGTTCGGCGATCTCGAGCGCGAGTGGCTCGGACTCGAGCACGCACGGGCCGGCGATCAGGAACGGTTGCCCGCCGCCGAGGTGGAGGGAGCCCAGGTCGAGGTGGGGACGCGTCATCGCGCCATCCTACTCGACCGAGGGGGCCTCCCGGACGTCAGGGGACGACCAGGCGATAGCGATTGGGGGCGGGCTCCAGCAGCACGGGCGTCGTGCCGCCGAAGTCGCCGTCGACCTGGTAGGGCACCGGCCCGGCCGACTCGATCTTGACCGAGCGCGCGCGCCGCAATTGGATCGTGCGGCCGGTGACGCAACCGACGAGCCCGCGCGTGAGGGCGGCCAGGATCTCGAGCCGACCGCCGGTCGGCAAGAGCACGACCTCGAACAGGCCGTCGTCGCGGCGACAGTCGCTGGCGATGCGAAAGAGCCCCGCGTAGCGCGCGGTGTTCGTGACCAGGGCCAACCCGAAGTTGCCTTCCAAGCGTTCGCCGTCGAGCGTGACCGTGAGCACCGGTGGCACGAAGCGCAGGAACGACGCGAGACCGGCCGGCACGTACTTGAAGCGCGTGATCGGGCCCCGGCGTCCGCCCTCGACGCGGCGCACGATCTCGCCGTCGAGCCCGACGCCTACCGCGAGGAACGACAGCCGACCGTTCACGCGCAACACGTCGATGGCTTCCACGCGACGGCGCAGGACGATCTCGAGGAACAGGTGCACGTCGCGCGGCATGCCGAGTTCCCGCGCCAGCACGTTGGCCGTGCCGAAGGGCAGGACCGCGATCGGAACCTCGGGATCGACCAGACCTTCGAACACCTCGCGCAGCGTGCCGTCGCCGCCGACGGAGACGATCAGGTCCACGTCGGTCTCCATGGCGCGCAAATGTTCGAACGCGGCGCCGCGCTCGGCGGTGATCAAGAGCGCGGTGGGAACGCCGCGGTGCTCGAGCCCGAACTGCACCTCGCGCGCGGCCTTGACGCCCTGACCCTGCCCGGACGTCGGGTTGGCGACCACGAGTGCGCTGCGATAGGGAGCATCGATCAACGGCGACACTCGGACAGCAGGGGTCGTGCGTTGCACCATGGCGGGTAGCCTACAAGAACCCCCATGGAAGCAAGCCGTCAGCAGACCTGGTTGATCACGGGCGCCGCCGGGTTTCTCGGCCGGCACTTGGTCGTGCAAGCGGCGGCTCGCGGACACCGCGTCGTGGCCATGGTTCGCGGCGAAGAGCCGGTCGATGCAGCGCGGACGGTCCGCCGCGAGCTGCTCGATCCGTGCGCCTTCGAGGGACTCGCGCCCGACGTCGTGCTGAACGCCGCTGCGCTCTCGCGCGTCGGCGACTGCGAGCGCGACCCGCAACTTGCCGAGCGCGTCAATCGCGAGCTGCCCGCGCGAATCGGGCGCGAGCTCGCGCGGGCGCACATCGTGCACGTTTCGACCGACCTCGTCTTCGGGCATCAGCCCGTGCCCGCGGCCGGCTTCTCGGAAGTCTCCGAGCCCGAGCCCGCGTCGATCTACGGCGCGACGAAGCTGGCGGGCGAGCGCGCGCTCGCCGCGGCTCGACCGGACGCCTTGATCGTCCGCCTGCCGCTCTTGAGCGGCGATTCGTACGGGCGCGGCGTGGGGGCGACCGACGCGCTGAGCGCGGCGCTCTTGCGCGGCGAGCGACCGCGGCTCTTCACCGACGAGTTCCGAACACCGCTCGACGTCGCGGTGGCCGCGCGGGCGCTCGTCCGCCTCGCGGAACTGGGCACGAGCGGCCTCCTGCACGTCGCGGGCTCCAGCCGTCTGTCGCGCTTCCAGTTGGGGGCGGCCAGCGTCGGCGCCGCGGCCGTCGAGCCCACGACGCGCGCCGAGGCGGGCTGTGCCGAGCGCCCGGCCGACACGAGCCTCGACGGACGTCGTGCGCTTACGCTGCTCGGCTTGCGTTCGATCGAGGAACTCGCCTCTACCTAGTTTCCGCTCCGCGCGAGCATTTTGGCCGCGCACGACTCACACTCCGCTCCATGGAACTCGCGTCCCGTTACGAACCGCACGCCTTCGAAGCTTCGATCTACCAGCGCTGGCTGGAGGCGGACGCGTTCCGGCCCGCCGACGAGAGCGACGCCGAGCGCTTCGTCGTGATGATCCCGCCGCCGAACGTGACGGGCGTCTTGCACATGGGGCACGCGCTGAACGGGACGTTGCAGGACATCGTCGTGCGCTACCAGCGCATGCTCGGGAAGGACGCCCTGTGGGTTCCCGGCACCGACCACGCGGGGATCGCGACCCAGGCCGTCGTCGAGAAGAAGCTCTTCGAGGAGACGGGTCAGACGCGCGAGGACCTCGGGCGCGAGGCGTTCTTGGCCAAGGTCTGGGAGTGGAAGGAGAAGCACGGGAATCAGATTCTCGAGCAGTTCCGACGCCTCGGCGCATCGTGCGATTGGTCGCGGACGCGCTTCACCTTCGAGGAGCACATGTCGCGCGCCGTGCGCGAAGCGTTCGTGCGCCTGTGGGAGAAGGGATTGATTTACCGCGGCGCGCGATTGGTGAACTGGGACTGCGTGCTGCAGACGGCGGTGTCCGACGACGAGGTCGAGATGGTGTCCAAGAAGGGCATTCTCGCGTACCTCAAGTATCCCGTCGAAGGTCAACCGGAGCGCTTCCTCGTCGTCGCGACCACGCGGCCCGAGACGATGCTGGGCGACACCGGCGTCGCCGTGCATCCCGACGACGAGCGCTATCGCGACCTCGTGGGGCAGCGCGTGCTCTTGCCGTTCGTCGATCGCGCGATCCCGATCGTCGCGGACGACTCGGTCGATGCCGAGTTCGGGACGGGCGCGGTGAAGATCACGCCCGGTCACGACGAGAACGACTACCAGCGCGGGCAACGACACGAGCTTCCGCTGATCACGATCCTGAATCCCGACGGCACGTTGAACGAGGAGGGCGGGCCGTTCCGCGGCCTGCCGCGCGAGCAGGCGCGCAAACAAGTTCTGAAGCAGCTCGAGGAGCTCGACCTGCTCGAGAAGGTCGAGGATCACCCGCACAACGTGCCCGTCTCCGACCGCTCGAAGAGCATCATCGAGCCGTTGCTCTCCGAGCAGTGGTTCGTGCGCATGGAGCCGTTGGCGCAGCCCGCGATCCGCGCGGTGAAGGACGGCAGCCTGACGTTCCGCCCCGAGCGTTGGACGAAGGTCTACTTGGACTGGCTCGAGAACGTGCACGACTGGTGCATCTCGCGTCAGCTCTGGTGGGGGCATCGCATTCCCGTTTGGTACGACGAGGACGGCGCGCCCCTGGCGTCGCGCGAGGACGTCGAGATCGGCTCGCTGCATCCCACGACGGAGAAGCCCATCGTGCGCCAGGACGAGGACGTGCTGGACACCTGGGCGTCGTCGTGGCTGTGGCCGTTCGCGACGCTCGGTTGGCCCGACAGGACGCCCGACCTCGAGCGCTTCTACCCGACGCAGTTCCTCTCGACCGCGAGCGAGATCATCTACCTGTGGGTCGCCCGCATGGTGATGGCGGGCTACGAGTTGCTCGATCACCTGCCGGAGAGCGAGCGCTGCCCGTTCCAGACCTGCTACATCCACGCGACGGTCATGGACGCGAAGGGTAAGCGCATGTCGAAGTCGGCCGGCAACGGCATCGATCCGATCGACATGATCGAGCAGTACGGCGCCGACGCCGTGCGCTACTCGCTCGTGTTGCTGACGCGCGAGGGTCAGGACGTGAAGCTGTCGGAAGACCGCTTCGAGATGGGGCGGCGCTTCACCAACAAGGTCTGGAACGCGGCGCGCTTCGTGCTGGGGCAGCTCGGCGGCGAGCGTCTCGACGTGCGCGCCGAACGCCCGACGGAGCTGGAGGACCGCTGGATCCTCGCGCGGCTCGCGACGGTCACGCGCACGGTCGGCGAGCAGCTCGATCGCTACGCCTTCAACGACGCGGCCAACGAGCTCTACCGCTTCGTCTGGAACGACGTCTGCGACTGGTACCTCGAGCTGTCGAAGTCACGCTTGGCGGAAGCGGACGGCCCGTCGGCGCGCGCCGCGCGGGGCACGCTCGCCGAGGTGCTCGACTCGATGCTGCGGCTCTTGCACCCGTTCCTGCCGTTCCAGACGGAGGTTTTGTGGGAGGCCCTGCACGAAGCGTTGGGTCGCGAGCGCCCGGCGATGCTGGTGCGCACCCCGTGGCCCACGCCGTCTGCGAGCTTCCTCGACGTGGATGCGGAGCGTGACATCGAGCTTCTGCAGGCACTCGTGGGTGCCGTGCGGTCCATCCGCGCGTTGACGACGATCGGGGACCGCAAGCCGCTCGACGCGATCGTGCGCGTGCCCGGTGCGGCCGAGCGCGCGATTCTCGAGGCGACGGCCGAGCGCGCGCGCGCGCTCGCGTTCCTGGACACGCTGACCATCGCCGAGGCGCCCGAGCGACCGGCCGCCAGCGCGGTCGGCGTGGCCCTGGGCTTCGAGGTCTTCGTGCCGCTGGGCGCGGACGTGGATCTCGGCAAGCTCGCCGAAACGCTCGAGCGCCGCGTCAAGAAGTCGAAGGGCGGTCTCCGGGCCGTCGAGGGCAAGCTCGCGAACGCCGGCTTCCTGGCGGGCGCGTCCGAGGACGTCGTCGAGGGCGAGCGGGCCCGGCGCGACGAACTCGAACGCGAAGTGGACCTCTTGGAGCGCAACCTCGCGGGGCTGCGCTAGCCCGGTTCCCTCACCACGATTCGATCGGATTCGTCGTAGATCGTTGTC
>JBBDIB010000080.1:0-15428 GCA_040880665.1 Planctomycetota bacterium
GGCGACCTGCAAAGGTCGCCTCCGCGCGCTTCAGTCGCGAAGTCTCGGCAGGACAATGATCTACGACGAATCCGATCGAATCGTGGTGAGGGAACCGGGCTAGCCGATCCGCGCCAAAACGGTGCTGGACCGGCGCGGCCTCTCCCTTTGTGCCTGGCCGGCGCCGTCCCTGCGCGCAAATTGCACCATTTCTCACAGGTACGGTGCCCCACGGGCTCCCTCGGCGGGGGTCGACGACCTGCCAGCGCACGGGGCGCGTCCTCGAGGGGCTCGAGCCAGAGGCCGAAGGGGCGCTCGATGTGCGGCGCCGTACGCCGGCTCTACTTCAACGACGCCATGTCGAGCACGAAGCGGTACTTCACGTCGGACTTGAGCAAGCGCTCGTAGGCCTCGTTGACCGCTTGGATCGGAACGACTTCGACGTCGGCGGTGATGTTGTGCTGGCCGCAGAAGTCGAGCATCTCTTGGGTCTCGCGGATGCCACCGATCAACGAGCCATCGACGCTGCGGCGGCCGGCGATCAGGCCGAAGGGCGCCAGCTCGAGCGGTTTCGGCGGCACGCCCACCAGGGTCAGGGTGCCTTCGAGGGTCAACAGGTTGATGTACGTGTTGATGTCGTGGTTGGCCGACACCGTGTCGAGGATGTAGTCGAAGGTGCCTGCGTGCTGCTCGAGCTCTTCCGCGTTGGTGGAGACGACGACCTCGTGCGCGCCGAGGCGTTTCGCGTCCTCGATCTTGGAGGGCGAAGTCGTGAAGACGACGACGTGCGCTCCGAACGCACGCGCGAACTTGACCGCCATGTGGCCGAGGCCGCCGAGACCCACGATCCCGACCTTCTGGCCGTCGCCCACGTCGTGAAAGCGCAGCGGCGAATAGGTCGTGATGCCCGCGCACAACAGCGGCGCCGTTCCCGCCAGATCCAGGTTGGGCGGCACGCAGAGGACGAAGTGCTCGTCGACCACGATGTCGCCGGAGTAGCCGCCGAAGGTGACCTCGCTCGTCCCGTGCTTGTCGGGCGAGTTGTAGGTGAACGTCATGTCGGGGCAGTGGTTCTCCATGCCCGCGCGACAGCTCGGACACGTGCGGTCGGAGTCGACCAAGCAACCGACCGCGGCCAGGTCACCGGCTTTGAACTTCGTGACCTTCGAGCCGACCGCGGTGACGCGCCCCACCATCTCGTGCCCCGGCACCAGGGGATACACCGTCGGCATCATCTCGTGCCACTCGTCGCGCACCTGGTGCAAGTCCGAGTGACAGATGCCGCAGAAGAGGATCTCGATCGCGACGTCGCGCTCGGTCGGCGCGCGGCGCGGGATCGTGGTGGCGGCGAGGGGCGCGGTGGGGCTGGCCGCGGCGAAGGCTTTCGTGGTGGGCATGGGCGGCTCGATGGCGGGCACGGTGGCTGTGCTCGATGGTGGAGAGTCGGGGCCACCAAGGTACGCATAGCGCGCCGCGCAAGGATCGACTTTTGCCGTCAGGGTCGCCGCGGGTCCTCTTCCCGGTTCACGTCCGCTGATCTTGGCACGTCCTCGATCGCGGCGAGCAGGACGTTGACTTCGACGGGTTTTGTGAGGTGGGCGTCGAAACCCGCCGCCAAGCAGCGCGCCTTGTCCTCGGCCGTGCCGTAACCCGTCAGCGCGATCAGATGTAGGTCGCGCGTTCCTTCCATCGCGCGCAGGATTTCCGCCACGTCGAAGCCGCTGGTCCCTCCAGGCAAGCCAACGTCGCACAGGACCACGTCGAAGCGCGCTTCCCGCGCCAGCTCTATGCCCGTCGGACCGTCGTGGGCCAGGTCGACCGTATGTCCCAGGGACGTAAGCAACCGTCGCATCGGCTCGGCTGAGTCGAGGTGATCTTCGATCAAGAGAAAACGGCAGGCACCCTGGCTGCGAACCTTTGCAGCGCCCTGACTCGGGCTGGTGGCTCCCTCCGTCGTCGGGATCCACACGCGGAACTCCGCACCCTGGCCGGGACCTTCACTGCGCACGTCGACCCGCCCCCCATGCAGTTCGGTCAGCGTCTTGACCAGGGTCAGCCCCAGGCCGAGTCCGCCCTCGGAACGATCCAATGATCGCTCGGACTGGCAAAAGATCTTGAACACGTTCGGAAGCAAAGATTCGTCGATGCCGATGCCCGTGTCGGTCACGCTCATAACGGCGGAACCGCCGTCGCGCTTCACCGAGACCTGGATCCGACCCTCATCCGTAAACTTCAAAGCGTTGGTCACAAGGTTGTCGACGATCTGGATCAATCGTCCGCGATCTCCATTGACGTAAATGGGGTCTGGGTCGAGGTCGAGAGTGAGTTCGACGGCGTTATTTTTGGCGCGATCGGCCGCGTCTTTGACGACCTCGCGACAAAGTTGCCTCAACTCGAGGACTTCCATACTGAGGGTGATCTGACCGCGCCCGATACGGGCGACATCGAGCAGGCCGTCGAGCAGACGCGACACATGATCGATCTGGCGATGCATGACCGCGAGCGTGTCCCGGAGTTTCGAGTCCTCGGCGCATTCCCGCTCCAAGATATTCGATGCCGTCCGAATCGCCGCCAGCGGATTACGCAGCTCGTGCCCGAGCATCGCGAGGAACTCGTCCTTCTGGCGATCCGCATCGCGAAGGCGTAGCTCGGTGGCCTTCAAGCGTGTGATGTCGCGCTCCGTCGTCGTGACGCCAATAATTTTCCCCTCCTGGTCCTTCACCGCTGAGGCACGCACGGAAACATCGATCTCATGACCGGCCTCGTGCAGGCGCCTGGTCTCGAAGGGCTCCACCTTCTGCCCTGCCTGGACGCGAGACGTGACGTCGAAGAACTCGTTCCGTCGCTGCTCGGGCACGATCTGGAGGATCGATGCGCCGACGATGCTCTCCTCGGTGAATCCGAACAGGTTCACGGCGCCGGAAAGCAATGTCGTTACGCGGTGCTCGTGGTCATAGCTCAGGATCGCGTCCTGCGAGGTCTCGGTGATCGCGGCGAGCTGTGCGGCGCGTCGCTCCAAATCGGCTCGGGCGATGAAGTCCCCGAACGCCCGTCCGATGCTCTCGAACGCCGCCAGCGTGGTCTCGTCGGTGAAAAGGCGCGGGCCCGAGAAAATCGTGACTGCTCCGACAAGTTCTCCGCTCGAGATGACCGGAAAGGCGACGCCCGACGACAGCCCCAGTGCGACCGCGAACTGTCGGCGCACGAACACGTCGTCGCTGGAGAGGTCGGTGCACCAAATCGCTTTGCCGAACATTCCCACACGACCCTGTAGGCCTTCGTCCCGCGTGAAGGGATCGGCGGGGAGCCCCTCTCTGATTCGTTTCGACTGCAGTTTGTCACTTATGTACAGGTGTTCGCGCACGTAGCGCGATTCCGCCCCGTTCCACGCCCAGTATTCGCTGACGGATGCTCCGAGGGTCTCGGTCAGTCGCGCGATGAGAACCTCGAGCGCCGCGTCGAGGGTCTTGGCCTCCGCCACGACGTTGGCCACGATCAGCTCGAGAGCCTGGCGCATGCGCGACTGGTCGCGAGAGATGGTGGCGGCCGCGATGCCGGCGACGGCTTCGAGGAACCGTGCATCGTCGTCGTCGAACTCGCGGTAGGTCTTGGTGTGGACGCCGATCACCCCGTACGGACGATCGCCGTGGCCGATGACGCAAGAAAGGCCGCTGACCACTCCATGCTCGACCAGTAGGGGCGGTCCGCTGAAACGACGCTCGGAGGCGAGGTCTTGCACGATCACCGGCTCCTGCGACTCCAGCGTGTACCCGGCCTGCGAATCGCTTCCAGCGTCGACGTATCCCTTGCCCACCAGGCCCGGCCGCCAGCCGACCCCTGCCCGCAGGAGCAGAGTGGCACAATCCGGCTGGAGTTCGAGGACCTTGCAGTAGTCCGAGTTCAAGGTCTGCTGAACCTCGCGCACCAGAATCTCCAGGAACGACTGCAGGTCCGGCTCGCGCAAGGCGTGATGGCCAAGCCGCCCGATCACCGCCTGCTGGTGCTCTCGCACCTCGAGTTTCTCGGCGGTGAGCTTGAGCTGCGTGACGTCGACGAAGGTCACCACGACGCCCTCGATCCGGCGGCCTTCCGTCCGGTAGGGAAGGACATGACGTGCAATCCAGGTTCCCTGGGCGGTGTAAATCTCGCGCTCGCGCGGAGCAAAATCGGCGAGCACTCTACAGGCTTCCGCTTCGAGGTCGTTCTGCAGGAGTTCGCGCGCGAAGTCGACGATGCTCCGGCCTTCGTCCGAGTGAGCGAGGCCCAGAAGTTTCTCGGCAGCGGGCGTGAATCGTTTGATCGCCAAATGCTCGTCCAGGAAAACGGTGGCGATTTGGGTGCTCCCGAAGAAGTTGTTTAGGTCGTCGTGCGCGTGCAGGAGCAGATCGATCTTCTCGCTCAGTTGGCCGTTGACCGTGGTCAGCTCCTCGTTGAGCGAGCGCAGCTCTTCGGTCGTCGCCTCCAGCTCCTCGTTGGCGGACTGAAGTTCCTCGTTCATGGACATCGACTCCTCGTTCGCCGAACGCAGCTTCTCGTTGGAGGTCTCTAGCTCCTCTACGGTGCTGTGGAGATCCTCCCGCGTCGCTTCGAGCTCTCTCTCCAGTTGCTGCACGACGGAGACGTCCCCCGCCTTCTGCACGACGCCAGCCGGCCGGTGCTCCGCCTCCGCGAGTGCTTCGAAGGTGAGCATCACCACGCCGTCTCCGAGGTCGGGAACGGGGTGCGCGCAAATTCGGACGCAGCGACCGGCTGTTCCCTCCGCGACGACGTCGAGCCGGACCACCCGGGCCGTTCTTCGGCACTTGTGGAGCGCCCCTCGAGCGCGGTTCGCGTACTCCGGTCGAATGAGTTTTTGGAACTCCAGTCGCGGGTCGTCCCCCTCGGGAAAGCGCAGGAACGGCCCAAGCTCGCCGTGCATGAACGGGATCGCTCCGTCGGGCGTGACGATGACGGTCGGAGGTACCAACGCCTTCAGCACGCTCCGGCGCGCGAGATCCGAGCGGGAGGAATCGGCACTTTCTCTGCGCTTCATTGATTTCTCCACTTTCTGTCCCGAGTTCAACGCAGTGCTCAGGCGGCCCTCCATAGGCCAGAACCCGTAACGGGCCGGACGGGATGCGCCGACCTTCTTGTAGATGCGGTGCGACTTCGAGACGGTCTTGAAGTGCTCTCGCAGCCTGCCCATCGACTCGGAGTTGCCCAGAAACAAGTGACCATCGCGCTGGAGCGCAAAAATCAACGCGCGCAAAACATGACTTTGCGCCTCGCCCGTTAGATAGATGAGCACATTCCGGCAGGTGACGAGATGCATCCGCGAGAAGGGCGGATCTCTGGTCAGGTCGTGCTCTGCGAACGAGACCACGTCACGCAGGAACGGCTTGACTTCGTAGCCCCGTCCGTCGAGCAGCTTGAAGAAAGCCCGCAGGCGAGCTTCGCTCATCCGTTCCGCAATGGCGAGCGGATAGATCCCCGCCCGCGCCGCAGCCAGGGCCTCGCTGTCGATGTCGGTCGCGAACAACTGCAGCGCGAGGCGTCGATCTTGGGCCTGTGTCGCTTCGAGGACCTCGATCGCCACGGAGTACGCCTCTTCACCCGTCGCGCAGGCCGGCACCCAACAACGCAGCACGGTGTCGTCTTGGGCTTGCCTGACCAGCGGCTCGATCACGTCTCTGCGCAACGCCGCAAACGATTCGGGATTGCGGAAGAACTCGGTGACGCTGATCAGGAGGTCCTGCAAGAGCGCCTGCTGTTCGAGCTTCGACTCGCGGATGTGTTGGACGTAGAGCGCTAGCTCATCGAAGCCCGTCAGCGCCATCCGGCGACTGATTCTGCGGTGAATCGTCGCGGGCTTGTAGACCCGCAGGTTGAAGCCAAGCTGCACCTCCAAGAGGCTCGCCAGCTGCTCCAACTGCTGGTGATCGCGGAGCAGACTCTCGCTCGCCTCGCCTCGCTTGGTGTCCTCCTCCTCGGCCTCGAGTGCAGCGTCCCCTGCCCCGTCGAGTCGCACGTGCTCCGGAATGCGCGAGAAGCGCTCGAGCGCGGCAGGCATGTCTTCGATCTGGAGTACTACGTCGGCGGCATCGTGATACACGGCGCTCTGCGGCATGCCCCATTGGGTCGAGCTCGCGGGATCTTGGGCGATGGCCAGCCCGCCCACTCTTACAATCTCGCGCAGTCCCGTCGTGCCGTCGCTCCCAGCGCCAAGGAGCACCACGCCGACCGCGCGGGCGCCGTACTCGCGCGCCAAAGAACGAAACATGTGGTCGACCGGCAATCGAATCTCCCGGCTCGGGTTCGGCTCCGAGAGCCGGATCACGCCGTTGCTCACAGCCAAGGCGCTGTCCGAACGAGTCACGTAGACGGTGTTGGCCGCGACCTCGAGTCCATCGTCCGCGTCCCTGACCTCCATCGAGGTGTGGGGTGCGAGCAGCTCGGCGAGCATGCTCTCGTGTGTCGAGTCGCGGGGTTGCACCAGCAAGAACGCCATCCCGGTGTCCTCGGGCAGCGAGGAGAGGAGTTGCTTGAACGCATCCAATCCGCTCGCGGAGGCCCCGACCCCGACGATGAGCTTCGGTTCCTTCATGTCAGCGACCTTGCTTCCCCCATCCGGCTAGTCTTCTCCGAAGCTGCTGCGAGCGCCGAAGGTGTGCCGGACCGGGAACGGTTGAGTTCCGCTCCGAGCGTGCGCTGCTTCCGCGCGGCGGCGAACAGAACATGGTCGACTCGGCCGCCAGCAGAGGCTTCCGCTACGACGATCTCACGAAAGTGCAGCACTACCGCCACGGGCGGAGCACTTGCGCAGTCGGTTGCGTGAATCGGCTGAACTCGGTCACTTGCGGTGCTCCCGCTGGCTTGCTCGTGGTGCTTTCGAATCGCGGGAGCGGAGGACGATCATACAGCGCTCACTTCGTCGCGTGTAGAGGATCGGGCTCACCGCGTCGGCCGGGACGAACCGGGGCCCGCGACCCCAGACGCGCGCCTCTCGGAGGCGGGGTGCGGGGTCTGCAGGTGCTCCACGGCTCCGACTCGGCGAACCGGGCTCAGAAGCTTTCCTCCCCGAGGTTTTTCAGCATGCGGTTGTCGAGCGAAGGATCAGCAACCACACGCTTGAACCGGGTTAGAGCGCGCGGCGCTGTGACGCGGCAAGTCTCGCGACGGGCAAACCGCGACGCCCGATGAGGACAAGCGATGGGAGGTCGATCCCGGCGATCACTCGGTGCCGTGGTGGCTGGATCGATACCTTGGGCTGGTCGAGGGACGCTGACGTCGCCACGGCGATGGGGCGCGTGCGTCCCAACGACGCGCGAGACTCGTCGGGCTTGTCGGTCAACGACATCATCTGCCACGAGGCCGCACGAACCCATCAAACGGATGCGAACCCCCATGCGAACCTTGTCCCTCGCTCTTCTGTTCCTCGTCCAGGCGTGCGCCACGACCTCGTCCAAAGAGGCGTCGCCAGCGGATGCGCGCGAGGTGCTCGAGACCGTTCAGGCGTTCTTCGACATCTTCAGCACGAGGGACGCGCGCGCCGGGGCCGCGATCACCCTGAGTCAGGGCGCCTTCTTCAACGTGCGTGAGCAAGAGGGACAGCGTGTGGTGAACCACTGGAACACCGCGGCCTGGCTCGCGAGACTCCCCGAGAATCAGGTGGCCATGAAGGAGACCTTCGACGGCGAACCCACCGTGCTCGTCGCAGGCGACGTCGCGATGGTCTGGGCTCCCTACCTCTTCTCCATGAACGGCGAGCTCAGCCACTCCGGAGTCGACCTCTTCAATCTGCTGCGCACCGAGGATGGCTGGAAGATCGCGGGTGGCGCGTACAGCGTCGTCCGCTGATCCTCTTCCTCCGACCCTACTCGTCAAAGAAGGTCCGGCGAAGTAAGGCCCATGAGGCTCGGGTCGAGCATGCAGACTCGATGCCAAGTTCACCGAGGCCAATGCCAGAAGGGCGCCGGCCGCGTGGGTGCCATGGACGCCAAGATATGGGCTCCCACGAGGTAGCGGTGGAGGCTGCGCCGCCCCCACGCGGCGCGGGGTGCGCTCGCCCGGGTCCGAGCACTAAGCTGCGGCATGAGGATCGGCCCGAGCACGTCGGACCGCTTCGTCACCGACGGTTCACCCTTCCGAGCCGCCGCGCCGTCGAAACACGAGAGCCTGCCATGACCGTCACGAACACGGAGTCCGGCACCAACGTCCACGAGATCGCCGAGGGCCTCTACCGCATCAACACGCCGGTCGAAATTCCGGGTGGGGCCTTCAGCTTCAACCAGTACTTGATCGCCGACGAGGAGCCACTCCTGTTCCACACAGGCCCTCGCAGGCTGTTCCCGCTCGTGCGGGAGGCGGTCGAGAGCGTCCTGCCCGCAGCGACTCTGCGACACATCGCTTTCTCCCACGTCGAGGCGGACGAGTGCGGCTCCCTCAACGAGTGGCTTGCGGTCGCACCGTCGGCCGCTCCCCTGTGCAGTCGAATTGCCGCGATGGTATCCGTCGAGGACATGGCCGACCGCCCGCCGCGGGCACTGGAGGACGGCGAGGAGATTCACCTGGGTCGACACACGATCCGGTGGATCGATGCGCCGCACCTGCCGCACGGCTGGGAGTGCGGCTACCTGATGGAACGCTCGACCGGCACGCTCCTGTGCGGCGACCTGCTCACGCAGCCCGGTCGTGGAACTGCCCCCGTGACGGAGTCGGACATCCTCGGCCCCAGCGAGGAGTTCCGAAAACAGCTGGACTACTTCTCGCACACGCGGAGCGTGACCAAGCTGATCGAGCGGCTGGCCGCGGAGCAGCCGACGACGCTCGCCTGCATGCACGGCAGCGCCTGGGCCGGCGACGGCGCGGCCCTGCTGCGCGAACTCGGGGGGTTGCTGTCGCGAGGGTGATGGTGTCGGGGCTTTCGGGCGGCTCGATCAAGCACGAAGCGATCCTGTCCGCACCGTTGATGCCCGCCAAACGAATCAGTCCCCGCCCGAGCGGTCGCACTCGCAACTCGCCCCGGGGCGCCGAGTCGCCTCGGTGAGATTGCCGCGGACGTCGAAGGCGAAGGCGCAGCAGGCTTCGAGGTGTTGCTTCAAGCGCTCGCGGGCGCGCTGAACTCGCGAGCGCACGCTGCTCGCGGCCAGGCCCAGCTCGCGGGCCACTTCGGCCTGCGAGCGCCGCTCGAGGTCCACGGCGCGCAGCAGCGCGGCGTCGGCGGGGTCGAGGCGCTCCAGGAACGGCTCGATCCAGCCGGCGACGGCTTGGCGCAGAGTCTCGACCTCGTCGGCGGCCTCAGGTTGGGACACGTCGTTGCCTTCCAGCGTTGCCATCCGTCGTGCGGCTCGTCGACCGTGGTCGGCCAAGGCGTTGCCCGCGATCATGCCGACCCAGGCGTCCAGGCGCTCTCGATCCTGAAGCTGCCCCAGGCCCGCTTGCACGCGCGCGAATGTCTCTTGCACCAGATCGTCCGCGTCCGCGGGGTTGCCCGTCTTGCGCAGGAACCACGCGCGCAGGCGCTGGGAAGAGGCCTCCCACAGCGCCTGCACGGATTTCGAGTCGATGGATCGTTGGCTCACGCTTCGGTGGCTCCGCAGCAGGTGGGTTCGCAACAGTCGTCGGAGCCGCCCGCCCGGCTCGTCGACTCCACGACTTCCTCTTGGGCGAAGAAGAGCTCCCACTCCACGCCCGACGGGTCGGTTGCCCAGACGCGCGCGAGGCGAGCGTAGCAGCACTCGGTGTCGTCCTCGCGCCGGGTGGGCGCGCCGGCTGCTTCGAGCCGCCGGCCCGCCGCCTCCAGGCCGGCTTGGTCGGGGAAGCGAAGGCCCAGGTGCTGGATGGAGCCCGTGCGCCCGCCCGCGCGCTCGACCGCGTTCAGGCCGAGAACGAGCGCGGGCTCGTCGAGCTGAAACCTGGCGTAGTCGTGGCGCACGAGCGCCGCTTTCGAGCCCAGCAACGCCTCGTAGAAGGCGATCGAGGCCGGGAGGTCCGAGGTGTCGATGGAAGCGTGAGTTTGGACGCGAGGGGTGTTCATGTCGGCTTGCCGTTGTGCGCGACCGGGCCGATTCCCGGTGCCCAGATGGAGACGGGGCACGGGTCGAAGTGACGCAGGCAAACGCGGCGAATTCGGCGCGCGGCGTTCCGTGCTCGAGAGCGCTCACCGCATCAACGCGACCAACTGATCGAGCGCCTTCCCCCACCCTTCGTGGAACCCCATCGCCTCGTGCTTCTCGCGCGCTTCCTTCGTCGCGTGCATCGCGATCCCCGTGTAGCGCGTGCCGCCGGCCGCGGGCTCGAGCAGGATCGTCCCGGTGAAGAAGGCCTCGGGCGCCGGGCGGAAGCCCGGTTGCAAGGCGTCGGTGAAGGTCAGCCGGCGCTCTTCGACGACCTCGAGATAGCAGCCGTTCCCCGGCGGCATCGTCTCGCCCTCGGGCGACTGCATCACCGTCCGAAACTTGCCGCCGGGGCGGAGGTCGATCTCGCACTCGATCGTCTTCCACGGCGCGGGCGTGAACCACTGCATGAGGAGCTCAGGCTCCGTCCACGCGCGCCAAACGAGGGCGGGCGGGAGGTCGACGGTGCGCTCGAAGACGAGGTCGAGTTGGGGATCGATCGCGGGTTGGTTGTGCATGGGCGCGATGGGCGTCGGCGGTGCCGTGACTTGGAGAGGTGGCGTGGCGAGACCGACGGGTAGGTGGCTCGTCATGGGGAGCATGCCATGACTCGCGTCGCGGGTCGTGTCCGCCACGCCCCGCCGCCGTCCTCGGGCGAAGACGGCTCGGGCTCGCTACGCTCTTCCCGGACGCGCACCACCCAGGACCCCGCTCAGCCGACCCAGATGACCGCCCGAGCCACCCACGACGAACGCATCGCGAAGCTGACCTTCGCCTCGGTCTACCCGCACTACGTCAACAAGGTCGAGCGCAAGGGGCGCACCGAGCAGGACCTGTTGAAGGTGATCCGCTGGCTGACTGGCTTCACCAAGGCGCAGATCGACAAGCACATCGCCAAGGGCTCGACCTTCGAGGAGTTCTTCGCGGCCGCCAAGCTGAACCCGAACGCCTCGAAGATCACAGGCGTGATCTGCGGCTATCGGGTCGAGGAGATCGAGAACCCGCTGACGCAGAAGTGCAGGTACCTCGACAAGCTGGTGGACGAGGTGGCGCGGGGCAAGAAGATGGAGAGCGTCTTGCGGTCGTGACGGCCTGCGAGGAGCCACCCTTCGGTCGACGCGTCGAGACCGCTCGTTCCTGCGGAGGCCATCGAGTTGACCCAGCATCGGCGACGTCCAGGGCCGCGTGCTGCACGCCGAAGTCTGCATCGACGATACGGTCGTTCTGCGGGCGGTGTGCGCGATGGCGGCGGCACGACCTGGTGGATCGCGACCCGGATCGGTCGAGCGCCGCGCTTCCGCGGCGACCTGAACAATCTCGGGCGTGCCGCCGCCCTGGTTCAATCGACCTTGAGACGCTTGCCGGAGATCAGCCCCCAGACGAACAGCACCAAGAACACCACGAACAACACCCAAGCGATGTCGGCAGCGAGCCCCTCGATGCCGGAAAGCCCAAACGCGGCCGCGATCAGCGAGACGATGAGAAAGATGAAAGTCCAGCGAAGCATGAGAAGTCACAAAGTAAGTCGCCAAGGAACGAAAGCAGCCAGGAGACTAGCACGCCGAGTTGGTGTCACCGTTTGCGGCATTGCTTTCGGTACAGCGACGGGCTGACCGATGTGCCTACGAGATGGCCAGGCGCACGACCGGCTACCCGAGACGGGCTGGGCCGATCTGCTCGCGAACCCGTGGGCGCGTGATAAGGGGGCCGAGGTCGTGGACACGTGGGCAGACGCGACGTGAGGCAACGACTCCCGCGGCGCGCATCTTGGGGCGGGGAGCCGCGGGGGGCGCGCGATCCTGGAGGCAATGCTCAAGGCGCGCATGTCGAGCGCACCTGGCGCGCGGGGCGTCCCGCCGCTACTCTCGCCGCAGGAGCGCCCGTAGCTCAGCCGGATAGAGCACCGCTTTCCTAAAGCGGGGGTCGTGGGTTCGAATCCCGCCGGGCGTACCACCCGGGACACCCTCAGGCGGCCCGCGACGTCCTTGACGGCGCACCTTGCACCGCTCAGCTCATTGAGTAAAATTACTCAGCATGGAGAGTAAACGGCACGAGGGGTACCAACGCCCCCAGGCGCATGAGCTGGCGCGACGGTTGGGCGAGCCGCGTCGTCACATCCAGGTGGTCACCGGGGCGCGGCAGGTGGGCAAGACCACGCTGGTGCAGCAGGTGACCGAGAGGTTTGCGCGACCCGTGCGCTTCGTCAGCGCCGACGAGCCGACGCTGCGCGACGGCGCATGGTTGCGCCAGCAGTGGGAAGCGGCGCGTCTCGAGGCGGGCGAGGACGGCGCCTTGCTGGTGGTCGACGAGGTGCAGAAGGTCGAGCAGTGGTCCGAGGTTGTGAAGCACCTGTGGGACGAGGACACGCGAAAGCACCGGCCGCTCAAGGTGGTGGTGCTGGGTTCGGCACCGCTCTTGATCGAACGCGGACTCGGCGAGAGCCTGGGCGGGCGCTTCGAGACGCTGCACCTGCCTCACTGGTCGCTGGAAGAGATGCGCACGGCCTTCGAGTTCAGCCTCGAGGACTACCTCTACTTCGGCGGCTATCCCGGTGCGGCGCCGCTGGTCGCTGAACCGGCCCGCTGGCGGCGCTACGTGCTGGACGCACTTGTCGAGACCAGCATTGCGCGTGATGTTTTGCTGCTGACACGGGTGGACAAGCCGGCGCTGCTGCGCCGCCTGTTCGAGTTGGGCTGCCGCTATTCCGGGCAGGTGCTGTCCTACACGAAGATGGTTGGCCAATTGCAAGACGCCGGCAACACGACCACGTTGGCCCATTACCTCGACCTGCTGGCGGCGGCCGAGATGTTGACGGGCCTACAAAAGTTCCGCGGGCAAGCCGTCCGTCAGCGTGCCTCCAGCCCCAAGCTGCAAGTACTCAACACTGCACTGATGTCAGCCGTGGAAGGCCTCTCGCCCGAGGAAGCCAGAATGGATCGGTCGTACTGCGGTCGACTGGTGGAATCCGCCGTCGGCGCGCACCTGGCCAACGCCGCGCAACGCGGCGATTGTGAGCTGTTCTACTGGCGCGAGAAGAACCGCGAAATCGACTTCGTTGTGCGGGCGGGCCGGCGCGTACTTGCCATCGAGGTCAAGAGTGGTCGCCGACGCGACGCCCTGCCCGGCATGGGCGCTTTCGTCGACGCCTTCCAGCCTGATCGCACCCTGCTAGTCGGTGACGACGGAATCGAGCTGGAGTCCTTCCTGTCGCGTCCGGTCACGGAGTGGTTGAACTCGTGAGCGTGGCGTAGCGCTACCGGCCGAAGCGGTCATCAACCCCCTCGCACTCGAAGCTCGCCTACCTGCATGCCTGGGACGGAAACCGCAATCGCCACACGGGAAGCGCTTGGTTGCGCCGACGACCCGGCGCCCCCTCGCCCGCTGACACCCGCCGGGTCCATGCGCTAGAACTCCCCCATGGGCACGCTCCAGACCCAGGTCTCGTCGATCCCCGGCTTCTACGAGCCCTTCAGCGCCATCAGCCACCTGGCCGGCGCCGGCGCCTTCGCGGTGGCCGCCGTCGTGTTGCTTCGCCGAGCCCGTGGCGACGCCCGCCGGGTCGCGCTGTTCGCCGTCTACTCGTTCACGGCGGTGCTCTTGCTGTCGATGAGCGGCGTCTATCACCTCTTGAGCGAAGGCTCCGGGCGGGAGGTCTTGGCGCGCTTGGACAAGGCGGCGATCTTTGCGTTGATCGCGGGGACGCACACGCCGGTGCAGGGCTTGTTCTTTCGAGGGATGGCGCGGTGGGCGGGATTGGTGGGGATGTGGGTCGTGACGGCGACGGGCATCACGCTGGTCAGCGTGTTTCATGGCGACCTGCCTCAGGGCTTGCTCACGTCGCTATTCTTGGCGCTGGGGTGGATCGCGGGGGCGTCGGGGTTGATCGCTTGGCGGCGGCTCGGGAAGGAGCTGCGGCTCTTGGTCGCAGGCGGCGTCGTGTATTCGGTGGGCGCCGTTCTCTTGGGGCTCGGGTGGCCGAATTTGGTGCCCGGGGTCGTCGGCTATCACGAGCTATGGCACGTGGCCGTGTTGGCGGCGCTGACGCTGCACTGGACGTTCTTCTACCGCCACGCGCAGGTCTCGATGGATGGGCCGCCGCCCGATCGGCGCGGGTCGAGTCGGCACTGACGGGTCGGCGGTCAGCGGTAGAGCCGCTCGAGTCGTTCGGTGTCTTCCGGCTCGATCCACGGACTGGCCACCGCGGCGACGCCGTCCAACTCCAGCGTCGCGTGCCGAAGCGGCTCGTCCGCCTCGAACTTGGCGTCCCCGTCGCGGTCGACACGCGTGGTGAAGATCAGCGTCGGCCCCGAGCCGTCGATGTTCACCGCGTGCAACTGCTCACCGTGCGGAGTGACGATGTGCGCGCCGCGGCCGTCCCCGTCCGTCATGAGCGCGACGGCGGCGTCCCGGTCGGTCAGGTCGCCGTCCCCGTCCGTGTCGTCCAGCGTCACGGCGAACACCATCGCCCGGGCGACGTCGCGTGTTCCATCGCGATCGTCGGGCAACCGTTGGAGGAGCACCCACCAGCGCGAGACGAACGCGCGCCGCTCGAGCAGGAGCCAGCGGTCTCCCGCATCCCGATCGACGAACAGGGCATCGTGCCAGCGCACACTTTGGTCGACGAGCACGGCGCTCTCGCCCCCACGCCCGTCGGTCTCGCCACGGGCGGCTCTGCCTCCCTCGCGGAACGGGTCCGAGTCGCGAAACATGGACGCGCCCCGCGCGTGGAAGCACGGGGTGATCCACACGTCCCCGCCCGGCAGCGAGCGCGGACGCAAGAAGGTGAGCGTGCCTTTCACCGCGCCCTCGACCGGCATGGCCGCGGGCACGAGCCCGCCGATATAGGAGGAGCCGAAGAATGGCTCGTTGGACGCTCCCGGCATGGAACAGGCGCCGACGAGGAGGACCAGGGCCGCGGGCAAGTGCGTCTTCATTCCGATCACTATGCCCGGAACGCGCCGACGTTTCGAGATCGTCCGCGTGGGTAGGTGATTCGTCGAGTGAGATCGCGCACGTCAGGATGATTGCCAATTCGAGTGAGCCGGCGCCATCATTTGGCCCGAGTGCGTCTCGACGTGGCCAAGGACCAAGGGATCAATCAGCCGGAGCTCATTTAGAGAAGTATGGGCGACCCTCGAGGCTCTCGTGTACTTCTGCACACGCGTCCTTTCAATGAGGACTTGAGCACTCCGAGCGACTCCTCTGTAGCAGCGGCTCGACACCTTTCCGGATAGGCACGCTCTTTGCGACTGTCTCGGAACGAACCGTCGCGCTTGGAAGCGACAAGACTCCAACGAAGAGGCTAGCCCGGTTCCCTCACCACGATTCGATCGGATTCGTCGTAGATCGTTGTCC
>JBBDIB010000081.1:0-15247 GCA_040880665.1 Planctomycetota bacterium
GGTGGGTTCGAGGATCGGTGCATCGCGGATCGTCACCCGTGACGCAGACTCCTAGCGCGATTCCCGCTAGACGAGGTCCAACCAGAGTCCGGGCAAGAGTCCCGTCGCCAGCACGAGCAGCACGCAAGCCGCCGTCGTCAGCACGCCGCCGAGCCGCAGCGTCGTCGGCGCGGGGCCGACCGGGGCGGGCTGCATGAAGAGCGCGATGATCACGCGCAGGTAGTACGCCAGCGCGATGACCGAGAACAGGATCGCCACGACCGCCAGCGGGATCAGGTCGGCTTCGACCAGCGTTGCGAAGACGAACCACTTGCCGAGGAAGCCGCCCGTGGCGGGCAGGCCGCCGAGCGAGAGCAGGAACAGGCCCAGGGCGAGCGACAACATGGGACGCGAACGCCCGAGGCCCGCGATCGAATCGACGCTGGTGAAGCGCGCGCCGTCGGTCTCGAGCAAGCTCAGGATCCCGAAAGCGCCCACCACGGACGCGAGGTACGCCAGCACGTAGAACAGCGCTGCTTGCTGTGTTACCGCGTCCGCGATCCCGGCCTGCGCCGCGACGACCAACAGCAGCAGCGTGCCGGCGTTGGCGACGCCCGAGTACGCCAGCATGCGCTTCAAGTCCGTTTGCACCAGCGCCCCGAGGTTGCCCGCGGCCAGCGTCGCGAGCGCGATGCCGGCGACGACGCCCATCGAGTTCTCCGGCAGGATGCCGGCGACCCGGATCAAGAACGCGAAGGCCGCGGCCTTCGTGCCCGCCGCCATCAACGCCGTGACCGGCGTCGGGCTGCCCTGGTACACGTCCGGGACCCACAGGTGGAACGGGAACACCGACGTCTTGAAGAACAGACTCGCGGCGATCAGCGCGCCGCCGACGACCGCGAGCGCGGAGGGCTGCTCCGGAGCCGCCGCGACGAAGGCGATCAATGCCTCGATCGAAAGGGTGCCCGCAGCCGTGTACAGGAGGCCCGCCCCGTAGAGGAACAGCGCGCTCGAGAACGCGCCCAAGAGGAAGTACTTGAGGCCCGCTTCGACCGACTCGAGCTTGGCCCGGCGGAAGGCGGCCAGCGCATAGAGCGGCAGCGACAGCAACTCGAGTCCGACGAAGAAGACGACCAGATCGCCGGCCCCGGCCATGAGCGTCATGCCCGCGGCTGCCGCGAGGAACAGCGCGTCGTGCTCGGGCTGGAACGCGCGACTGCGCCGGTAGTAGCCCAGCGAATACAGCCAGGCGAACAGCGTCGCCAGGAGGAACAAACAACCCCAGAGCGCCGTTTCGCGCGATGCGAGGTACGTGCCCTGCAAGACGAGCCCCGGCGGCTCTTCGAGGAAGAAGCCGATGTTGAGCTGTGCGAGAAACGCGACGACGATCGTCCCGGCGAAGATCAGGGGCCGCGCCGCGCGCAGCCCTCGAACGATGTCGGCGCCGAGGTACAGCAGCATGCCGACGCCGAGCGCCAACAGCGGCATCATCGCGAGGCGGGCGGCGGGGGCGAAGGTCGTCTCGAAGACGCGCGCGAGATCTTGGATGGCGAGCATGGCGAATCAGTTCGTGCGCGCGCTCTCGATGCGCGCGTCGAGGGCGTCGAGGCTGCCCGCGGTCTTGTCCAGGAACAGGTTGGGCTGCACACCGATCCAGATGCAGAGCACGACGAGCGGCACGAGCATGCCGATCTCACGCGCCTTCAAGTCGCCGAGGTTGCGATTCACGTCGTGCACCACCGGTCCGAACAGGAGCCGTCGCGTCGCCATCAAGAGGTAGACGGCACCGAGGATGACGCCCGTCACGCCGATTGCGGCCCAGAAGGGCGACGCCTCGAACGTGCCGGCGAGCACCATGTACTCGCCGATGAATCCATTGAGGCCTGGCATGCCCGCGCTCGAGAGCACCGTGAACACGAAGAAGATCGCGAAGATCGGCATGGTGGCGGCGATGCCGCCGTAGTCGGCCAGTTGGCGCGAGTGCCGCCGCTCGTAGATCATGCCGACCAGGAGGAACAAGAGACCCGTCGAGAGTCCGTGGTTGACCATCTGCAGGACGCCGCCGCGCAAGCCCGCCGACGTCAGCGCGAAGAGCCCCAGCACGACGAAGCCGAGGTGGCTGATCGAGCTACAGGCGACGAGCCGCTTGAGATCCGTCTGCGCCATCGCCAAGAAGGCGCCGTAGACGATGCCGAGCGCGCCCAGGGCCATGAAGATCGACGAGTGCTCGATGGCCGCTCCGGGGAAGAGTTGGATCCCGAAGCGTAGGAGGCCGTACGTGCCCATCTTGAGCAGCACGCCCGCCAGCAGCACCGAGCCCGACGTCGGCGCCTCGGTGTGCGCGTCGGCCAGCCAGGTGTGGAACGGCAGCACGGGCACTTTGATGGCGAACGCCAGGGCGAACGCGCCAAAGATCCACGAGGCCTCGGACGTCGTGAGCAGCGCCGTTCGGTCGAGCAGTGTCGGCAGGTCGGTCGTGCCCGCGAGGTACACCAACGCGATGATGCCGATCAGCATCACGAAGCTGCCAGCGACGGTGAACAGGAAGAACTTGAGCGTCGCGTAGAGCCGCTGTTCGCCGCCCCAGATTCCGATCAGGAAGTAGAGCGGGACCAAGCTCACCTCCCAGAACACGTAGAACAGGATCAAATCCATCGACAGGAACACGCCCAACATCCCCGTCTGCATCACGAGCAGCCAACAGAAGAACTCGCGCGCGCGCTCCTGGATGTGACCGCGCGCCGAGAGCACGACGATCGGCATCAAGAGGCCCGTCAGGACCACCATCAGGATCGAGATCCCGTCGACACCGAGGTGGAACGAGACGTCCGTCGACGCGCCGCCGAGCGGCAGCCGGAACCAGTGGAACTTGACGGTCTCCTGCAGCACGGCCGAGCCGCCGTCGAAGCTCGTCCAAAGGACCAGGGCCAGCGCCCCGACCACCGCGGTGGACAGCAGCGTCAGCGCCTCGAGTCCACGCCGGCCGAGCGGCGCGAACGCGACGACGATGGCCGCTAGGAGAGGGAGGAAGGTGATCCAGGTCAGCATGGGAGGACTAGGCTACGAGCAGCAGGACGGTCAGAGCGGCCGCGCCGGCACCGACCCACAGGGCGTAGTGCTTCACGTCGCCGTCGGCCCAGAGCCGTACGCGCGCAGCGAGGCCGAGGGTGACGCGACCCGTTCCGTTGACGACGCCGTCGATGCCCCGTTGGTCGACCTGGTCGTAGGTGAAGCGCGCGAGTCGGCCCATGGGCTCGACGATGCGCGCGGTGTAGGCCTCGTCAATCTTCCAAGCGCCGGCGAGGAAGCTCGCCATCGCGGGCGAACGTTCCGCGTAGGCCGCGTCGGCCGCCGCCCCTGCCTTGTACGTGTGGAAGCCGCGATGGGCGAAGTAGAGGGCGACGAGCGCGCCGAACGCGAGCAGCGACCACTCGACCGGCCCCGAGAGATGAGCCGCGTGCTCGTCGAAGAGGAGCTGGGCGCCCGGTGCGACGACGGGCTCGAGCCAGTTGGCGAGCACGTGCGGAACGTGGAAGACGTGGGGGAGACCCAGGAGTCCGCCGCCCGCCGCCAACACGGCGAGCACGATCAACGGAATCGTCATGCTGGCGGGCGACTCGTGCGGGTGAACGTGCGCGACGTCGAAGCGCTCCTTCCCGAAGAAGGTCAAGGCGACCATGCGCCAGGTGTAGAACGCCGTCATCGCCGCGCTGACGACGCCGACGATCCAGAGGATGCTCCACAGGCCGCCGTGACCGAACGTGTGCGCCAGGATCTCGTCCTTCGACCAGTACCCGCTGAACGGCGGCAGGCCCGACAGCGCCGCCGCGCCGACGAGGAAGGTCAGGAAGGTCGTCGGCATGTGCTTGCGCAGTCCGCCCATCTTGCGCATGTCCTGCTCCTCGTGCATCCCGTGGATCACCGAGCCCGAGCCCAGGAACAGGAGCGCCTTGAAGAAGGCGTGCGTCGTGAGGTGGAAGATCGCGGCGATCCAGGCGCCCGAGGAGAGGGCCAGGAACATGTACCCGAGCTGCGACACGGTCGAGTAGGCCAGCACCTTCTTGATGTCGTTCTGCAGTAGCGCGCTCGAAGCGCCGATCAGTGCGGTCAGGGCACCGATCACCCCGATCACCGCCAGAGCCGTGGCCGAGGCCGCGAACAGCGGGTTCAGTCGCACGATCAGGTAGACGCCGGCCGTGACCATCGTCGCCGCGTGGATCAACGCCGAGACGGGCGTCGGTCCGGCCATCGCGTCGGGCAGCCAGGTAAAGAGCGGGAACTGCGCGCTCTTCCCGCACGCGCCGCCGAACAGCAAGAGCGCGCCGGCCGTGATCCACGCACTCTGGTCGGCCAGCACGGTGGGCACCGCCGCGCCGACGTCGGAGAGATCGAGCGTGCCGAACACCGCCAAGAGGATGAAGCTGCCCAGCAGGAAGCAGGCGTCGCCGATGCGGTTGACGACGAACGCCTTCTGGCCGGCCTCGGCGGGCCAGCCCTTCTCGTACCAGAAGCCGATCAAGAGGTACGAGCACAGACCGACGCCTTCCCAACCGATGAAGAGGCCCATCAGGTTCGACGACAGCACCAAGAGGAGCATCGCGAACACGAACAGGTTCAGGAAGGCGAAGTACTTGGCGTAACCCGGATCGCCGCGCATGTACCCGGCCGAGTACACGTGGATCAAGAGGCCGACGCCCGTGACGACCAGCGCCATGACGGACGACAGTCGGTCCACGACCATCGAGAGCTGCAGCTCGAAACTGCCCGCGTCGAGCCAGGCCCAGGAGCTCGACTCGAGCGCCAGGACGTCGTCGCTGCCGGCCAGCCGCAGGAACGCCAGGACGGACAGCGCGAACGCGAGCGCCATGGCTCCGCAGGCGACCCACGGTGCGAAGGCGCCGACCTCGCGGGTCGCGCCCGCGCGGCGTTGCGTCAGCGAACGCAGGTGCAGCGCGCCGCACAGCACGCTGCCGAGAAGCGGCACGAACACGATCCACCAGAGGTAGGAAGCCGATTCGGTCACGGGCGGGTGGGGCTCGGGGGGGGCACGGATGGCGAGGTGGAATCGGCGGCGACCTCGTACGACTGCGAGGAACCCAGGATCACGCTCTGCTTCAACCGGAAGAGGGCGATGATCAGCGCGAGCCCGATCGCGGCCTCCGCGGCCGCGACCAGGATGACGAACAAGACGAGGATCGGGCCTTCGAGAAAGCCCGTGCCTTCGACGCCGGCCCAGTGGCGGCTGCCCGCCAGAAGCACGAGGTTGGCCGAGTTCAGCATCAACTCGATCGACGCCAGCACGATGATCACGTTGCGGCGCAACAGGAACCCGAGGATGCCGAGCCCGAACAGGAACGCGGAGAGGACGAGGAGGTGTTCGGTGGGCACGTTCATTGGACGCTCCCCGCGCGTTCACCCGGTTTGTCGGCGGGGGGGCGAGCGGCCGTGCCCTCGTGCGTCTTGCGCGAGCGGCCTGGCTCGAGGGCGGGCGCGGTCTCTGCCTGCTGCACCGGTTCCGCGCCGTCGTCGACGGCCGGCGTCCACGGCCAGGAGGCGGACGTGTCGCCCTTGGCGCGTGGTCGATCACGCTTCGCGAGCATGATCACGCCAACCATCGTCGCCAGGAGCAGCAGCGAAGCGGCCTCGAAGGGCAGCGCATAGCGCGTGAACAGAACCTCGGCCAGCGGCACGAGTTGGTCGAGCCCTTCGTCGATGCGGGCCGCGGCCAGCACGGCTGAGCCGGGCGGCGGCCCCACGCCCGAGGCGAAGATCAGCGTCAGGACGAAGACGCCCGCGGTCGCGCTGGCCAGCGCCAGTGTGCGCGGCGGCAGCGACGTCAGCGACATCAGCGTTCCCCCCAAGGACTCGTCGTGCAGGTTGAGCAGCATGATCACGAACAGGAACAGGACCATGATCGCGCCGGCGTAGACGAGCAACTGCGTCACGGCCAGGAACTGGAAGCCCGTGAGCAGATACACGCCCGCCACGCAGAAGAACGTGCCCAACAGGTTGAGCACGCTGAAGATGGGCATCCGTGCCGCGACGACGCCGACGCCGAACACGACCGCGCCGGCGGCTAGGAGGTAGAAGAGGACTTCCGCCATCGCGAATTCACTCGGTAGAAGTAGTCGATGCGCCGCTGCAGCTCGGCCTTCGGGCGCTTGAGCTTGTCGATGTCGTAGACCAGCGCTGCGCGCGTGAAGTCGGCCAGTTCCAGCTCGTCGCTCATGAAGATCGCGTCCTTGGGACAGGCTTCCTCGCAGAAGCCGCACAGGATGCAGCGCAACATGTCGATCTCGAAGCGCTCGGGCTCGCGCTCGATGAAGCGATCGGTTTCGTGCCCGTCGATCGTGATGGCGTAGGCCGGACAGGCGATCTCGCACAGGCCGCACGAGACGCAGGCCAAGGTGTTGCCGTCCTCGAGCAGCGTCAGCCGCGGCTGCCCGCGCGTGACTTCGGTGGTGGGCAGGCGCTCCTCGGGATACTGCCGCGTGATCTTCGGCTTGAAGATGGCGCGGAAACTATGGGAGAGCGCGCGAGCGATCTCCGGCAGGAAGAGCCGCTCCCGGAAGGAGAGCTGCTTGCGTTTGACGATGACCATGGAATCAGGCGAAGCCGCCGAAGGAGACGATGGCTCCCGTGGCGAACACACGGAACAGCGCGTAGGGCAGGAACACCTTCCAGCCCAGCGCCATGAGCTGGTCGAAGCGGAAGCGCGGCAGGGTCCAGCGCACCCAGATGAACAGGAACAGGAAGAAGCCCGCCTTCAGGAGGAACGCAGGCAGCTCGAGGAACCACGGCGCTTCGGGAAAGAAGGGGATCGCGTAGCCGCCCAGGAAGAAGACCGTCGTAAGACACGCCATGACGGTCATCGCGCAGTACTCGCCCAGGAAGAACAGGGCGAACTTCATCGATGAGTACTCGGTGTGGAAGCCGCCGACCAGCTCCGGCTCGCACTCGGCGAAGTCGAAGGGGTGCCGGTTCGTCTCCGCGAACGTCGCGATGACGAACAGCAGGAACAGGTCCGGCGCCCAGACGACGTTCCACCAGCCAGCCTGCTGCGCGTGGACGATCTCGCGCAGGTCGAGCGTGCCCGCCGCCAGCACCACGCACAGGATCGCGAGCAGGAGCGACAGCTCGTAGCTGATCATCTGCGCCGACGCCCGCAGTCCACCCAGGAGCGAGTACTTCGAGTTCGAGCTCCAGCCGCCCAGGATCACGCCGTAGACGCCGAGTCCGCCGATCGCGATCACGTAGATGGCCGAGACGTCGAGGTCGGTGATCGAGATCGTCGTCGCGTGCCCGAACAGGGACGCCTCGCCCGCGAACGGAATCACGGCGACGGTCAGCATGGCGGGCACCGCCGCCATCATCGGCGCCAGGCGGAACAGGAACCGGTTCGCGCCCTCGGGCACGACCTCTTCCTTGAAGATGAACTTCACGCCGTCGGCCAAGGGCTGCAGGAGCCCGAAGGGTCCTACGCGGTTCGGACCGACACGCCACTGGATCCAGGCCGAGACCTTGCGCTCGGCCAGCGTCATCAGCGCCGCGGTCGCGAGGAGCCCGCCGTAGATCGCGGCGACCTTCATGAGGACCATCGCCTCGTAGGGAATCACGCCGAGCCTCCCGCGGGCTGGAACGCGGTCGCGAGTCGTTCGAGGTGACGCTCGAGCGGGACGACGCCGGCCGGTGCCGGCTTGGCGGCCGCGATCTGGCCGTGGTGCCCGTCGACGTTGACCCAGGTGCCGGCGCGCTCGGCGGCGTTCGGCACGCCGAGCTGGACGTAAGCCGCGGGATGCGGGGTCTCGTCGAAGAGCACCAGGCGCGTCGAGCGCGGCAGCGCCGCCAACTCGTCGACGCCCAGGAGCGCCGCGCCGCGTTCACCGACCAAGAAGGCGACGTCGGCGCCGGCGAGTGCCGCGCGCGCCACATCGGCGTCCTTGGGCGCGAAGCCCAGTTCTACCAGCCCGCGCCGGTTGGGCGATTCGTCGTCGGTGTGCAGGAGGTCGTCCGCGAGGCTCGAGCTCGGCAGGGTCACGACGGACGGCGTGACGTCGAGGCTCCGCGCCAGTTCGAGCAGCGCCGCGCCCTCCTCCAGCGTCAGCCACGGCGACGCGACGATGGCGACGGTCTCGGTCGTGCGCACGGCGTCGGCGATCGTCTCCAACGCCTCCGTCGGATCGACCGCCCGATAGCCGCCCTCGACGCGCAGCGCGGCGCCTTCGAGACGATCGGTGCGGTTGAGCGCACCGAAGGCGAAGCGCCCGCGGTCGCACATCCAGTACTGGTTGACCTCGGGGTCGAAACGCGGACGCACGCGCTTGATGTCGTTGCCCCGCAAGACCTCGTGCGTGATCGCGCAACCGCGGCTGCACTCGCCGCAGGTCGAGCGCGTCTTCTTCAGGTTCCAGACGCGCGCTTGGAAGCGAAACTCCTTCAGCGTCAGCGCGCCGACCGGACAGATGTCGGCGACGTTGCCTTGGTAGTTGCCCTCGAGGGGACGATCGTTGAACGTCGCGATGACCGAGCGCGCGCCCAGGTCGGCGACGGTCAACTGCGGTTTCCCGGGCACCTCTTCGAAGAAGCGCACGCAGCGCGAACACAGGATGCAGCGCTCTTGGTCGAGCAGGATCACGTCGCCGAGCGACTTGCGCTTCTCGAGCTTGCGGCGCGGTTCGACCGAACGGCCCTCGCCCTGGCCCTCGGCGAAGGCGTAGTCCTGCAGATCGCACTCGCCGGCCTTGTCGCAGATCGGGCAGTCGAGCGGGTGGTTCTTCAGCAAGAACTCGAGGCACTGTCGACGCGCGTCGTGCGCCGCGGGTGCCTCGGTGTCGACGATCATCCCCTCGGTGATCGGCGTGCGGCAGGCGACGACGGTGCGCGCCGGCATCTCACCGATCTTGACGTTGACCTGGCAGATGCGACACGACCCGACGGGCGAGAGCCCCGGGTGGTAGCAGTACATCGGCACGTTCTCGGCGTGCTCGTGGCACGCAGCGATCAAGGGCTTGGTCGGGTCGACCTCGACCTCTTCGCCGTTGAGGATGATCTTCGTCACGCGGTCGTTCCCGAGAGTTGGGGGGCTCGGCGCTTGGGACAGCAGCCTTGTTCGACGTGTTGCTCGAGCTCGTGACGGAAGTTCTTCACGATCGAGTGGGTCGGGATCGCGGCGGCATCGGCCAGCGCGCAGATCGTCTTGCCGGGTGCCATGCCATTGGCGAGGCTGGTCAGAAGTTCGATGTCCTCCAAGCGGCCGGCGCCGCGCTCGATACGTCCGAAGATCTGGTGCAGCCACTCGGTGCCTTCGCGGCACTGGCTGCACTGACCGCAGCTCTCGTGGTCGTAGAAGCGCGCCATGACCTCCATCGCGCGCACGACGCAGGCGTCCTCGTCGAGCATGATCATCGCGGCCGTCCCGAGCATCGACCCGGCTTCCTTCAGGGAGTCGTGGTCCATGGCGAGGTCGATCATGTGCGCCGGCAAGAAGCCCGTGGACGAGCCGCCCGGGATCCACGCGCCCAGTTCCTTGCCCTTCCACACGCCGCCGGCGTACTCCTCGAGGATCGTCTTGGCCGACATGCCGAGCGGCAGCTCGAAGACGCCCGGCGTGTTCACGTGGCCGGAGATGCCGACCAAGAGGTTGCCCTTGCTCTTCTCGGAGCCCATCCCCGCGAACCACTCCGGACCGCGGTCGATGATGAACGGGACGTTGAAGAGGGTCTCGACGTTGTTGACGGTCGTCGGCTGACCCCACAATCCGAAGCCCGCCGGAAAGGGCGGTTTCGGTCGCGGGTGCCCGCGCTTGCCCTCCAGGCTCTCCATCAAGCCCGTCTCCTCACCGCAGATGTAGGCGCCGGCGCCCTTGTGCATCCAGATGTCGATGGAGAACTCGGTGCCGAGGACGTGCTGGCCGACCCAGCCCTGCTCGCGCGCTTCGGCCAGGGCTCCCAGCAAGCGGTCGTACGCGAAGCGGTACTCGCCGCGCACGTAGATGTACGCGGTGTCGACGCGCATCGCGTAGGCCGCGATCAGGATGCCCTCGATCACGCCGTGCGGGTCGCGCTCCATCAGGACGCGATCCTTGCACGTGCCCGGCTCGGACTCGTCCGCGTTGACCGCGATGTAGCGGGGGCGCGGGTCCTTCGCGACGTCGGGCATGAAGCTCCACTTGAGCCCGGTGGGGAAGCCCGCCCCGCCGCGCCCGCGCAACCCCGAGCGCTTCACGAGGTCGATCACCTGCTCGGGGGTCAGGCCCTCCTTCAGGATCTTCTCGATGGCGCGGTAGCCGCCCGTCTTCGAGTAACGGTCGAGCGTGTGACTGTCGTCGTGCTCGAGGCGATCGAGCAGGTAGGTCTCGTGTTGGGCCATGTCTAGTTCGGCTCGTTCCCGCTCTCGACCGCGCCGAGGATGCGCTCCACGTCGTCCAGCTCGAGGTTCTCGTGATAGACGCCGTCGAGGTCGAACATCGGCGCGCTGGTGCAGGCGCCCTGACATTCGAGCCGCGCGACCGTCCAGCGTCCGTCGGCCGAGTCGACGCCCGGCGCGGCGCCGGTGACCTGGCACACGCGTTCGAGGATGTCCTCGGCGCCGCGCAGGTCGCACGACACGTTGTGGCACACGCCGACGACGTGCTTCCCAACGGGCCGGAGGTGGAACATGGGATAGAAGCTGGCGACGCCGTAGACCTCGACCGGTTCGAGTTCGAGCAATTCGGCCAAGGCTTCCATCACCTCGGGCGAGATCCAGCCGCCGAGGTCCTCCTGGCAGCGGTGCAGGGCGGGGATCAACACCGCCTGCTTCTCGGGGTAGTGCTTGATCAGCTCATCGAACTCGGCGCGCAGCTTCGCGCCGAGCGGGTCTTGCGGCTCGTCGACGGGCTCGTCGACAGGGTTGTTCGCGTGCTCGTTCATCAGCGGTCGACCTCACCCATCACGAAGTCCAGGCTTCCGATGATCGCCATCATGTCGGAGAACAAGCGCCCTTCCGCGAGCAGCGGGATCGCCTGCACGTTGTAGAGACCCGGGCCGCGAATGTGGCAGCGCACTGGGTTGCTCGAGCCGTCCGAGACGACGTAGAAGCCCAGCTCGCCCTTGCTGGACTCGACCGCGTGATAGGCCTCGCCCTTCGGCAGCCGGAGGTCGGTGACGACCTTGAACTGGTAGATCAGCTCTTCCATCGAGCTGTGCACGCGATCCTTCGGCGGCAAGACGTAGCGCCGATCCTCGGCGATCACGTCCGCGCCCTTCGTCGTCGCCAGCCGCGCGAGCGCCTGCTTCGCGATCCGCGTCGACTGGCGCATCTCCTCGATGCGCACCAGGTAGCGGTCGTAGCAGTCGCCGACGGTGCCGACGGGGACCTCGAAGTCGTAGGTCTCGTACCCCGAGTAGGGGCGCACCTTGCGCAGGTCGCGCTCCACGCCCGAGCCGCGCAGGTTCGGGCCGGTCAGGGCCCAGGCCAAGGCGTCCTCGCGCGTGATCACGCCGACGTCACGGTTGCGGTCGTGCCAGATGCGGTTGCCCGTCAGGAACGTCTCGAAGCCGTCGATCGCCGCGGGGAACTGGTCGAGGAATTCGTCGAAGAGCTGGGCGACCGATTCCTCCACGTCCGCGAACACGCCGCCGATCCGGATGTACGTGTTGTTCATCCGGTGGCCGCTGTACGCGTCGAGCAGCGTGTAGATCTTCTCGCGCTCCTTGAAGGTGGCGAAGAAGATCGACACCGCGCCCAGGTCGATCGCCGTCGTGCCGAGGTAGATCAGGTGGGCCGCGATGCGGCTGATCTCCATCAACAGCACGCGCACGACCTGCCCGCGCTCGGGCACCTCGATCCCGGCCAGCTCCTCGCACGCGAGGGCGTACGCCGTGTTGTTCAAGAGCGGCTGCACGTAGTCCAGCCGATCGGTGTGCGGGAAGAACTTGTGCCACCCGAGGGTCTCGCACGTCTTCTCCTTGCCGCGATGTAGGTACCCGACGACCGGCACGACGTTGTGCATCGTCTCGCCATCGAGATCGACTTCGAGCCGCAGCACGCCGTGGGTTGCAGGGTGCTGCGGTCCGACGTTGAGGTGCATGAGTTCGCCCTGCACCGGATCGTCGAGGTACTCGGATCCGGGGGCGTACTCGAAGACTTGGCGCGTCTTCGGGTGGTCAGCGCGGGTGGTCATCGCTAGCGGCGCTGGAAGGGGGAAGGCGCCTGCTCTTCGGGAGGCACGCTGGGGTCCTGGGCACGGCGGCGCTCGTCCCACTCGCGGTAGAGACGATCGGGCTCGATGCCTTGGTGCGGGAACTCCTTCCGCAGCGGGTGGTGACCGTAGCCGTCCGGCATCAACAGCCGCGTGAGGTTCGGGTGACCGTCGAAGCGGATGCCGAACATGTCGTAGACCTCGCGTTCCATGAAGCTGGCACCGGGCCACAGATCCGTGACCGTCGGAGCCGTGGCGTCGGCCTCCGTCAGCTCGGTCTCGACGCGTACCGCTTCTGCGGTATCGAGCACTTCGATCTGGTGCACGAGTAGGAAGCGCGCGCGACCCTGGGGCACGCGACCGTCGGCGATGGAGAGCCGGTCGACGGCGGTGATGAAGCTCAAGACCTCGTACCCGCCGGCGCGCAGCGCCGCCAAGGCGTCGTGCACGACCTCGCGCGCAACGACGTAGGACGGGGTGCCGCAGCGCGTGGCTACGGGGCGCGGTTCGAAGGCGGCCAGCAGTCCGTCGGCGCGCGCTTTCGACGCGGTGTGCCCCGCGACGTGTGCCGGCGTGTGATGCGAACTCAAGGCGAAGTCTCCTCGCGTTCGGCCGCGCGCGCGCGCGGGTCGTGCGGATGCAGGTCGAGGTCGGTCTTGACCAGGCCGCGGTTGGGCTGGAACTCCAACAGGCCGGTGCCACGTTCGTCGTGGACCTCGGGACCCTCGAACAAGGTCTTCATCGGCGACTCGCGCTCGATCTTCTTCTGCAGCTTCAGGATCGCGTCGATGACCGCATCGGGCCGCGGCGGGCAACCCGGCACGTACACGTCCACGGGCAAGATCGAGTCGACGCCCTGCACCACCGCGTACGAGTCGTACATGCCGCCCGACGACGAGCAGACGCCCATCGCGATGACCCACTTGGGTTCGGGCATCTGGTCGTAGATCGTCCGCGCGGCCTGCGCCATCTTCCAGGTCAAGGTGCCCGCGACGATCAAGAGGTCGCACTGCCGCGGGCTGAAGCGCGCGGCCTCGGCGCCGAAGCGCGCGATGTCGAACTTGGGTCCGATCATCGCCATCAGCTCGATGCCGCAGCACGAGAGCCCGAGCGGCATCGGCCACAGGCTGTTCTTCCGGCCCCAGTTGACGAGCCAGTCCACCTTCGTGGCGAAGAAGCCCGAGTCGGTCTGTTCTTCGACCGGTTTCAGCGATCCCATGTCAGTCCTCCCTTCTTCCAGACGTACGCGAGCCCGACGCCCAAGACGGCGACGAAGCCCAGCACCTCGTAGAACACGAACGAGCCGACACCAGCCGCCGCGAACGAACGCGCGGCGACGGCCCACGGGATCAACAGCAACGTCTCGACGTCGAAGAGGATGAAGAGGACCGCGACGAGGTAGAAGTGGATCGAGAGCCGGAGGCGCGCCGAGCCCTCGCCCTGCATTCCGCACTCGTAGGCATCGCCCTTGCTGACGGAGCGCGTGCGCTTGCCCACCAACTCGGAGAGCAAGAGGTTCACCACGGCGAAGCCTAGGACGAGGCCCAGGAGAACGAGGATGGGGGCGTAGTCGCGCAGCATCGAATCGAGAGTCGTCCCTCCGGCGAATCGCCGAACGGACCTGAGGAGGACGAACACAGGGAGCGGGGGGGGGGCCCGGCGCCAGGACGCGGGGTCGCCGGGTTGCCGGCGCTCGAGGGAGGTTCGAACGGCGCTCGGCAGTCGTGGCGGAGAGTGTAGCGATCCCGCCCGCACCATTCCCCCGAAACCCGCGCCGTTCCCGCCGAAAGCAGGGACTAGTCCGGATCCCGTCCGCTTTCGAGCCCTACCCGACGCGAGTCTCGGCGTGCCGCGTCGGCTCCCTGGAACTCGGCGTGCGTAGCGACGCCACGACGACGATCACGAGGGCGACTGGGTGGTCTCCGGCGAGACCCGCAACCACGGCCCAAGAGCCGTGCCGGCTCAGCGCCCGACGACGATGAAGTCGCCGCCGGTGCCCTCGGAGAGCGCTCGCAGCGTGCCGTCGCCGGCGGTCTGGATGAGAACGCCGTGGAAGACGAGTTCGGCGGCGGCGTGGCGGGTGAGCCAGGGATCGACCCAGGCCGGGCCTTCGGCGGTGGCGCCGTCGCAGAGCACGACGATCGTGTCGGCCTCGAGCGTTTCGAGGTCGATGGCGCCGTCGCGGTCGACCTGGCAAGCGAGGTCGATGCCGGGTCGCAGGTGCGTTCCGCCCGCAGGTTCGCGGCGTTCGAGCCAGCGGCGTGCTTGGTCGATGGCTCCGGGCGTAGCGGCCTCGAGTTCGCGCTGCCAGCGGTCGGCCCCGTCGGAGAAGACGACCAGGCCGAAACGGGTCTCGTCACCCGCGGCGGTCAGGTAGCGGAAGACCTGCTCGACGGCTTCGTCGTAACGATTCTGGACCGCGGGCTTGTCGCGTTTTCCGTCGGCGTGGAAGGGTTCCTTCATGCTGCCGGAGCGATCGAGCACGAATACGACGCGGTCGGAGATGGGGCGCAAACCGAAGAAGCTGGCCGTCGAGAGCTGGGTCTCGGGCACCTCGTCCGCGAGCGGGATGCGGCCGTCGCACACGCTCCGCCACCAGCCGGTCCAGTCGGCGCAGGTCGTGCCCAAGGAGCGTCCCGAGATGCGCCGCAGGTGATCCACCAGCTCTTGCCGGATGCGGCGCGAGCCGCGTCCCTCACGCTCGCGCTCGACCCACAGGCGCAGCGCCTCCAACAGGAACGGAACGGCGACCTTGGGTTCGAGGTGGCGCACGAGACGGTTCGCGCGCGCGGCGCCGCGCCAACCGTTCGCCCCCGTCAGTTTGAGGAGCGCCGTCGCGAGCCGGCGCTGGGACGCCGGGTCGAGGGGTTGCTCGACGCGTGCCAGGTGCCGGTCGAGTTGGGCCAGGGGCGGATAGTTCGACTCCAGCGCCTCCAGGAAGAAGGTGTGGACGCGCGCGGAGGGCCAGCCCACGAGGGCGCCGAGCGCGGCGCTGCGCAGCCGATCGTCCCGGGCGCGCACGGCATCGAGCAGGCCGGGCAGAGCGGCGGCCGGTCGCCGCGGCGCGAGAGCTCGAACCGCGCCGCG
>JBBDIB010000082.1:0-15002 GCA_040880665.1 Planctomycetota bacterium
GGCGCGACCTGGCAGGCGACGGTGGATCTCACGACGACGGGCCACGCGTTCGCGGTGATCGCGTTCTTCCAGCAGCCGTCGCTCTTCGGGCCCTTCGCGGGAAATCAGTTCATCCTGGTTGGCGCGGCGTTCCCCGCGGGCGAGCGCTTCGGGCTGCCGCCGATCCCAGGACCGGTGGCGTCTCTCTCGGTTCCGATCCCGAACGTCACGATCCTTTCGGGTGTCGAGTACTACGCCCAAGCCTTCCACTTCGGCGGCACGCCGGGCCTGCTGTTCTCGAACGCCTTGCACCTCGTGCTCGGGAACTGACTGGGCGAGCTGGAATGCGGCGCGGGGTGAACGTCTGGGACGTTCACCCCGCGCTGTCGCTGGCCCTTGCTGGCTCGTGCGCCTACTGGAAGACGGGGAGTTCCTTGTGGGCCGAGATCGCGACCTTTTGGGCGAAGCGACCGGCGACGGTGTTGAATTCCTGGGCGATCAGGGAGTCGGGGTCGGTGATCGTGACCGGGTCGCCGCCGTCGCCGCCGACGCGGACGGCCGGGTTGAGGGGGATGCGCCCGATGACCGGGAAGCCGAACTTCGCTGCCAGGCGCTCGCCGCCGCCTTGGCCGAACATGTTGACGACGGCGGAGAAGGCGCCGGACTCGTCGGTGGTCGCCGTCTCGGTGCGCAAGCCGGTGTCGATCTCGACCTCCGTTCCCGCGGTCGCGCCGAGGACGCGGCCCTGGACGAGGTAGCCAGCCATGTTCTCGACCAGGCCGAGCACGTCGACGTTGACCTGCGCGAACATGCCGATCGCCTTCGAGACGTCGTAGGTCGAGACCGCCTGGGGCGTCGTCACCAGGATCGCACCGGTCAACGGGACGATCTGCGCAAGGCTCAACTGGGCGTCGCCGGTGCCGGGCGGCATGTCGACGAGCAGGTAGTCGAGCTCGCCCCACTCGACGTCGCCGAGGAACTGCTCGATCAGCTTGTGCACCATCGGGCCGCGCCAGATGACCGGCTTGTCGTCGGGCAGGAGGTAGCCGATCGACATCGTCTTGACGCCGTGGCGCTCCTTCGGAATGAGCTTCTTGCCGTAGGTCTCGGGCTCGCCGCTGAGGCCCATCATCATCGGGATGTCGGGGCCGTAGACGTCGCAGTCGAGGATGCCGACCTTGGCGCCCGTCTTGGCGAGGGCGCAGGCCAGGTTGACCGTCACGGTGCTCTTGCCGACGCCGCCCTTGCCCGAACTGATCGCCACGATGTGCCGGATGTCGGGCGCCAGGTTGCGCGGCGGGCCCGTGTTGGTCATCGGCACCGCGGTCATCTCGACCTTGACCTCCTTCGCGCCGGGGAGGGCGGAGAGCAGTTGGACGGCTTGATCGCGCATCTGGTCCTTCACGGGACAAGCGGGCGTGGTCAGGTTGATCGTGACGTCGATGTTGCCACCGTCGACGTCGGCCTTGGTCACGAAGCCCAGGCTGACGATGTCCTTGTGCAAGTCAGGATCCTGAATCTGACGGAGGGTTTCGCGGACAAGTTCGGTGTTGAGGGCGCTCACGTGTTGATTCGGGGTGGGGGATCGTCGTCGGGCGGCGTTCGAGGCGACAGGGTAGCCGAAGCCGGGGCTCGTGCTCGGTGGCGCTCGCGGGAGATTCGAGGCCAGGGGACGGGCCGCTCGATGAGGACGCTCGACAGCGCTCCGCCGGGGCTCTTTCCTAGCCCGAACCGCGCGGTCTTCGAGGGCAAAAGCCCGACGCTCAGGCGCAATCGTGCCCCTCGAAGCTGGACCGGCGGCGCGGCGGCGGCAATCCTCGGCGGGATGAAGCAGTTCGCCGCCCTGTGTCTCCCGCTCGTCGCGACCGCGTGTCTCGCGACGCCGCCTCCGCACGAGACCCCCCGGGAGTTGCTCGCGGTCAGCGACACGCTCGAGGAGCTCTACCGAGCCTTCTCCTTCGAGGCCGGCGGAGATGCCGATTGGGAGGCCATGCGCTCGCTCTTCCTGCCCGGCGCGGCGTTCGTCCTGCCGTACGAGGGAGAGCCCGAGCCGCGCATCGTCGACCTGGAGACGTTCATGGCCGAGTTCCGCGCTTGGATCGCAACGTCGCCGGACGCCGACGACGGATTCGTGGAGCGCATCGTGGCTCACCGCGTCGACCACTTCGGGCGCATCGCGCACGCCTGGGTGCTGTTCGAGGCCGAGGTGCCGGCCAGAGCGGAGCCCAACGAGCGGGGCATCGACTCGATCCAGCTCGTGTCCTCGCCAGCGGGCTGGCGCATCGTGTCGTTCACGACGCACTACGAGAGCGAATCGACGCGGCTACCCGCGGACTTCCTCGTCCGTCACGCAGCGCCGCGAGCGGATCCGGCCGGTCGTTAGGAGCGTATCCGGGCGGTGAAGCCCGGCCGCCACCATGCTCGCGCGCAGAACCTCTGGAAGGACGTCAGCTCCAGCTACTGGTTTCGTCCCGGACTGATCGTCATCGGAGGGGCACTCTTGGCGTTCCTCGCGGTTTGGCTCGATCGGCGGTTTGGGGTCGATCAGGAACATCAGCCCTGGCTCTTCATCGGAGAGGCTTCGTCCTCGCGGTCGATCTTGCGCACGGTCGCCAGCGCGATGATCACCATCGCAAGCCTGACGTTCTCGATGACGTTGGTCGCGTTGACCTTGGCGAGTTCGCAGTTCGGTCCGCGCCTCCTGGCCAACTTCATGCGCGATCGGGTCAATCAAACCGCGCTCGGCATCTTCGTCGGAACGTTCGTCTACTGCTTGCTGGTGCTGCGAACCGTTCGCGCCGATGGGGACGTCGCCTTCGTGCCGCACTACGCAACGAACATTGCGATCGGCTTGGGAGTCGTCGGGGTCCTGGCGTTGCTGGTCTACTTCCACCACGTGGCCCAATCGATCCGGGCCGACCACGTCGTGACGAAGATTCGCTACGACTACGACCTGACCGTCGAACGCGTTCTGGTGGACGTCGACGAAGCACGATCGGCGCCCCAGGGCGACGAGCTCGACCTCGGGAAGCACCCCCGCGAGGTCACGGCGCAGCGCGACGGATTGCTGCAGACGATCGAGAGCGAGCAGCTTCTCGAAGCGCTCGTGTCCAGCGACTGTCGAGCACGCCTGTTGCGGCGTCCCGGCGACCACGTGATCGAGGGCGAGCCCATCGCGCTCGTGACGGAAAGCGCCGACGACGAACTCGTCGAGAGGGTGAGCAAAGCATTCGTGTGGGGCTCGCGTCGCAACACGTTCCAGGATCTCGAATGCTCGATCTTGCGGCTCGTCGATGTGGCCGTGCGCGCGCTGTCTGCCGGCACCAACGATCCGCAAACGGCGAAGCGCTGTCTGGCGGAGCTCGGCGGATCCCTGGCAACGGTCATGCGTCGCGAATTTCCCTCGAGCATCTGGTGCGACGAAGTTGGCGAAGCGCGGGTCGAGGTCCTCGTCGCGGATTTCGAGGGTTTGGCGGCGACCGCGTTCCACGAGATCCGCCAGTACGGCGCCGGGCAGCTCTCGGTGCTGATGTACTTGATCGACGTCCTGGGCCGGCTCATCGCCCTGGCTCGCACGTCCGAGCAACGGCTCGTCTTGTTCGCGCATCTCGAGCTAGCGTCGCAGGCGGCCATGGAGGCCGTGGAGACCGACAGCGACCGCAAGGACCTCCAACGGCACCTCGATGCAGCCCGCTCGAAAGCGGACGGCGGTGCGGCGGCGTTGCGCGGCGGAGCGAGCGACTAGTCTCGTTAGACTAGCGCGCATGTTGCGACCCGCTGTCTGCCTGCTGTCGGGCGGCATGGATTCCGCCGTCGTCTTGGCGGAGGTCCACGCCGCCGGCTTCGCGCCCCACGCGCTGTCGTTCCGCTACGGGCAGCGGCACGTCGTCGAGCTCGAGGCCGCCGCGCGTGTGGCCGCGGCCGGCGGCGCCGTCGAGCACCGCGTCGTGGCGCTCGACCTCTCGGCGATCGGCGGTTCGGCGCTGACGGACGCCATGGAAGTCCCGAAGGATCGCGGCGCGTCGATCGGCCGCGGCGTGCCGCCGACGTACGTGCCGGCGCGCAACACCGTCTTCCTCGCCGTCGCGCTCGGCTGGGCCGAGGTGCTGGGCGCCGCGGACCTCTTCGTCGGGGTCAACGCCGTCGACTACTCCGGCTATCCCGACTGCCGCCCCGAGTTCCTCGAGGCGTTCGAGCGGCTCGCCGACGTGGCTACCGCCGCGGGCGCCGAGCACGGCGTTCGCTTCCGCGTTCACGCGCCACTGATGAGGCTCTCGAAGGCGGACATCGTGCGCCGCGCCGAGGAACTGGGCATCGATCTGGGGCTCACGCAGACCTGCTACGACCCGACGGTCGCGGGCGGGCGCGTCCTGGCGTGCGGTCGTTGTGATTCGTGCGTGCTGCGCCTCCGCGGCTTTGCCGAGGCCGGTCGGGGCGACCCGGTGCCGTACCTGCCGACCGCGCGGTAACCGGAGCGCCGCTTTGCAAGGCACGGAAAGCCACCGCTTGAAAAGGACACCCGCGGGATCCCAAGAAGTGCTCGTGACCATCCTCGAAGCCCGAAACCCCGCCCGACGCACGGCCCGCCTCGCCGCACTCGCTCGCTTGAAGCGCTATGCGACCTGGCTCGATGCCTCGATCGGAATTCCGGGGACGCGCTGGAGGATCGGCCCCGAAGCGATCCTGGGCTTGATCCCCGGCATCGGCGACTCGATCGGCCTGATCCTCAGCCTGTACCCGCTCGTCGTCGCTCGACAACACGGCGTGCGCTGGTCGACCTTCCTCTTGATGGTCCGCAACATCCTGGTCGATGCCGCGGTGGGGACGGTCCCCATCGCAGGCGACGCCTTCGACGTTTGGTACCAGGCGAACTTGCGCAACGTCGCGCTTCTGGAGCGCGAGTGGGGCGAAGCCTGACGCGACGACCGCGCGCGGCGACTGGCTGACGCGACGCGAGCGCGTACGATGTGGGCATGCCTCCCCGTCCTTTCGAAGCGCCTTCGCCGAGCGGTGAGCCGCGGCTCGACGCGCTCCACCAATTGCTGGCCGTCGTCGACCGACTGCGGGCGCCCGACGGCTGCGCCTGGGATCGTGAGCAGACGCTGACGAGCTTCGCGCCGAACCTGATCGAGGAGGCGCACGAGGTCGTCGAAGCGATCGAGCGCGGCGGCGCGGCCGAGCAACGCGAGGAGCTCGGCGACTGCTTGATGGCGTGCGTCCTGCTGGCGCGCATCGCCGAGGACTCGGGTTCGTTCGACCTCGCCGGCGCAGCGAACGAGGCCGTCGCCAAACTGCTGCGCCGTCACCCGCACGTCTTCGGTGACGGGCAGGCCGGCGACGCCGACGAGGTGCTCCGCACCTGGGAGTCGATCAAGGCGGCCGAGCGCCGCGAGCAGGGCGCCGACGCCAGCGCCGTTGCGGGCGTGCCAGTCGCCTTACCCGCGCTGCAGCGCGCGATGCGCCTCGGCCAGAAGGCGATGGGGGTGGGCTTTCGCTGGGAGGACGTCGGCGGCGCCGTCGCCAAGCTGCACGAGGAAACGGCCGAGTTGGAGGTCGAGATCGAGCGCGGCGACGCCGATCGCATCGCCCAGGAACTGGGCGACGTCCTGCTGGCGAGCGCCTTCCTCGGCAACTACCTGGGCGTCGATCCCGAAGCCGCGTGCCGCGCGGCGCTCGCGCGCTTCGAGTCCCGGTTTCGGCACATGGAGGGCGAGCTGGACGGGTCCGGGGAGTCGCTCGAGGAATGGATGGCGGCCTGGGGTCGCGCGAAGGCCAAGGAGAGTCGATAGAGCCGCCGATGACGACCACGATCACGACCGCCGACCCGCTCGTTCGCGTGCGCGGCCTCTACAAGTTCCACGGGCCCACCGCCGACGAGTCGACGGGCTTGCGCGAGGTTTCGTTCGACGTCGAACGCGGCTCGTTCGTCTGCATCATGGGACCGAGCGGCTCGGGCAAGTCGACGCTCCTGCACCTGATCTCCGGGCTGGACGAGCCGTCGGCGGGCTCGGTGGAACTCGCCGGCCACGCGGCCGCCGGGCTCTCGCCGCGCCAGCGCACCTTGCTGCGCCGCGAGACGGTCGGCTACGTGTTCCAGTTCTTCAACCTGCTGCCGAACTTGACGGTGCGCGAGAACATCGCGCTGCCGCTCGCCATCGCGGGGCGCCGGGCGGGCGCCGGCGACGCCAAGATCGACGCCTTGATCGCGCGCTTCGGGCTCGAGGCGCGGGCCGACGCGTTGCCGCACCAACTCTCCGGCGGCGAGATGCAACGCACCTCGATCGCGCGCGCGTTGGCGGGCGAGCAGCCGCTGCTCCTGTGTGACGAGCCGACGGGCAACCTCAGCCAGAAGGCGGGCGCCGAGGTGATGGAGACGCTACGCCAGGTCGTCGACGAAGACGGACGCACCGTGCTGCTCGTGACGCACAACCCGCGCGATGCGGCCTTCGCCGACGAGGTGCGCTTCCTCGTCGACGGGCGCTTGGTCGACGAGCCGCGGCTCACGCGCCCCGGGCTCGACGTCGAGGCGGTGCACGCCGCCCTCGCCAAGCTGTCGATCTGATGGGCCTCGCCGCACAGCTCGCCGGCAAGAGTCTCGTCGGGCGTCCGGGCCGGACCCTGTTCTCGATCCTGGGCGTCGCGCTCGGCATCGCGATCGTCGTCGCGGTCTTCACGCTGGATCACGTCTCCGTGCTGTCGCGAACGCGGTGGCTGACGGACGACTACGGCGCCGATCTCGAGGTGCAGCCGACCGCGGATCTCGCCGACCCGCGCGCGGCGTTGCTGAAGTTGGAGGGCGTCGCGGGCGTTGCCGCCTACTTCCAGAACGACGTCGGCGTGCGCGCGGATGCCACGGATGGGCGCGACGACGTGCCGACGACCGTGCGCCTCGTCGCGCTCGAATCCGAGAGCGCGCCGTCGCTGGGCATCCTCGAGGTCGAGTTCGGCTCGCTGCTCGCGCCGCGCGATCCCGAAGGCGTGCTGCTGGGCGCCGCGCTGGCGGAAGCGCTCGGCGTCGGGCCCGGCGATCGCGTGTGGCTCGCGCCGCCGCTCAACGCGCCGGCCTCCGAGTGCTTCGAAGGCGTCGAGCGCGAGCTCGAATCCGGCGGGCCCGACGAGATCGTGACCGAGCCGTTCGTCGTGCGCGGCATCCTGGCGCGCAGCGGCGTCGGGCGTTACGCGCAAGGTCGGGTCGCGGTCGTCGACTATCTGGCAGGGCGTCGGCTCTACCGCGGGCGCTTCGTCGAGTCGCGCTTCTGGGTCCAGCGCACGGGCCAGGTCGACCTCGAGGACCTCGAGGCCAACCTGATGGGCAGCTTCACCTTCGAGCGCAACGAGCGGCGCGCCGTCGGGCAGATGGCGGACGAGCGCGCGTTTCGAAACGGCGTGCGCATGGCCGGCTTGTTCGCGCTGTTGCTCGGGCTCTTCGTGATCTTCCACACCCTCTCGATGTCGCTCTTGGAGCGCGTGCGCGAAGTGGGCACGCTCGTCGCGCTCGGCAGCACGCGCTGGCAGGTCGCGCGGGTGTTCTTCCTCGAGGCGCTCGTCATCGCGCTCAGTTCTGCAGTGCTCGGCATCCTGGGCGGCCTCGCGCTCAGCTTCGCGATGCTGGCGGTCGGCATCACGACGCTGGGCGTGCGCGGCGGTCCCGTGGGGCCGTTCGAGGTCCCGTGGGCGACCGTCGGCTGGCTGACGGGGCTCGGCGTCCTGATCGCACTGGTCGGTTCGGTCTATCCCGTGCTGCGCGCGCGCGGCGCGAACGTCGTCGGCGCGCTGCGCGGCGACCGATCCGACGCGGGCGCGACGAAGGGCTTCCAGGTGCTCGCGATCGTCTTGCTCTGCGCCGTGCTGCCGGGCTTCTTCTTCCTGTTGACGCCGCTCGTGGGCGCCGCGGATCCCGCGCTGATGGGCGCCGTCTTGCTGGCGTTGGGCGGGCTCGGGTTGCTCGTCGGGTTGCCGCTGGCCGCGCCGCGCGTCGTCGCGCGGATCGGGGGTTGGCTCGTCGGTCCGCTCGTCCGGCGCTTCCCGCTGGCGGGCCTCGTCGCGCACCGCGCGATGCTCGGAAGCCCCGCGCGGATCGGCGCCTCGGTCGCGGCGATCGCGCTCGTCACCGCCGCCTTCACCGGCTTGCGCGGCATGACGTCGAGCCTGCGCGGCGAGGTCGAAGAGTGGGGCGCCGTCGCCATCGAGGACAAGGTCTTCGTGCAAGGCTTGCCGCAGGTCACGCTCGAGGAGCTCGAGCGCGCGCTTGCCGGCGTGCCCGGCGTGCTCGGGATCGAGCGCGGCGACGTGCGCGCCTACGTCAACTTCCTGCTCGAGGGCATCGAGCCGGAGCAACTCGAGCGCTACGGGCCGTTGGCGGGCGACGCCGAGTTGCAGCGCCGCTTCCGCGACGAGCAGACGATTCTCGTCTCTAGTCGCCTCGCCAAGCAACGCGGGCTCGTGCCCGGTGATCAGCTCTTCGTGCGCACCAGCGGGCACGGCGTGCAGAGTTTCGAGGTGCTCGCCATCACGGACGAGGTCGGCTACTTCATCCACCCCGACGAGCGCGCCTACGCGGTCGCGCATCCGCAACATCTCGAGCGCTTCTTCTGCCTCGACACTGACACCCTGACCTCGGCAGCCATTCGGATGGGTTCGACGGCGGATCCCATCGCGGCCTATCTCGCCGTGCAGCAGGCGTTTCCCGGGGCCGGCGCGCTGAAGCTCAGGCTGGGGACGACCATCCTCGGCCAGCACCTCGACGACATCGATCGCGACTTCATCCTGTTCGACATCATCCTCGTGCTCTCCGCGCTGTTGGCGGGGCTCGGCGTGCTCAACGGGCAACTTCTGTCGGCGCTCGAGCGCGAGAAGGAGCTGGGCGTCCTGCGGGCGCTCGGGGCGACCGACGAGCAACTCGGCGGCTCGGTCTGGATCGAGTCGGTCGCGGTCGGCCTGACGGGCGGCGTGATCGGCCTGGTAGTGGGGGCCTCGCTGACGCCGCTGCTTTTGTCGGCGCTCCGCAGCCTGTCCGGTCTCGACCTGCCGAATCGCACGGCCGGCGGCTGGGCGCCGGCGTTCCTCGTGGGCGCGGTCTGCTTGGCGCTGACGGCCGGCGTTGCGCCCGTCCGGCGCATTCGGCGCACCGACGCGGTCCGGGCCGTCCGCACGGGCGGCTGAGTCAGGCGGCTGGATCGGACGCCGGAGCCCGGCCGCACGACCTCGCGCGGAAGGTGATGAACCTGCTTGACCCGCGCGGCCGACGAGCTATGCTTCCGGGCTCGATCCCGAGGGGACGTAGCTCAATTGGTTAGAGTGCCGGCCTGTCACGCCGGAGGTTGCGGGTTCAAGTCCCGTCGTCCTCGCCACCTCAGGACTCGCAGAAGCGCCCCGCGTGCTCTCAACGTGCGCCGGCTGGCCCGCGAGGTGCCGTCCCGGTCGAGCCCGGTTGAAACGCACCGTGGGACGCACCGCCATCGCCCCTCGTCGTCAGGCAGGAGATCGGGGGTGTGTGGAGACTCGAGCCTTCGCGCCGACGCTGCGTTGACGGGCTTTGAGGCTCTCCGCGATGACTCGATCAACCCGGCTGCTCGAAGCGCTGCTGCTCGATCCATTCGATGTGCGCCTTGCCTCAACTCACCGTCCACAGCATTCGGTCATACCTCGAGCGTGCGGCCAATCTGCAACTCGTACCAGTGTCGCATCCAACTGCTGCGGAGGCGCCTCGACGATCGGCTGCGGGAAGGAGTTCGTGCGCGCCGACGTTGGATCCTGGATCGCCGATCGGTCGGTGGGCGGGCCGGCAAGCAGCACCGGTGGCTGAAGCACTCGATCGGCTTTTCCTCGGGCAGCGGTCGTCGTAGGAAGGCGCTCGGGACTCGCGGTCGTCACGAGAACGGACACAGCAAGAGCCCGGTACCCAGCATCAGGGCTGCACCAGCGCAACGCATGACCGTAGACGTGGAGGAGCGATCCATGGGTTGTCTCACATGGTAGCAGCCTGCCCTGGGCGCGCACAGAATTGGCCTTCTCGTTGGCGTGAGAGCCGACTGCAGCGGTCGTGGCACCCCCCCCTGTTCCCGGATCCAGTCGCCTCGAAGGGCGTTCTCGAAGCGTCCAACGCGCTAGGCTTTCTGGCATGCGGGACGCACCCCATGAGAGCACCGATTGGTTCGAGCGACGCGCGACCATCACCGTGATCGTGTTGGCGGTCGGCGTCGGGCTGCTGCGCGCGTTCGGGCGCGATGTCGGCGACCTGCTGCTGGATCCGGGGCGCGTGCGCTACGAGCCGTGGCGTTTTCTGACGGCCACGTTGGTGCATGGCGGCGCAGCGCACCTGTTCTTCAACGTGGTCGCGCTCTCAAGCTTCGGGCGCGTGCTGGAGCCGATCCTGGGGCTGGGGCGGACGGCGGCGACCTACGCGCTGCTGGCGGCGGGGTCGATGGCGGCCGAGTTCGCGTTCTGGGGTGAGAACCCCGTCGGCCTCTCGGGCATCGTGTTCGGGCAGGTCGGGATCCTGTGGGCGCTGACGCGTTGGCACGCAGCCTTCCGCGGGCTGTTGCCCGAGGCGACGGCTCGCTGGGCGATCGGCCTGTTCTTCGTGCTGGTGGGCCTCGATCTCGCGGGCGTGCTGCGCATCGCGAACGTCGCGCACCTCGCGGGCGCGCTGCTCGGCGTACTGATCGGGCGCGTGCTGTCGTTCCGGCCCGCGCGACGGCGTCGCTGGGAGTGGGTCGCGCCGGTGCTCGTGCTCTGCATCGTGGCGCTGGCGATCTTCGGGCGCAGGCACGTGAAGCTGTCGCGCGACGTGGGTGGCAGCGACCTCGGTTCGCGCGGGCTCACCGCGCTGCAGGCGGACGAACCGGAACGCGCCTTGGAGCTACTGGAGCGGGCGGTGGAGCTCGACCCCGACGATCACCGCCTGTGGCAGAACCTCGGCGCGGCCAGGATGCAGGTCGGGCAGCTCGAAGCCGCGCTGGAAGCGTTCGAGCGCGCGTCCAGCGTCAGGCCCTCGTACTGGCGAGCGCGCGCGTCGGCTCGCCAGGTGCGGCTCGACCTGGCCCAGGCGGCGCTGCTTGCGGCGGAGTACGCCAAGGCGCTCCGTTATCTCGACGCGGCGTTGACCGCGGATCCGGGCGACGCCGACGCCCACGCCTTGCGCGGCGTCGCGCTCGAGGCGCTCGGCGACTTCGAAGCCGCGCTCGAGGCGTACGACTTCGCGCTGGCGATCGGCACGTCGCAGTACGACTTTCCGGCCGAGTACCGCGAGCGCGTCCGCGCGAAGCTCGAGCAACGCTGAGAGCCGGGGCGAGCTGGAGCGAGCCGGAGCGCCGACCTAGGCCGTGTGCGACTTGGTCTTCTTCTTGCCGATGCCGAAGACCAGCCCCGCCTTGCGCTTGAGTTCGACCAGGAAGGTCTCCATCTTGCGCGTCTCCTTGCCCTGCAGCGTGTTACCGACCACTTGGACCAGCTTCCACGGGTGACGCAGGAACGAGATGCCGTAGAAGTTCACGAGCAGTCGGTACTTCCACCAGGTCAACTGCCGCGCGGTCATGTGGTCGCAGTAGTTGTGATCCTCGGTCAGCTTCGCTTCGTTGGCGAAGATCGGCGTCATCAGGAAGTCGTCGTCGTTGTCCTTGATGTCGCCGCGCTCGACGAGTTGGTGGTAGAGCTCGGTCGCCGGGATCGGGAAGAAGAAGCCGATCGCGATGTCGTCGATGCCCATCAGCGCGAGCTTGCGCACGAGCTTGCGGGTCAACCGGAAGTCCTCTTGCGTGTCGTGCGGGAAGCCCAGGACGAAGAAGCACGTGATGTTGAGCTTGTGGCGGACCGAGGCCTCGACCGCGTTCAAGAGGCTCTCCGTCTTCATGCGCTTCTTGATCAGGTCGCGCGTGCGCTCGGAGCCGCTCTCGGGGGCGTACGCGAGGTGCTTGCCGCCGGTCTCGAACAAGAGGCGCGCGACCTCGTCGTCGATCACCTCGCAGCGCGTGCCGCTCGGGAACTGCCAGGTGATGTCGAGCTTCTTCGCCAGGAGCGCGTTGCAGAACTCGATGATCCAGTCGCGCTTGACGATGGCCGTCAGGTCCTGGAAGGGGAAGTTCGTCGCGCCGTAGTGCTTGTGGTAGTACTCGATCTCGTTGGCGACGTCCTCGGGATCGCGCGTGTAGTAGCGCGTCGTCCACATCTGCGGCGAGGCGCAGTACGTGCACTGGTAGGGGCAACCGCGCGTCGCGAGGATCGGTACGGTCAGGCCGGCGCGCACGCCGTTGACCAGCTCCCAACGGTTGTAGATCGCGATGTCGACCAGGTCCCACGCGGGCCAGGGCAACTCGTCGAGGTTGCGGCGGCGCTTCTGCGGGCCGGTCTTGAGAAGTTCGCCGCCGCGCTTCCCGTCCTTCCAGTAGACGAGGCCCGGGATCTCGTCGACGGGCAGCCCGTGCTCGATCGCGGCGAAGAGCGTCGTCGCCGCGTCCTCGCCCTCGCCCGTGATGATGTAGTCGATGGGGGAGGTCTCCATCGAGTAGTCCGGCAGTCCCGTGAAGTGCTCGCCGCCGCAGACCAGCGGGATGTCGGGGTAGGCGGCCTTGATCTGGTGGATCAGCTCGCGGACCAAGGGCCACGAGAACGACCACATGTTCGTCAACCCGAACGCGCCGGCCTCGGGATCGAGCCGCTCGACGATCTCCTCGGGCAAGAGCCCGAGACGGTGCAGGTGGCGGTCCTTGGTGACCTTGTCGGGCGCCTCCGCGACGGCGTCGAGCATGCTCACCTCGTGTCCAGCTTGCCGCAACACCGCGCCGACGTAGGCGAGACCCATCGGCATGCTGGGCCGGAGGGCCGTCATCGCATGCACGTTCAGGTAGACGGGCGGGTGAATCAGCTGGATCTTCATGGAGCGGGTCGATGGCGAGCGGGAACGGAATTCCAGGCGGACGTTTCTGGCGGCGGCGTCCTGCTCGAAGTATACGCGCCGTTCGGCGGGCGGGACGGAATCGCCGACCGGTTCGCTGTCATCTCAACGCGCCGAGCGCTTCCCCCGCAACCCGCGCAGCCTTGAATCCTGTGTGAAGCGCCCAGCGGGTCCGTGAAGGAACCGGCGCGCGGGGCGCCGCTGCCGTAGCATGCCGCCCCGATGCACCGGCGAACGACGTTTCCCACCCGCGCTGCGCGTGCGCGATCGTGAAGACCGACGCGGTTCGCGGACTTGACTCCATCGGAGCCATCGCAGCCTTTGCGTTCGCAATGGCGTTCGTTTCGAGCTTCGGGCAGACGTTCTTCATCGGGCTGTTCGGCGGCGACTTGCAGCGCGAGCTCGGCATCGCCGAGGATCGCTGGGGTCTGTACTACGGCGCCGCCACGTTGGTCAGCGGCGCGCTGATGTTTCGCGCCGGCGCCGAGTCCGATCGGCGCGGGGTCAGGAGCGTGCTGGTCGTCTGCCTTGGCGTGTTGATCGTCGGCGCCGCGCTGGTCGCGTCCGCGCGCGGCGCGCTCGGCGTGCTGCTCGCGCTCTTCCTCTTGCGCTTCGGCGGTCAGGGTCTCGCCGGGCACCTGGCGATGGTGGTCGCAGCCCGGGCGCCGACTCGCCGAGGTCGTTGCCTCGCCATCGGCGGACTCGGCTTCGTCCTCGGTCAAGCCGTCCTGCCTGTGTCGGTGGTGTCACTGCTCGGGCTCACCGACTGGCGCACGCTCTGGTGGGGGATCGCAGCGGCGCTCGCCGTGGTCGTCGCGCCGATCCTCTGGCGGCTCGCACGGTTCTCGTTCGCGCGCGCCGCCGCGGTGCCGGGGGAACGACCGGACGAGCGCATGGATCGACGCGCGCTGCTGCGCCGTGCGCCGTTCTTGGCGGCGCTCTCGGTGCTGCTCGTGCCGCCGTTCGTCGCGACCGCGATCTTCGTGCAGCAAGCCAGCATCATCGAGCTGCGCGGTTGGACGCAGGCTTCGTTCGCGACGGGGTTCCTGGGCTTCGCGGCGGTGCAAGCGATCGCCAACTGGGTCAGCGGCGGCTTGGTCGACCGCTTCGACGCGCGCGCGCTCTTTCGCTACTACCTCGTACCGCTCGCCCTCGGGTTGGTCGCGCTCGTCTGGGTGCCGGGGTTGGTGGGCCTGTGGCTGTTCTTCTTGGGGCTCGGCCTCAGCGCGGGAACCCACGCCGTGATCAGCACCGCGCTCTGGGTCGAACTCTTCGGCCTGAGTCAACTGGGGCTCGTGCGCGGCGTCTACTTCGGCTTCATGGTCCTCAGCACGGCGCTGTCGCCCTTCCTCTTCGGCGCCGGGCTGGCGGCGGGCGTGCCCCTCGCGCTCCTTTGCGGCTCGCTCGCGCTCTATTCGCTGGTGACGCCGTGGTTCGCGGCCGGCGCGCTCGGATCAGCCGTCGATCGTCGGGGGTAGGGTCTCGCCCTCGGGCACGAAGCGCATAGAGAGCGAGTTCACGCAGTGGCGTGTGTCCTTGGGCGTGAAGCGCTCGCCTTCGAAGACGTGGCCCAAGTGCCCGCCGCAGTTCGCGCACAGGATCTCGGTGCGTCGACCGTCGGCGTCCGGCTCGCGTCGCACGGCGCCTTCGAGTTCGTCGTCGAAGGAGGGCCAGCCGCACTCCGACTCGAACTTGTCGGCCGAGCGGTAGAGCGCCCGGTTGCAGCGCCGGCAGATGTACGTCCCGGGCTCCTTGTGCCCGGTGTACTCGCCCGTGAACGCGCGCTCGGTTCCCTTGCGGAGCAGCACGTCTGCCTCTTCGTCGGTCAGTGGGTTGAAGGGTGTGTCGGTCATCGCGGTCGGGTCGTCGACGCTTGGCGTGTGTGGGAGTTGAGAGCGCGACATAGACTGCGCCGTTCGGCGTCGCCGTCCACCCCCGAGCCTGCCGCCAGGATCGGACTTTCACCCCGGAATCCGCCAGCAAGAACATGCTCGAATCGAAGGTTCCGATTCTGCTCCAGACCGTCGCGCTCCTGACGGTCTCCAACGTCTTCATGACTTTCGCGTGGTACGCCCAGAGGTATGACCGGATGTTGTGGACGGTGATCTAAGAAGAGGAGCGGCGTACCCTT
>JBBDIB010000083.1:0-75668 GCA_040880665.1 Planctomycetota bacterium
CAAGGGGGCTCCGACAGGCGAATCGTGACGCAGGCTCCTAGAGCAGGTCGGCGTCGTCCTCCATGGCGTCCTCGGGCGGCGCGCCGTCGAGGAAGCTCGCCAACTGGCGTGCCCGCACCGGGTGACGAAGCTTGCGCACGGCCTTGGCCTCGATCTGACGGACGCGCTCGCGCGTGACGCGGAAGATGCGGCCGACCTCCTCGAGGGTGTAGGTGTAGCCATCCCCGATGCCATAGCGCAGCTTGATGATCTCGCGCTCGCGGAACGTCAGGGTGTTGAGCACCTCGTTGATGCGCTCGCGCAGCATCTCGTGCCCCGCGGCCTGCACCGGGCTCTCGGCCGACTCGTCCTCGATGAAGTCACCGAAGTAGCTGTCCTCGGAGTCGCCGATCGGCCGGTCGAGGCTGATCGGGTGCTTCGAGATCTTCATCACGCGCTTGGCCTCCTCGACGGAGATGCCAGAGGCCTCGGCGACCTCTTCCACCGACGGCTCGCGGCCCTTCGCCTGGACCAACTTCTTGGTCACGTTGCGCAGCTTGCTCATCGTCTCGATCATGTGCACCGGGATCCGGATGGTCCGGGCCTGGTCGGCGATCGAACGGGTGATCGCCTGGCGGATCCACCAGGTCGCGTACGTCGAGAACTTGTAGCCCCGGCGGTACTCGTACTTCTCCACCGCCTTCATGAGGCCGGTGTTGCCCTCCTGGATCAGGTCCAGGAACGACAGTCCGCGGTTGCGGTACTTCTTCGCGATGGAGACCACGAGTCTGAGGTTGCCGCTCGACAGGTTGCGCTTGGCCTCCTCGTACTCCTCGTAGTGGAGTTCGATCTGATCGATGCGCGTCTTGAGTCGATCCGCCGGCTCGAGCGCCACGAGTTCCAACTCACGCAGTTGCTCGGTCAACTCGGCCAGAGCCGTCGCGTCCTCGTCCGTCGGCTTCTCGCCGAGGTTCATGCGAACGGAGTGCTGCGAGATCTTGCGCTCGATCGAACGCATCTCGCGGTAGTGCTCCTCGAGCATGTCGGTGTAGGGACGCAGCTTCTTGATCTGCAGATGGCACTCCTCCATCAGGATGATCAACTTGCGCCGCGTGCGCTGCACCTGGGCCAGGACCTCCGAGCGTTCGGCCGGCCCGAGCTGGCTGTCGAGCAACGGGCGGTACTCCTCGCGCACGCGCTCCAGCAGGCGCTGGATCGTGCTCAGGTTGACCGGCAGTCGCATCGCGAGGAACGCCTTGCCAAGCGTCTCGACGATCTTGGGGTCGTCGTCCGGCTTGGGGTTCGGGTTGACCTTCAAGGTCCGATCGAAAGCCAGCTCGCCGCGATGCACCTCCTCCAACGTGCGCAGCGACGCGTTCATGCACAGACCCGAGCCCATGCACTTCTTGCGAAAGCGCTTGCGGGTGACCTCGATCGCCTTGGCGAGCGAGATCTCCTGCTCGCGGGTCAAAAGCGGAATCTCCCCCATCTGGGTGAGGTACATGCGCACCGGGTCGTCGATGCGCTCGGGTGTCACGACGCGCTCGAGGACCTCGGCCGCCGTGATCGACGTCGGCGCCGCGTTGGCGGTGCGCGCCTGCGTCGTCGCCGCAGCTGCCTTCCGCCCGCCGGCCTCCGAGACCAGGATGGCGCGCGCCTGTTCGTCGACGTCATCGATCACCTCGATCCCCTGGTCCTCCAGCGCCAGGAAGATCTGGTCCATGCGCTCCGGGGGGACGAACTGGTCCTCGAGCAGGCCGTTGATCTCGGCATAGGACAGGAAGCCCTTGCGAGTGCCTTCTTCGACGAGGACCTCGATCGCTTGTTCAAGCTTTTCAGCCATGGGGATGTGTGGAGTGGTGCGCCCGTGCGCGGGGAAAGCGGGAGAGGAGGAGGAGTGCAGGTTCGAGACGACGGAACGCGGTCAGGCGGTTCCGTTCTGATTCTTGGGAGCGGGCTCGAAGTGTTGCTCCGAGGACCCGTCCGGCGTGGCGCGCCCAGCGGCAAGGCCAGCACCTTCGGGAGGAGTACCAGGCGAAGGAGTACCCCGCGGGGCAACGTCACGCGGGGAAACGCCGGGGGAAACACCCTTGGGTGGACCACCGCCCGGCGACACAACACAGCGAGCACGTAGTCCATCGTGGAGACGGCGCAACAGCTCGGTTTCGTCCGCGACCGCCGAATCGCGCCCGGGCGCGCCCTGCGGTAGGCCGGAGGCACCGGCCCGGGGCGCCGTTTCACCCGTGATGGCGCCCGCGATGGCGCCGGAGAGCCGCGCGAGGGCCGCGTCCGCCGCCCGGCGCTCGAGCCAGGTCCTTTGGTCCCGGGCCAACAACGAGGGGCTCTCCGCGCGCTCGGCCATGTCGACGAGGCCCCCGACGCGCTCGCGCGCGGGGTCGTCCGCCAGACATGTCCAGAGGTGATTCGCGTCGATCGGATCCACGTCGTCTTCGTCGTAGGCCTGGAGCAGGACGTCGAACAAGCGCGCCATGTCCCCCGCCGGGCAGTCCTTCCGTAGGTCCCGATATGCGGGGATCAAGCTGTTGTCCGCCAGGAGAGCCGCCAAGAGATGCTCGTACGCGCGCTCCGCGGGAGCATTCCCGTCGTCCCGGTCTCCGCCGGCGGGCGTCGCGGCGCTCTTCACCGCAGGGCCCGCGCGCTGCGTGCGCGCTGGACGGCGCCGGGCCGCGGCCTCCCGGCGCACGCTGTCCAACGACAGGTTGAACGCGTCCGCCAGCCGGCCGAGGTAGGCGTCGAGTTCGACCGGACTCTCGAGCCGCTCCAGGATTTCGAGCAACTCGTCCACGGCCGCTGCGATCTCCGCGGGTTCCAGCGCGCTGGCGGCCTGCCCGGGCGAAGCGTCACCCGGCGGGCTTTCGACCAGCCAGTCGAACCAGGGCCGCGCCGCAGCCAGCATGGCTTCGAAGCGCTCGCGGCCATCGGCCTCGAGCAACAGGTCCCCGGGGTCGCAGCCCTCCGGCGGCGAGGCCACTTGGAGTTCGAGCCCGGTGGGCAGCAGCTCGGCCATGGCCCGCTTGGCGGCGCGCCGACCGGCCGCGTCCCCGTCGAAGACCAGCGTCACGCAGCGCGCGCCGCTGCGCCGGATCCAACGCGCGTGCTCCTCGGTGGTCGCGGTTCCGAGCACGGCCACCACCGTCTCGAGCCCGAGCTGGTGCGCGGCCATCACGTCCGTGTAACCCTCGACCAGGACGACATGGCGCTCGCGACGGATCGCGTCGGCTGCGAGGTGCCAGCCGAAGATCAGTTGACGCTTGTGGAAGACCGGTGTGTCGCTGGTGTTCTTGTACTTGGGGTACTCGCGTTCCGGATCGGTCGCGCTGCGCTCGCCGCCCGGCAGAATGCGACCGCCGAAACCCACGATGCGCCCGAGTCGGTCGGCGATGGGGATCATCACGCGCGCTCGAAAGGCGTCGTAGCCCCCGCCGTTCGCGCCGCGATTGACCAAGCCGGCCTCGAGCCAGGCGCGCGGGACGCTCGCCCGCCGCGCGTGTTGCGTGATCGGGTTGCCGCCATCGCGCGCCCAACCGAGCCCGAACCGCTCGATCGTCGCGGCGCTGAAGCCGCGCTCCTCGAGGTACGCGCGCGCCGCGGCTCCGGCGGGCGAACGGAGCTCCTCGCGATAGAGCTGGCTGGCTTCCTGCAGCGCGTCGAGCAGCGGCCGCGTCGCATCCTCCTGTTCGCGCGTCGAGGGACCGTTGCGCGGCATGTCGATGCCCGCCGACAGGGCCAAGAGCTCCAGCGCTTCGAAGAAGGACAGCCCGTCGAAGCGCTCCACGAACTTGATCACGTCGCCGCCATCGGCGCAGGCGCCGTAGCAGCGCCAACTCTGACGCCGGGTGTCCACGTAGAAGGAAGGCGTCTTCTCGTCGTGGAACGGACACCGCGCCGCTTGCAGGGCTCCGCGCTTCTCGAGCCGCACGCGCTCCCCGACGATCGCTTCGATCGGGGAGGCCTCCTTGACGCGCTGGACGAGCTGTCGGAACTCGAGGTCTTGCAAAGTCTGGGGCGCGGGGAAGAGCGTGGGGAGCGGGGAAGAGCGAACGGAGTCGAGGGCTGCAAGGCGAACGACGCCAGCTGGACGCAGGGACTTCGAGGCGGGGCACCACGGACCTCACGATGTCCGTCCTTTGGATGTCCGCCGTTCCGATTTCCGTTGCGTTGCCCCGAAGCACTTTCGTTGCGGTGCCCAGAAGCACTTCCGTTGCGGTGCCCAGAAGCGAAGCAGGGAGCGGCGGCGCCGCCACACGGACCGGAAACGCGGCCGGTAGCGGTGCAAGCACGATCCTGGGCGGGGGGCCCACAACGACGGAGACAGGACAGCACCCCGGTCGGGGCGGAGAGGTCGATCGGGCGTATGGCCCGTCCAGAGGGGGTTCGAGGGACCTATGGCCGCCGCTCGATGGTCGTTCTTGGGCCTGCCAAGGATCGTTCCCGCGCGAACCCCCGTGATCTGGATCTAACGGAAACTTAGCACGCTCTCGAAGGCGGACAAGTGCGACCACGAAGAAATCCTTGGGGCTGGGAGCGCTACCGGGGGAACTTCTGGGGGGTCGGGCCAGGATCAGGGGCTGACGGCCCGCGCCAGCGCCTCCAGCTCGGCGCCGGTCAGCTCCTCCGCGCGGCGGCGCGGCTCGAGACCGGCCCGGAGCAGCAGCGCGTCCGCGGCGGCGCCGCCCCCGGCCAGGGGCACCAGCGCTGCGCGCAGGGCCTTGCGACGGCTCTGGAACAACGCGCCCACCAGGCGATCGAACGCTTCCACCTCGGCGGGCGGCAACCGGCGGTGGCGCTCGAGATGTACCACGGCGCTCTCGACGCGCGGACGCGGCCAAAACACCGTGGGCGGCACGGCGCGGCCGAGGCGCACCGTGTGATCGAGCTGCAAACGCACACCCAGGGGGCCGCGGTCGGGTGCGGCGGGCGGCGCGGCCACGCGCTCCGCCAGTTCGCGCTGCACCAGGACCGTCATCGAGACGGGCGGCGACGCCGACCGCGCCAAGAGGACCAAGAGCGGGCCGCTGATGCTGTAGGGCAGGTTGGCGACCAGGTGCCAAGGCTCGGCCGAAAGAGCGCTCGCCAGCTCGGGGCCCAGCCGGTTCTTCGACGAAAGCGCGTCCCCCACCAGGACCTCGGCACCCGCCGCGTGACCGGCGCGTGCCAGCGCCGCGAGCTCGGGGTCGATCTCGAGCCCGGTGACCGTCGCCCCGGCCGCGAGCAGCGCGCCGGTCAGGAAACCGAGGCCGACGCCCACCTCGATCACCCGATCGCCGGGTTGAACGCCCGCGTCGCGCACGATCGCCGCGAGGACGTTGGAGTCGACCAGGAAGTTTTGCCCGCGCGTCTTCGTGGGGCGAAAGCCGGCGGCGCGGAGCGCCTCCACCGCGGCCCGCAGGTCGCTGGCGCCGCTCATCGGCGAACGCCCGCGAGCAGCCAGCCGAGCTCGTCGACGGACTCACCGCGCGCGATCATCAACTCGAGCAGTCGCTCGAGCGCGAAGCGCCCCTGGCCGCGGCCCCAGCGACGCCCCACGGCGCCGACGCGCTCGGGGGCGTTCCGCGCGCCGCGCCAGCGCGGGGCGTGTTCCCGTAGGTAGGCTTCGGCGTCCGCGCACATGCGCGCGCCGACGGTCGGCGAGCGGTAGCCCTCGTCCTGGGTACGCGCGAGATACACCAGCTCGCCGCGCGACGTGGCTCCGTAGATCGAGGTCAGCCGCGTGTCGAACGCCCCGCCCAGCACGCTGTAGCGGCGCGTCCCGGCTTCCACGGCGACCCAATCGTCGTCGTAGCCGGGAACGTGGCCGTCCACCCACTCCCAAAGGTTGCCCACGAGGTCGTAGCAGTCGTAGCGGCGACTGCGCCCACCCTCGAAGGCACCGATCGGCGTCGGTCCTCCGATCGAGAGCTCCAACGTGTTCCCACCGCTGAAGGCGCTGCGCGTGCCCCACGGAAAGGGGAAGCCCTCGGATCGACCTCCGAGCGCGACGTGCAGCCACTCGTGCGGTTTCGGCAAGCGCATGCCGCGCGCGGCGGCCACGGCGCGGGCGTCGGCCAAGGAGAGCGCCGCCGGGCGATCGAGCACCGGCGTGGAGTTGGCAGTGGCGTTGGCGTTAACGGAGCGCCACTGGATCGGCTCGTCCACGAGCTCGTCCCGATAGTGCGCGAGGCGACTCTCGGAGAACTCGTACCGATCGAAGACCAGCGGCCGGTCGAGGCTGCACTTGGCCCAGGGATAGGCTTCGTAGCCGACCAGCACCAAGCGCGCCGCGGGCACGAAGGCCAGTTGCTCGAGTTCCTCGAGCGGCCGGTCGTCCCGATCGACGCCTCCGCAGGCCGCGAGCACCAGGGCTGCCGGCGCCAGGGCCGCGGCCGCGGCGAGCCTCTTCATCGAGTCAACCGTCGCTGTCGGGCGCGCGCTCACCGGATCCGTTCGTCTGCGGCACGACCGGCTTGCCGATCGTCATCGGCGCGTCCGCCGCGTCCGATTCGACGGCCGCATCGTGATCCAAGACGAAGATCTCGACGCGCCGGTTGCGCGCCTTGTTCAAGCTGCTGTCGTTGGGCGCGATCGGCTGGTTGGGACCGAAGCCGGCGACGACGAGCTTGTGCCGATCGAGCCCGCCCTCGTTGGCGAGCAACTCGGCGACGTGCATCGCCCGCTGCACGGAGAGGTCGAGGTTGCCGAGCGGAAAGCGCGCGAGAGTCTCCGCCTTCTTGACGGGATCGGAGTCGGTGTGACCGCGCACCCAGATACGCCGGTGCGGGTGGGCCGCGATCTCCTGCGCGGCCTTGAGCAGGATCTCGCGCCCTTCCGACCGCACCGTCGCCTGGCCGGAGTCGAACAGCAGACCGTCGGAGACGCGCATCATGAAGCCGCCCTCCACCGGCGCGACCTCGAGGTCGCTGGGTAGGGCGCCGATGCGTTGGGACAAGAGCGCCAACTCGGCCAAGCGCTCGTCGATGTCGGCCGTGAAGGTGGCTTCGACCGGCGTGATGCCCTCGGTCTCCGCGCGCAAGCGCGCGAGCTCGGCCTCCAGTTGCGCCTGGTACGCTTCGAGGTCCTGGAAGTTGCGCTGATAGAACTGCGCTTCGGTCAGCGATTCGTCGTAGCGCCGCTGGCTGACGCAAGCGGAGACGAGGGGAAGGACGGCGAGCGCGAGAAGAAGGGGGGCGGATCGGAACTGCATGGCTGCGATGCTAGGACGGCGCGGGCTTCGAAAGGGACGCGAGCTGGACAGTTTTTTGGACGGCGACGCGCGCTGGCGTCCGCGCGCGCCCCGTACATGCCGCGAGACGTGTAGGGAGTCTCGATCGAGTCGGCGCCCCGCGGGGGGGGGGGGCGGCCTACTCCTCGAAGGTGCCGGCGATGCTGGCGATGCTGCGCGCCATGTCGCCGACGCTACCGCGGCTGAAGGAGAGCACCACCGGGATGGCCAGGATCAAGAGCACGGTCGAAAGGATGGCCATCACGCGCATGCCCATGCCCTCGGACTCGGGCTCTTGCACCACGGCCGAACGGCGCGTCGCGGTCACGGGCGCACCGACCGTCTCGACTTCGTCGAGGTCGATCTCGCCAACGTCCTCGACATCGTCCTCGAGCAGGGTGTCCATTTCCGAGATCTCCTCGGTCGCCATGCCGGGATCGTCGAAGCTGGTGTCGTCCTCGAACACGAGGTCGTCACCGCCGTCGAGGACGACTTCGCCGCCGAACAGCTCGCCCTTCAGGTTCTCCACGTCCGTCTTGCGCAGACGCATCGTGTCGCCTTCGCGGAAGGCGCGGATCTCGCCCTCGGAGACGAGCTTCTTGAGCTCCTCCTCCTTGAGGCGCAATTCTTCCAGGGCTTCTTCGAAGTTGAAGAACTCTTCGTTCTGGGCCACGCGGGAACTCCTAGCTAAGGGGGGGGGTCGAAAGCGATTCCAGGCGGAATCGTTGGGATCGGATCGAGGGCGTTTTGGTATCAGCTCGTCGTATCAGGCGGTCGCGCGTTCGGATCAGCCGTCCGTGCCGGACTTGACGTCGTCCGGGATCGAGGGTGCGCCGCTCCGGCGTCGGCCGGCGGGCGACGACGTCGAACCGGCGGCCTTCTTCTTGAACTCAGCGTCCAGTTGCTTCCACGAGTACTCGGACTCGTCGTTGTACCCGTTGACCTGCAGGTCGAGATCGATGCGACGGGCGCCGACGAAGCGCACCTCACTGGTGCTCGAGGTTCCGCCCTGGGCCGTGTACACGGCCAGTTGCTTGGTCTCGGTGTCCACCAGGAACAGGAGCGAACCGCCCGTCACGTCGTGGCCCGTCACCGCGATCATCGAGCCGTTCGAGTCCGCGGTGCCGAAGCCGCCGGCGGACGGCGCGTAGGTGCGCGGCGTCTCGCTGCCAGGAGTCGGATCGCCGCCCACCTGGGCGCCGGCGACGAGCCCGAGGCCGGCCAGCGCGAGCCCGGCGACGAGCGCCCAGGCCGCCTGTCCCGCGCGGGCGGTACGGGGATCGTGGCCGAGGCAGCAGCGACGGCGCGAACGGAGAAGGGAAGCATGCATGGGGTTTGGATCTCGAGCGGTGAATCTTAGCGGCACGGGCCCCGGCGGTTTCCCTTCCTTTCGGGGGAAGTGTGCCCGGAAGCGCGGGTCGTCAGGACCGCGCGCGGCGCCGGCGCGCCTCGCCGACCAGGTCCACGGCGATCGCGTCCACGAGGTTCGTCAACGTCACCAGGCCCAGCGGGTGCTCCGGCGTCCCCACGACGGCCACGCGCCGTCCGCTCATGCGCAAGCGTGCCAGGGCGCGGTCGAGGGGCAGGCTGGGCTCGAAGAAGGCCAATTCGCGCACCACCGGCAAGGCGCCCTCGGGCTGGGCGAACGCCTCCAACTGGTGCACGTAGCCCTCGACCCGGCCGCCCTCCCCCACCGCTGGCATGCGCGAGTAGCGCGCATCGAGGACGGCTTCGCGCTGTTCCGCCTCGGGGCGCGTGCGATCGAAGACGTGGACCTCCTTCCAAGGAATCTGCACTTCGGTGACGGAGGTTTCACGCAGCTTCAGGGCGTTCCGGGCGAGCCCCTCGACCTCGGGCGGTAAGGCGCCCGTCAGCGTGCCTTCCTGCAGAATCTCGAGTGCTTCTTCCCGCCCGCCGCGCGGCAGCGGCCCGCCACCCCGACCCAGCAGGAGGTGCAGCACGCGGCTCAGCCGTTCGAGCGGCCAGGACAAGGGCAGGAAGAGCACGTGGAAGACGGAGAGGATGGGTGCCACGAAACTGAGACAGGGGTGCGCCCGCCTCCGGAACAGATCCTTCGGCAGCAACTCTCCGAAGAAGAAGACCGCCGGCGTCAGGAGCAGCGTCACGCCGACGTCGACGGCCCAGACGGGCCAGTCCACGCGCGCCGCCAGCCAGTGGTCGGTCCGATGCGCGATCAACTCCAGAACCAGGTTGTTCGCGATCAACAGCGTGACCAAGAGTCCGGCCTCGTTCCTGAGCAGCCGTTGGATCAACTGGGCCGAGCGCGAGCCGGCCTCCGCGTCGGCGCGCAGGCGCACGCGCGAGAGCGAGTACACGCCGGTCTCGCTGCCCGAGAAGAGGCCGCTGGCGAACAGCAACGCCAAGAGAACGAGCGCGGTCACGAGGCGCTGCGGGCTCCCGTCCCGGGCTCGACGAAGATGTCCACCAACTCCACGCGCCGCCCGCGCACCTCGTGCACCTCGAGGACCAAGCGGTCGACGCGCGCCGTGTCGCCCGCGCGCGGAATGCGCCCGAGGAGCGTCGTCACGAAGCCGCCGACGGTCTCGAACTCGTGCGGTACGACCGCCATGCCGAACGCCTCGTTCCAGTCGCGGATCGAGAGGCTACCGCGAACCCGATAGCGGCCTTCACCCAGCGGCACGACGACCGGCGCGCGCGCCTCGTTCTCGGTCCGGAGGTCGCCGACCAGTTCCTCGAAGACGTTCTCGGCCGTGACGTACCCGGCGGTGCCACCCCACTCGTCGATGACGACGGCTTCGGACGTGCGGTCCTCCTGCAGGGCCGAGAGCAGATCGAGCGCGTTGGCTTGCTCGGGGACGACCTTGACCGGCATGACCAATTGCTCCACCGGTGAGTGATCGCGAAACAGCGCCCGCACGGCCACGGCACCCAGCAGGTTGTCCGGGGAACCGTCGACGACGGGCAGCCAGCTCTGCCGCCGCTCGATCGCCGCGGCCAGGACCTCGTCGCGGTTCGCGCCCGAGACGTCGAGGAAGAGCGCGTCCACGCGCGGCGTCATGATCTCGCGCACGCGAATGTCCCCCAGTTCGACGATCTCCGCCAACAGCTCGGCCTCGGCACCGATCAACGTTTCGTCGCGGGCGCTGCGATCCATCACCCGCGCCAACATCTCCGGCGTCAACGCGCGCTCGTCGTCGATCCAGGTCGAGACGACCCGGTGGCTCGCCTCCAACAAGGCTTCCATCGGCCGCGAGATGGGCAGCAGAATCCAGCGCCAGAGCGTCAGAGGCACGGACGCGACACGCACCATGCCGACCCGGTACCGGAGCCCCAGCGTCTTCGGCAGGATCTCGCCGAAGGTCACCAGCCCCACCAGCACGCCGAGTCCGACGGTCAGGTCACCGACGCCCTCGTCGCCCGGGAACAACCCCCCCGCCACGGCGAAGTAGAGGAGGTTGATCAGGAGGTTGCCGAGCAGGATCGAAACCAGCAGTTGACCCGGCTGCGCGAGCAGGACCGACGCCTTGCGCCCGACGCGTGTGCGTTGCTCGCGATCGAGCCCGAAGAGCGCGGTCTCGGAGGCGCTGAACAACCCCGAGAGCGCCAGCAGCACGATGAGGACGAACCAGATCACGACGCCCCTTCGCTCGCGGCTGGAAGCGCGAAGGTGACGCGGAAGTAGCTGCCCAGGACGCTTTCGATCGTCACGGTGCCGCCGTGTGCCTCGATCACGCCATGGACGAGCGCGAGTCCGAGGCCCGTGCCCTTGCCGACCTCCTTGGTGGTGAAGAACAGGTCCGAGACCCGGGCCAACTGTTCGGAGGTGACGCCCGGCCCGTCGTCGGACGCGGTCAACGTGACGACCCCGCCGACGCGCGCCAACTCGAGTTCGACGCGGCCGCCGCTCCCCCGTTCCTCGAGCGCGTCGAGCGAGTTGGTCAAGAGGTTCAAGATGGCTTGCCCGAGTTCCGTGCGCGCGCCCGTCACCACGGTCTCACCCGCGCGCTTCAGTGACAGCTCGGCGCCGACGCTGGCCGCGCGGTGCGCGACCAGCTCGAGCGCGTCCTCGGCGACCAGCGCCAGGTCGAGCCGCTCCAGCTCCGGGCTCGTGCGCGGCGTGAAGCGCTGCAAGCGATTGACGGTCTCCCCGATGCGCGCGAGGCCACTGGCCAGCAGTTCGAGGTACCGCTCCCGACGCTCGGGCGGAAGCTCCATGCGCCGCAACTCCTGGACGGCGTTCGTCAAGCCACCGAGCGGGTTGTTGATCTCGTGCGCGATGCCGGCGGCCAACTCCCCCATCGCCGCCAGTCGCCGTTGGGTCATCAAGGCTGCCTCCGCTTGTCGCGCCTTTTCGCTGGCGAGGCGGACCTCTTCCTGCAGCGTCGCGTTGAAGCTCGCCACGCGCCCCGTCATCTGGTTGAACGAACGCACGAGCGCGGTGATCTCCGGCGCGCCCGCATCGGCGCCGGTCAACTGAACGCCGAAGCGCCCCGCGCCCACCGAGCGCGCACCGGCGGCGAGGCGCTCCACCGGATCGAGCACGAGTCGGCGCAAACCCCAGAACGTGCCGCCGATCAAGAGCAGCGTCGACAAGAGGAACCACGGCAACATGCCGAGGAACAGGTCGACCTTGGCGATGCCCACGTCGGCGCGATACCAAACACCGCCCCAGAGGCCGTTCTTCTCCTGGATCGGGAACGCGAACGTTCCGTCCTCGGCGCGTACACGTTGATTCTCCGCGATGGCGCGCGCGATCGCGCGGTAGGCGAGCTGTTGGTCGAATCCGGCGTCACGATGCGCGCGGCCGAGCGGATTGAAGACGAGCATCGACGGCTCCACCTCCCCCGTCACGGCGTCCACCGTGAAGTGTCGATCCATCAGGATCGCATCATCGACCAGCACCCAATCGGGCCACGACAGGAGCACGCCCAACCGATCGCCGTCCCGCACGTGCGGCACGCGCGCGAACAAGAGGTCCTCGACCCGCTCCTCCGCGCGCAGCGCCGCTTCGTCCGCCCGCACGTGCAGGAAGAAGGCGGAGCCGGCGCCGAACAACGCCAGGTTGATGAGCAGCACGAGCAGGAACACGCGGGCTTGCAGCGAGACACCGCGATGCACGAATTCCGTTGGGCTCGCGGACTGCTCGTTCACGCTGCGTTCAGCGTACTCATGATCCGCAGCAGCGGCAGGAACAGGGCCACGACGATGATGCCGACGACGATCGCCATCAGGATCAGGATCGCCGGCTCGAGCACCTTGAAGAGCGCGTCGATCTTGCGGTCGACCTGCTTCTCGTAGGCCTCGGCCACCTTCATCAGCATGCCGTCGAGCTCGCCGGTCTGCTCGCCCACCTCGACCATGTTGCAAACGAGGTCGTCGAACACGCCCGTCTCCTCCATCGGGCTGGAGATGCCCTCGCCTTCGCGCACCGTGCGACGAATGTCCTCGACGCCCTCGCGCAACACCTCGTTCGAGGTCGTGTCGCGCACGATGCCGAGCGCCTCGAGGTGCGGCACGCCAGCCTGCAGCAGCGTGCCGAACGTACGGCTGAAAGCGGCGATCAAGCCTTGTCGCAGGACCGTGCCCAGCATGGGAATCTTGAGCAACAGCTTGTGCATCGTGTAGCGGTAGCCACCGCCCCGGCGCATCAGGACGCCGTGCGTGATGAAGAGCAACACGGGCAGGCCGAAGACGAGGTACCAGTACTCGACGAGGAAGCGCGACATGTCGAGCAGGATGCGCGTCAGCGCCGGCATCTCGACGCCGAAGGAGTCGAAGATCTGCTCGAAGCGCGGGATCACGAAGACCATCACCGCCGCGACGACGCTGGTCGCCACGAACAGGATGACCGCCGGGTAGATCATCGCCCCGGAGATCTGCGCGCGGATGTCGGCGGCGCGCTCGCGGTAGTCGGCCAGGCGCTGCAGCACCTTGTCGAGGACGCCGCCGGCCTCGCCGGCGCGCACCATCGACGAGTAGAGCGGGTCGAACACGCGATCGTGCTTGCCCATGGCCTCCGACATGGGCGTGCCGGACGAGACGTCCTCCACCAGTTCGCCGAGCGTCGCCTTGAACGGTCCCGACGACGTCTGACCCTCGAGGATCGAAAGCGCTCGCACGATCGGAATGCCGGCCTCCGACAGCACGGCGAGCTGGACCGTGAAGTCGTTGACCAGTTGCGCCTTCACCTTGCGCGAGCGCTGCCCGCCGCCTCCCGAGGACGCCGCGCGCGGACGCTCGCCGGCACCGGGGGGACGCTGGACCTTGCGCTGAATTCGTTTCGCCATGATTGAGCCCGATCAGAAGGTGGAGAGGGTCTCGCGCAGCACTTCTTCCACCGTGGTGATGCCTTCGCGCACCGCGACGAGTCCCGCTTCGCGCAGAGTTTGCATACCGCGCGCGCGCGCCATGGCGCGCACGTCGGCCGTCGAGGCCGCTTCGTTGATCGCGCGGCGGACGCTGTCGTCCACCTCGAGGATCTCGAGGATCGCCGTCCGTCCGCGATAGCCCGTGTGGAAGCACGCGTCGCAGCCCTTGCCGTAGTAGAGCGTCGCACCCTCGAGCGCACGCGCATCCGGCCCGAGCTCGCGCGCCAAGTCCTCGTCCATCTCGAACGGCGTCTTGCACTCCGCGCACACGCGCCGCACGAGACGCTGCGCGACGATCGCCTCGACGGTGGCGGAGATCAGGAACGGCTCGACCCCCATGTCCACGAGGCGCGTCACTGCACTTGGCGCGTCGTTCGTGTGCACCGTGGCGAAGACCGTGTGGCCGGTCAAGCTGGCCTCGACGGCGACGCGCGCGGTTTCCGAGTCGCGGATCTCACCGACCAGGATCTTGTCGGGGTCCTGCCTCAGGACCGTCCGCAGCACCGTCGGATACGTCACCCCGATCTCCTCGTAGATCGGCACCTGCACGATCCCGTCGATGTCGTACTCGACGGGATCCTCGACGGTGATGATCTTGATCGACTCTTCGTTCGCGAGGCTGAGCATCGCGTACAGCGTCGTGGTCTTGCCGGAACCGGTCGGGCCCGTCACGAGCACGATCCCGTGCGGCAAGCGCGTCATCGCCTCGAGCGCACGCGCCTGCTCGGGATGCAGTCCGAGCGCGTCCAGGTCCAGGCTGACCGCGGAGCGGTCGAGCACCCGCAACACCGCCCCTTCGCCGGCGATGCCCGGGATCGTGGCCACGCGCAGATCGACCGGGCGGCCCTCGATCGCCAGCGAGATGCGCCCGTCCTGGGGCATCTTCGTCTCGGCGATGTCGAGGTCGCTCATGACCTTGATGCGCGCGATGAGGGGTGCAGCCAAGTGCGCCGGCGGCGCCTCGACCTCGTACAGCGAACCATCCACGCGATAGCGGATGCGCAGCAGCTTCTCGAACACCTCGAAGTGCACGTCGCTCGCACGATCGCGGATCGCGCGCTGCAGGATCGAGTTCAAGAGTCGCACGACCGGCGCGCTCTGCGCCGCCGATTCGGGGTCGCTCGCGTCGGCGCGCGCCGCCGCCGCGATCGCGTCGGCCAAGGACGTCTCCTCGCCGTACACCTCTTGCACGGTCTTCGCCAACAGTTCCGCGTCGGCGACGACGCCGCGAATCTCGAGGCCCGTCTGGAACGCCAGGTCTTCCAGCACGGCCGTGTTCAAGGGGTCCGCGAGGGCCACGACGAGCGTCTTGCCGCGGACCGAGATCGGCAGCACGCGGTAGGCGTGGGCGGTCGAGCCGTCGATCAGCGCCAAGGCCTCCTCGACCGGTTGGAACGAGGTCAGGTCGATCGCCTCGAGGCCGGCCTGCTCCGCCAAGGCCAGCGCCACGTCTTGGTTCGAGCACGCGCCGAGCGCCACGAGCTGCTGCCCGATCAGGCCGCCGTGCTTCTTCTGCTCGCCGAGCGCCTGCTGCACCTGACTCTCGCGCACGAGGCCGCGACCCTTGAGGATCTGGCCCAGGAGTTTTCGGGCCGCTGCCATCAGACCCGCGCCTCGACGTCCCGTTCGTCCTGGGCGGCGTCGATCGCTACCTCACGCGTGATCTTGCCGGCCTGCGTCAGCTCGACCAGGTAGTCGTCCAGCGTGATCATCCCGTGGCGCCGCGACGTCTGGATCGTCGACTGGATCTTGTTCGTCTCGTTCTTGCGAATCAGATTGGCGATAGCGCTGTTCATCAGCATCACCTCGAACGCCGCCACGCGTCCGGCGCCGGTGGCCGTCGGCAGGAGCACCTGCGACACGACGCCGACGATCGAGACCGAGAGCTGTGCTCGTATCTGCTCCTGCTGGTTCGCCGGGAACGCATCGATGATGCGGTCGACGGTGCGCGCGGAGCCGGTCGTGTGCAGCGTGCCGAAGACCAAGTGCCCCGTCTCCGCTGCGGTGATCGCGGCCGAGATCGTCTCGAGGTCACGCATCTCGCCCAACAGGATCACGTCGGGATCCTGTCGTAGGACGCGGCGCATCGCCTCGGGGAAGTCGGGCACGTCGCTGCCCACCTCGCGCTGGGTCACCAGGCCCTGCTTGTGGGCGTGGTAGTACTCGACGGGATCCTCGATCGTGACGATGTGCCGATCCTGGTTCGTGTTGATCCAATCGATCATCGACGCCAGGGTCGTCGTCTTGCCGGAGCCCGTCGGGCCGGTGACGAGGATCAGGCCGCGCGGCCGCCGCAGGATCTCGGCGACCGCGGCCGGCAGGCCGATCTCTTCGAAGGAGAGCAGGCGATTCGGGATCAGGCGCAGCACGGCGGACGTACGACCGCGTTGGCGCATGACCGAGACCCGAAAGCGATTGCCGGATTCGTGGGCCAGGCCGAAGTCGATCGTGCCGTCGCGCTCGAAGACGGCCCAGTGGCCGCCGTCCGTCTGACTGACGCGATCCTGGGCGTCGCGCAGACTGCACAGCTCGCGGCAGAGCTTCTCGGCCGACGCGTCGTCGAGCACGTCCAGCCCTTGCGCTTCCAACGTGCCGTTGACGCGCAGGACCGGCGGACGCCCCGGATTGACGTGGAGGTCGGAGGCGTCACGCTCGATGGTGAGCGTCATCAATTCGTTGGCGGAGAGCACTGGATTCCTTGGGCTTGGGAGTGGGTCGAGGCTACTCGTCGCCTTCTTCGCTCGATGCGGAGCGCGTCACGCGCATGATCTCGGTCACGGACGTGGCGCCGGCGAGCACCTTGCGCGCACCCGCCACGACGAGCGGTCGCAAGAGCCCGCGCGCCACGGCTTCCTCGCGAATCGAGGTCAGGTTGGCGCCGCGGAAGATCGAGTCGCGCAGTTCGGCGTCCAGGTCGAACAGTTCGTAGAGGCCGAGGCGGCCACGGTAGCCCGAGCCGCCGCACTGGCTGCAACCCGTTCCGCGCGCGAAACGCCGGTTGCCGAGATCCGCGGCGGTGAGCCCCAGGACGCGCAATTCGGCCGCGCTGGGCTCGTACTCCTCCTTGCAGTCGGCGCAGATCCGGCGCACGAGGCGTTGCGCCACGACGCCTTGGATCGAACTCGAGACGAGGAACTTCTGCACGCCCATGTCGCCGAGTCGCGTGATCGCGCTGGGCGCGTCGTTGGTGTGCAGCGTCGAAAACACGAGGTGTCCCGTCAGCGCCGCCTGGATCGCGACCTCCGCCGTTTCGAGGTCGCGGATCTCGCCGACCAGGATGATGTTCGGCGCGGCGCGCAACATCGCCTTCAGGATGCGCGCGAAGGTCAACCCGATGCGCGGCGCCACCTGCACCTGGTTGATGCCGCTGATGTGGTACTCGACGGGATCCTCGGCCGTGATGATCTTGACATCCGGCCGATTGAGTTCCGAGAGCGCGGCGTAGAGCGTCGTCGTCTTGCCCGAACCCGTGGGCCCCGTCACGAGCACGATGCCGTGCGGCCGCGCGATCAAGCGCTGGAACCAGGCGTAGTCCTCGTCGTCGAAGCCGAGGTCGCGCAAGGACAACAGGTTGGCCGTGCGATCGAGGAGTCGCAGCACGATCGACTCGCCGTGGTTCGACGGCAGGATCGACGCGCGCACGTCGATGTCGCGTCCGTCGATCTGCACCGAGATGCGCCCGTCCTGGGGCTTGCGCTTCTCGGCGATGTCCATCAGGCCCATGATCTTGAGGCGCGAGACGAGCGGCGCCGCCAGGTGCAGCGGGTGCTCGGCGGCCAGGCGCAGCACGCCGTCGACGCGATAGCGCACGCGCAACATGCCCCCCATCGGCTCGATGTGCACGTCGGAGGCGCGCAGCGACAGCGCCTCCTTCAGCGTGCGCGAGACGAGCCGAATGATCGGTGCGTCGTCCTCGTCCCCGACCTTGCCCTGCATCGACGCGGCGAGCGCGTCGGTCTCGTCCTCGCCGTAGTAGCGCCGGAGCGCGGTGCGGAGCGCCGACTTGGTGGTCAACGCGCAGGTCACGTCGCAGCCCACCTGGAACGACAACTGGTCCGCGACGATGCGCTTCAAGGGATCGTCGACGGCGACGATCAGGCGACCGTCCTTCTCCATCACCGGCAAGAGCCCTTGCTCGCGCGCCCACTCGGCCGGCACCTTGGCCAGCACGTCGGCGCTGACGTTGCCCTTGCCCACGTCGACGAACGGCATACCGCTGGCCTTCGCATCCGCGCGCGCGACGGTGGCCTCGTCCACGTAGCCGAGTTGGACGAGCGCCTCGCCCAAGCTCACGCCGCCGTTCCGCTGGTGGGCCAGGCCCTCCCGCAGTTGTTCGTCGGTGACGAGCCCTTTGGCCCGCAGGAAGTCGCCTAGGGTCGCACTCACGGGGAGAGACTATAGCGACGCCGGGCCGGGGTTACGCGCGCGCTGACGAGAGAACAGGGGACCGTCGGACGCCCGACGGCCGTGACTCGCTCACGCGAGGTCACGGCCGCCTGGTTCCGGTGCGCTCGGCGGGGCGCCAGGCGCCCGCGCCGTGCCTTCAGCGTTGGCCGGCCGCCGCAGGCACGCCCTGGCGGCAAACGCCGGAGAAGCGCACGGAGACGTCGGGCTTCTCCGGATGGCCCACGAGCACGCGGATCAGCCCGCCGAACGAAGCGTTGAAGTCCTCCGGCATCCCCTTCAGGGTCACCGTCAGTTCCGCCATGGAACCGTCGGCGGAGACGACGTCCACCGAGTGTTCGAAGTGCTCGAGGTAGCTGACTTCGACGTTCTTCTGCAAGGGCTCCAGCTCGACAGCCATGTCCTTGGAGAGCTTGAAGTCGTCGTAGCACACCAGCTTGACCTTGCGCGTGATCTCCTGGCCCGGGCGCACGACGCCGAAGGAGACGAAGCCCGGCTCCGCCTTGACCAAGCCGGTGACGTCCGCCTGCACGTAGGCGCGCGCCTCGAAGTTCTTCGCGCTCTGTCCTTCGGGAATCGCCGCGTCGGTCGTGAAGCGCAAGGGATAGTTGCGGAAGCCCTCGGGGATGTTCGGGCCGAGCGTCACGTCCACCTTCCAGTCGGTCGAACGACCGTTGGCATCCGGGTCGACGGGGGTGAGCGTCACGGCCATCGGCTCGACGACGAACTTCTCGTCGATGGCCAGCCGGAACGGCTCGAGCACGCCCGACGTGATCGTCAGGGAGCCGCTGCCGGTCATGTTGCTGGTCATGTGCCCGAGGTTCAGGTTCGGGTTCGGACCGACTTCGAGGATCGGCTGGATCTGCGCCTTGAGGCGCAGGTTCGTCACCGGCTCGGGCGTGTTGCCGGTGATCTGTACCTGGGTCGTGAGCGGGCCCGAGCGGCCGTCCGTCTTCAGCTCCGTCTCGATCTCGAAGACGCTCCCGACGGGGATCGGGCCGCCGATCTGGTACGGCGTCAGCGTGCCGTCCGGTGCCACGATCGAGGTGCGCGCGAGCGTGCAGCCGCAGTTCGGCTTGATCTTCTCGATCACCAGGTCATCCGTGCCGTCCGAGAGCAACTGGAAGACGTGCCGGCCCTTCTCACCCTGCTTGACGGCGCCGAAGTCGATCGTCAACGGAGCGCCGTCGACGCCCGAGATGCGGGCCTTGCGATTGGCCAGCGTCGGCACCTTGACCTGCTCGCCGGGGGGCGATTGGCTGCGACGGTCGCTGGCGGCCGCGCCGCCGTCCAGCTTGGAGAGATCGAAGCCCTCGATCGAGCGCGGCTCCGTGCTGCGCCCCAGCGAGGGGCCGTCGGCCTCGAGGGCGTCCGCGGGCGCGTCCAGAGCGGGTTCCCCGTTGGTTGCCGCGGCCGCCGCGTTCGTCGTGCCCTCGGTCGGAGCGGGCGTCGACTCCGAAGAGCAGGCCGCAAGGAGGATCAGCGACGCGAGGAGCGTCGCACGGGCGGGGAATCGTTGCGTCTTGAACATCATGGCAGGCGAGGTGTCGCTCGAAGTGAGCAGTGGAAGCGAGTGTCCCGAGCGAGGCCCGGGGACGAGAACGGGTGGAAGGGTGTCAGCGCTCGCGTATGCCCTGGACGAGCGCGTGGAGCACCGGTTCCTCGTCGAAGCCCGTTTGGACCTCGAGCATGGCGTTGAAGGCCATGGGGACTTCGTCGTCGAGACCCCGGACGAGGATCTCGAGATCCCAAGCGGGCTGACCGGCGACGGCCCGTGGCGTGATCGTGACGGTGCGTGCGAGTTCGAGTTCACGCGCACCTTCGCCGAGGCGCTGCACGTCCTCGGACGTCGCCGGCACCAACCGCGCGCTGGGTTCCGCGAGGCGCAGCCCTGGCTCGTGCACCGACAGGCGGACGGTACGTGAAACGGTCTGATCCGGCGCGAGCGTCCCGAGTCGAACCACATCGGGCTGCAGCGACAAGCGCCCCGCGCCCTCGACGAGCAGCGTCAGCGTCGTCGCGAACGTCGCTTCGTTCCCATCGTCGGCATCGGGTCGCAGGCGGTCGCTGATCACGGGCAGCGTGACGCGATGGCGGCCGCGCTGCAGCCCGGCGCCGACGTGAACTTCGAGGCGCCAGTTGCGCGCACGTCCATCGGCGCGTGGCTCTTCGGGCACCAATGCCGGGCTGACGCCCTTCGGCAGTTGCACGTCCCCGAGCGACAACCGCACGGCCGAGCCGTCGTTGGCGCGCAGCCGGAACGTGGCGGTGCGCTCCTCGCTGGGGCGCAGTCGACCGAGGTCGCCCAGGGTCGGTTCGGCGATCAGCCACGGCCGCACCTCGGCGTCGAACTCGACGCGCGCGACGCCGTCGGGCAGGTTGCCGAACAGCGCGATCGAGCGCAGTTGCTTGCCGACGCGTCCCTGGGTGTCGTAGCGCACCAGGAGCTCGATGGTACTGCCGGCCGGCAACTCGTCGCCCGCGCCGACCACGCGGCGACGCGCTCCGTCGAGCACGCTCAGTTCGGGCACGGCACAGCCGCAGTCGGGCTTGATCCCGATCAGATCGAGGTCGACCGGTCCGACGCGCGCGCGAAAGCGATGGGAGAGCACGACGCCCTCCCACGTGTCGCCGAGCGCGATGCGCGGCGTCTCGAAGGTGAGCGTCGTGGCGCCGGGCGCGAGTCCCGCCGCCCCGTGCTCTGCCCCCCGCGCCGGCCCGGCGGCCGTAGCCCCGCTATCGCCACAGGCGGCCAGCCCGGCGAGAACGGCGCACGATGCGGCTAGGAGGAGGGTTTGCATGGCTCGACCAGGGTAGGTCGCGGTCCCGCTGCTACCTTGCAGCCGGACCGGGGGAAAGTCGGCTTTCATAGGTCGTCGCGGATCAGAGCCGAGAAGTGGATCTGCACGACCGGGCGTTCGGGATGCCCGATGGGGACCTGCGCGATGCCGCTGAGCGAGCCGATGAAGTCCGGCGGGAGGTGCACCAGCTCGATCGAGACGCGGGCCGAGAGCCCATCCTCCGCGATCTCCGCCGCTGCGCGGAAGACCTGTTCGTAGTCGAGTTCCGTGGACTTTGCACTCGGAATCAACAGCACTTCGATCGGACCTTGGAGTCGCTGACCGTCGTGGACGGTAATCGTCGAAACGAGCTTGGGGCGCGCGCCGGCTTCGATCATCCCGAAGCGTGCGTACTCCGGCTGCACGGAGACCTGGCCCTTGACGTTGGCTTGGATCGTGAAGTGTCGCTCGAAGTTGCGCGTGCTCACGAGGGGCAGCCGCGCGTTGGTCTTGACGCGGATCATCCACGTCCGCCGCCCTTCTGCGTGCGGCCCCGCGAGTCGCACGTCCACGCGCCAGCGCGGAGCCATTCCTTCGGTCATAGCGCCCAGCGGGACCAGCGCTACCGCCACGTTGGGCGGCAGCCCGCCTCGATCGAGTTCGAGGTCGAAGACCCCGAGCCGCGGCGCGCTCACGACGAACGACGCGGCCAAATCCTCGCTCGAGGGTTGGTTGCCGAGGTCGAGGAAGGCGTGCGGCGCGACCTCGAGGATCGGGCGCACCTTCGCGTTGAGCGCCAGCGACAGGTCCGGGTTCGCCGCGTTGGTGCGGAGGTTGATCTGCGTCTTCAGGACGCCAGCGCGCCCATCCGTCGTCATCACCGCGCGCAGGCGAATCTTGTGTTCGGGTCGCAGCGGCATGCCGAGCACGTACGGCAGGTAGCGCTTCGAGAGCGGATCCCAGCGCTCGACGGAGGCCAGGAGGCAACCGCACGAGGGCTTGATCTTCGTCAGGATGACGGGCTCCGAACCGCTCGACACCAGCTCGAAGTCGTACAGCAGTCGCTCCCCCTGCTCGACCTCGCCAAAGTCGTGGATCGCCTCGGTTCCGTCGACCAGCGTCAGAGCCGGAGCCTGGGCCGCGGGCTGCACCCCGACCTGGGTCGCGGCGAGCAGGGCGAGGGAAAGAAGTCGCGTGGACGATCGATTCATGGGGGGATCCTCCCACGTCAGCGGTGCGCGCGACAAGGGGCCTGGGCCCAGAGGGCTTCGGCGAGCGGGCGCCCCGGCTGAAGCCGAGTCGGGGGATTCCTCCCTACGGGGATGACTGCCCGAGCGTGAGCGCTCGCTATCGTCAGTTGCATGCACGCCCTCGCCCTCGGCCCCTTGGCCCTCGCCCTGTTCGTCTCCGGCTGCGTCAGCATCCCCCAGCCCGAGCCTGCGGACTGGCTGGCAACGGGGTTTCGCACCCCCGAGCAAACCTTTCGCACCTTCCAAACCGCCTTCGCCGGCGACCAGGCCTCGCTCGAGTACCGCTGCTTCTCGCGCGAGTTCAAGCGCCGCTTGGACCCCAACTTCACCGAACTGGCCTACCGCGAGTACCGGGCGGGACTGCTGGCCGACCAGCCCGCGACCAAGTACTTGGCCATCGCCGAGCTGCTCGAGCGCAGCGAGCTGACCGATGGCCGCGTGCGCCTGGTGGCGCGGGTCGACGTCCTGTGGTTCGAGGAGTACTTCGAGATCATCCTGGTCCAGGAGTCCTTCCGGCGCGTTCAAGCAGGCGACGCCGTGCTGCTGGCCGAGGACATCCCGAACATCGGCGCGGTCACCGAGGTCGACGCCGATTCCGGTTCGATCTGGGTCTGGCTGCCCGGCATCGAAGGGATTGAGCCGGCCGAGTTCAGCGAGATCCTGGTCGCGACCGATTGGAAGATCGACGCGTTCCGCCAGCTCCCCGCCCCGTAGCGGTACCAACGGACAAGAGTTTCCCCACGATGGCCACCCCGCCGAAGAAGTCCACGCCCGCCGGGCAAGCGCCGTCCCGAACGACCCGAACCGCCGTCAAGCGCTTCGTGTTCCCGTTCAGCGAAGCAGGCTCCGAGGGTGGGCGCGACGATCGCGACCTCCTGGGTGGCAAGGGCGCCAACCTGGCGGAGATGTGCAAGTTGGGGCTGCCCGTGCCGCCGGGCTTCACGATCTCGACCGAGGTCTCGGCGCACGTCTCGCGGCGCGGGACTTGGCCGCGCGCGCTCGAGGAGCAGGTCGCCCAGGCGATGGTCCAGCTCGAAGGTCGCATGGCTAAGCGCTTCGGCGACGTCGAGGATCCGCTGCTCGTCTCCGTGCGCTCGGGCGCGCGCGTTTCGATGCCGGGGATGATGGACACGGTGCTCAACCTGGGGCTGAACCGCCGCACGGTCGAGGGACTGGCGGCGCGAAGCGGCAACCCACGCTTCGCCTGGGACGCGTTTCGTCGTTTCGTCCAGATGTACGGCGACGTCGTGCTCGGCGTGCATGCCATCGACGGCGCGACGCAAAGTCCGTTCACGCTCGCGCTCGAAGGCGCGAAGCGTGCGGCGGGCGTCAGCGAGGACGTCGACCTCGACGTGGACGCGCTTCGCGCCCTGACCGAGCGCTACTTGGCCCTGGTCGAGGAACGCACGGGCACGCCGTTCCCCGAGGAGCCCGACGCGCAGCTGTGGGGCGCGATCGAAGCCGTGTTCCGCTCGTGGGACAACCCGCGCGCCAGGACCTACCGCACGTTGAACGGCATCCCCCACGACTGGGGCACGGCGGTCAACGTCGTCGCGATGGTCTACGGGAACCTGGGCGAGACGTCGGGCACGGGCGTCGCGTTCACGCGCGACCCGTCCACCGGCGAGAAGCGCTTTTACGGCGAGTTCCTGATGAACGCCCAGGGCGAGGACGTGGTCGCGGGCCTGCGGACGCCCGAACCGATCCACGCGCTCGAGGCGCGCGCGCCCGCGGCTTGGAAGGAACTCGATCGCATCCAGCAGACGCTCGAGGCCCACTACCGGGACATGCAAGACCTCGAGTTCACGATCCAGGACGGCAAGCTCTACATGCTGCAGTGCCGCGCGGGCAAGCGCACGGGCATGGCGGCGCTCCGCATCGCCGTCGACCTGGTCGCAGAGGGCAAGCTGACACGGGACGAGGCGCTCATGGCGGTCGACCCGAGCTCGCTGACGCAGGTCTTAGCGCCGGTCTTCGATCCCCAGCAACTGCGAGCGGCGCGCACCGAAGGTCGCCGCTTGACGAAAGGGCTCAACGCGGGACCCGGCGCGGCGACGGGGCGCATCGTCTTCGACGCCGACCGCGCGGAGGAACGCGCAGCGCTCGGCGAGCCCGTCATCCTGGTCAGGATCGAAACGTCACCCGAGGACATCCACGGCATGCATGCCGCGGCCGGCATCCTGACGGCTCGCGGCGGCATGACGAGCCACGCGGCGCTCGTCGCGCGCCAGATGGGCAAGGTCTGCGTCGCGGGCTGCGGCGAACTCGACATCGACCTCGACGCCGGTTCCTTGCGCGTCGGCGCCAAGACCTTGATCGAGGGTGACTGGCTCAGCCTCGACGGAACCAGCGGCGAGGTCCTCGAGGGCCAGGTCGCGACGCGTCCGTCCGAGGTGCTCGCGCGCCTCTTCGGCGCACAGCGCAAGCAGCCGAGCCCGCTCTTCGAAGCCTACTCCACGTTGCTCTCGTGGGCCGACGACGTCCGCACGCTCGGCGTGCGCGCGAACGCCGACCAGCCCGATCAGTGCAAAACGGCCATCGCGTTCGGAGCGGAGGGCGTCGGCCTGTGTCGCACGGAACACATGTTCTTCGAGGACGCGAAGATCCGCATCGTGCGCGAGATGATCCTGGCCGAGAACACCGCGGCGCGCGAACGCGCGCTGGAGAAGCTCTTGCCCCTGCAGCGCAAGGACTTCGAAGGCATCTTCAAGGCCATGGGCGTACGACCCGTGACGATCCGCACGCTCGATCCGCCGCTGCACGAATTCCTGCCGCACGACGCCGAGGCGATCGAGGACCTGGCGCGCGACCTCGGCACGACCACGACGGTGTTGCGTGCCAAGATCGAGTCGCTCTCCGAGCTCAACCCGATGCTGGGACACCGCGGCTGCCGCCTCGGGATCGCGTATCCCGAAATCACGCGCATGCAGGCTCGCGCGCTGTTCGAAGCCGCCTGCAACGTCGCGAACCGCACCGGCAAGAAGCCGCGACCCGAGGTCATGATCCCGTTGATCGCGACCGCGCGCGAACTCGAGCTGCAAGAAGCCGTCGTGCGCTCGGTCGCCGAGGAGGTCTTCGCGGCCAAGGGCGTCCGCGTCCCCTACCTGGTGGGCACGATGATCGAGCTGCCGCGCGCGGCGTTGACGGCCGGCGAGATCGCACCGCACGCGGAGTTCTTCTCCTTCGGGACGAACGACTTGACGCAGACGACCTTCGGCATCAGCCGCGACGACGGCGGCACGTTCCTGCCACTCTACATCGGCGATGAGATCGTCGCCCGCGATCCCTTCGAAGCGATCGACGTGGCGGGCGTCGGGCGCTTGATGCGCATCGCCGTCGAGGAAGGTCGCGGGGCGCGCCCGGACCTCAAGCTCGGCATCTGCGGCGAGCACGGTGGCGAACCCAGCTCGGTCGCCTTCTGCCACGACCTGGGACTCGACTACGTTTCGTGTTCGCCCTACCGCTTGCCCATCGCACGCCTCGCCGCGGCCCAGGCAGCGCTGCGGACGGCGGCGACGGACCGGAGCGCGACGCACGAACCGAGCGACGGCTGAGCGCAGCGCCGAGCGCGCTTCAGAGGTCGGTTTCGCGCAGGAAGAGCCGCGTCGTTTCCTGCACGCGGTCGAACCACGGATCGTGCGCGTCGAGTTCGTCCTTCTTCGCGAGGTCGTCGTAGTTGGCTTGGCACCAAGGACACTTCAGCTCGTCCATGTGGAAGCGCAGGAAGTCCGTGGGCTCGGGCTCGAGCGTCCCGGCGGCCATGCGCGCCAGCCAGTGACGGGCCGGGCAACTGACCCGCCGCTCGCGCCAGATCGCCGGCACGTCGAGGTCCAACAAGCGCTCCTGGTTCTCCTCCGCCGACGCGAGCCAGGCCAAGAGGTCGCCGCCCGACTCGCGCACGGCCGCCAACTGCCGCAGACGCTTGAGCGCGCGAAACTTGATGCCCGCGACCGCCGTCTCGTCGCGTAGGTCGAAGCGCTCCCACGTGTCGCGGTTGCGCCAGCCCCCGGAGAACAGGGCTTCGACGACGGCCAGGCGCTTGTACTCGCCGGCTTCCCACGCCTCCTCGACCCAATCGCGCAGCATGTCCCCGAAGAGCCGCTGCGCGCGCAGCGAGAGTTCGCGACCGCGCACGATCGCGCTGGGCGTTTCGTCCCCCACCGCGTACGACTCGAAGCCGCGGAACTCCTCGTCCTCCTCGTCCACCTGGATCGTGCGCGCGCGCTTGCGCCGCATGTGATCGATCGTGCGATTGCGGCAGATGCCGAACAGGTACTGCTCGAAGCTGTACTCGGGGTCGAAGTCACCGATACCCCGCACGGCGCCGAGCAAAGTCTCCTGCACGATGTCCTCGCTGGCCTGGAGATCCTGCGTGCGACGCTGCGCATAGGCGAGCAAGCGCCCGCAATACGTCCGCTCGACGCGCAGCCACTCCTCGTTCGCGCGCTGGCGCAGGAGCTCGATATCAGGGGTCCAGTCGGTCAAGGCGCGTCGGGGGGTTGGGGAGAGCGAGCCGGTGGCCGGCGCGACGCTACAGCGTGGAGAAGGTGAACAGCGCGAGCACGAGCGCGCCCGCCAAACCGCCGAACAGCAGGCACAGCACGAGGAAGACCAAGAAGCTCGCCGCGCGCGCGAACGCGCGCGGCAGTCGCCGGGCGCTGCGATCGACCGCACGGGCCACCGATCGTAGCGTCAACAGGAACGGCCCCGTGACGAGGCCGCCCAGGATCTCGCCGCCCAGCAGAAAGCCCGTGATCGCGATCTCGAGCGGACCGCCCGCGAAGCGCGGCGGCACCGGCAGGGTCGCACCCGCTGCGCCCGGACCGTAGGGGAACAGCGGTCGGAGTGGCGTCGACGCGTCCGCGCGCGCATCCGTCGCTTCGCGCGCGGGGCCGCCGAGCCCGCTGACCTGCAGGACCTCCGCGCCGAACTCCGGTGCGGCGGGCCGGGGCGTCGCGCTCGCCGCCCCGGACGCGAAGCGACCTCGCACGCCGCTCCACACCCCGTGCGCGACGCCCGCGGCTCCGCGGGCCAGTTGCCGTGCCGCGTCGCGGAGCTCGTCGACTCCGAGCGCGGCGCGCGGCGGCGCGACGTCGGCCACGGGCTCCCTGCCGGGCTCGAGCTCGGCGACCAGCGCCGCGACGTCCTGGTAACGGTCGAGCGGATCGCGCCGCACGGCTCGTGCGATGACGCGCTCGATGTGCTTCGGAAAGCCCACCGGGAACGTGGGTGGCCGGTCGTCCTCGCGCAGCACGCCGCCCCACGCGCTCTCGGGGAAGGCGGGCTGGAACGCGAGACACTCGAACAGGATCAGACCCAGCGCGTAGATGTCCGCGCGATGGTCGGCGCGCTGCTCGAGCATCTCGGGAGCCATGTACTGCGGCGTGCCCCGACCGACCGACAACGTGCGCTCGCCCTCGGAGAGTAGTTTGGCCAGCCCGTAGTCGCCGATGCGCGCGACGTCGCCGTTCAAGAAGACGTTCGACGGCTTAAGGTCGAAGTGCGCCAGCCGGCGCTCGTGCAGCGCTGCGACACCGGCGCACATCTGCCGAAAGACGGATAGCGCCTCGGCCTGCGGCAGCTCGCGGCGTCGGATGCGCTTCGCCAGCGTGTCCTCCCCCGCGTACCCCATGATCACGTAGGGCACGTCGCCCGCGACGCCCATGTCCTCGATCGTGACCAGGTTCGGGTGATCGATCGCCGCGAAGTGGCGCACCTGCTCCAGCTCCCGTTCGATCGCGCGGCGCGTCGTCTCGTCGTCGAGCTTCAGGAACTTGATCGCGTAGGCCTTCCCGATCGACGCCTTCTTGGCCTTGTAGACCTCGCCGAACGCTCCACCCCCGATGTGGTGCAGGATCTCGAAGCCCGGCAGGAACTCCGGCTGACGAAACGCGCCGTAGAAGGCTTCCCAATCGACCATCGCGTGTTCGATCCTACGCGCGATCGACGCGCATGAACGCTGGGCGTTCGGGATCCAGCGGTCCGAGCGCGACGCCGAACGGCGGCCGAGCCCCGCGTCGTGGTCCGACGTCCACGTGCTGCAGGAGCGCGGACGGGAAATCGAAGCTCGTATCCGCCTGGCCGAGGCTCGAGCCCGCGCGGACGCGGAGCACGATGCGTCCCGCTTCGTGCACCAGATCCAGTTCACCGTCGAGCGTTTCCACGCGCACGTGGGACCGTGGACCGGATCCGATCACCAGCCGCCCCTGGACGCCGCCGGGCACCAGCGCCGCCCGGCGTGCGCCGAAGTCGTCGCGGCCTTCCGGCAGCTCGAGCAACAAGGCGGCGCTGGCGGGATCCGGCGCGAGCACGCGCAGGCTCGTGCCGTCGTCGAACTCGATCCGGTCGCCATCGCCGATCGTCGTCGGCCCGGCCAGGGGCGCGCCGTCCACCGACAGGGGCGCGTCCGCGAGGGGAACGAGCACCCAGCGCGCGCCCGCCTGCAGGCTGGTCTGGAGCACCATCCCCGCCAAGAGGCCCGCGCCCTCCGGTCCGAGCGGCAGATCGCCGTCGGCGCCGATCGAAAAGCGCGTGCCGACCACCAGGCGGATCGGGCCGACGTCGTCGACGTGGATCAGACCCGCCGGCGCCGGGACCGTCGGAGCCTGCCAGTCCACGCCGACCGTGGGCCGGGGCGTGCGCTCGTAGACGGGCTCGGACGTCGAGCCGCGAGCGTGAAGACCGCCGACCGGCTGGGCCGGCGGCTTGGTGAACCAGCGCTGGAGACGGGCGAGGAAGCCGGAGGTCATACACACCCTGTGCGGCGGAGGCCGCGCGACATTTCAGACGCGAGCGCGACGGATGAAACGCAGGACGCGCCGCTCAGGGCTCCAGGATGACGATGCCGCCTTCGCGCTGCGCCTCGAGGAAGGCATCGCGCGCCTGCTGGAAGAGGTCTTCCTTGCGCTCGATCCCGACGTGCGGGAAGTACGAGATCCCGACCTGCACCATCAGCGCGTCGCCGACCAGATCGCGCAGACCTTCCTCGGCGGCCTGTGCCTGAATGCGTTCGGCCATGATCTCGGCGCCGTCGGGCCCCGTGTTCGGCAGGAAGAACAGGAACGAACTCTGATCGAAGCGGCCCAGCACGTCCGTGTCGCGCGACGCGTTGAGGAAGATGCCAGCGAGCTGTGCGAGCACGCTTTCCTCGGCTTGTCCGTCGAAGCCGAGCATGACCAGGCTCAACGGCGTGCCGAAGCGCTTGGCGCGCTTGAACTCCTCGTCGAGTTTGAACGAGAGGTACTCGTAGCTGAAGAGACCCGTCTCGGGATCGGTGATCGCGTCGATCAGCGCCGAGGCGCCGGAGGTCAGCTCGCCGCCGCTGAGTTCTTTCAGGAGCGCTTCGGGCAGCAGGCGCTCGCCGGAACCGCGCGCTTCGCTCGGCAAGGCGCCGCGGGCCGCGTCGCCGGTCAGGATCGCGCGCAGGGCGCCGCCGGACAACGGGCGCGCGACGGTGCCGGTCGCACCGGAGAAGGCAGCGATCGCCTCCGCGTACTCGTTGCGGTCGTCGGTCACGACGTAGGTCCGACAACGCGTGCGACCGGCCAGTCGACGGCACGACTCGTAGACGTTCTCGGTGCGCATCCAAGCGTCGAGCAGGATCACGTCGCCGCGCTCGGGGGTCTCGCCGAGCAGGTCCTCCACCGTCTGCGGCTCGGCCAGGCTCCAATCCTCGAGGGCGGAGACGGCGGCGCGCAGGGTGGCGAGCAAGGCCTCGTCGTGGGTCACGATCCGAATCGTGTTCGTCATGGTCGTCGCGGGAGGAGCGGGCGGGAGGTGGCGCGGTCGAAGAGCCTCCATGCTAGGCCTCGCGCCCGATCAATCCACGCACGAAGGACATCGAATCGCTCTCCGTGGCGACGAAACCCGTCAGCGCAGCTCTGGGCCCATGGTGAAAGCCTGCGACCAGGCGCGCTTCAGCCGAGCTCTTCGAGCCACTCGTCGGGCATCGAATAGTTGGCGTAGACCGTCTGGACGTCTTCGTTGTCCTCGAGCGCCTCGACGAGCTTCAGCAGCTTCTTCGCATCCTCGAGCGAGTCGACCTCGACGCTGGTCTCGGGCACGTAGCCCGTCTCCGCCGAGAGGAACACGAGTTCCGCGTCCGCTGCCTCGAGCGCCGACTTGACCTCGAGGAAGTCCTTGGCGTCGGCGTAGATCGTCGCGACGTCACCATCGAGTTCGACGTCCTCGGCCCCGGCTTCGAGCGCCAGTTCCATCAAAGCTTCCTCGTCGCGCTGCCCGGTCTCGATCACGAAGATCGCGCGGAAGTTGAACAGGAAACCGACCGAGCCCTGCGCGCCGAGGTTGCCGCCGCGCTTCTCGAAGATGAACTTGACGTCGGCCGCGGTGCGGTTCCGATTGTCGGTCAAGCATCCGACCATCAGCGCGACGCCGCCGGGCGCGTAGCCCTCGTACATCAGTTCCTCGAGGTCGCCCTGGCCCTCGCCGGACGCGCGCCGAATCGCGTACTCGATCCGATCCTTCGGCATGTTCGCCGCGCGAGCCTTCTCGTACGCGTAGCGCAGCTTCAGGTTCTGATCGGGGTCCGGACCGCCCTGGCGCACGGCGGACATGATGGCCTTCGCGCACTTGGAGAAGGTCTTCGCGCGCTTGGCGTCGACGGAGCCCTTGCGGCGGGCGACGTTCGCGGCGTGGGAATGTCCAGCCATGATGGGTACGCCCGGGCGACCGTGATCGCCCGGGCTCGAAGATCGGTCGACTAGCGCTTCGAGAACTGGAAGCCTCGGCGCGCACCACGCCGGCCGTACTTCTTGCGCTCCTTCATGCGCGAATCGCGCGTCAGGAAGCCGCTCTCGCGCAGCCCTTCGAAGAGCGCCGGGTTGGTCTCCTTGAGCGCCCGCGCGATCCCGAGCTGAACCGCGCCGGCCTGGCCGTGGGGACCGCCGCCGTGGACGCTGCAGAAGATGTCGTAGCCGACGCCCTCCTGCAGCAGTTCGAGCGGCGCCTTGGCGCGCGCGCGGTCGCGGACGGTCGGAAAGAAGTGATCCACATCCTTGCCGTTGATGAGGAAGTTTCCGGTGCCGGACTTCAGGCGTACCCGCGCGACGGCGGTCTTCCGGCGGCCGAGGCCCCAGGTCCAGGGATTGACGACGGTCATGGTTCGAGGGTGGATGGGGCTTACGAAGGCTTCTTCGTTGATTCGACGGCGACGGGCTGTTGCGCTTCGTGCGGATGCGCGCTGCCACCGTACACCTTGAGGTTGGACAGCATGCGCTTCCCGAGCTTCGTCTTCGGAAGCATCCGGCGCACGGCGAGCTTGACGATTTCCTGGGGACGTCGCTCGCGCTTGTCGGCCAGCGACGTGACGTGCAAGCCGCCGGGATAGCCCGAGTACCGTTGGTACTCCTTCGTCTCGTCCTTCTTGCCCGACAGGCGCACTTGGTCGGCGTTGATCACGATGACGTGGGCGCCGGTCAGTTCGCTCGGCGTCCACGTCGGGCGATCCTTGCCCATCAGCTTCATGGCGATGTCGGAGGCCATGCGGCCCAGGAGGAACTGGGACGCGTCGTACACGTACCAGCGCTCCTCGATGTCGACGGCGCGGATGTGGGAGGTCTTCATGGCGATCGGGGGCTTCCGGTCCGACGCGGTGCAGCGCGGGACGAGAAGAGAGCGGAGGACCCGGACGGGCGCCGGGGGACGGACAGGGCGAACGGACAGCGGGAACGGACAGGGCGAACGAAAAGCGCGAACGAAAAGCGGAGCTCGCGTCGGCGCCCGGCGGTGTTCGAACACCACCGAACGCAAGCCGGCGAGCCCGAGAGGGTAGCCAGGTGCGCGCGGGGGATCAAGCGCCGACGCGGATGGAATCTCTGGGAAACGTGGCGCGGTGCGGTTGTTTTCGCGTCGCTACCGGCCGCTGGCGCGCACCCAGTCCCCCGTCTCCGTGCGTCCCACGGTCAGAGGCACCCCCTGGGGCAGACCCGCGACCAGCCAGCCCGGCGGCGTCCCCGGTCCGCGCCAGGCGCCGTCGGCCGCGCGCGTCCAGCGCTGTTCGAATGCGACGCCGAGGCGTTCGGCCAGGTCCCCGCGGCTCGTCAGCGCCTGGGCTCGGAGCACGACCAGGTGCCCGCGCCCCACGACCCGGGCGCGCTGCTCGGGCTCCCGGCCCTGGAGATCGAGCACGATCTCGAGCGGCGCGCCCGGGGGCTCCGCCTCGACGCGTGCGCGGCCGCGCCAGTGGGCGTGCCGGCCCCACGCGCTGACGCGCAACGCCTTGCCCGCCGCCAGATCGACCTCGATCACGGTCCGCGGTGCGACCGCCGGCTCGGTGCCCGCGACCCACCACGCCAAGAGCGGCGCCCCCACCAGCGCGATCGCCGGCCCCACGCGGCGCGGACCGCGCCAGGCGACGAGCACGAGCGCCAGTCCCGCCAAGAGCGCCGGCGCGCGCGGTGGCGGAGCGCTGCTCGGCGCCGGCGGGCGCGGTCGGCGCGACAGGCCTGCGGGAAGGTCGTCGAGCTCGCGCGCGGGCGCCCAGCCGAGCACGCGCGCGCTGCCCGCCCCGTCGACGACGGGCTCGAGCGCGGGCACGGGCACCTCGCCCGTGCCGAAGGGCAAGGCCAACGGCAAGGGCAGCTCCACGGTGCGGCGTTCGCCCGGGACGAGCCGCCCCACGATGCGCGCGGATCCCGCGGGCCCGAGGTCGAACTCGACCCCCTCGAGCGGGCCTCGGAGCTCGACCTCGACGGGCCACGCGCGCGCGTCACCGGCGCGGCCGGCGAGGCAGAGCGCGACGAGCACGAGCCAAGCGCTCACCGCAACCTCCGGCGCGCGTCGGCCAACGCCGCCCCGAGCGCGACGAGACCGATCGCCGCCGCGAGCCCCGGCGCGGGGGCGCTGCCCCGAGCGAGGTCGTACGCAGCCACCCAGGGGCTCGCGGCGGACAGCGCGCGCCAGCCCGGCGCCGCGCTCCACCCCTCGGGCGCGGCTTGGGCGAGCACGACGGCGACGGCGGCGGGCAACAGCGCCAGCACCAGCCACGCCGCGCCGAGGATCCAGCCGGCCGCGCGCCGCTCGACCTCGAGCGCATAGGTCCAAGCGCCGGCCAAGGTCAGGAGCCAGAGGAGCGACAGCCCGTCGAGCGCCCGACCGGCGGCCAGGTCCGCGCCCACGACCAGCGCGAGTCCGGGCGCGATCAACGCGAGCGCGCGGACGAGGCGCTGCCCGGGCGCGCGCGCCACGGCGACGGGCACGCCCGCGAGGAACACGATCACCGCGGCGACGACGTGAACCCGAGCGCCCTCCCCGAACCAGGCGCTCCAACTGGCTCCGAGTCCGAACGCGCCGAAGGAGAGGCCGACGATCAGCGCATCACGGGCGCGCAGGCCGGCGGCGGGTCCGTTCGCACCCGATCCGCTCACTTCCGCGCGGCTCACGCTCAGTACGGGCGCGCGTGGCTCGACCCCGAACCTGCATCCGCCAGCGCCTCGTTCCGCAGCCAAACGTCGGGCACGTCCCAGCGCACGTCGAGCACGTCCCAGTCCTTGCGCGGATCGCCGAAGCGTTCGAGGCCGTCCGCGATCGAGCGCCACTTGGCGGCGACCGGCCGCTCGCCCGGTAGAGCGGCGGAGGGCGCGCGTCCGAACAGGACGCGGCGCCGGTCCTCGAGGTCGAGTCGAATGCCGGGCTCCTCGGGCGACGCGTACCGTGCGCGCGACGCGTCGATCACGATGCGCCCGAGACGTTCGCGCGCGGCGGGCGCCAGGCTCGTCTCCAGCGACAACGCCACGTCGAGCGCGTCGAGGTGTTCGGGGGTGGCCAGGTAGTCGCCCGCTCGTCCGAGGGAACAGAGCGTGAGCAACTCGCGATCGTCGAGTGGCCCGAGCACCGGCAGCCAGCCGTCGTCGACGCGCGGCGGTCGCTCGAAGAAGCCGGTCAGCAGCGTGCCGTCGGCGCTGACCGCGCGAAAGAAGGTGGGACCCTCCCCCGCGTGCGCCACGGGGACGCAGGCCACGGGTCGCCAGAGCGAGAGGTCGAGCACCAATTCGTCGGGCCAGACGGCCTCGAGTCGATGGACCTCGCGCACGAAGGACAGCGCCTCGAGCGACTCGCGCAGGGCTGCCAGCGCGTGGACGTCGTCGATCTCGAACTCGCCGAAAGCGGTCAGCAGATCCTCGTACTCGTACGTCCAGCGACGGTCTGCCCAGGCGGGAAACTCGAGCGTCGCCAGCACGCTCGGATCGACGCGGCCGAGTCCGTCGGCGGTCGCGCGACGCTCGAGCCGCTCGGCCGCGTGCCGGATGCCCACCAGCACGATGACCACCGTCGCCAGCAAGACGCCCCGCCACGCTGCGCGCACGAAGCGTCCGGGGCGCGCGGGCGCAAAGGGTCGGGCACGTTTCATGGACAGGATCGCATGGTCGGTCGAACGGCGCGGCCGCTCACGGTACCCCGTACGCCGAGCGTCCGGAAACGTGCGCGGGCTGCGCTCGTAGCGTGCGTCGGCTCAGTTCACGCGCGTCGGTAGAGCGCGCACTTCCAGTTCCGAGGCCGCGGGGACGGCGCCGCCGACGTAGCCAGCCTGGCCGTTGCCCGCTTGCGCGTTGCCGCCCGACGGATGTCCTGGGCCTACGCCACCGGTGTTGGTGGTGCGGCGCTGGATGTCCTCGATGTAGAGGTCGAGGGCGGTCTGAATCTCGATCACCTCGTCGCGGCTGAGCGTGACCCGCGGGCTGTTCTGCGCCCGGAGTTCGTGGCTCAGGAGGCGCGAGATCAGCTTGAGGTGGGAAAGTTGACGGTTCGACTGGGTCGAGCCGCTGGGACGTTGATTGCGATCCATGGGGGCGAACGTGGGTCCGGAGGGCGAAGACTTCGTCGGCCAGAATGCCGCTTCGGGGACGCGCGCTCAAGCGCAGTTCGCCCTCGGATTTGCGAGGGAGTCGGGCTGCAGGCTTCCCATCGGGCCGACCGCTGCCCACGATCCTCCCTCGATGAACGATCGTTCCCACTTCAACGCCCTCTCCGCGCTGGAAGGCGGCGGCCCCGGACAGGTGCCGACCCACTGGAAGGGGCTCCAGCTCTCCCACTTCCAGCGGCAGGCCGTCGAGGCCATCCTGGCCGGCGAAAACGTGCTGCTCTCGGCGCCGACCGGCGCGGGCAAGACGCTCGTGGCCGAGGTGGCGATCGCCGACGCGGTCGCACGCGGACGTCGCGCGGTCTTCACCGCACCGATCAAGGCGCTCTCGAACCAGAAGTATCGCGACTTCCAGGCGGATCCCGCCATCGACGTCGGACTCCTGACCGGCGACGTCACGATCCATCCCGAGGCGCAGGTCTTGATCATGACGACCGAGATCCTGCGCAACGCGATCTTCGAGGATCCGACGCAGCTCGACGGGGTCGACTACGTGATCTTCGACGAGGTCCACTACATGGACGATCCCGAGCGCGGCTCGGTCTGGGAGGAGAGCATCATCTTCGCGCCTCCGACGGTGCGTTTCGTGGCGCTCTCGGCCACGATCCCGAACCTCGACCAACTGGGCGCGTGGATCCGCGAGGTGCGCGACCAGCCGCTGCGCGTGATCAACACGGACAAGCGACCGGTGCCGCTGAAGCACCGGCTGCACCACGCCGACTACGGCGTCTTCGATCTGGGCAAGCTCGGCTACGTGCAGAAGCAACTGGGTGAGGCGCGCGACAAGCGCAAGCGTGACAAGCCCAAGCGCGACTCGCGCGGTCGCCGCGGCCCGCCCCAGGAGCGCGGTCGCGGCGTCGTCAAGCTGCTCGATCACGCCGAGACCGACGGGCTGCTACCCGCGCTCGTCTTCTCCTTCAGCCGCAAGGATTGCGAGCGTCTGGCGCGCAAGAATCGCCACCGACGTCTGCTCGACGAGCAGGAGACGCTGCGCATGCGCAACCTGCAGCTCGACCTCTTGAAGCGCTTCCAACTGGACGAGCGCGAACTCGCGGGCGAAGTCTTCCAACTGACCGCGGTGGGCGTCGGCTACCACCACGCGGGCATGCTGCCGATCCACAAGGAGGTCGTGGAGCGGCTGTTCACGTCGGGTCTCCTCAAGCTCTTGTTCACGACCGAGACCTTCGCGCTCGGAATCAACATGCCCGCGCGCACGGCGATCTTCGGCGGGCTGAAGAAGTTCGACGGGATCAGCTTCGACTACATGCGCACGCGCGACTACCTGCAGATGGCGGGACGCGCAGGGCGGCAGGGCATCGACGAGCGTGGGCACGTGTTCGTCAACCTCGAGGACGAGGACGTGCGCGACGCGCCGCTCACGCGCTTGCTCGAGGGCAAGCCCGAGGCGGTCGAGAGTCGCTTCCGTCTGTCGTACTCGACGATCCTGCACCTCTACGAGGCGCTCGGCAGCGAACGCTTGTTCGAGGCCTGGCAGAAGTCGTTCAACCAATACCAGCACCGCTCGAAGTCGAAGAAGGCGCGCGAGCGCAACCGCGCCGAGCAACGGCGCTGGGTCGACGCGCACCTCGGCCTGCTCTCGGAGCTGGGCTACATCGGGCCGGAAACCTCGGACGGTCGTGGCACGCTCGAGGCCAAGGGCAAGATCGCGCGCTACCTGGTGGGCTACGAGTTGCAGCTCACCGAACTGCTCTTTCGCGGTGCGTTCGAGAACCTGCCGCCCGCGGCCCTGGCCATGATCGCCGTCGCCTTGATCTTCGAGGAGCGCGGGCGGGGCGGACCGACCTACGTGTCCCCGCGGCTCTTCGGCGGTGTGCGTCGCCACGTGGACCAGGTGCTCGGCAAGCTCGCCAACGACGAGATCCGCTTCGGCGTCCCGACCTCGATCAAGCGCTGCGACTGGGGCATGACCCCGGCGGTGATCGCCTGGTGCGAAGGCGCCGAGATGGACCACCTGGAAGAAAACCTGGACATCGTGCCCGGCGACGCCGTGCGAACCTTCCGCATGGCCGTCCAGCTCCTGCGCCACCTGCGGCGCGTCGTGGACGAGCGGGATACGCTGTACGGGACGTTGGAAGCAGCCCGGCACGCCATGAACCGCGACGTGGTCGACGCGCGCAGGCAGTTGCAGCTCGGTTGAGGGGCTCGGTCGACCGGGAAGTGCTTTCCCGCGCGGCGCCCCCGCAGGCCCTGTGCACGACGACTCGCGAAGATTTCCAGCTTCGTTCGGTCAACCGCCCTAGCGCTCAGGACTAGAGCCCCACTCCCACGCAACGTCGCCGACGACCGCCAACGCCACCCTGCAGGTTCCTCGCCACGTCATGCCCCTTTTCACGACTCCCACGCCCGTTGGGATTTCGCCCCCGCGGAATCCCAGGTCGGCACCGGTTCGGTCCGCCCCCGCGATCCGGAACTCGGTGCTCGGCGCCGCGCTGCTGCTGTTGACGGTTCCGCTGGCGGCACTTTCGGCGCAAACACACTCGGTGGCGCTGGCGAGCGCCGCCAGCCCGACCGAACCGGTCAACACCGACTCGAAGGGCCTGCCGGTTCCGATCACGACCTCGGATCGCATCAAGCTGTCGGCGACCTACTGGTCCCCCCGCTCGAAGGGCAGCGCGCTGGCCCCCGCCGCGCTCTTGCTGCACGACGCCGGCGGTGAGCGCGGTAGCCTCGAAGCGCTGGCCGAGCGCATGTGGAAGCAAGGCTTCGCGGTCTTGACCCTGGACCTCAGGGGCCACGGAAAGAGCGCCGACGAGACCCACGACTGGGCCGCCGCCGACCTCAGCGGGCAAGCGTCCCTGTGGGCCTTCGCGACGCGCGACGTGGAAGCCGCCAGCCAGTGGCTCACGGGACAGGAGCGCGTCCACCGCACGAACCTGCACATCGTCGGGCACGGCGCCGGCTGCGTGCTGGCCGCGCGCCACGCGCTCGGGGACGAGAAGGTGCGCTCGATGGCGCTGCTCGAGCCGCCTGCCAAGGCTCACGGATTCGATCTGGCCGCCGACCTGCGCGAACTCGGTGGACTGCCGACGCTGATCCTGGCCCCCAAGGACAAGGACTCGCCCACCGAGAAGATGGTGCAGGAAGCGAACGCCGGGCTGGCGGACCACCCCTACGTGACTCTGATGTCACTGAAGCGGGAGACCAAGGTGCTCGAGGACAAGTTGACGCCGTCGAAGGTCAGCGCCTGGCTCAAGGATCAGGCCCAGCCCGACGGTAAGTAGTCACGCGCGCGGTGTCAGCTCGCTTCGAGCTCCTTGCGCCGCTCTTCCATCCGCTCGCTCAGCTCCGCCATCTCTTCCGCCGAGAAGAGGGCGCGAGCCTCCTCGAAGAGCTCGTCCTCCTCTTCTTCCGCGTGGTGCAGGACCAGCTCCTTCAGCACCTTGACGCGCCCGCTGAACTCGACGCTCTCCACGTCGGTCTTCTCGAGATCGGGTAGCACCAGCTCGGAGACGGCGCGGTGTTCCTCGTAGGCCTCGGCCACGAGCACCTTTTGCTCCTTCTTCTTCGCGGCCGCCTCGAGCGCTGGATAGAAGATCTCTTCCTCGAGCTGCGCGTGCATGCGGAGCTGACTCCCGATCTCTTCCAGCAGTTCCGTGCGTTTCGTCTTGGCGCGTTCGGTCGTTTCGGCCAGCTCCTCCAGCAGGGACTCGATGCGCGCGTGATCCTGCTCCAACAGATCGAGGGCTGCAAATTTGTTCTTCGTCGCCATGGTTGCTCGCCTCCCGCGGGAGGACTTTGGTATGGGGTCAGGGAGCCTCGCCGTCGGCAAAGCTCGTGCCCCCGCGGGTTGAGCGGCCAATGGGCCGACCGGCGGAGCATCCGCGCATCGACGGGCCAGCGCTTGTAGGAGTTGCACGCTCGATGCGTGCGCTGACTACGCGCGAGCCGACAGGAGGCGCGCCGCGCATTCGAGCGCGTTGGTCGCGGCGCCTCGCCGCAAGTTGTCGGCGCACTGCACCAACAAGAGATCGCCGTTCGCAGCCGAGCGTAGGCGCCCGACGAGCACGCGATCGGTTCCGACGACCGCGGCAGGCGTCGGACACCCCTCGATCCATTCGACGGGCGGCGCCGCCACGAGCGCGGCCCGCGCGGCCGCCAGCGATAGCCTCACCGCCACGCGCAGGCTGGCGGTGTGCCCCACTGCGGTAGGAACACGGATGCACGTCGCGTCGACCTCCAATGCCGGACGTTCCAGCAACCGGCGCAATTCGTGACAGAGCTTGCGCTCCTCGCTCGACACGCCTTCTGCGTCGAGCGCTCCGACCAGCGGCACGACGTTGTCCACCAGGCGCGCTGCGAAGGGAGAGTCCGCGACCTCCCGGCCCGCGCGTTCGACGGCGAGCGCCTCGAGGCCGCGGCGCCCGGCGCCGCTCGCCGACTGCAGCGTCGTCAGCGTCACGCGCCCGATCTCCGCGACGCGCGCCAACGCGCCCAAGACGTGCGCCACGCCGATCGTGGTGCAATTCGGCGAGGAGACCAAGCGCGGCGCCGCGTCGAGCAGGTGGCCGTTCAGCGCCGGGATGACCAGCGGAACGGACGCGTCCGCGCGAAACGTGGCCGACTTGTCGATCACGAACGCGCCCGCTTCGACCGCCGCCGGCGCGAGTTCCGCCGCCAGCCCATCGGTGGCCGCGAAGAAGACGACGTCGCGACCCGTCATGGCCGCGGGACCGGCGGCCTCGACCACGAGCGTCGTCGCTCCGTAGGAAACGTGGCGCCCCGCCGATTCCGCGCTCGCCAACGCCAGGACCTGCGCGGCGGGAACGCCCTGTTCGGCGAGGAGCGCGAGCAACGTCTCCCCCACCAAGCCCGTCGCGCCGACGACGGCGAAACGAGCGCTGGAGATTTGAGGGGACGCGGTCATCGAAGGGTGCGCAAGCGGCGCGAGGGGCTACGATCCCTGGGTCCCTCTCCGCTTGCAAGCCCCCCATGACGAAGCTGCTCCAACTCGCCGTGCTGATCGCGGTCTCGCTGACCCCCGCCTTCGCGGCGGACGAGACGCCGCTCGTCCTCCACGGCGCGCGCCTCTTGACGATGGGCCCCGCGGGGAACATCGAAGCGGGCGTCGTCGTCGTCCAGGGCGGGAAGATCGTCGCCATCGGCGCGTCGGACGAGATCGCGATCCCCGCAAACGCCGAAACGCGCGACTTGGCCGGCAAGCTGGTGATGCCCGGTTTGGTCGACACGCACAGTCACGTCGGCGGCGGCTCGGGCGGCGACGGCGCGGACCCGATCCAGCCCGACGTGCGCGTGCTCGACTCGCTCAACGCGCGCTCCGCGGGCATCCAGCGCGCGCAAGCGGGCGGCATCACGGTCGCCAACGTGATGCCCGGCTCGGGGCATCTCTGCAGCGGTCAAACGCTCTACATCAAGTACCGAGACGGCCGCACCATCGACGACCTGTTGTTGCACGACGCCGAAGGCAACGTGTTGGGGGGTCTCAAGATGGCGAACGGCACGAACCCGATGCGCTCGAAGGCGCCCTTCCCCGGGACGCGCGCGAAGTCGGCGGCGTTGGTACGCCAAACCTTCGTGCGCGCGCAGGAGTACCGGGCGAAGCTCGAAGCCGCGGCCGACGACGACGAGCAGGACCCGCCCGCGCGCGACCTCGGGCTGGAGGCCCTGGTCGAAGCGCTCGAAGGGACGCGCATCGTCCACCACCACACGCACCGGCACGACGACATCCTGACGGTGCTGCGCTTGGCCGACGAGTTCGGCTTCCGCGTCGTCCTGCACCACGTGTCGGAGGGTTGGAAGGTCGCCGAGGAGATCGCCGCGCGTAACGTCCCCTGCTCGATCATCGTGATCGATGCGCCGGGAGGAAAGCTCGAGGCGCGCGACCTGCGGCTCGAGACCGGCGCCGTGCTGGAGCGCGCCGGAGTGCAGGTCGCGTTCCACACCGACGACTGGATCACCGACTCGCGCCACTTCCTTCGCTCCGCGGCCTTGGCCGTGCGCGCGGGGATGACGCGGCAGAAGGCGCTCGAGGCGCTCACGATCGAGCCCGCGCGCATGCTCGACCTCGCCGATCGCGTCGGAAGCCTCGAGGTCGGCAAGGACGCCGACTTCATCGTCCTCGACGGCGACCCGCTCTCGATCTACACGAAGGTCGAGGAGACCTGGATCGACGGCGCCAAGGTGTTCGATCGCAAGCGACCGCAAGATCGCCTGTGGGCGACGGGCGGTTTCGGCGCCGGGCACGACGCCAATCCCGGTTGCTGCGCGCGCCAGGATTGGTGGCGCTGAACCTCCGGCCCTTGCGTCCTCTCTCGACTCCCCTCGCTCGCCTCACACCACATCGTCCCATGCAGTTCGTCCTGACCCCCCTCGCGCTCGCGCTCCTGGCGCTGCCCACGCTGTGCCAGGACCTGGCGGTGCGCGCCGAACGTTTGATCACGATGGCGGGACCGCCCATCGCCGACGGCGTCGTCTGGATCGAAGGCGGCAAGATCAAGGCCGTCGGCGCCGCCGGCGACGTGACGCTGCCCGCGAGCCTGCCCGTGCTGCGCGCCAAGGTGGCCACGCCGGGCCTCGTCGATGCGCACACGGTCGTCGGCCTTGCGGGTTGGCTCAACCAGGATCACGACCAGGATCAACTCGACCGCTCGAGCCCGCTGCAACCCGAGCTGCGCGCCATCGACGCCTACAACCCGCGCGAGCCGTTGGTCGAGTGGCTACGCAGCTTCGGTGTCACGACGATCCACACCGGCCATTCACCCGGCGCGGTCATCGCGGGTCAGACGATGATCGCCAAGACCGCCGGCGACACGGTGGCGGAGGCCGTCGTGGTAGAGCGCGCCATGGTCGCCGCGGCGCTGAACGAAGACGCCGTCGGGGGCGACGGCAAGCCCGGCACGCGCTCGAAGGCGGCCGCCATCCTGCGCGCGAAGCTGCTCGAAGCCGCGAACTACGCCCAGAAGCGCGCCGACGACGAGGCGACGCCGCGGGATCTCGCGCTCGAGGTCTTGGCCGACGTCCTGGCCGGCGAGCTCCCGCTCTTGATCACCGCCCAACGGGCGCGCGACATCGAGACCGCGCTGCGCATCGCCGAAGAATTCGGCTTCCGCCTCGTGCTCGACGGCTGCGCCGAGGCCTATCTGCTGCTCGAGGAGTTGAAGGCCGCCAACGTGCCGATCATCGTGCATCCGACGATGGTGCGCGCCTACGACGAGACCGAGAACCTGAGTCTCGAGACGCCGAAGCTGTTGCTCGAAGCGGGGCTGCTCGTCGCCCTGCAGTCCGGGTACGAAAGCTACGTGCCCAAGACACGCGTCGTCCTGTTCGAAGCCGCCATGGCCGCCGCCCATGGTTTGGCCTTCGAGCGGGCCCTGGGATTGGTGACGATCGATGCCGCGCGCGTGCTCGGCGTCGACGAGCGCGTCGGCTCGCTGGAAGTCGGCAAGGACGGCGACGTCGCGCTGTACGACGGCGATCCTTTCGAGTCCACGACGCACTGCGTGGGCACGGTGATCGAGGGCGTGCGCGTCAGTGCAATCGTGCGCTGAGGCGCACGCCCCGCGCGGCACGGCCTCAGCGCTGGGGCATCCACGAGGAATCGAGCCAGCCGGCGTCGAGCACGCCGCCGTCGCCCTCGGTCAAGATGGCGCTCGACATCAGGACGTAGTCGGGGAACCCGGCGCCGGAGACGAAGTGCTGGATGGCCGGAGCCAGGCGGTCACCCAGCGATCCGGTCGAGCCATTGACCAACACGATCCCGCCCTCCGAGTCATGTCGGCGGTGGACGAAGACGATGGCCAGATCGTCGCCCATGTGCACTTCACCGGCGATTTCGACGCGACCGCGCTGCACCTTGAACGGGCCCGGCGGCACGACCTGCTGCCAAGCACGGTTCGTCTGCACGTTGCCGTAGATGACGAGGTTGTTGTAGCGGTGGACGTTGCGCTCGAACGCGGCCAAGAGCTCCTTGTCGGTCATGGAGTACAGCGTCCCGTTCCCGCGGTAGGCCCACACGGTCGCGTCGTAGAGGAACCGCTTTCGTGCGGCTTCGTTCTCCTCTGCCCGGCCCGACGTGGGTAGCACGGCGACGAACTTGCGCGTCCAACCGAACTTGATCGGTCCGCCGCGATCGTGCCGCTTCTCGCGCAGGTCGTCGATGGGACTCAACTCGAAGGCGCCGGTCGGTCCGCGCACGAAGGTCTTCGAGCGCGTGTCGCTGGGCGCGGCCAGGACCGTGCCGTCCCGGAAGGCGTACACCTCCGCCCTGGCGGCGGGCAGCATGACGGTGAAGCGTCGCACGTTCTCGAGGTCGAACGAGACCAGCTCGCTCTCGGCGTCGTAGGTCGCGTCCACGCGCGACGTCTCGCCATAGCGCTCGGCTTGATCGATGCGGAACCAATCGTGCACCGCTTCGACCGACGGGTGCGGCGTGGTGAAGCGCACGTGGGCGGGCTTGAGGTCGCGCTCGTGTCGGCGCAGGAACGCCAGCATGTCCGGATGCGCGACGCATTCAACACCGGGTGCTTCGCCGTCCCACCAGTGTCCGGCTCCGGGTTCGATGTGCAGCTCGAAATCGGTGCCGCGCGCTTCCTTCCAGGCGCGGTAGTGTTCCGCCATCGCGAGCGCTTCGGCGACCGGCACCGTTTCGTCCGCCTCGCCGTGCAGGATGAACGCCGGCACGTCGGACAGATTCGGGAGGAGCGACTCGATCTCGCTGGCGCGATCGGCGCTCCGCCACAGCTCGCTGCGCGCGCCCTCGGGGCGACCGCCGTAGTCGTCGAAGCCGCGCCAGCCCGCCGACGGGGCGATCGCAGCGAACAGATCGCTGTCGATCCCCGCCACGTGCCAGGTTCCGTGTCCCCCCATCGAGTGACCCGTCAGGTAGATGCGGCCTTGATCGACGCGCAGGGCGGCCATCATGGGAAAGATCGTTTCGTAGAGGTTGAGTCGGCCCCAATCCTGCCAGTCGAAGCCGTACGGGCGGCGATTCGTCGGCGCGACCACGACCAGGTCGGGCTGCGGCTCGAAGCAAGCGGCGTGGCGCTCAGCTTCGACGCCGGCGCCGTGCAACGCCACGATCATCCCCGGGTTGGCGACCGACTCGTCGGTGTGTGGCACGACGGCCAGCTTCTGCACCGAGCCGTCGATGCGCGACAACACCGTGCGCACGTGCGGCTCGCGATGGGAGCGACAGTCCAGCGTGACGCTGGTCTCGGCCAGGATCCGCCCGTCCGCCGACTCGAGCGTCAAGGGCACTTGTAACTCCTCGAGATCGACGAAGCGCTCGGGGAAGTTTCCGGTCGGTGCGATGCCGAACGAGACCTGCGTCGACTGGGCCGCCGGCAGCGTCCAGGTGCCGGCGAACTGACGCTCGACGTGCTGGCTCTCGAGGTCGCCGACCCACAGCGTGACTTCGAGCGGCGCCAGCGTCGTGTTGACGAAGGGCATGCCGAGCATCCAGACGGTGAGCTGGTCGGTCAAGGCGTCCGGCTTCGTGAGGTCCCAGGTCCCGAACAGGACGTCCGCCTCGGGCTCCTCCAGCGTCAACGAGAACGCGCCCCGGATGCCGTTCACGAAGACGTGATTCGTGCCGCGGTCCAGGTGGATCGGAAAGCCGCGGAAGCCATAGTCGTAGACGTCCCCCGCGTAGGCGCGCGTACCGACGGTCATGGTCGTCGCGCTCTTCAGGCGCGCCAACACGACGCGCGTCTCCGCGCTCTCGATGGTGGTGTGCGCGACGCCCAACGTGGTGCCCTCGGCCGGGCGGATCCAACCGTCCGCCTCGGGCTTGGTGACGCGCCAGCGCTGGGGCTCGCCGAGTTCCCCGACCAGCTCCTCACCCTCCGTGGGGCCCGTAACGAGCGGCCCCATGCCGTGACGCGCCCAGACGGCGTCCGGCTGCACGGGCCGGCGGCCGCGGCGATCGACGGGCGGTAGCACGAGCCACTCACCGAGCTTCGGCAGTGCGCTGACCCCGGAGGCGGAACCAGAATCGGGATCCGCGTCTTGCTCCGTGGTCGCCGTGCTCGCCGTGCTCGCCTCTGCCTGCGAGTCGGATTGCAGGAAGAAAGCATTCGCCTCGCGCGTCGTAGTGGCTCTAGCCGGCGCGCGGTACAGAGGCCCGGCGGAGGTCGTCGAACTCGCGAACGTCACCGCCGCCAGGCTGAACAGGAGCGAGAGAACGCGGGCAGCGCTGGAGAATCGTCCCGCAGGGACGGATCGTTGCTCGAGGAACGACATGGAAGGAAGGAGGAGATCGCGGATGTTCATCGGATGGAACCCATGCTTGGGCTCGGGCGCCGTAGGGTACGCAAGGGTGCAAGGACTGTCGACGCAACGCTGTTGGGATCGCCGCTCGGGCGGTTGCGCGGATCGCCGTCGCCACTTGAGCGTGTCGATCGCGTTGGGCCTGGTGCTCGCGGCGCCGATCGCGGCGATTCCCGGAAGTGACCCCCAAGACGCGCAAGAAGCGGGGGAACTCGACGGGTGCGAGCTCACGCTGGAGGGAGAGAGCACGACCGTGGGAGAGCTCCCCGCTTCGATCGGCGAGTGGCCGCGGAAGGCGGTGCAGACGTGGGCTCCCTTCGCCGAACAACGCGGGCTCGGAATGCATCTCGCGGACGGCGGGCGGGTGCTCCTGCTGCAACGCCAGAAACTCAAACCCAAGCGCAATCTCACGCTCGTGGCGGAGACGGCAGAGCTGGTCGACCGCTGGTTCCCCGCGCCCGAGCGCGCGCCATCGCTGGTACCCGAGGCGCCGCCCGTGGAGGAAGTGCCCGAAGGCGAGTACTACGAGTGGTCCTACGAGTCCGACAGTTCGCCGCTCGAGTCGGAGACCGCCGTGCTCATCCAGGTGGTCGACCAAGGCGAGTACGAAGCGGTCCTGGCCTTCACGGCGCGCGAGTACGACTACCTCCAGGCTTGGGCTCCCGAGGCCAGGCAACTGACCGGCTTCATCCTCGAGCGCCCGCTCGTGGCCTGCTGGCAGGAGCGGCCCGACGGCATGGAGGAATGGGACATCGAGAACGAGCTGGTGCATCGCTTGAGCCAGCTCCTCGTGCTGCGTCGCTTCAGCCAACTGCCCTACTGGCTCACGATGGGACTGGCTTGGGCCGTCGAGGACGAGGTCCGCGGCGGCATCTACTGCTTTCCCTACCGAAGCGGCTTCGTTTTCGCGACGGAGCACGGCGACTGGTGGACGCGCCTCCGGAACGAAACGAAGCGCTTGCGCGAACCGTTCACCCTCGACCTCGTCGCAAGCTGGAAGCGCGGGACCTACCAACCGCGGGAGGCGCTCTTCGCCTATGGAACGGCCCGGTTCCTGACGCGCCACTTTGAACCCCAAGCCGTCGCCGCGGCGTTCGAGGAGCTGCGACTGCTGAAGGCCGCGAACGGACGCGTCGATCACGGCGACGGCACCTGGTCGCTGGTGGTCGGTTGGGAGGTCCCCGCCGTTGACCAAGCGCGGATCTTCGAGGGACTGCGGCCCGACTTCGTCTCGCTGCTCGAGGCGTCGTTCAAGAAGGGCAAGAGCTACAAGCTCCCCCGCCGCGACTGATCCCCCGCCGCGACCGCCCCTCGCCGGGGTGACATCCGACGCTCGCGCCGAAACGGCGCGAGCGTCAGATGCGCATCAACTGGAACGCGATCCAGTGCGAGAGGCGTTGCCACCACGGGCGGTCGAGCCAGCTTCCGAGGCGCACCTCGCGCGCACCCTCGAGGTCCGCTTCGAAGGCGCGTTCGAGCCCCACGGCCAGATCGCTGTCCAGGACCGCCACCGTGACCTCGAGGTTGCGGCGATAGGACCAAAGGTCGAGGTTGAAGGAACCGACCGAGCCCCAGACGCCGTCCACCACCGCGGTCTTCGAGTGGAGCGTGCGGGCCTCGAGCTCGAAGATGCGGATCCCCGAACCGAGCAGCCGGCCGTAGAGATGCTGGCTCGCGCGGCGCACGATCGGCACGTCCGAGAGGCCCGCCGTCAGGACGCGCACATCGACGCCGCGCCCGGCGGCGCTCTCCAGCGTGCGCATGATGCGCTGCGGCGGGACGAAGTAGGGCGAGGTCAACCAGACGCGCTCGCTCGCGTGTTCGATCGTCAGACGCAACGCCTTTTGGATCGCCCGACGTTCGCGACGCACGTGGGACTCCAGAACCTGCACCAGCACCTCGCCGGGCTTCGCGTCGGCGGCCAGCACGATCGGCGGTGGCGGTTCGAACGTGGAAGCGGCGAGCTGGCCGAGATCGCGCGCCGCCGGGCCGCGGACTTCGATGTTGGTGTCGCGAAACCGCCCGTTGCCGTAGCGCTCCCCCCCGTACTCCTCGGAGATGTTCATGCCGCCCGCATAGCCGACGCGTCCGTCGATCGCCAACAGCTTGCGGTGGTTACGGACGAGCCGCGAATAGCGCGAACGCCAGCGCAGGATCGGATTGAACCAAGCGACGTGTACCCCCGCTGCCTTCAAGGGAGCCAAGAAGTCCTCGTCCAACGGCGAGGCGAACGCGTCGAGCTGCAGCGCGACATCGACGCCGCGGCGCGCCGCCGCAGCGAGCCCGTCGCGCGTCCGTCGTCCGACCTCGTCGTCGGCGAAGATGTACATCGTCATCACGATCTGGAACTTCGCTGCGTCCATCCCCGCCCACTGCGCTTCGAGCAGTTCGTCGCCATCGGCGAAGACCCGCACGGCGTTCCCGGCCGAGATCGCGCCCAGCGGTCGCAGGAGGCGCAGCGCCTGCACCCAGCGGTCCCAACGCTTGCGATTGCCGGCGGAGAGTTCGGGCGCGAAGACGCGCAGCGCGGCGGACAGCACGGGACCCGGCGTCGACTCCAGCTCGACGTCCGCCAGCCGCTCCGCCGCCCGTCGCTCCGCGGGACTGCCCAGCCCACGGTGGGGTGAGCCGCTGGACCCGCTCCCGCGGCTCACGCCGGCGACTCGAGCAGGGCGATCTCGCGGTCGCGCAACTCGCGGCGCAGGATCTTCATGACGGAACTCTTCGGCAACTCGTCGAGGAACTCGACCTGACGCGGGCACTTGTACTTGGCCAGGTTCTTGGCGCAGTAGGCGCGCACGCCCTCGGCATCGAGCGAAGTGCCCGGACGCAGCACGACGAAGGACTTGACCGTCTCGGTGAAGCGGGGATCGGGTACGCCGATGGTCGCTGCTTCGAGAATGTCGGGATGCGCCATCAACACGTTGTCGACCTCGTCGGGATAGACCTTCATGCCGTTGCAATTGATCATGTCCTTCTTGCGCCCGACGATCCGGAAGTAGCCGTCCGCGTCCATCGTCGCGAGGTCACCCGTCAACAGCCAGCCGTCGACCAGCGCGCGGGCGCTCTCGGCGGGCTGCTTCCAGTAGCCCTCCATGACCTGCGGTCCGCGCATCAAGAGCTCGCCCTCCTCGCCGATGTCGAGTTGGCGCGTCGGGTCATCGACGTCGACGATCTTCGCAAGCGTGCTCGAGACCGGCATGCCGATCGAGCCGACCTTGCGCTCGCCTTGGAGCGGGTTCACGTGCGTGACCGGCGACGATTCGCTCATCCCGAAGCCCTCGAGGATCCGCGCGCCCGTCAACGCTTCGAAGCGCGTCAGCACCTCGTCGGCGATCGGCGCCGAGCCCGAGAAGCAGTACTTCACGCTGCGGAGGTCCATGCCCTCGATCCCTTCGAGCTGGTTCAGCGCGTTGAACATCGCCGGCACCGCCGGGAAGATCGTGACGCCGCGCTTTTCGATCGTCTTGGCGAGCCCCTTGGCATCGCGCGGATTGGCGACGAGCGCCATCGTGGCACCGCACTCGACGGCCCAATTCATGCCGACCGTCATGCCGAAGACGTGGAACAGGGGCAGCGCGACGAGCAAGACCTCCTCGCCCGGTTGCAAGCCGACGAACCACGCGCTGATCTGCTGCACGTTCGCCGAGAGATTGCGATGGGTCAGCATGGCGCCCTTCGAGGGCCCGGTCGTCCCGCCCGTGTACTGCAGCACCGCGATCGCGTCGAGCGAACGATGGAACTTCGGCGGCGGGCCCGAGGCGCGCGCCATCAAGCTGCGCATGCCGATGACGCCGTCGCCCTCGGTGAAGGGCGCGACCTTGGGCGGCGACTCGCGCTTCAGCTTCCAGCGCGCTAGGAACGACAGCGGGAAGCGCAGGTAGTCGGGGATCGAAGTCAGGATGTAGTGCTTCACCGGCAACCTGCGACGGATGGGTTCGACCGTGTGCGCCCAGAGGAAGTCCGCCGTGACGACCAGGTGTACGTCCGCATCGCGCCATTGGTGCTCGACCTCGCGTTGCGTGTAGAGCGGATTGGTCAGCACGACTTCGGCCCCCGCCGCGAGAGCCGCGTAGTACGCGATCACCGTCTGGGGCAGATTCGGCAGCATGATGGCGACGCGCGTCCCCGGCTCGACGCCGAGGTGCCGAAAGCCCGTCGCCAGTCGATCCACGTCGCGAGCGAGTTCCGAGTACGTCAGCGTCCGGTTCATGAACGCGATCGCGACCCGCTCCGGAAAGCGCTGGACCGTTCGATCCAGGAAGCCAGAGAGCGACACTTCCTCGAAGTCGAGCTCGGCGGGGACGCCCGCGTCGTAGTGGGCGAGCCAGGGGGTTTGGGACATCGTCGGCGGTGTTCGGGGGTTTCGTCGTGGCCGATAGCACTCTACGGACCGCGCCGCGCGCGTCGAAGCCCAGTTCTCGAACCCGGCCGGTTGTCCGGTGCACCGCGGTCGGCGACAATGCTCGACGCTATGCAACTTCTGGAACTCGACGTCAACGGAGATCGGCACCGCTTGGCTGCCCCCGCTCACTGGACCCTGCTCGAGGTCCTGCGCTATTCGTTGGGACTGACGGGTTCCAAGCAGGGCTGCGACAAGGGCGACTGCGGCGCCTGCACCGTGCTCGTGGACGGCGCCCCGGTGCTGGCCTGCCTGACCCTCGCGGGCACGGTTCGCGGCGCGGTCACGACGATCGAGGGCCTGCGCCCCAGACAACTGGCCGCCGGCGGCCCGCCCGGCGAACGGGGTGGCGTGGATCCCGTCCAAGAGGCCTTCGATCGCTGCGGCGCGCTGCAGTGCGGCTTCTGCCAGCCGGGGATGATCCTGTCGGCGCGCGCGCTCTTGAACGCGACGCCCGAACCGTCGCGCGCCGAGATCAAGACGGCCTTGAGCGGCAACCTGTGTCGCTGCACGGGCTACACGCAGATCGTACAAGCGGTCGAACTCGCGATCGCCGAGTCGGTCGGCGCCGAGCCCGAACCGCCCGCTTGGGCGCCGGGCACGAATCCCTGGGCGCGCCGCGGCCCCTCGGGCGAGGGCGACGCTGACGGCTCGAACGGGAGCGCAGGCTGATGGCGGCGCGCGATCTCCACGGACCGAACGCGCCCTGGGGCGACGGCTTCCGCGTCATCGGCAAGGCCAATCCCAAGATCGACGGGTTGGCCAAGGCGACCGGGCGCGCGGTCTACGCCGACGACATCGCGCTGCCGGGCATGCTGCACGTCAAGTTCCTGCGCAGCCCGCACCCGCACGCGAAGATTCGCGGTGTCGACACCTCGCGTGCGCTGGCGCTGCCCGGAGTCCACGCCGTCCTGACAGGACGCGACCTGCCGATCAAGTACGGCGTCATCCCGTGGACACCCGACGAGAACGCGTTGGCCACGGACAAGGTTCGCTTCATCGGTGACGAGGTCGCTGCCGTCGCGGCGATCGACGAGGACACGGCCAATGCGGCGGTCAAACTGATCGAGGCCGACTACGAACCGCTCGCGCACTTCCTCGACCCCGAAGAAGCGCTGCGCACGCCCGAGCCGCAGATCCACGAACAGACGGCCGAGGAACGCGCCAAGCGCCACAAGGGCAACGTCTCGAAGCGCGTCGCGCTCGACTTCGGCGACACGGACCAGGGGCTGGCCGACGCCGACGTCGTCGTCGAGGGCGACTACTCCTTCCACGGCACCACGCACACCGCGATCGAGCCGCACTGCGCCGTCGCCGACGTCGGTGCCGACGGCTTGCTGACGGTCTGGTCGTCGACACAGATCACGCACTACGTGCATCGCGCGCTGGCGCGCGTGCTCGAGCTGCCGGCGTCGCGCATCCGCGTGATCCAGCCGCACCTGGGCGGTGCCTTCGGCGGCAAGTCCGACCCCTTCGCGCTCGAGTTCGTCGTCGCCAAGCTGGCAGCGATCACCGGGCGTCCGTGCAAGTGTCTGTGGACGCGCGAAGAAGTCTTCTACGCGCACCGCGGTCGCCACCCGATGCGGATGCATTACACGACGGGCGCCATGCGCGACGGGCGCTTGACCGCGGTCGACGCGAAGATCCTGATCGACGGGGGCTCGTACTCCTCGTTCGGACTCGTCACGACGTACTACTCGGGACAGCTCCTGACCGGGCCGTACGACTTCCCGGCCTATCGCTACGACTCGACGCGGGTCTTCACGAACAAGCCGCCCTGCGGCCCGAAGCGCGGGCACGGCTCCGTGCAACCGCGCTTCGCGTTCGAGGTGCAACTGGATCAGGTCGCGACCAAGTTGGGCATCGACCCGATCGAGATTCGCCGCAAGAACTTCCAGGGCTCGGCGACGAAGACGATCAACGGCCAGCGCATCACCTCGAACGGCTTCGCGCAGTGCCTCGACGCGATCGAGACGGCCAGCGACTGGCGCAAGAAGCGCGGCAAGCTGCCCGCGGGTCGCGGCATCGGCTGCGCCGGTTCGATGTACATCTCGGGCACGAACTACCCCGTCTACCCGAACGACATGCCGCAGGCGGGCATTCAACTCAAGGTCGACCGTTCCGGCCTGGTGATGGTGTTCACCGGCGGCAACGACATCGGTCAAGGTTCGAATTCACTGGTGCGCGACATCGTCGCCGAGGAACTGGGCATGGATCCCGGTGACGTGCGCGTCACGGCGGCGGACACCGACCTTTGCCCCGTCGACCTCGGCGCCTATTCGAGTCGCGTCACGTTCATGGTCGGCAATGCGACGATCGACGCGGCGCGCAAGCTCCGGAGCCAGATCGTGGGCGCGGTCGCCGCCGAGTGGGACGTCGACGCGAAGCGCGTGCGCATGGGCTACGGCGAGGTCTTCGACGAAGCCGACCGCGAGCGCCGGATCACGACGCAGGAGGCGTTCCAGATCGCCGAGGTGCGCTGCGACACGTTGGGCTCGACCGGTTCCTACAACACGCCCGAGTTGGGCGGCGACTACCGCGGCGGCACGATCGGCGCCTCGCCGGCGTACTCGTTCACGGCGCACGCCGTCGAGGTCGAGGTCGACCAGGAAACGGGTCGCATCGAGGTGCTCGACTGCTGGATCGCGCACGACGCCGGCCGCGCGCTGAACCCGATGCTGGTCGCGGGTCAGATGGAAGGCTCCGCGTACATGGGCATCGCGGAAGCGCTGCTCGAACATCACTTCGTCAATCGCTTCGGACTGCACGCGGGACCCTCGCTCTTGGACTACCGCATCCCGACCGCGGTCGACACGCCCGAGTTGCACGCGCTGATCGTCGAGAGCCTCGACCCCGAAGGCCCGTACGGCGCGAAGGAAGCCGGCGAAGGCCCCCTGCACCCGTCGATTCCCGCCATCGCGAACGCGGTCTACGACGCCACGGGCGTGTGGCTGACCGACCTGCCGTTCACGCCGGGCAAGGTGCTGCGCGCGCTGCGCGCCAAGCGGCGCGCCGGAACGCTCGACCCCGTCGCCGTGTCCGAGAAGGAGCTTCGCTGATGCTGCGCCTCCCCGAATTCGAGCTGCTCTCCCCCACCACGGTGAGCGAGGTGACGGCGCTGCTCGCCGAGCATGGCGAGGACGCGCTGCTTTTGGCGGGCGGCACGGACCTCCTGCCCAACATGAAGCACGAGCTGTTCACGCCGCGCGTCGTGATCTCGTTGGGCGCCGTCGAGGGTTTGCGCCGTTCGCGCGTCGAGCCCGACGGAACGCTCGTGATCGGCGCGATGACGCCGCTCGACACGTTGGCGCACGACGAGGAAGTCCGCTCGCGGGCGCCCGCGCTCGCACAGGCGGCCGGACTCGTCGCGGGACCCCAGCTCCGGCGCATGGGCACGCTGGGTGGCAACGTGATGCTCGACACGCGCTGCCAGTGGTACAACCAGAGCTACTTCTGGCGCTCGGCCCTCGGCTTCTGCATGAAGAAGGACGGCACGGTCTGCCACGTCGTCGAAGGCGGTTCGAAGTGCGTCGCCGCGGCCAGCAACGACACCGCGCCGCCGTTGATGACGCTCGGCGCCGAGTTGGTCTTCGCCGATGCCAACGGCGAGCGCCGCGTCCCGATCGCCGACCTCTGGCTGTCGGACGGGATCTACAACAAGCGCTCGAAGGGCGAGTTGCTCGTCTCGGTGCGCATCCCGCCGCAGCACGCGGGGCAGCGCGGCGCCTACGGCAAGCTGCGCGAGCGCGGCTCGATCGACTTTCCGTTGTTCGGCATCGCGGTGCGTTTCGACGTCGAGGACGAGACGATCGTGGACGCCGCCGCTGCGGTCGTCTCGCTACAGGCGCGGCCGCTCGCGCTGAAGAAGTTCGACGCCGCCTTCCGCGGTGTGCCGACGTCTGGATCGGCGTTCGAGGACGCGCTCGCAACGGCTGCGGACCTCGCGTACAAGCAGTGCCGTCCCATGGCGAACGTGCCGGGCGACGAGGACTGGCGCCGCGAGATGGCGCCCGTCTACCTGCGGCGCACCGTGCGCGCCGCGCTCGACGGCACGGGGCCCGTGCATCACGTCTAAGGCACGCGGCTTGCCACAAGAGCCGCGTGGCTCTCGACCGCTATCGCCAGAAGCGCGACTTCGCCAAGACGCCCGAACCACGCGACGCCAGGAGTGCGACTGGCGACCGTCGGCTCGCCTTCGTCGTGCAGAAGCACGCCGCCACGCGCTTGCACCACGACTTTCGGCTCGAGTGGAACGGCGAGCTCTTAAGCTGGGCCGTCCCTAAGGGACCACCCACGCGCGTCGGCCAGAAGGTCCTCGCCGTGCGCACCGAGAACCATCCCACCAGCTACGGCGACTTCGAAGGCGTGATTCCCGAGGGGCAGTACGGCGCCGGGTCCGTGATGTTGTGGGACAGGGGTCAGTGGCGTCCGCGCGGCGACCCCGAGCGGGGTCTGGTCGAGGGTTCGCTGGACTTCGACCTCGAAGGCGAGCGCTTGGCCGGTCACTGGACGCTGAAGCGCATGGACGGCGACGCGGAGGACGAGAAGGAGAACTGGCTCCTGATCAAGCGCAGCGACGACGGTGCCAGCAGCGCGCGCGCTGCGGCGCCGGAGGTGGATGCGAGCATCGCGACGGGACGCAACATGGCGGAGATCGCGGCCGGCGTGAGCCGCCACGGCAGCTCGCTCGACCCCGCGTCGCTCGCCGGAGCGCGACGCGCCGATCCGCCGACGGACCTGACGCCGGAACTCGCGACCCTGGCGCCCGAGGCGCCCGCGGGCGACGACTGGTTGCACGAGATCAAGTTCGACGGGTATCGCATCCTGGCGTTCTGCGAGGGCGGAACGATTCGGCTCGTCTCGCGCCGCGGACAGGATTGGACGGGGCGCTTTCCCCGCGTCGCCCGAGCGCTCGAGCGCCTTGGAACGACGAGCGCGATCCTCGACGGCGAAGTGGTCGTCCTGGACGAGGACGGACGCTCGAGCTTTCAAGCCTTGCAGCGGTCGCTGGGCGGGGATCGCGACGCCGAGCACGACTACTACCTGTTCGACCTGCCCTACTTCGCGGGTTACGACCTGCGGCGCGTCCAACTCGTCGAGCGCAAGCGGCTGCTCGCCGCCGTGCTCGAGCACGCGAACGGCGACACCCTGCACTACAGCGAGCACGTCGTCGGTCAAGGACCCGCGTTCTTCGAGCACGCTTGTCGCCTGGGGCTCGAGGGCGCGGTCTCGAAGCGGCGCGACTCGAGCTACCAGTCGCGGCGTTCGCGCAGTTGGATCAAAACCAAGTGTCAGCGACGACAGGAGTTCGTCATCGGCGGCATGAGCGCGCCCGCGGGCTCGCGCATCGGCTTCGGCGCGCTGCTCGTCGGCACCTACGACGACGAGGGCGCGCTGCACTACGCCGGTCGCGTCGGCACGGGCTTCAGCGACCGAGTGCTGGTCGAACTGGAAGAGCGACTGGCGCCGCTCGAAACGCCCGAGTCGCCCTTCGTCGAGCGCGTTCGCGATCGCAACGCGGCAACGCGCTGGGTCGAGCCCGAGTTGGTCGCCGAGGTCGCCTTCACCGAATGGACCGCAGGCGGCCTGTTGCGGCACCCGAGCTTCCAAGGCCTGCGCGAGGACAAGCCGGCGCGCGATGTGCGCCGGGAGACAACGAGCGTGAACATGAGGACCGCGAAGAACACCCAGAAGAACGGCGGGCCGAAGCGTGTCGACGTCGATGCGCGCATCGCCGCCACCGGGGTCGAATTCACGCATCCCGACCGCGTGCTCTATCCCGAGCAAGGCGGCACGAAGCTCGACCTGGCGCGCTACTACGCGTCGGTCGCCGAGCGTTTCCTGCCACACGTCGCCGATCGCCCCTTGACGATCGTGCGCTGCCCGCGCGGCCACGCGGCCAAGTGCTTCTACCAGAAGCACGCCACCGACGGCATCGTCGCGCCGGTGCGCGCGCTGCCGGTCCGCGAGCGCGAAGGTCGCCGTGACTACCTGGCCGTCGACGATCTCGCCGGCGTGCTCGCGCTCGTTCAACTGGGCGTGCTGGAGTTCCATCCCTGGGGCTCGCGCGCCAACCGGATCGAGCGGCCCGACCGCCTCGTGCTCGACATCGATCCCGGACCGGGCGTCGAGTGGTCGCGCGTCATCGACACCGCGCTTCAACTGAGGCAACTGTTGGAAGCGCTCGACCTCGCCAGTTGGCCGCGCACGACGGGCGGCAAGGGGTTGCACGTCGTCGTGCCGATCGACCGACGCACCGAGTGGGACGCCGCCAAGGAGTTCACGCGCAACGTCGTCGCGCGGCTGGCAGAGACCGACCCCGACGCGTACGTCCTGACCGCTCGCAAGACCGAGCGCGAAGGGCGGGTCTATCTCGACTACCTGCGCAACGCGCGTGGCGCCACGGCGATCGCCAGCTACTCGACCCGCGCCAAGCCCGGCGCGCCGGTCGCGACGCCGCTCGCCTGGGACGAGGTGGTGCCGGGCCTCGATCCGGCGGCCTTCACGATCGCGACGGTCCCGGCGCGCGTCGCGGCGGCGCGCGATCCGTGGGCCGCGCTGGCGGAGACGCGGCAATCCTTGACGAGCGCACGACTCGACGCCGTGCGTGCTGCGATCCGCTGACGCGGGCCGGCTACGAAGAGGCGCGTTGGCGCAGTGCCTCGACCAGCTCGGCCTTCTTCATCGAGCTACGGCCTTCGACGCCGAGTTCGCTGGCGCGCCGGTACAGCTCGGCCTTGGGTAGCGACTCCAACGCTTCACCGTCGCCCTTCGCTGAACCGCCGTTCTTCGCTGAACCGCCGTTCTTCGCTGAACCGCCGTTCTTCGCTGACTGGTCCCGACCGTTCCCGGACCGTTCGAGGCGACCCCGAAGGACACGAAAGAGATCGCGCCCGTCGCCCGCCGCGCCGCTCCCGTCGCCGTCCTCGCGTCGCGCCGGCTCGCGCGAGCTCCGCTTCGCGCCCGGCACCTCGAGGATGTCGCGTCCCGCCTCGCGCTTGGCTGCGACGAGTTGCTCGAGGGCTCGCGTGCGCTCGTCCACAAGTTCGTCGGGCTCGATCGTCGGCGACTCCATGGCACGCAACGTGGCGATCAAGCGTTCGACCGCGGGCCGCGCCACGCCGTTACGCGCCGGCAAGCCGACGTCGTCCGCCGAGCGCACGCCGCCCCGATAGCGCAACGTTTCGGCCCACAGGCGCCCGTCACGCCCGAAGATGGCCACGAGGTGCTCCTTGTCACGCATCACGAACGTCGCGATCCCCACGCGTCGGTCGCGCTCGAGCGTCTCGGCCAGCAGGCGATAGGCTTTGGTCGACTGCCCGCTCGGCACCAGCGCGTAGGCGTTCTCGAAGCGAAAGGGATCGACCTCGTCCAACGCGACGAAGCGCGAGAGATCCATGTCGCGCGACTTGCGCGGCAGCGCTTGGCTCAACTCCTCGTCTTCGATGGGTACGAGCGTCCCGTCGTCGGTCTCGAAGCCGCGCACGATTTCGTCGCGCGACAACTCACGGCCATCCTTCGAACAGAAGTAGCGGCGCTCGAGCGGCACACCGTCCTCCGTCAGCATGCGCAGTCGCACGCCGGTCGAACGCACGACCGAGAACAGCTCGACCGGCACGGTCACCAGCCCGAAGCTGATCGTGCCGGACCAGAGCCCACGGCGTCCGCCGCGCGGCTTCGCCTCGCTGCCGCGTGACTTCGAGCGTGACTTCGACTTGCCCATCGCGATCACCCGGCCCTCGACAGGCTCTGTTCCAGCACACCGGCGAGCGACTCGTCCTCGGGCTCCGGCGCCGGCTCGAACGCTTCGCTGGGCAACGCTTCACCGCGCAGCTTGGCCTCCACCAATGCGACAACGCGCTCGGTGAACTCGTTCGGGAACTCGTCGGGCACGAACGGCGCCGCCAGCGCGTCCACCAACTGATGGGCGAGCTGTACCTCGCGCTCGTCCAACTCGCGACCCGCCGGCACGCCGAAGGCATCGGTCGCGACCAGTTCCTCGGGACTGCGCAGCGCCACCAACGCCAGCCGCCCATCGTGGAGCCGCAGCGCCCCGGCATAGCTGCGTTTGCGCATCGTCCACTGCGCGATCCCTTCGAGCCCCGTCTCCTCCATGGCTTGCGCGAGCGCGAAGTAGTCACCCTCGGACGCCGCGTCCGCGGGCCCGAGGAAGTACGGCCGCTCGTACCACCTTGGATCGAGCGCGCTCGGCGCGACGAAGCGGCTGACGCGAATCTCGCGCGACGCCTCGGGCTCGAGCTCGGCGAGCTCTTCCTCCGTCAAGCTGACGAAGCGCCCCGGCGCCACCTCGACGCCCCGCCGCATCTCCGCGCGCTCGACGGGCTGCCCCGTCCGCGGATCGACCATCTTCTGCGTCAAGGGCTCGAGATCTGCGCGATGCAACAAGCGAAAGTGCACGCCGGTGTCCTCAGCCGCCGCGTACAGCGCAACGGGCACGCTCGTCTCCCCCACGACGAGCGTCGCCTTCCACATCGCTCGCACCGGCATCAGACGAGTCGGCCTCGGTCGTTACAAAGGGACGCTCGCAGGCCTTGCACGACGGAGGCAGTTGCTACAGCGCGCGAGCACGCCGAGGCGACGCGCTCGGTTCCGGTTCGACGCGAGAGCCCGTCGTAGGTCGCGACAGCATGCACGCCGACCATCGGCGCAAGTCGCATGCCCGTTGCCGCCGAGGTCGCTCTTTCAGGGTTCGAGGCGGCGAACCGGAGTCCGCGCGGGACGCACCTGGCGGCGGCGGAAGTCGCCGGCGCTCTCGACCAGGAGGGTCGTGCGCGAGCCCGTGCCGTCGACGCGCAGGACCTGGCCCAGGTGACGGCCGTCGATCTCGACCCAGTCGCCGCGGCGGAAGGGAGCAGCGGCGTCGGGTTCGGCTTCCGGGTCCGGTGCCAGCGTCGCCGGGCGCGACTGGAAGTGTGCGTCGATCCAGGCCTCGCGGTCGTGGCAGACGTCGCAGGCGGTGTGGGGCACGCCGGGGGTGGCTTCGATGCCGAAGTGTTCCTCGAGCGCCGCGAGTCGGCAGCGGTCGTCGCGCTTCGCGAAGCGGACCATGGTCAAGAGCGACGCGAGGTCGCCCTCCAACTTGGCGTCGGTACCGACGAAGGCAGGCAAGGCGCCGAGCTCGAGTTCGCCGACGACGCGGAGATCGTGGCGCTCGAAGCTGCCTTCGACCAGGCCCAGGACCTCGAGCCACTTGAGCACGATGCCGACGCGGTTGTCGCGCCGGTTCTTCAAGAGCAGCTCGCCGCGGAGATCCTGTTCGTCCTTCGTCGCGGCGCGCGGGCCCCAGCTCTTCAGTAGCTCGTAGACCGAGACCAGGAAGGTGCGGTCGGGGTTCGCCCAGCGCACGAACTCTTGCTGGATGGCGAGGTCCTCCTCCAGGTAGACGAGTTCGGCGAACGCCGGCTCGCCGTCGCGGCCGGCGCGGCCAATCTCCTGCGTCCAGGCTTCGAGCGTGCGCGGCAGTTGCGCGTGCAGGACGAAGCGGATGTCGGCCTTGTCGACGCCCATGCCGAAGGCGTTGGTGGCGAGGACGACGTGGCGCTCGCCCTCCATGAAGCGCGACTGCATCGAACGGCGTTCGTCGGCGGAGAGCTTGCCGTGGTAGACGAGGCTCGGGATGCCGACGCGCGCCAGTTCGACCTCGAGCGCCTCCAGGTCACGGATCAAGGTCGAGTAGACGATGCCCGGTCCGTCGATGCGACGGATGCGATCGACGAGGATCGGCAGCTTGTCTTCGGCGTGCACGACCTCGCGCACGGAGAGGAACAGGTTCGGGCGATCGATGCCCGTCCGAATGCGGACCGGCGCGTCGAGGCGCAGCGCGCGCACGATGTCATCAGCCACGCGCGGGGTCGCCGTAGCCGTGAGGGCGACGGTCGGCGGATCGCCGAGCAGCGCGCGGTACTCACCCAGCTTCCAGTAGTCGGGCCGGAAGTCGTGGCCCCAAGAACTGATGCAGTGCGCCTCATCGACGGCGAGCAAGCGCACGTCGAGCTTCGGGATCGCGGCGCGAAAGCGTGCGCTTCGAAAGCGCTCGGGCGTCACGTAGAGGAGGTCGTACTCGCCGGCCGTGGCGCCCTCGAGCCGGCGCGCGCGCTCCTTCGGCGACAAGGTCGAATTGACGAACGTCGCGCGCACGTCGCGCCGCCGGAGCGCGTCGACCTGGTCCTGCATCAGCGCGATCAGGGGACTGACGACCAGGACCAGCCCGGGCTCGAGGACGGCCGGAAGCTGGTAGATCAGCGATTTCCCGCCGCCGGTCGGCAGCGTCACGAGGACGTCGGAACCGCCCAGGAGCGCTTCCACGGCGCGCCGCTGCTCGCGGCGCAACAGCGCGTGTCCGAAGTGTTCGCGCGCCGCGCGATCGAGGTCGTGGGTCGTCATGCCAGGCGCATGCTAACGGGCGTGCGCGTTGGTAGTCTCTTCGGCCATGCTCGAGGCCTCGACCACGACCGCCCTCCTACTCGCCGTCGGAGCCGGGCTCTCCACCACGATCGGGAGCGTCCTCGGGATCGCGGTCCGGCGCCCCGGCGACCGCTTCATGGCCTTCACGCTGGGACTCTCGGCGGGCGTCATGTTGATGGTCTCGTTCGTCGAGCTCCTGCCCACCGCCGTCGAGTCGATCGGCTTCGTGTCGGCGCAGATCGGCTTCTTCGCCGGCCTCTTGACGTACTTTGTGATCGATTTCTTCGTGCCGCACGAGTACATCGGTCAGCGCGACTATCCGGGCGCCGAATACCCCTTGGTGCGCGTGCGCGGCGAGCGCCGCGAGCCGGCACAGCTCTACCGCAGCGGCGTCCTGGTGGCGCTCGGCATAACGATCCACAACTTCCCCGAGGGCATGGCGACCTTCGTCGGCGGGATCGAGGACATCCGCGTGGGCCTGTCGATCGCCGTGGCGATCGCGATCCACAACATCCCCGAGGGCCTCGCGATCTCGGCCCCCATCTACGCCGCCACGGGCAATCGCAAGGAGGCCTTCCTGTGGTCGTTCTTCTCTGGCTTGGCCGAGATCCTGGGCGCGCTCCTGGCCGCGATCTTCTTGCTGCCGTTCCTGACGCCGGCCCTGCTCGCCTGGGTGCTGGCCTTCGTCGCCGGCATCATGGTCTTGATCTCGATCGACGAGCTGATCCCCTCCGCCAAGTCCTTCGAGAGCGAGCACGCGCCCGTCCTCGGCGTGCTCGCCGGCATGGCCGTCATGGCCGCCAGCCTGCAGCTCTTGGCCGTCTGAGGCGCGCCACGAAACCCTGCACGCCGCAACCCTGTGCGCCGTGACCCCTGTGCGCCGTGACCCTGCCCTGTGCGCAACGGCCGCGCGCGCCCATCCAGGGCGTGCGCGGCCGTTGCAGCTACGCACCGCGTCCGGACGTGGGCGTCCGGCTCGAGAGCGAAGGGAACCGGGCGCGGCTTACGCCCCGGCGTCGCGCAGTTCGAGCATCTCCTTGCGGATGTCTTGGCAGATCGCCTTGATCTCCTGCATGGTTTTGCGGACACGGGCCGTGGCGGCCTTGTTGCCCTTCTCGGCCTTGTCGACGTCGTCGGCGCACGCCGACACCGCCTCCTTGAGCTTCTCGTAGTTTTGAGTCATCGAAATCGTGGTCGTTGGGGGTCTCCTGGGGGGGTCGAGTGCCGACCCGCGCTGCCCCTAGAGACCCGATCAGGGGCCAAGGATCAAGGCTCCGGAAGCCCGAAGAACACGTTTCTCGCTATCCAGGACGGGCCGTGGGAGCCCCCCCGACCGCACGGAAACCCTTGGCAGTCAAGCGGTTAGGGCTTTTTCGCGGGCCCCAGGCCCGCCAGGCGACGAACCGTGCGCCATTCTGCCGCCGTCACGGGTTGGACCGACAAGCGGCTCCCGCGCTGCACCACGGCCATCTCCGCCAACGCCGGCTCCGCCTTCAGCTCGTCCAGGGGGACGAAGCGCCGCGCCGGCTCGACGGCCGCGATGTCCACCAAGAGCCAACGCGGCGCGGCCGCGTCGCTCTTCGAATCGAAGTGCGCGTCGGCGGGGTCGAACTGCGTGGGATCGGGATAGGCCTCGCTGGCGACCTCGGCGAAGCCCGCGATGCCCGGCGGCTTCGCGTTCGAGTGATAGAAGACGACGCCGTCCCCCACCTGCATGTCATCGCGCATCAGGTTGCGCGCTTGGTAGTTGCGCACGCCGTCCCAGGGCGTCGTCCGCCCCGGCGAGGCCAAGAGATCGTCGAAGGAAAACGTCTCGGGCTCCGACTTGATCAACCAGTAGCGACGCGTCATTTCCGATCCGCTCTCAACGGGGCTCCAGCTCTTGGAACGCGCGCGGCGGCCCCAGGACTTCGCGCAGGACGACCGCCCGCCGCCAACCGTCCGGCGCCAGCCGGCCGCGCGCGCGGCGCCGGCGGCCTCCGAAGGTCGGGAGCGCTTCGTCGTGCGAGCCCGCCAGGCCTCCCCGGAAGATGTCGGCGCCCGCTTCGATCTCCGCTTCCGTGGGCACCGGGCCCAGGACGACGCCCGCGGGCGCGCGCAGACGCTCGATCGGGATCGTGGCCGTCACCGCCGGCGCGGCGGGCACGCGGCTGACCGTGGGCACGGCGACCACCGGCAACGGCGCCGCCGGGGGGGGCGGCGGCGCGGGCTCGCGCAGTTGGACGAGCCCCTCCCAGGGCTGCTCGTCAGCGACCCGTTCGGATTCCTCGGGGTCGTCGCGCTCGCGCGGAGGACCGAACAGCCGCTCGAGGGACGACGCTTCGTCCGTCTCGGGCACGCCCTGATCGATGCGGCGCCGGGCACGCTCGGCGCGCTTCTCGGCCGCGCCGTCCTTCGTGACGCCGAGCGAGCGCAGGATGCCCCGTAGCGCGGGCAAGAGGAAGAACAGCAGCAGGACGATCGTCCTGAGGACGTCGTCCAGCTCCGGCAGCGCCAGGAACAGGCTGGCCAAGGCGTTCACGCCGACGGATCCTCCTCGCTGGAATCGGGATCCTCACCGCGCGCGATCGCGTCGCGCATGTCGGTGTCGGACTCGATGTTGCGGAGGCGATAGAGGTCCATCACGCCCAAGTTGCCGGCGCGCAGGGCCTCGGCGATCGCGAGCGGAATCTCCGCCTCGGCCAGGACGACCTTGGCGCGGTTCTCCATCACGCGAGCCTTGAACTCCTGCTCGGCGGCCACGGCCATGGCGCGGCGCTTCTCGGCGAGCGCTTGGGCCACGCGCTTGTCGGCTTCGGCCTGATCGGCCTGCAGGCGCGCGCCGATGTTGCTGCCGATGTCCACGTCGGCGATGTCGATCGAGACGATCTCGAAGGCCGTCCCGGCATCGAGTCCGCGCGCGAGCACGGTCTTCGAGATGTCGTCGGGGTTCTCGAGCACCGCCGCGTGGGTCTCCTTCGAGCCGATCGTCGAGACGATGCCCTCGCCCACGCGCGCGATGATCGTCTCCTCGCCGGCGCCGCCCACGAGCCGCGCGATGTTCGTGCGCACCGTCACGCGCGCCTTGGCCAGGACCTGGATGCCGTCCTTGGCGACGGCCGCGACCTCGGTCTTGCCGCTGGCGGGGTTCGGGCAGTCGATCACCTTCGGCGTCACGCTGGTCCTGACGGCATCGAGCACGTCGCGGCCCGCGAGATCGATCGAAGCCGCCGTGCGGAAGTCGAGGTCGATGCCCGCGCGATCCGCGGCGATCAGGGCGCGCACCACGCGGCTGACGTTGCCGCCGGCCAGGAAGTGGGCCTCCAGGTCGCGCTTGTCGATGTCGGTCACGCGCGCCTGCACGAGGTTGACGCGCGCGTTCACGATCGAGGCGGGGCTCACGCGCCGCAAGCTCATCGCGAACATGTCCAGCAACCCGACGCCCGCGCGCGTCAGCATCGAGCGCACCCACAGGGTCCCGAAGCGCGCGAGGACGAACAGCAGGAGGAGGAGGACGACCGCGACCGCGACCAACCCGAGAGCCTTGAAGAGGCCTCCGAAGGTGGAGCCGTCGTCGGCTTGGAGCAAGAGCAGGAACATAAGCATCACGGGACGGGATTCAGGCGGATTCGAGCGGAGCGACGACGACGCGGTTGCCGACGACTTCGACCACGTGGACGGGTTGCCCCGCCTCGAGGAACTCGCCGCGCGACACGACGTCGACGCGGCGCGTCCCGAGACGCGCGGTCCCGGCGGGTCGGCAGGGCGAGAGCGTAACGCCCTCGGCGCCGACGAGGCCGAGATCGCGTCGATCGGTGGCGCGCGTGCTCTCGAAGGACAGGCCGTGAACGACCATCCGACGGCCGAAGGGGCTCTTCGGAAACAGGCGCATGCCCAGCATGATCGCGGCGGGAACAGCTAGCGCGGTGAACCACAGGAAGCGCCAGCCGAGGGTCGGGTCCTGGTTGAACGCGAACACGATCGCCGAAACGATGGCTCCAGCGGCGAGGACCGAGAGGATGCCGAAGCTCGGGAAGAGCACTTCCGCGATGATCAGCGCGAGGCCCAGGCCGAGCAGCAGGATGGAGATCGTCATCGGTCGACCCCCTCCGCTGCGGGTCCCGCTTCGGCCACGATCAAGCGCCCCGAGCGCTGCACCGACTCGACGACGACGCGCGTTCCGGGCATCAGCGTGCCGCCCGGGAAGAGCGCTTCGAATTCGTGGTCGTCGAAGAGGTCGACGCGCACCTTGCCGACCGGACGTAGCGCGGTGATCGCTCGGCCGAGCGCGCCGACGACGACCGTGCGCTCGCGCGCAGCCTGCGGCATCGCCGCACTGGATCCGCCCGAGCCTTCGGAGGGCGAGAGCGCCAGGCGGCTGTAGAGCGGCGTGCTGGGGAGCACGCGCCCGAGCAACCACGCGCCGACGATCCCTCCCAGCGCCAGCGCGGCCAAGAGGAAGAGCTCGTCGACGATCAGCTCGCGCTCCAGCGGGTACTCGAGTCCGACGCCGCTGCCGAGGATCGACCAGGCGGCGGCGGCGACCAGCGCGACGGCACCCGCGAGACCGGGCCACAGCGCCCCGGGCAGCACGAACAGCTCGACCGCGATGCCGATCACGCCCACGACGAACAGGACCAGGTGCGGCACGTCGGCCAGCCCGACGAGGTAACGACCGAAGAGCGCCAAAGCGAACGCGGCCGCCGCCATGATGCCCGGCAACCCGAAGCCGGGGACCTTGAACTCCATCCACGCGAACAGGAAGCCCAACACGAAGAGCAAGGGGCCGATGCGATAGAGCCAGCCGGCCAGGTCCTCGGAGCGCGAGCGTTCGACGTGCAGCAGTTCGCGATGCTCGGCGCCGAGCTTCGCCGCGACCGCTTCGAGGTCGGCGCCGACGCCGTCCAGGAGGCCTAGTTCGACGCCCTCGCGCGCGGTCACGTTCAACAGCTCGCCCGCGGCACACACGGTGCGCAGGAATTCGACCTCGACGCCGCGCTCGCGCAGGTCGTGCCACTCGGTGGCGTCGACCAGTCGAACCTCGCCATCGACGCGAATCTGACGGACCTCGACGGAGGGATCGACCATCGCTTCGGCGACGACGCCGGGACGGCCGCGCTCGTTGGCGATGCCCCGGAACTCGGCGCGCAGCGCGCTCGAGAGCTTTTCGGCCACGTCCTCGTCCTCGGCGGCGGGCATGAGGCCGCCGACGCCGACGCGCACGGGCAGCGCCGATCCGATCGAGGCCAAGGGCGTGCCGTAGACGCGCTCGCAGGCCAGCGCCACGAGCGCGCCGGCGGAGTGCGCGTGGTCGTGGATCCAAGCCGTGGTCCGAACGCCGCGCGACAACGCATCGTCGAGTTCGGCGACCATCCGCCACATCAGATCGACGGCGCCGCCCGGCGTGTCGAGTTCGATCACCAAGGGTGCGTTCGCGCGCTCGGCGGTCGCGACGGCACGATGCAACAGCGCGAGCGAGCCGACATCGAGCTGTCCATCGATCCGTACGACGACCAGCCGCTCGCGGTCAGGAGCGGACGCCGCATCCTGGGCTGCGCCGGGGAGCAGCGCGAGCACGAGGACGAGGAGGAACAGAAGTCGGCGCATGAGCGATCAGCCTACCTTGGGACCTCGCGATCCGTCACACCAGGTCCGACTCCGCCAAGCCGAGCCACCAGTGGTCGCGCAGCCACAAGTCGTCCAGGAACTTGACGAAGTTGCGCGAGACCAGGAAGTAGTCGGAGTCCCAGACGAGGAAGCGACGCGCTTGGAACCACAGGAACCAGCTCGACCACTCCGGCACGCAGATCACCGAAGCCGACGCGCCCCAGGAGCGCCCCAGCGCCAACGCGCCGCGAAGGAGCGCTTCGGCCACCTCCGGCTCGTTCTCGGGCACGAGCCAATCGGCGATGATCGCCATGTTCGGCGCGACCCAGTCCCCGTGACGCACGATTACCGTGCCGCGCAACACGCCGTTCGCGTCGCGCACGCCGAGCGCCGTGTAGTGGTGCAAGGGATGATCGACGAAGCGCCAGTTCATGAACGCTTCGTCGCGAATCGCCGAGATCCCCCACGACCCGCAACAGCGATCGTAGAGCCAGGAAACTTGCTCGTCGAAGCGCGGCAGGACCTCGACGCCGGCCGGCAGCGCGGTGTCGCCGTCGCCCAGCTCGTGGACGAGTCCATTCTGCGCACGCACCGTCACGTAGTGGAGGAAGCGCTTGCCGATGCGCCAGGCGGTTTCGACGGGCCAGCCGTAGTGGACCCAGTCCGCGTCGGGGCCGCCGTACTCCTCGAAGAACGCGCGCGCCGTCTCGACGAACAAACCGGGTCGCTTGAGGCCGCGGCGATGCTCGGGAACGACCATCGAGTCGACGATCTGCGCGAAGGTCTTCTCCGCGCCGCGGAAGCGCATGCGAATCGGAATCGCGGCGTACTGCGCGACGACGTCCTCGCCATGGAACGCCAGGAACAAGCGCCGGCCCGCGGGGTTCTGGTCGAACGCCCAACGCCATTCCTGCAGGCTGCGCGTGCGCCCGGGGAAAGCCAGGTGGAACGCCTTCAAGAGCGCCGTCTCGTCGCCGGGCCGGTAGGGCCGGATGTCGTATGCCATCAGACGAGGTCCGTGTCTCCGAGCGTGTAGTACCAGTTGCGGTACAGCCACCGCATGTCGTACTTGCGCGTGTACTGCCGCCCGACGAGGAAGAAGCGTGACGGTTCCGCGCGAAAGCCCGCGAGCTGGAACGCGAGCCACTCGGGGGCCGTGTCGGGAAAGATCGCCGTCACGCGCTCCGCGCCGTCGGCCAGCGCTCGTTCGCGAACCCAAGCACGCAGCGCGTGCGCCGCGGCCCGCTCCGTCGCAGGCACCAACCAATCGGCGATGAGCGCCTCGTTCCAGCGCCCGTCGAACGTGCCCAAGCGATACACCGCCAGCCCGAGCAACTCGCCGCCGCGACGCGCCTCGACGAGCGTGTAATCATGCTTGGGGTGATCGCGAAAGCGCCAGTGCAACTGGGCGAGGTCGCGGACGGCGATCGCGCGGCGGCCCTCGGCCGCGCGCTCGAACAAGGCTTCCACGTCATCCCCGAAGGCGTCGACGGGGGCCGCGTCGATGCCCTCGACGCTCCGGTCGCGGAGCGCGTCGGGTTCCACGGTCAACTTGAGCTGGCTGCGCACCAGCTCGTACTCGAGATAGCTCTTGCCGATGCGCCAGGCCGCGGGCACCGGCGCCCCCCACATGACCACGTCCTTGTCCGGAGGCGGCCCGCCGTACTGGGCGGCGTAGGGATAGCCCGTCAGGACGAAGAAACCCGGGCGCTTAAGTCCCTTGCGCCAGGCGGGATCGGTCATCGAGTCGACGGCCTGCGAGAAGTACGCCGGCTCACCGTCGAGACGCATGCGTTGCGCGATGCCCGCGTACTGGCTGACGACCTCGCCCGCGGGCGTCAGCGCCAGCGAAATGCGCCAGCCCGACGGGTTGTCCAGGTAGGTCCAGCGCCACTCCTCCAGCGTGCGGTCGACGAAGTCGGGATCGACCTCGCGAAAGACACGGTTGAACGTCGCGAGAATCGCGTGTTCGTCCCCGGGCTGATACTCCCGAATGGTCAGGCTCTCGGGGTCGACTTCGGTCACGGAAGAGGATGCGGACGTGGAAGGTGACGAGCTGGCGAGCCGCGTGCGAGCGCAACGGCGCCGGCGGGCGCACGGATGGCGGGAGTGCATGGGAATCGAACCCACCGACCCACGCTGTTCACGGGGCCCTACTGGCTTTGAAGGCCAGGCGGCACACCAGCACCGATCCACTCCCGCGGATATCGGGGAGATCATCCGCATCCGGAGCGACGAACACAACCGGGAGGCCTCGATCAGCGACCGGGTTCCAGCTCGCGCGCGAGCGCGCCGGTCAGCGTCAAGCGACCCGGTGCCGACCCGTGCGGCTCGGCGGGCAGCCCGCCGCACCAGCGCCGCCACTCCAACTCCGCCCCGGGGCCGGCGCGTCCCTGGAAGCCGACGCTGAAGGGCAAGCTCCCGTCGGGATCGGTGAAGGTCGCGTCGAGCGGTAGGCGCACGCCGCGTCCGCCACGGCGCACGTGGAACCCGACGCGCACCCATGCGCGCACGTCCTCCAGGCCGCCGGCGTCCTCGACCTCCACCAAGAGGTCGCGTCCGCGGGTGCGCACGACGAGGCTCGAAGGTTCCATGTCCGGGCGCTCCATCAAGAGCGCGAGGCGCACCGGCCTGCCGTCGAAGCGCAGGTGCCGAATCCGCTCCAAGGGAGCGTCGAAGACGAGCGACCCCGCTGCCAAGCCCGGGCCCGCGCGCCATTCGAGGCGGGCCACCACGTGCGGATCGCGACCGGGCGAGAACGACCCGCCGCGCAGGTCGAGCGGCAGTTCGACGCGCTCGTTCGGCCCGAGCTCCACCGCCGCCGGAAGGCCGCGCTCCTCGAAGGCCCCGCCGCGCAGCGCCAACGCGACGCGCGCGGCGACTCGGAACGGGAACGGGTTTTGGAGCGTCGTGACCAGCGACCAAGCACCGCTCCAGGCGCCGCGTCCGGCGCCACCCTCGTCCACGACCAAGCGCGGTGCAGCGAGCGGGTACGCGGCGTCCGGGCCCGCCAGCGCCAGCAGCGCGCGCACGGCGAGCGCGCGCTGGGGCACGTTCGTGTTGAAGCCGGCCAGCGGTCGCCGGCACGCGGCCAAGAGGTCCTCCGGCGAGTCCACGGCCCACTCCCAACGTTCCGAGTCCCACTCGCGTGCGCCAGCCACCGTGCGCCACCCGCCGGCGGCGACGCCGTAGGCCGGCAAGCGCTCGTCGCGGACGAAGCGGCGGTCGCTCTCGTCGGCCACGACCGCCAGCAACATGGCCTGGAGCCCGAGGTCCCGCGCCTCGAGGCAGACCGCGCGCTGGAACGACGCGAGGCGCACGGCGGGCGGATGCTCGAGCCCGGCGAGCGCGCGCACGACCTCGCCGACCAACGGCGGATCCTTGAGTTCGATCATGTGGATCGGCGGCGTCCCCGTGTCCTGGCCGAGCTCGAGCACCTCCTCCAGCAACGGGATCGGCTCGCCCTCGAACGAGCGGTGGAACCAGCCCCCGGCGTCGAGCCCGGCGATCTCCGGCTGCGTGCGTTCGGCCACCCAGCCGCGGCCATCGCTGGTGCGCTCGAGCGTCTCGTCGTGGAACACGATGGCCTCGCCGCTGGCGACGACGCGCAGGTCGTACTCGATGCCGTCGAGCCCGTGTTCGAGGGCGCGCCGGAGCGACGTGAGCGTGTTCTCCGGAGCCTCGAGCGGCGCGCCACGATGGCCGAGGATCCAGGGCGGCCCCGGCACCCGCTCGCCCTGTCGGCCGACTCCTTCCGCTCGCGCGTCCATGGGCGCATTGTCGCTCGCGCGACCGGCGAAGCGCGCGCTTTCCCGCAGAGCTTCCCCGTTCGGGCCGGATGACGCGCGAAGTCGTTTCCCGCGCCTCAGCGCACGCGGACGTGCATCCCGTCGGCGGGCAGGCAGCGACCGACGCGCGCGAACGGCACCTGGCGCTCGGCGAGTTCGAGCTCGAGTTGCGCTGCGGAGTCCTCGGCCAGGAAGATCAAGAGCCCGCCCGAGGTCTCGGCGTCGAAGAGGAGGGACACGCGGTGCGCGGCCAAACCGTTGGCGACCGCGACCTCGTCGGCGAGCGCTGTTCGCCCGCGCGCCGCCCCGCCCGAGAACCAGCCCTTCTTGGCCAGACGCTCCACGTCGCCGAACAATGGCACGCGTTCGAGTTCGAGTTCCAGCGTGACACCGCTCGCTTTCGCGACGTTGCGCGCGTGCCCGAGCAGGCCAAAGCCGGTGACATCCGTGCAGGCGTGCGCGTTGCTCGCGAGCATCGCCGCGGCTGCGGCGGCGTTGAGCGTCGCCATCTGTTCGGCGGCGGGCAGCATGTCGCTCCACGTGATCTTGCCCAGCTTGGCCGACGTCGTCATGACGCCCATCCCGATCGGCTTGGTCAGGTAGACGACGTCACCCACCAGCGCGCGATCGTTGGCCGCGACGTGGGCCAGGTCCACGACGCCTGTGATCGCGTAGCCGAACTGCACTTCCGACTCGACCGTGTGACCGCCGGCGATCACCGCGCCCGCCTCGGCGATCTTGGCCGTGCCGCCGCGCAGGATCTCGTTGCGCCACTCGCGATCGAAGCCCGCGGGGAAGCCCGCCAACGAGAGGGCCGAGATCGCGCGTCCGCCCATCGCGTAGACGTCGGACAGCGCATTGGCGGCGGCGATCGCACCGTAGAACCACGGGTCGTCGACCACCGGTGGGAAGAAGTCGACCGTCTGTACCAGGCCCAGCTCCACGCCGGGCGGCAGACCCACGTCGGTGCCGAGCCGCACGACGCCCGCGTCGTCCAGCGTCTGGGGGCCGACGACCAGCCGGTCGTCGCGCTCGGGCAGGATCTCGCGCAGGACCTGCGCGAGTTCACCTTGCGGCAGCTTGGCCGCTCACCCGGCGCAGGCGGCGTAGTCCGTGAGTCGTTTTGCGCGTCGGAAGGCCATGGGGAAGAGCCGCGCAAGCTACCGGGCCGGACCCCGGAATGCGAGCGAGCCGCTTCGGACTCCGGTTTTGGTTCCCTGAAAATTTTGTCGCACACCCCGAAGCGGGTCCGTCCGGGCCGTATCGACGGCGACATCCTAGGAACCTGCAATGATCACGTTGACAGGCATCCTTCGACCGAACACTCTTGGAACCAGGAACGAACCCCGTTCGTCCAAACCGCTAGCCTCCGTGTAACAACGGCGTTCCAACACAGAATCCTCAGGAGGATTTGACTCGGTCATGCAACGCACCACTCTCCTCGGCGCCCTCGGCGCCGCCGCGCTCCTCGCGAGCGCCACTTCCGCGCAGTACACAGCTTCGCCGATCACGCACAACTTCATCGATATCGCCGGCTCCGGTACGGCGACGGGCCTCTCGGGCTCGGACGATGCGGGCGTGACGATCCCGCTGGGCTTCGACTTCGCCTTCTACGGCGCGACGATCAGCAGCATCGGCGTCTCGACGAACGGGTACATGACGACGAGCGGCACGCTCGGGGACTTCACCCCCGATTGCCCGTCGCTCGGCTCGATCGCGCCCAACGGCACGATCGCTCCCTTCCACGACGATATGACGCTCGTCAACCAGGGTGAGGTCTTCTATCAGACCCTGGGCGTCGCCCCGAACCGCTTGACCGTCGTCCAGTGGGACAACGTCGCCGGCTTCGGGTCCTTGGCCACGGCCTCGAGCCTGACCTACCAGGTCCACCTCTTCGAAGGCAGCGGCAACATCCAGTTCCACTATGCGGGGCTCTCCGATCCCAACGCCTGGTTCCCGGTGCTCGGTGAGCAAGCCTTCATCGGTGTCGAGAACAGCGACGCCAGCGACACGACCGAGATCACCTGCAACTCGGGCTCCCCGGTCCTGACTCCCAACGCAAGCGCGTACCAACTCGACCAGAGCCTGCCGATCATCTCGGCTCCGGATCAAGCCATCTCGGGCACGCTGTTCAACATCCCCGGCCTGGCCGACCCCGGCACGCTGTACGTCTTCGCGTGGTCGCTCTCGAACGGGCCCTTGGGTCCGATCCCGACGCTCGAGAACATCACGCTCGACCTGGGCCTCAACTTCAAGCTTGCCGGCACGGGTCTGACCCCGGCCAACGGCGCGATCGCCTCCGACACGCTGATCGCGCCCGCTGGCTTCAGCGGCACGACGGTCTACTGGCAGGCCATCACGATCGGCAGCTTCGGACCGCTCGGCAACATCAGCGTGTCGAACTCCGACTCGACGCAACTCCAGGACGGCGCCGTCTTCACCGGCTCGATCCCCGGTCAGGGTTTCGCCGACAGCTACTCGATGCCCGGCAACGCTGGCGACCTGGTCAGCATCTACCACTGCCGCACGGACAACACGGGCGGCTCGGGCAGCACGCTCGACCCGTACCTCTGCTTGGTCGATCCGAGTGGCGTGACCGAGGCCTTCAACGATGATAGCGCTGGTGACTGTCACGTCACCGGCCCCTACGGCGCGTCGCAAATCGTCGACCACACCCTGCTCCAGACGGGTGCCTATACGATCTACGCCTCCGCGTACCAGGGCATCGCTGGCAACCACGTGGGCGACTACGAGCTGACCATCGTCGGTTCGGGCGCCGCCAGCACGACCCTGCTGGTCGACGACGGCCCGATCTGCCCGGGTCAGCCGTTCCTCAACCCGGCCTCCAAGCTGCTCTCGACCCAGGACGTCAAGCCGCGCCGCTAGGCTGCGTCTAGCTAGCGGGGAACCATCCGGGTTCGCCGCGCACCCGCGGGCCGGGGTCTTCACCGAGGTGAAGGCCCCGGCCTCGTTCGTAGGGCGTCCGGCGCGCGAAAGCACCAGGATCACGGGCGGCAGCGCGAATCGGGTCATGCGCATTGACGGATTCGAGCCCAGGCTGCACGGTAGAACTTGGGTAAAGTGCACCCCTTCGGGTGATACCGCTGGCCGCGGAACTTCTTCGCGGCCCCCCCATCCCCTTCTCAGCAGGAACCGAACCCATGCATCTTCAACGACTCACCGCGACCGCGGGCTTCGCCGCGCTCCTCGCGAGCCCGGCCCTGGCCCAGTACGGCTCAGCGCCGACGGCGTACAACTTCACCGACATCGCCCTGACCGGCACGCCGCTGGGCCTGGCCGGGACCGAGGACGGCGGCGCGAGCCTGCCGCTCGGCTTCGACTTCACGTTCTACGGTGCGGCGATCAACTCGATCGCGGCCACGTCGAACGGCTACCTGACCACCGGCGCGAACCTGACCGAGTGGATCCCGGACTGCCCGCTGCCCAACGCGCTGGAGCCGAACGGCGTGATCGCGCCCTTCTTCGACGACCTCAGCCTCACCAACCACGGTGAGATCTTCTACCAAACGCTCGGCGCCGCGCCGAACCGCGTTGCGATCGTGCAGTGGGAAGACTCGGGCGCATTCCTCAGCTCGGCCAGCTCCGCGACCTTCCAGGTCCAGCTCTTCGAAGCCGACAGCAGCATCGAGTACCACTACGAAACGCTCACATCGCCCACCTTCCCGATCCTGGGCGACAACGCCTTCGTCGGGGTCGAATCGCCGACCGGCGACTCGGCCCAAACGATCCACTGTCAGGACGGCGTGCCGGTGCTGACGCCCGGCATCAGCGCGTACCGCTTGGCTCCGGCCTTCCCTTACATCAGCGCACCCGCGGAGGTGATCTCGGGCACGCTCTTCAACGTGACCGGCGTCGCCGACCCCGGCACGCTGTACGTCTTCGCTTGGTCGCTCTCGAACGGGCCCTTGGGTCCGATCCCGACGCTCGAGAACATCACGCTCGACCTGGGCCTCAACTTCAAGCTCGCCGGCACGGGTCTGACCCCGGCCAGCGGCGCGATCGCCTCCGACACCCTGATCGCGCCCACTGGCTTCAGTGGCACGACGGTCTACTGGCAGGCCATCACGATCGGGAGCTTCGGACCGCTCGGCAACATCAGCGTGTCGAACTCCGCCTCGACGCAACTCCAGGACGGCGCCGTCTTCACGGGCTCGATCCCCGGCCCGGGTTTCGCCGATAGCTACTCGATGCCCGGCAACGCCGGTGACGTGGTCAGCATCTTCCACTGCCGCACCGACAACACGGGCGGCTCGGGCAGCACGCTCGACCCGTACCTGTGCTTGGTCGATCCGAGTGGCGTGACCGAGATCGCCAACGACGACGGAGCGGGTGACTGCCACGTGACGGGGCCTTGGGGCGCGTCGCAGATCGTCGACCACACCCTGCTCCAGACGGGTGTCTACACGATCTACGCCTCCGCCTACCAGGGCATCGCCGGCAACCACGTGGGTACCTACGAGCTGACCATCATCGGGTCGGGCGCCGCCAGCACGACCGTGCTGGTCGACGACGGCCCGATCTGCCCGGGTCAGCCGTTCCTCAACCCGGCTTCCAAGCTGCTCGCGAGCCAACCGGCCCGTTCGCGCCGCTAGACAGCAGCGCGCCCTGACCGCTAGGGCCGGGGTCTCCACCCAGTGGAGACCCCGGCTTCCTTTCCGTCCGGCGGGCCGTTTGCCGAGCCACCAGAGTCGAATCCGCATTGACGCATCGGGTCGCAGGGAGCACGGTAGGATTTAGGTAACGAGCCCGTCCCCACGGCTCGCCCCTGCGTCTGGGTTCGCTCCGACGCACGTCTTCCCATTTCCCGAAGGATCACCATGCAATTGCAACGACTCGCCACGGCTAGCTTCGCCGCGAGCTTCACCGCGCTCTTCGCGGGTACGGCGCTCGCCCAGTACGGCTCAGCGCCGACGGCGTACAACTTCACCGACATCGCCTCGACCGGCACGCCGCTGGGCCTGGCCGGGACCGAGGACGGCGGCGCGAGCCTGCCCCTCGGCTTCGACTTCACGTTCTACGGTGCGCCGATCAACTCGATCGCGGCCACGTCGAACGGCTACCTGACCACCGGCACGAACCTGACCGAGTGGATCCCGGACTGCCCGCTGCCCAACGCGTTGACGCCGAACGGCGTGATCGCGCCCTTCTTCGACGACCTCAGCCTCACCGATCACGGCGAGATCTTCTACCAGACGCTCGGCGCCGCGCCGAACCGCGTTGCGATCGTGCAGTGGGAAGACTCGGGCGCATTCCTCAGCTCGGCCAGCTCCGCGACCTTCCAGGTCCAGCTCTTCGAAGCCGACAGCAGCATCGAGTACCACTACGAAACGCTCACTTCGCCCACCTTCCCGATCCTGGGCGACAACGCCTTCGTCGGTGTCGAATCGTCGACCGGCGACTCGGCCGAAACGATTCACTGCCAGGCCGGCGTGCCGGTGCTGACGCCCGGCGTCAGCGCGTATCGCGTTGCTCCCGCCTTCCCCTACATCAACGCGCCCGCGGAAGTCGTTACGGGCGAACTCTTCAACGTGACCGGCGTCGCCGCTCCCGGCACGCTGTACGTCTTCGCCTGGTCGCTCTCGAACGGGCCCTTGGGACCGATCCCGACGCTCGAGAACATCACGCTCAACTTGGGGCTCAACTTCAAGCTCGCCGGCACGGGTCTCACCCCGGCCAGCGGCATGATCGCCTCCGACACGCTGCTCGCGCCGAGCGGCTTCAACGGCACGCCGGTCTACTGGCAAGCCATCACGATCGGTAGCTTCGGACCGCTGGCGAACATCAGCGTGTCGAACTCCGACTCGACGACGCTCCGCGATGGTGCCGTCTTCATGGGCAGCATCCCCGGACCTGGCGCCGCGGATAGTTACTCGATGCCCGGCACCGCCGGCGATGTTGTCAGCATCTACCACTGCCGCACCGACAACACGGGTGGCATGGGCGGTACCCTCGATCCCTACCTGTGCCTCGTCGATCCGAGCGGTGTCGTCGAAGACTTCGACGACGACAGCGCGGGCGATTGCCTCGTAACCGGGCCGTGGGGCGCATCGGAGATCGTCGACCACACCTTGCTGCAAACCGGCAACTACACGGTGTACGCCTCGGCGCACCAGTTCACGCCCCCCGGCAACGAAGCCGGCACCTACCGATTGACGATCTTGGGTCCGGGCGCGCCGGCCACGGTGTTGCTGGTCGACGACGGTCCGATCTGTCCGGGGAACGCGTTCGAGAACCCGGCGGCCAAGCTGCTGCACACGCAGCCGGCACGGACGCGCCGCTAACCCACGCGCATCGTTCGGACGTAGCGCCCGCGTGCGCTGTGAAGGTCGGGGCCCCCCGGGT
>JBBDIB010000083.1:75678-80019 GCA_040880665.1 Planctomycetota bacterium
GACGGGAGCCCCGACTCGCCTGGCCGGAAGGAATCGCGACTGTTGGAGAGCGGTCGCCTGGTCGACAGCCATGCCTCGTGGCGTGTGCCTCGGATCCCGCGCTCTGAAGCGCTCTGCCCCCCACCACCTCGCCCCCCATGTTTTGGAACCTCTCGCGCATCGTCCTTCTCGCCTTGGCTCTGGGCGCGTGCCAGACGACGCCGGGGACGGCCTGGAAGACCAGCGCGCGCATCTCGGTCGCCAGGCTCGACGACTACGAAACGGAAAGCTCGACGCGACAATTGGTGGACACCGACGACATCGAATACGAGAGCGTCGAACTGGCCCTCGGCGGCCTTCGCTACTCCGAAGTCGACGGAGAGGCCGGTGAGGCCTATCCCACCCTGCTGGTCGAGTTCTCGGTCGGCTTCCTCAGCTTGGAGGACATGCTGGTCTTCGATCCGGGCTTGGGCGGCGCTCCGCTCTCCAACGACGCCGAGGCCGACGCGTACGAGTTCGCGCTAGGGTTTCGCCGGTACCTCTGGGCTGAGACGCTGTTCCCGCGCTTGCGTCTCTTGCCGTACATCGGTCTCGCCGGCGTGCACACCGAGATCGAGGACGTGGACGGGCGCGGACAGTTCGGCCTGCGCGTCGCTGGCGGCTTGCAGTGGTTCATCCAGGAAGGAACGTTCCTCGACGTCGGCGTCGACTACACACACTCGTTGGTCGCGGCCGAGAGCGACTACGAGCCCGAACTCTTGGACCATGTGGACATCGAGCTCTCGGGCTTCGCCCTGCGAGTCGGCATCGGCGTGGTCTTCTGACGCCGGCCCGGGCGCCGTCGGCTCACGCCTCGTCGAAGAGCAGGCGTAGCGCCCGGACCCGGGCAACGTCGACGGGCGCGTCCACGTCGCCGTCGTGCTTGAGGGCCGTGCCGACGATCGCGCCGCTCGCATGGGCGAGCAGACCGGCGCCGTTCGTGGCATCGAAACCGGACCCGACGAAGAGCGGCGTTGCTGGCAGCGCCGAGCGAACCTCGGCCAAGTCCTCCAGCGCGGGCGGCGCGCCGGTCGCCGCCCCCGAGAAAACGAGCGCGTCGGCCAGGCCGCGCCGCGCGGTGTCCAACGCCTCCTCCACCAAAGGCCGCCAAGCCAACGGGCGTGCGTGCTTGACCTCGAGATCCGCGAAGAGCTTCGCGCCCGGGGCCAGCCGCGCGCGCTCCCGCAGCGTTTCCCATGCGCGGCCTTCGACGAGGCCCTGATCGGTGACCGCGGCGCCGACGTGCACGTTGACGCGCAGGAAGCTCGCCTCGCCCGTCGCCAAGAGGCCCAGGGCGGCGCGCGCATCGTTGCGCAGACAGTTGACGCCGAGCGGCAACGGAGCGACGCGCGCGAGCTCGCCGACGACCCGCGCCATCGCGGCGATCGTTTCGGGCCAGACGGTGGGCCGGAAGGGAGCATCGCCCCAGTTCTCGATCAGCACCGCGTCGACTCCACCCGCGGCCAGCGCCTCGGCGTCGCGCCGCGCCGCGCGCAGCACCGCTTCGAAGTCGCCCCCGTAGCGCGGCGCGCCCGGCAGCGGCAACAGGTGCACCATGCCGATCAACGTGCGGCGACCCTCAAGCTCCAGCGCGCTCATTCCAACCCGCGCCACGCGGCGAGGCGCACCGGATCGCTGGGCCACACGTAGAGGCGACCATCCGCCGCGCCGGCGAGCAGCGTGCCGCCGCCGAAAGCCAGCGCCGTGACCTCGGCGCGCGGACCCGAGAGAACCAGCAGCGCGTCGCCGGACTCCGCGTCCCACACGCGCACCGTGCGATCGCGGCCGGCGGAGAACAGCCGGCCGCCGCCCGCGTCGTGCACGAGCGCGCCGACGCCGCGCTGATGTCCCACGAAGAAGAGCGGCGGGCGCTCGTCCTCGAGGTCGAAGCGCGCGATGGCGCCTTCCTCGAGCCCGAGGAAGAGCGCGTTCGCAGCCGGCGCCAGCGCCAGCGCGCCGACCCGCGCGAAGCGATCGATGCGCGCACCGGCCAAGACCTCGCCGTCCGCCGTCGCTCGCACGCGTACGGTGCCGGCAGCGTCGGCCCAGGCTGCGCGCGAGCCGTCGGGCGCCAGCGCGACACCCAAGAGCTGCGTCCGCGGTCCCGGCATGCGCTCGCCGACCCCCGACTCGGTCAGGCGTGCGATCTCACCGTCCTCGGTGACCGCGACGAGGGTCTCGTCGGCGACGTAGACCAAGCGCCGCACGGGCCGCGTGAAACCCTCGTAACGCCCGAGGCGGGCGCCGTCCGAACGCCGCACACGGACGACGCTCCGGTCCGCGAGCGCCACCGCCAGTTCGCTGTTGTCCGCTGCGAGGACGATCGCCGTCACGGCCGCGACTCCTACGTCGAAACGCTGGATGCGCCCCGACCCGCCGCTCGGAGGGCCGTCGCCCACGTCGATCAACTGCACGCCGCCGAGACTGCCCCCCAGCGCGACCAGACCGTCGCGAATCGTCGCGGCCCGAATCTCACCCAGCTCGGTCTCGAGCTCCACGCGACCCGTCTCGCCGCCGCGCGACCAGACGCGCACGACTTCGTCGTAGGTGGAGAACACCACGGTCGAACGGTCGGGCGTCGCGAGCGCGCGCTCGACCGTCGCACCGGGCCAACGGAAGACCTCGATCTCCTCGGCCAGGTGCCGATCCCAAAGGCGAATCGTCGCGTCGTCCGACGCGGTGAGGAGCCGGTGTCCGTCGGCGAGGAAACGCACGTCGAGGACGGCTTCGGTGTGTCCTTCCAAGACGCTCGACGTCGCGCCGGTCGTCAGGTCGAAGACGCGCACCGTGCCGTCGTCCGAGGCGCTGGCGGCGAGGTCGCCCACGAGCGCCACGGCGCGGATCCAACCCTCGTGTCCGAGCAACACGGCTTCCGCGTCGCGACGACCGACGCGCCAGGCGCGCACGGTTCCGTCGTCCGCGCCACTCAGCACACGGTCGCCGGCGAGCGCGACGCCGTTGACCTCGCCGTCGTGGCCTGCCCAGCGCGCCAGCCGCTCGCCGGTCCGCGACCAGAGCCCCACGACTCCATCGCTGCCCGCCGTCGCCACGCGGGCTCCGGTCGCGTCCAGCGCGACGTCGCGCACCGGCCCCGCCCCCACCTCGAAGTTCCCTAGCAGCGCCGCCGAGCGCAGGTCCCAGAGCGCGACGCGACCGGCTTCGTCGCCGGCGGCCACGGTCCAGCCATCCGCGGCGATCGCCACCGACACGAAGGACTCGCCGTCCGCGCGCAGCACGGCGAGCGTCTCGTCGCCCTCGAGGTCGAACACGCGCACCGTGCCGTCCGCCCCGGCCGACACGACGACCTGACCCGCCAGGTCCAGGTCGTTGACCAGGAGTTCGTGCCCGCTCAGCTCGCGCAGCTCGCGTCCAAGACGCAGGGCGAGATGCTCGAGCTCCCAACCTCCGCCACGCACCTCGTCGAGAAGTTCGGCGGCCTGGGCCCAGGCGCCCACCTCCAGCGCCGTCACAGCGGCGCGCACGCGAGCCGCCGACGAACCGCGCTGGCCCCGCGCTTCGGCCCGCTCCAGGCGCCCCGCGAGCCGGTCGTACTCCTCGCGCGCCACGGTGTCCTCGAGCGTCTCCTCGAGCGAGCGCCGGGCATCCTCGAGTTCGGCCCGCACCGTACCGAGCCGCTCGTCCAGCGCCGCGAGCCGCGGCTGGAGCAAGCGATGGGCACCGAACGCAAGGGCGATCCCCAGCGCAGCGAAGACCAACACGGTCAGGAGGGCGCGCAACATGGAACGGTCGGGGAGCGGGGAAGGGAGCCAGAGAGGGGACTCAAACCCCTGACCATTGCTTGCGCGCGAGAGGATCTAGGAAGCGGCGACGACGGCATTGCAGCTGGAACACTGTAATACCTTCTTCTTCATGACCAGCAACCAGCCGAGCAAGCCGCTAGTGAGAAATGCGACGCCGCAGGCACCGAAGAATAGAACGCCAAGACCCATCCCGACGGCAGCCGCACCACCTCCGGCAGCGCCTATCTTGTCGCCTGCGATCGTCAGCTCAGCTTGCGTGATCAACTCTAGCTGCTCGGCGCTTAGCGCGCTTCGCTCCGCGGGCGTCAGCCCCTCAGCCCCACTGAGGCTGACAAGGTAGGATCTCGGAAGACCTGCCGCGTCGAAACTGGCCCCAAGCTGCTCCTCCATGCGAGTTTGTCGTGTCCCCTCTAGCCCCGCGACCGCAGCAGTGCCCGTGGCTGCACCCACCACGGACATTCCCGCACCGACAACCGAGCCCATGATGCCGAAGAGGGAAGGGATCAACGTAAGCGTCCGGCCATCCCACCCAAACGGCTCGCGCCCGATCCTTGCTGTTGAG
>JBBDIB010000084.1:0-27857 GCA_040880665.1 Planctomycetota bacterium
CGGCGTCCGGTCCCAACGCCCGTCGCCGCGCGCTCGTGAGGCTGCCGTAGGCATGCAAGGACGCGCGCTCGAACACCGCCCGTCCGGTTCCCGTCGCGAAGGCGCTGGGCTCGAGTCGGTAGCGGCCGTCGTCGAAGAACAGGGAGTGCTGGAATTGAACCTCGATCGGACACGGCAGGTCCGGCGCGTTCGGCAGGTAGAGGGCCGTCGTGCGGCGCGACGCTTCCAACGACGTGTGCCAAGCGCGCTCCAGGCGGGAGCCCGGGACCGCGGCGTCCTCCACTTCTTCGGGCGTCCATGAGCGCTGCTCCTCGGTGCCTGCGTCCGTCTCGGCCCGCGCCAGGGTGACGTCCTCGCGAGCCAGAGCCGCGGTGCACGCCCGGACCGTCGCCGCCAGGCCGCGGCCCAGCGCTTGGGCTCGACGCACTCGCTTGCCGGTCGCACGAAGCAGGAGGTGCACGCCGATGTCGAGGTCGGCGGGCGGCGCGTCGAGCTGCGACTGCAACGCGCTCCCGGCGACACCCACGGCGACGGCGTCCGACCAGCCGAGTTCGTCCCAGCGGACCGTGCGGGCCGCCGTGGCGAGCGCGCGGGCGCTCGCGCCCAGCGCCGGATCCTCGGGACCCAGGAGCGCGACGAGCGACGGATGGATCCACAGCGTGCCGTGTCGGCGCCAGTCGAGCGTGCCGGGATGCCAGGCGCCCCCGTCCCCGCGCTTGCGCGGCGATGTCGGGCGTTCCGAGCGCTGGCGGTCGTCATCCATGGTCATCGCGAGAACGGGGCGGTCGGGGAGCGAGGCGAGCCATGCGGCGCGCCGGTCGGCGTTTCGTAGACTCGCGTGCCACGGTGACGCGGTTCCTGCGCCACGAACTTCCATGAATCGACGATCCCTTCTCGTTTCCGCGGGCGCCGCGACCGCTGCCATGACGCTCGGCTGCGTCGCCGGTCGCACGCAGCGCCCGAAATCCTCCCAGGGTCGCGAGCTGGTCGTGTGCGGCCGGCGTGTGCCCGTCGATGCCCCTGTGATCCTCTGGCATCAGGCGCCGTACTATGACGCCTATTCGATCGAGCCGCGCTTCGAGAGCGGGCGCAAGGAGCCGATTCGCGGCCTGCGCTATGGTCCGGTGCGCACGTTCGATGGCAGCGATCTCGAGCAGCGCCTACGCGCCGAGCCGAACGACCTCGAAACGCTGCGCGAGGCGGTCGACCTCTTCGTTCTGCACTACGACGTATGCGGTACCTCGCGTACGTGTTTCGACGTCCTGCAGGATCGCCGGAAACTGTCCGTACACTTCCTGCTCGATCTCGATGGGACGATCTACCAGACGCTCGATCTGAAGGAGCGCGCCTGGCATGCGGCGCACGCGAATTCGCGCTCGATCGGCATCGAGATCGCACAGATCGGCGCGTGGCCGGTGGGCGACGAGACGCTCGAGCGCTGGTACGCACACGACGACGAGGGCGCCTACGTGACCTTGCCCGAGCGCGTCGCACGCGGCGAGTTGCCCCCCGACCTCGAGGCGCGTCCCGCTCGACCGCAACTCATCCAGGGTGAGATCCACGGCATGCCGCTCCTGCAGTACGACTTCACGCGGCCGCAGTACGATTCGCTCGTGGCGCTGACCTCGACCCTGTGCCGCGTGTTTCCGCGCTTGGCCCCGGACGCGCCGCGAGACGCGAACGGCGCCGTCCGGACGGATCGCTTGACCGCTGAGGAGTACGCGGCCCATCGCGGCTTGATCGGCCATTACCACCTGACGACCTCCAAGATCGACCCCGGCCCGGCCTTCGACTGGGAGCGCCTCGTGGCTGGCGTCGTCACCACGGGGTAGGGCGGGGCGGGCTGCGGGCCGGAAAAAAAGTCCGGCTCGGTCGCTGACGTAGGGGAACAGTGGGGCTCGCCTACGCGTCTCTTACAGCGGTGGTCGACCGCGGGAGGCAGCTCCCCAACCGATCCCTCGAGGATGCGGCCCATCCTCGGTTGCCCCCGAGCCCCGCATTTCTGGGGCTCCGTTCGCCCGGTTCCGGTTCGACCATCCAAGGAGGATTCGTTCGATGAAGCAGTTGCGTGGCTCGTTCCTGATCGGCTTGGCTCTCGCGTCGCTGGCGCCGATGGCTCGGTCGCAGGCCTGTTTTGGTCCCGACAATCTCGACGGATTGTGCTGCGATTCCGTCTCCATCAACCTGCCGGCGTTTCCCGACTGGTCGGTCCAGGGCAGCGCGGTCTCCTGGACCTCCTGCAACCCTGATCCCAAGCAGCCGTGCTCGATCACCGTCACAGCGCCCGTGCCCATCACGTGTGACGTCTACTCGTCCAACTTCAGCGCGGCCGCCGGCACCTCGATCGCCACGGGCACGCTCGAGATGGCCTACAGCCGCACCTGGGACGAGGTGGATCCCGCCGGCAACCTGATCCAGGTTTGGCGCTTCCTCGTCGTGGCGGACCTCGACACCGCCCCGATCCCGTTCCTGCCCGCGGACGACCCGTCGTTCTACTACGGGTACGTCGACTACGCGCGCGCCTGCCAGGTGCCCGGGCCCTTGCCCGCCTGGCAATCGGCGCTCGTCCTGTTCCACAACTGCGATCGGTTCTTGCACGCTCCCGGCATCTCGGCCATGCCCGGCGCCTTCGATCCTGCGCGGACGCACGCGTTCGTGGCGCCCGACAACGCGCTGCAGCCGTTCGATCACAGCGCGATCGTGCCGCCGCCCGGCGGTGCACCGATCCAAGGCGCGCTACGCGATCCGGGGGATCCCGCGGCAGCCACCTGCCGAGCGCGCGACCGCGTGCCGCAGGGAATTCTCAACGTGCTCGCCAACGGCTGTGTGTGTCCCGGCTCCTTGACGCTACCGCCACGCAACGCCGCGACGCAGTTGACGGCGTTCGGGCAGTGCGGCGGCGGCGCGTTGAGCCTCGACGTGACGGGCAGCGGCTTTCCGTGGTTGCACTTGGTCTCGACCAGCATCGGCCGCTGGATGAGCCCGGCCGTCTATCCGGGAACGGAGAGCGCGCTGGTCTACGAGGGCCCGGTCTTCTGGCGCGAGTCGTGCCCGCCGCAGAACTTCGTCGATCTCCAGTACGGCGCCGGGTCGCGCGGCGGCTGGGACCGACAGATCGCGTCGCCCACGGGCATCGCACTCGAAAGCATGCTCGACCTGCGCTCCAACTGGTCGGTCCCGATCCCCGGTCTGATCGCGCTGCCGATCGTGGGCACGGTGATGCCGTCGCCGTTCACTCGGCACGTGCAGTACTACGATCTGCCGTAGTCGGAGAAGTGTTCGTCGCCGGTGGAGTCTCGTCGAGCGTGACGAGGCTCCACCCGCGCTAATCGGCGGCCAGCAGCGCGTCCAGGTCGCCGGCGACCAACTCTAGGCGTCGCGCGGCTTCGGGCGGTTCGACGCCGAGGTGCGCGGCGGCCCAGGCCAGCTTGAGTCCGCCGCCGGCGGCTTCCAGCAACGCTTCGGCGGCGGCCGGCGCCAGCGCGCACTCCGCCACCAGTGTGTCGACGGCGCGGGCCCAGAGTTTCGCGTTCGCGCGCGTCGCCACGTCCACCATACGGCCGCCCGCGACGTGGCCGAGTCGCGCCAGGGCCGTGGTGGAGAGCCGGTTCAGCGCCAGCTTCGTCGCCGTGCCCGCCTTGAGTCGCGTCGAGCCCGCCACCAATTCGGCCCCGGTGACGAGGCGCACGGAGAGCTCGGCGTCGTCCGGCACCTCGTCGGCGCCGACGCAGGCGAGGAAGATCGTCGTGGCGCCGCGCTCGCGCGCGCGGGCCAGCGCCGCGTGCACGTAGGGCGTGGTGCCGCCGGCCGTGATGCCGACGACCAGGTCGGGCGCGTCGACGCCGAGTTCGTCCACGTCGCGAACCGCAGCCGCCCGGTCGTCCTCCGCGCCTTCCACGGCGGCGACGAGTGCGCGCTCGCCGCCGGCGATGCGCGCGACGATCCGATCGGCGGGCACTCCGAACGTGGGCGGGCACTCGGCCGCGTCGAGCGCTCCCAAGCGACCGCTCGTGCCCGCGCCGAAGTAGAGGAGGCCCGGCCCGCGTGACCGCGTCGAGCGCCTCCTGGTCCGCGACGTCGAACGCGGCCAGCGCGGCCAGGGAGTCGCCGCTCGCCAGCGCGCGGCTTCCAGCGTTGTGCGCTTCGGTCGAGAGGTTCGCCCGCGAGCCGCTCACTCCTTCTCGCGCTTGACGCGCGCTCCGGGCTCCCACATCGTCTTTGGCAACGAGATCCCGCCGTCGAGCACGATGCACTCGCCGGTCATGTAGACGCTGGCGGGGCTCATCACCCACAGGCATTGCGCGGCGACCTCGGAAGTGGTGGCGAAGCGGCCCAACGGCACGAGCTCGCGCACGACGTCCTCGAGATCGTTCTCGGGCCACAGGTTCGACTTCGAGCCCGCGGACTCGAACGGCCCGGGCGCGATCGCGTTCGCGCGAATGCCGAAGCGCGCCCACTCGGCGGCCAGCGTCTTCGTCATCGTCAGCACGCCGGCCTTCGCGCTGGCCGAGTGCACGACGCCGGGCATGCCGGTCCAGGCATAGGTGGCGACGACGTTGAAGATCTGTCCGCCGCCCGCCGCGATCATCACCTTGCCGAAGTCGCGGCTGCAGTAGAACGTGCCGTCGAGCACGATGCCGAGCACGGCGCGCCAAGCATTGGCGGACAGGCGCTCGGTGGGGCAGACGAAGTTGCCCGCGGCGTTGTTGACCAAGATGTCCACGCCGCCGAGCGCGCGCGTGGCCTCCTCGGCGGCGCGCGCGACGGCTTCGTGTTCGCGCACGTCGCAGGCGAAGGAATGAACGTTCCAACCGCGTAGTCGGGCCTCGTCCAAGAGCTCCGTGTGGTGTTCGGGGCTGCGCGAGAGGATCGCCACGCTCGCGCCGAGATCCGCGAAGCCGCGGCTGATCTCGAGACCGAGTCCGGTCCCGCCGCCCGTGACGACGACGCGCTGGCCGTCGAACGTACCCGGGGGCAACCACTTCGAAGCTTCGACGGGAGTCTTGTCGTTCATCGCCCAAGAGGATGAACGATCGGCGCCGCGCCGTCCAAGCGTCGTCGGCTAGACTCTTGCGCTCGAACGCTGTTTCCACGATCGATCCATTCCGCTGACCGATAGATTCCGATGAAGACCCTCGAGAGCTACGTGCTCGGTTCCTGGACCGCCGGCACGACCGCCGGTGCGACCCTCGTCAACCCCGCCACCGAGGAGCCCCTGGCGACCGCCAGTACGGCCGGTATCGACATGGCGGCCGTCGTGCATCACGCGCGCGAGGTGGGGGGTCCGCCGCTGCGGGCGCTCGGCTTCCGGGAACGCGCGCGGCGCTTGAAGGCGCTCTCGAAAGCGATCCACGAGCACCGCGAGGAACTGCTCGACATCTCGACCGCCAACGCCGGCACGACGCGAGGCGACGCCAAGTTCGACGTCGACGGTTGCACGGGCACGCTCGCCGCGTACGCGCACTGGGGCGAGAGCCTGGAGGAGGGCGACGTGCTCGCCGACGGTCCCGGCGAGCAACTGGGGCGCACGTCGCGCTTTTGGGGCCAGCACTTGCTCGTCCCGAAGGAGGGCGTCGCGGTGCACATCAACGCCTTCAACTTCCCCGCCTGGAACATGGGCGAGAAGATGGCCTGCGCCTTGTTGGCGGGCATGCCCGTGATCGAGAAGCCAGGCACGCCGACCGCCATGTTGGCGTGGCGCATCGCCCAGATCGTCGTGGCCAGCGAGCTGTTCCCCGAAGGCAGCTTCCAGGTCCTGGCGGGCAGCGCGGGCGACCTGCTCGATCACATGGGAGCGCAGGACTGCCTGGCCTTCACCGGCTCTTCGAAGACCGGCGCCAAGCTGCGCGGTCATCCCAATCTCGTGCGCAACAACGTGCACGTGAACATCGAAGCCGACTCGTTGAACGCCGCCGTGCTCGGTGCCGACGTCGCCGTCGATGCCGAGACCTTCGGACTCTTCCTCGAGAACGTGGCGCGCGACATGACCCAGAAGACGGGTCAGAAATGCACCGCGGTTCGGCGTATCTTCGTCCCCGCCGACCGCGTGACGGAAGTGCGCGACGAACTGGTCGCGCGCCTCGGTCGCATCCAAGTCGGCGACCCCGCCAGCCGTGAGACGAACATGGGTCCTTTGGCCTCCGAGCAGCAATTGCACGACGTTCGCGCCGGCATCGAGCGCTTCACGCGCGACGCCGCCGTGGCGACGGGCGGCAACGCGCCGGTGCACGACAAGGGCTACTACGTCGCACCGACCCTGATGGTCGCGAACGACGCCGAGGCCGACTGCTTCCACGAGTTCGAGGTCTTCGGACCCTGCGCGACGATCCTGCCCTACTCGGGCGAGGCGGCCGAAGCCGTGCGCCTCGTGAACCTGGGTGGGGGCGGGCTGGTGGCGAGTCTCTACTCGAACGACCGCGACTGGACCAACGCGGTCTTCCGCGGCATCGCGCCCTGGCACGGTCGCGTCTGGGTCGCGTCCGACCGCGTCGCCGAGCAGACGCTGCCGCCCGGGACCGTTCTTCCGGCCAGCATCCACGGCGGCCCCGGCCGCGCCGGCGGCGGCGCCGAGCTGGGGGGCTTGCGCGGGCTCGAACCGTACCTGCAACGCGTCGCGCTGCAGGGCTTCCAGGGCTGGATCGAGAAGAGCTTCCCGTCCGGCGCCTGAGGCGCCGCGGTTCGCGTCAGTTGCCGTCCGCTCCCGAGACCGGCCCGCCCTCGCGTTCGAGGTTGGCGCGCCAGGTCTCGGCGTTCTCGGACCACCAGCGTTCCCAAGAGTGGTTCGTGCGACCTTCGTGCCCCGTCAGTTGCACCAGCGAGCGACGCACCGAGACCACGGTGCGATCGGTCGACGCTCCTAGGACGGCCACGTCCAAGGCGGCGCCCTCCATGCCGACGTTGATCACCGGGTCGGCGATCGCTTGGAACTGCGCCACCTCGACGTCGTAGTCTTGCACGTAGGCGAACTGGCGCCCGATGAAGATGTGCCGGTGCGGCGCGCGGCCGCCGCTGCTCGACGATTGCGCGCTGCCCAAGAACGAGATCATCGGCTCGACGGTTTCGGGGTAGCCCATCGCGCCCAAGGATTCCGCGGCGTACTGGCGCACCTTGGGATGCGAGTGGGAGAGCGCCTTCAGTGCAGGGACGGCGACCGCTGGATCGTCCACCGCACCGAGGCCGCGGCTGGCCTCGACGCGCACGTCCGAGGACGCATCGAGCAGCGAGCGACCGAGCAGCGCGCGCACCGCACGCCCGGGAAAGAGTCGCCTGAGCGCGAGCGCGGCGAAGGCGCGCCGCTTGGGCGTCTTCTCGTGCAGTGCCTCCGAGAGCGCGGCGGCGAGGTCGCCCAGCGCCCCGTCGGCCGCCGCTCGTTCGAGGTCGAGCACGGCGATCTCCCGCCCGGCGGGGGAGCCGCTGGCCGCCTGCGCGAGGAAGCGGTCGAAGTCCTCCGTCGCGTCCGGCAGGACGAGGGGAATCTCGATGCGCGTCAAGAGCGCCAGTGCCGCCGGCTCGTCCGGCGAGGCCTCGAAGACCCGATCGAGCTCACGCACCGCCTCGGGATAGAGCCCCTCGCGCGCCAACCAGTCCGCGTAGGCGACGCGCCGCGTCGGCTCCGGCTTCCGTCCCAGGGCGCGTTCGAGTTCACGTGCTTCGGCCAGCACGTCGCTCTCGTTGACGGCACGCTCGACGAAGTTCGCCGGCAGCGCGATCCAATCGCGACCCTGGCGCACCTCGAAGCCCGCGTCGACCTGGCGCGCACGCACGCGCAGGATGCGGCCATCGCGCGTGTGCAACAGCATCGTTCGCCCGCGGTCCTCGCGCTGAGCGGCTTGGGCCTCTTGCTCGGTCGCCTCGCCGGACGGGAGCGCCGCGACGGGGGCGACCAGGCCCGCGAACAGGGCGACGGTCAGGATGCTGGAGAGCTTGCGCATGGCATGGCGAGGGTGACGGAACGGCGGAGCGAGGAGCGTCTCACGGGACGAGCCGGAAAGCAGCCTCGGGCCGAGCGTCAAAGCGGTCAAGCTTGGGTAAGACCCGCTCAAGGGCTCCGGGGCGGCAAGCGCAGCACGAGCGGCCCCGAGCGCCCCGTCACCTCCCAAGCGAGACCGCGCCGCTCGAGCTCCGGTAGGATCGGTGCATCGGCGGCCCCGCTGACCCAGGCCCGCGCAGGGTCGGTCTGCTCGAGGAACGCGCCCAGGAGCCGCGTCTCTGACCCGTGGTGCGGCATCGACACCAGGTCGAAGGGTCCGGCGAGATCCCCGCGCTCGAGGCTCCGGGCGAGCCCCTCCGCCTCCGCGTCGCCGGAGAGCAAGAGCGAGCGTCCGCGCCAGCGCACGATCAGACTGCGCGAGCCTTCGTTGCCCCCTCGCTCGAGTCCGCGCACGAGTTCGAGTGCTAGATCCCCCGCCTCGAGCCGGGCTCCGTCGCCGTCCCAGTGCGCGACCTCGCCGTCGGCGTGGATCGGTCCGGCCACGCTCACGATGCGCGTGCGCGTGAAGAGCTGAGGCAGGGCGACGCGATGGTCGAGATCGGTGTGCGACAGCACGACGTGCACCTCGTCCACCTCCCAGCTCGCCAAGAGCGGCGCCAGCGCCGAGTCCCACACGGCGCGTCGATCACGCGAGCCCGCGTCGAACACGAGCGCGTCGACCCCCGGCGAACGCACCACGATCGCCGTTCCGGCGCCGACGTCGAGCGCGTGGACCTCGAGGCCTTCCGCGCGCACCGCCCGCGGCCAGACGAGCCACACCGCGGCCGCGCACCAGACCCACCACCAACGCCCGAGCCACGGCAACGCGAGCCCGCCCAGACACACGCCGCACACGGCCCAACCCGGCGCGAGCGGCAACAAGCTCGGCGTGCCGGGCAAGGCATCGAAGGCCGCTAGCATCCCGACCAAGCCGTCGCCCGCCGCGCCCACGAGCCACTCGGCGCCGGGCAGTCCGACCAGCGCCAGGAAAGCGCCGAACAACAGTGCCGCCAAGCCCGGCAGCGCCAAGGGCGTCGCGGGCACGCTGACCCACGACGCCTCGCCGAAGGTCAGCCAGAGCACGGGCAGCGTCGCCAGGCTGGCGACGGTCGAGGCCGCCATCGACACGGCGAATGCTCGCACGACGCGATCCGCCACGGCGCGCCAGGTGCGCTCGAAGGCATTTGCGCCGAGCAACGTCCAGGGTGTCGTGAACGTCGGCAGCCACGCGCGCGCGACGCGCGTCCAGGCGGGCGCGACGAACAAGAGCGAAGCCGTCGCACCGTAGGAGAGCTGCACGGAGAGCGACTGCACCGCGCCGGGATCGCCGACCAATTCGACCAGGAACGCGAGCGCCAGCAGCGAGCGCCCGTCGGTGCGACGCCCGAGCGCGTCGAAGCGACTCGAGAGCGGCGGCAACCACGCGGCGAGCCGCGCGACCGACAGCGTCAAGGCCGCGCGCCGCACGGGCGGCGCCGCGCCCGAGAGCAGCGCCCACGCGATCAGCACCAGCGTCGTCGCGACGGCCAAGGGCCGCGCACGCCGACCGCTCTGGCCGAAGACCAATGCGAGTCCGAGCGCCACCAATCCGGCATGCAGCCCGCTGATCGCCAGGAGGTGCCGGGTGCCGGTGCGCGTGAAGAGGTCGCGGCGCTCGTACGGCAGATCGCCGACGTCGCCGAGCACGAGCGCACGCAGCAGCCCCGGGTGGCCCGCCGCGCGCTCCACCGGCACCAAGCGCTGCGCCACGAACCGGCGCGCGGTGACCAGGACGCGCGGCGGCGGCCCCGGTTCCAGCCGGCGCCACGCGTCGGCACGGACCGTCGCCCGCGGCCGCGACTCGCGACGCACGACCGGGCCCGCGGCCGGTAGGCGCAGCCGACCGAGCGTCAAGATCTCGAGCGCTTCGCCGGCGCGCGGCGCGGCGCCCTCGAGTTGGAGGTCGACCGTGTGCGCGAGCGAGGTTCCCGCGCCCTCGGCGACGAGCCGCCCGAGGGTGCGATCGCGCGAGCGCGGCTCCCAACGCCCGCGCGCCGGCTCGGACAGGGACGCGAGCGGATCCCAAGCCGCGGTCGGTGCCCCGCGTTCGGCGACCAGCGCCGCGACCAACGCCGCGACCAGCGCCGCCAGCGCGACCGCGAACCGAAGGCACTTGCCGCCGCCCCCGAACCACGCCAGCCCGACCAAGGCGTAGGTCCAGCCGCCGACGAGCCCGGCCACCTGGCCGGCGCCAGCCGCCAGCGCCAACGCGACCAGCGGCCGCTCGAGCCGGGCTCTGGGCGGGTCGCGTTCGAAGTGGTTCGCCACCGACTCCCGACGAACGAGGCGTGAATCGGTGTCGCTCGAAAGCGTAGGCTTGGCCCATGACGCGCGCGCTCTTCCCCGGTTCCTTCGACCCGCCGACCCTGGGTCACCTCGACCTCGTGCTGCGCGCCGCCGTGCTCTTCGACGGCGTCGTCGTCGGTGTCGCCGCGCATCCTTCGAAGCGCTCGTGGTTGACGTTGGAGGAGCGGCTGGAACTTTGGGGGCGCTTGCTCGCGGACCAGCCCAACACGAACGCGGTCGCGATCGACGGACTGGTCGTCGAGGCTGCAGCCGAGCACGCTTGCGGCGTGCTCGTTCGCGGCGTGCGCTCCGGCGGCGATCTCGACGACGAGTTGCCGATGGCGGGCACGAATCGTCAAATGGCGCCGGAACTCGACACCGTGTTCCTCGGTTCGAGCCCCGAGTACTCGCACGTGCGCGCGACGCTCGTGCGTCAGATCGCCCAGTTCGGCGGCGACGTCGGCCTGCTCGTTCCACCTCTGGTCGCCGAGCATTTGGCGACGAAGCGCTCATGACCGACCTCGTCCGCATCGCGACCGACGCCGCGCCCGCCGCCATCGGGCCGTACAGCCAAGCCGTTCGAGCGGGGGACTGGATCCTGTGCTCGGGCCAGATCGCGCTCGATCCGGCCAGTGGCGAGTTGGTGGGCGAGGACGCCGCCGCGCAGGCGCGGCGCGCGCTCGAGAACCTGGAGGCCGTGCTGCGAGCCGCGGGTTCGAGCCTCGGCCGCGTGGCGCGCACGACGGTGTACCTCCGCACGATGGACGACTTCCCCAGCGTGAACGAGGTCTACGCGACGTTCTTCCGCGGGCCAACGCTGCCGGCGCGCGCGACGGTGGCCGCAGCCGGATTGCCGAAGGGAGCCTTGGTCGAGATCGACTGCATGGCGCTCGCCGACTGAAAGCGCGGCGCTCGCCCGCGCCTCACTTGCGCGCAGCGAAGCGCAACGCCAGGGTTCGCAGCACCACGTAGAAGACGGGCGTCAGCAGCAGTCCGACGAACGTGACGCCGGTCATGCCACTGAAGACCACGGTGCCCAGCGTCTGACGCATCTCGGAACCGGCCCCGGTCGCGAACACCAGCGGCAGGACGCCGAGGACGAACGACAGCGCCGTCATGAGCACGGGCCGCAGGCGCAAGCGGCACGCTTCGAGCGCGGCGTCCGCGGGCGAGAGGCCTTCGTCCTCCTTGGCCTTCGCGAACTCGACGATCAGGATCGCGTTCTTGCAGGCGAGCGCGAAGAGGACGACGAAGCCGACTTGCACCAACACCCCGTTGCTCATGCCGCGCAGCGCGATGCCGGCCAGTCCGAAGAGCAAGCACAGGGGCACGATCAGGATGACCGCCAGCGGCAGGACCCAACTCTCGTACTGCGCAACCAGCGCCAAGAATGCCAGCAAGGCGCACAGCGCGAGCACGATCGTCGTCGAGTTGCCGATGGCACGCTCTTGGTAGGCGAGGTCCGTCCAGGCGTAGTCCATGCCGATCGGCAAGGTACGTTCGGCGATCGCTTCCATCGCGTCGAGCGCTTGGCCCGTCGAGAACGAGGGCAAGGAATCGCCCTGCACGTCGGCGGCCGGATACAGGTTGAAGCGCACGACGCGCGCGGGCGCGGTGCGGTACTCCAGTTCGACCAGGGAACCCAGCGGCACGATCGCGCCGGCGTTGCTGCGCGTGCGCATGCGCAAGATGTCGGAGCCCTCGTCGCGGAAGCGCGACTCGGCCTGCGCGGTCACGCGGAAGTTGCGCCCGAGAAGGTTGAAGTCGTTGACGTAGACCGACCCGAGGTAGCTCTGGAGCGTCAGGAAGATGTTCTCGAGCGGCACGTCCAGCATGCGCGCCTTCGCGCGGTCGATGTCTGCGTAGAGCCGCGGGCTGCCGGCCGTGAAGGTCGAGAAGACCTGCACCAAGCCTTCGGTCCGACCCGCTTCCTCGGCGATCGCCCAAGCCGTTTGGTTGAGCGCTTCGAACCCCAACCCCGCCTTGTCCTGAATCTGCAGCTTGTAGCCGCCCCCGGTGCCGATTCCGGGGACGGGCGGTGGCGCGATCACGACGATGAAGGCCTCTTGGATCGACGCGAGCCGACCGCGCAGGTCCGCCAGGATCAGCTCCGCGTCGAGCCCCGTCTCGGCGCGCTCGGTGGCGTCGTCGAGCACCGTGAAGAGCGCCGCCGCGTTGGCCGACACGGCTCGCGTCGCGCCCGAGAAGCCCGTGAAACCGACCGCGTGGTCGATGCCCGGCGTGTCGAGCGCGAGCTCGGTGACGCGTCGCACGACATCGTCGGTGCGCGCCAGCGACGCGCCGTCGGGAAGCTGCACGGCGATGATCAAGTAGCCTTGATCCTGGGGCGGGACGAAGCCGCCGGGCACGGTGGCGAAGGCCCACCAGGTGAGTCCGAGGAGACCCACGAACACGGCCAACACCAGCGTGCGCAAGCGCAGCGCCGCTCCGACGGTCGAAGCGTACAACCGGCTGCCGAACACGAACGCGCGGTTGAACAGTACGAAGAACCAGCCGAACACGAACCTGCCGACCCCTTTGCGTTGGTTGGGCGGACGCAGGATCAAGGCCGCCATCGCGGGGCTGAGCGTCAGCGACACGAACGTCGAGATCACGGTCGACGCGGAGATCGTCAGGGCGAACTGGCGATAGAACTGCCCGCTCAAGCCGCCGATGAACGCGGTCGGGACGAAGACCGCGACGAGCACGACCGTCGTCGCGATCAACGCGCCGGAGACCTCGCGCATGGCGCGGCTCGCGGCTTCCAAGGGCGTACAACCCTCCGAGAGCAGGCGTTCGACGTTCTCGACGACGACGATCGCATCGTCCACCACAATGCCGATCGCGAGCACCAGCCCGAACAAGGACAGGCTGTTCAGCGTGACCCCGATCGCCAGCATGATCGCGAACGTGCCGATCAGCGCGATCGGGATGGCGAGCACGGGGATGATCGTCGCGCGCCAGTTCTGCAGGAAGATGAAGACCGTCAGCACGACCAGCGCGGCCGCGATCAAGAGCGTTCGAAAGACCTCGTCGATCGAGTCCGAGACGAACTTCGTCGTGTTGTAGACGATCGCGTGTTCGAGACCGGTGGGGAAGCCGAGCGACAGCTCTTCGACCGCCGCCTCGACGCTCGCCGCCGTCGACAACGCGTTCGAGCCGGGACGCTGGAAGATCACCACCGCGACGGCGTTCTGGCCGTCGAGGTAGCTGCGCACGGTGTAGTCCTGCGCACCCAGTTCGATGCGCGCGACGTCGCCGAGGCGCACCAAGCGACCTTCGTCGGACTTGACGATGATCTCCTGGAACTCCTCGGGCGTGCGCAAGCGCCCTTGGCTGGCGACCGTGACCTCGAACGCCGCACCTCGATCCAACGGCTCCTGCCCGATCGCTCCCGCCGCGACCTGGACGTTCTGACCGCGCAAGCCAGCGATCACGTCGCCCGCGGTCAGCTCGAGCGAGGCCAGCCGCTCGATGTCGAGCCAGACGCGCATGCTGTAGGGGCTGCCGCCGAAGACGCGCACGTCGCCCACGCCGTCGAGGCGCGCGAGCACGTCACGCACCTGCAAGAAGGCGTAGTTCGAGATGAACAGTTGGTCGCGGCTCCCGTCCGGCGACAAGAGGTGCACGACCATCATCAGGTCCGGCGACGACTTCTTCGTCGTGACGCCGATCTGGCGGACCTCCTCGGGCAGGCGCGCTTGGGCGATCTGGACTCGGTTCTGCACCAGGACCTGCGCAGCATCGATGTCGGCACCCAACTCGAAGGTGACCGTCAACTGCATCACGCCGTCGATCGTCGACTGCGACTCGAGGTACAGCATGCCCTCGACGCCGTTGATCTCCTGCTCGAGCGGAGCCGCGACCGTTTCCGCGATCGTCTCGGGCGTCGCCCCGGGGTAGACGGCCGTCACGATCACCGTCGGCGGCGCGACCTCCGGGTATTGCGAGACGGGCAGTTGGAAGTACGCGATCGCGCCGGCGATCACGATCAAGAGCGACAGCACGATCGCGAAGCGCGGTCGCGCGATGAAGAACTGCGGCAGTCTCACCGGGGAGTCCCGTCGTCGCTGCGGATCCAGTCGCTCTCGGGCACCGGCTGATAGTCGTTCGGGAGGCCGTCGTCCTGCGCTTCCGCTTCGAGCTCGACGAGCGTGGGCGCGACCGGCTGGCCGGGGCGGATTCGCTGCAAGCCGTTGACGACGACGAGGTCGGTGCTCTCGAGGCCGCTCCGCACGACGCGCAGGCCGTCGATCAAGGGACCCAGCTCGATGGCGCGCGGTTGCGGCACGTCGGCTGCGTCCAGCACGTAGACGGAGCGCGTCGCTTGCGTGGCGATGACCGCTTCGTCCGGCAGCAGGAGCGCGTCGTAGCGTGCGCTGCCCGGCAGGCGCAGCGTCGCGAACATCCCCGGCGTCAGCTCTCCGTCCGGATTGCGCAGGATCGCGCTGGCTCGCATCGTGCCCGTCGCAGGATCGATGCGATTGTCGACGAAGTCCATGTGTCCCGTGTGGGGATAGCCCTCCTCGTCGAGCAGCGACACGTAGACGGGATTCTTGACGTCGCGAGAGCTTCGGCGTTGACCGCTGCGCGCCAGGCGGACGTACTTCAAGAACTCTTGTTCGTCCGCATCGAAGGTGACGCGAATCGGGTCGAGCGACACGATCGAAGTCAGCGCGGTCCCGAGCACGATGCCACCTTGGATCAGGTTGCCGCGCGTGACGAGCCGGTCGCCCGCGCGGCCCGCGATCGGCGCCAGGATGCGCGTGTACGAGAGCTCGAGTTCGGCCTGTTCGACCGCGGCGTCGGCGGAGGCGACGGCGGCCTCGGCTCCGATGATGTCGGCCTCGGCGAGCGCAACGGAAGCATCCGCGGCGGCGACCTCGGCGTCGGCTTGGGCCAGTTCGCTCGTCCGCACGTCGACTTGCTCGCGCGCGATCGCGTTCGTCGCCAGGGCGCTCTGCGCGTTCTCGAGCCGACTCGTGGCCAGTTGGCGCGCCGCCGTGGCCCGAGCAGAGGCGGCGAGGGCTTGCGCGCGACGCGCTGCCGCGCTGGCGCGTTCGGCCTTCGCCTCCTCGCGTTCGGCCCGGGCGCGCGCCAGGCTGGCTTCGAACGGCCGCGGATCGATGACCGCCAGGAGGTCGCCCGCCTCGACCAGGGCGCCGCCGCGAAAGTGCAGCGACTGCAAGTAGCCCGAGACGCGAGCGCGCACGGCGACCTCTTCCAGGGGCTCGACCCGGGCGGTGTAGCGGTCCCACTCGACGATCGGCCGCACGAGCGGCCGCGCCACGGTCACTTCGGCGGGCGGCGGCATGCCGCCCGGAAGCACCTCGTCCTCGGCGCCGCATGCGGCGATCACGAGGACGTGACAAGTGACGACGAAGGCGCGCCCGCGGGCGGGCAGCGAACGCGCGAGTGGCGCGTTCGGGGGGGAGGCGGTCATCGGGCTACGGCGGAGGAAGGGACTCGCGAGACGGCGATCGGGGCGCAAAGAATAGCGTCGGAGCGTGCGCGGGGCCTCATGAGACGCGTCGTCCGCCGGCGGAAGGGACGAAGTCCCATTTCCGGCACGCGGGCTTGCCCGCCGGCACGACGCTTGCTTCCCGAGCTGTCTACGTCGAGCCGCGCACGTTCCCGCGCGGCCACCCGAACCCGATGGAGCCCGCCATGCCCGATGCTTGGAGCGACAAGGACGAACGCCGGTACAAGAAGATCAAGCAGTCGTCGAAGGAGCGCGGCAAGTCCACCGAACGCGCCCAGGAGATCGCCGCGCGCACCGTGAACAAGCAGCGCCGCGAAGAGGGGCGAACCCCCAACAAGACGACCCAGGGGACGGGCAATCCCACCGCGCCCCTGGAAGCGCGCAGCAAGCAAGAGCTCTACAACCTGGCGCAAGAGCGCGACGTTCCCGGGCGCAGCTCGATGACGAAGGACGAGCTGCTTCGCGCGCTGCGCCGGTAGCTTGGCTTTCAGACCAGCTCCCGTCGAACGCTCAGCCGCCGAGCGTGAAGTGAACGCGCTCCGACGCCGAGACGTTGCTGACCGCGGCGCACGGGCTGGCCGTGGTCGGTAGGACGAAGCACTGCAGGGCGACCTTGGTAAAGAGCAACTCCGGCAAGCCGGGGATCGGCGTGTCGACCGAGCCGCTCCCTCCGCTGATCGGGAACGTGAGCAGGGTTCCGGCTTCGACCATCAGCGTGCAAGCGCCGCAGGCGAACAGGGCGCCCGTGTTGTAGCCGGGTAGCGAGCTGTCGCGGACGCGGACGTTCAGCACGCCGAGAGTGGCGCCTGCGTCCAGCACGTCGACGTCGAACCCGAAGCCGGCGTTGCCCAGCGCCCATTCACCGTGCGGCGTCAGCGTGACCGCGGCACCGCAGCCGCCGCCCTGCGTCACGTAGGCTCCGAGTTGCGTGCCATCGAAGGGCTGCACGCGAATGGACGAGGTCGCACCGCCTGACTTCCAAGCCATGAGTCCTTCGTCGGACGTGTCCTCCGCAGCCCCGGCGAAGCGCGCGGCGAGGGCGGGCGCTTCGTCGGAACTCGTCGGCGTCGGCACGTCCGAACAAAGTCGCAGGCTCGACGTGCAGTAGTGGATCAGCGACAGTCCCGCGGTGGGCAACGTGCGCCGATAGGCGATCACGATCCGGTCGCCGGTGTAGGCGACGGACGGCCGCTGCTCATTCGAGAAGGGGAAGGGCACCACGCTGCCGGTCGCCGTCGTCGAGCTGGGCAAGCCGTTCGTGCCGAAGAAGCGTTTGTGGATCTGGTAGTTGCCGACCCCGTTCTCGCGCTCGTACACGAGGTAGAACTCCGTGCCGCTGCCGTCGACGTCCGGTCTGCGTTCGTCGACGCCGAGCGTGGCGATCGAAAACGGGCCGCCCAAGAGGGCGAGCTCCCAGTTGACGAGCACGTAGGCGATATCGGCATCGCCCGTCGTCGGCGGGGCCGGGTTGCGTTCGACGGCGATGACCCAGCGACCGGGACCGCCGCCGCTCTTCGAGATGGCGGGGTTCGTGTAGGTACCGCTGGAAAGGCTCGCCAGGTTCGTGTGATCGAACACGACCGGCGCCGTCGACGCGGTACCGGGTGTCACCTGGGCGGCCCAGAGGCCGGTCGTGCCATGCGTCCAAGCGACGAGCGCCTCGGTGGCGGATGGATCGAGGATGGACTCCCCACCCACGTCGGAGCGTGTGGCGGTCGTTCCGTTGGCAACCAGCGCCGACGGGCTCGCAACACCCCCGGGCAGGACCGTGCGGACCCAGACGTTGCGACCGCCGAGGAGCGCACCTTCGCTCCAGGTGACGATCCACGCGTTCGCACCGCGCACGCTGGCCACGGCGGGGAACGCAGCGACCGAGCCGATGACGGTTCGGATCGGAAGGATGCCGCCGAGCGGCGTTCCGTCGGCGCGCACGCGGCGCGCCTGAACGTCGAAGTCGCCGAGGCCGTACTCGACGTCCCAGACGACGAGGAACTCGTCCGCCGACAACTCGTAGGCGGCGTCGGGCCGGAAGTCCTCGTTGCCGGAGCCGCCCGACACGGTACTCGCGGACTCGATCAAGGGATCGACGACCAGGGGATACGCGGCGGTTTCGACGAACGCCGCTGGCAGCACGTACTCCACGTACTCGCCATCGAAACAAAGTTCGCCGCGCGCGGTGCGGCCCGCGGCATCGACGCCGGTCACGGCACCGAGCGACAAGCTGCCGAGCTCCGCGCGGGCGAAGCGCAGTCCGCCTTCGTCCTGCCCCGCGAAGGGCATGGAAACGTCGAGCCGTCCGCGGACGACCAGGTCGCCAGCGGCAGCAGGTCGCTCGACGAGAACGAAGGTCTGCTCGACGCCCTGGGTCGTCGCGTCGTAGCGCTCCAGCAAGCCGCCCGCTCGTCGGTAGGTGACGCGGCGCCCAAAGAGCGTCGGTGGCTCCGACGACCCAGCGCACACCACCTTGTGACCGACGCGCACGCTTTCGAGGCGGAACTTCAACTCCTCGACGCGCTCCGCCGCCGCTCCCAGCGCCGGATGGTAGGCGGCGCCGGCGGAATCGAAGACCATGCGATAGCCCGGCCCGACGAGCACCGGCCGTTCGCGCGCGTCGTAGCCAGCGCCCGTGGCGGGCTCGAGGGACCGTTGCGCAGCCAGCGGCGCAGCGAGGAGAACCGTCGCGCTGAGCGAGGCCAGCGTAGGAAAGGCGAATGAGCTCATGGGGGGCGGGGGTGTGAGTGCGACGGTAGAGCTTCGCCGAGGGCTTCGATCCCAGCAACCCCGCGCCGTCTGGTTGCGCCGCGGAGCCCGGCACCAGGCCCTACACGCGTGCCGATGGTGTCGCCCGCGGCGCGGTGCGGACCGCCAGCGCGGCTTCGAAGAGGTCGACGCAGCGCTCCCACGAGAACCGCAGCGCCTGCTGGCGAGCCGCGCTTCGCGAGCACTGGCGGGCGCGCGCGATCGCGAGAGCAAGGTCCTCGTCGAGCGCTCCCGTGCATCCGTCGTCGATCAGGTCCAGCGGCCCGGTGACGGGGAACGCCGCGACGGGCAACCCCGAGGCCAGGGCCTCCAGCAACACGAGCCCGAACGTGTCGGTGCGGCTCGGAAACACGAAGACGTCGGCGCTGGCGAAGACGCGCGCCAGGGCCTCGCCCTCGAGGCGGCCGAGGAAGTGTGCGTGGGGAAAGCGTGCGACGAGCGACGCGTGCTGGGGCCCGTCACCGACGATCACCTGCGAACCTGGCAGGTCGAGCTCGAGGAACGCAGTCAGGTTCTTCTCGACCGCGACGCGACCGACGGAGAGGTGCAGCGGCCGCGGCAGGTCGAGCACGCTCATCCGCGGCCGGAAGAGTTCGACGTCGACGCCGCGCGTCCAAGCGATGGTGTTCGTCCAGCCCTCGGCGATGAGTTCGTGCCGCAGGCTCTCCGTTGGTACCAGCACGCGCTGGCTCGCGCGATGGAACCAACGCTGCGCGATCGCGGTCAACTGACGCGGGATCCCCGTGCGCTCGGCGAGGTACTCGGGGAACTTCGTGTGGTACGACGTCGTGAACGGCATCGCGCGTCGTTTGGCGAGCGAGCGCGCGGCGAACCCCAACGGGCCCTCGGTTGCGATGTGCAGCGCGTCCGGTGCGAACGCATCGAACGTGCGCTCCAACTTGCGCCGCGCGAAGAGCGCCAGCCGAATCTCCGGTTCGGTGGGACACGGCACCGTGGTGAACCCTGCTTGCGACACGACCAAGACGTCGTGTCCGCGGTCGCGCAATCCGTCGACGACGCGACTCAGCGTGCGCACGACGCCGTTCACCAACGGAGCCCAGGAATCCGTTACGAGCAGCATCTTCATGGTGCCGAATGACTTCTTCGAGCCTCCTAGTCCTTCGCTCCCGTGCGCCAGTACCCCCAGTCCGACTTGCGTAGACGCTCCGGCAAGAGGTCGAAGTAGAGCGTCGTGCAGCGCAACAGCGAGTGCGCCAGCTTGCGCAGTGGACCGCGCGCCAGGCGCCGGTCGTCGCGTTCGTGCACGACGAGCTCGCCGGCGAACTCGACCCGGTAGCCGGCGCGTCGGACGCGCCACATGATCTCGGAGTCTTCGTTGCAGACCAGGCTCGGATCGAAACCGCCGCAAGCGATCCACGCGAGGCGCGAGATCAGCATGTTCGAACCCGACGCCGCCGGGATGCGCACCCACGAACATACTCGCTGGCCGGCGCCGAAGATCCAGTCGTAGAGCCGATAGCGGTCGCCGGCCAGCTTGCGGCCGAAGAGGCCGCCGAGGTCGGTCGCGAACCGCCGCGCGAGGAGCCGCTCGAAGTAGTCCGGCGCGAAGGCGATGTCCGCATCCGTGAACAACAGCCAGTCACGCCGTGCGAGGCTCGCCCCGCGCTCGCGCGCACGCGGAATGTCGAGCAGCTCCTCGACGACCAACGTGTTGCGCGGGCGCAGGCTTCGAATGCGAGCGACCGTGTCGTCGCTGCTGGCGTCGACGACGACCAGCAGAACCTCGGGCGGCAGGCTGGCGAGGAAGCCTTCGATGTTGGCGGCTTCGTTCTTGGTGGGTAATACGACGGCGATGTCGCCCAGCGAGGGTTGTTGGGCGGCCTTGCTCACGCGCGCTCTCCCGCGCTCGTGCGGCCGGAGGTCAACAAGCGGCGCAAGAGGACGAAGTTGACGAGGCTCGTGCCCGCCGTCGTCGCCAGCCATGCGGCGAACCGATGGACGCCGCCAAGATCGACGGCCAGGTACATCGCCAACACGCCGAGACCTGCGCTGAACGAGTAGAGGAAGTACGCCTGGGGCAGCGTGCTCCAGTAGCCGCGGCGACGCTCCGCGCGGAAGGTGAAGCGAACGTGCAAGGCGTGGACCCAAGCGACGCCGATCAGGAAGGAAGCGGCCCAGGTCGTGGCTCCGCGCGCGTGCTCGAGCGGGTTGATCCGCCAGAGCAGTTCGTACTGCGCGGCGCCGAGCGCGACGCCCACGGGTCCGACGGCCAAGAAGCGGGCGAAGGCGGACGCCCCGGCGGCCGCAGGTCGGTCTTCGCGCGGCGTGCCGGTCGTCTGCTCGTCCATGGAAGGAGCGGCGATCGACGTCCGACACCGCCGCACGTCGCGCGACGGTCGTCGAAGCAGGGGGTCAACGAGGGTCCGAGGGATCGTCATTCGAGCGCGAGGCGCAGGCCGCGCCTCGTCGGTTGTGCGGCCAGCGTTACGCGCCGGGATCGGCGTCGGATTCCCCGAATCGAACAGAACTTCGGCGGATCAACGGGCGAGTGCCCGAGCCGGAAAGTCGGGCTCGGCGCGCTCGGGCTCCTCGGTCTCGACGCGCCACTCGCCCGCGCGCAAGCGGTACAGGCACAGCCGCCCGTGCTCGTCCTCGACCAAGCCCGTGCAGCTCTCGACCCAGTCCCCGTCGTTCAGGTAGAGGATGTCCCCGATCCTGCGAATCTCAGCCCTGTGGATGTGTCCGGCGACGACTCCTTCGACGTCCAGGCGCGCTGCGTGCGCCGCGACGCGCCCCTCGAAGTTGCCGATGTACTTGACAGCCTTCTTCACCTTCTGCTTTAGCCTCAGCGACAAGGAGCGCGTGCTCCCACCGCTGCGCCGCGCGCCGCGGTCGAAGACCAGGTTGATCGCCATCGCGGCCTGGTAGGACCAGTCGCCGACTCGCACGACCAGCGACGCTTCGTCGGAGTACTCGTCGAACTGGTCGCCGTGAATGACGAGCAGGCGTCGGCCGTCCGCCGTCTCGTGAACGGTCTCCTCGACGACTTCGATCTCGGGCACGTCGACGTCCACGTCGCGCAGGCTGATGTCGTGGTTGCCCGAGACGTAGATGACTCGCGTTCCCGTGCGCGCCATGATGGCGATGCGCTCCAGCACGGCGGCGTGTGCCACCGGCCAGGCGGCGCCGCGACGGAGCTTCCACTCGTCGATGATGTCGCCGACGAGGTACAGCGTCTCGACCTCGACGGCCTCCAAGAGGCCCAAGAGCGCTTCGGCGCGACTGTGGCGCGAGCCGAGGTGCAGGTCGGAGATCCACAAGGTGCGATGGCGGAGCCGCTCGAGGGGCACGCCGCGGAAGCGCGGCGGCGCGCGGAAGGCGCGTTCGAGGTGCCCGAGCGCGAGGCTCGCGCTCGAACGGGTGGGGGAGCTGGATTGCATCGAATTGAGTTGGGGGGTACTTGCGCGCGAACAAGAGCCCGAACACGTGGCCCGGGGATTCGTGCCGCGCCATGAGACCGCGTCCGCCGCGGCAGCGACCTCAAGGCAGCGTCAACCTTTCGTTGCGCCGGTGAGAGCGCTTCGCTCGAGGAGGGCGGCGCCGGACGGCGGCAATCCCGACCTCATGCGCTACCTTGGCGCCCATGACGACCCCCCCGACGCGGCCGCGCCGCGGTGTCTTCGCACGCTTTCTCGACCTGGTCGAATGGCTAGGGAATCTCCTGCCCCATCCGGTCACGCTGTTCGCGCTGATCTGCGTATTGGTGCTCGTGCTCTCGGCCATCGCCGGCCACTTCGAGTGGGCCGTCCAGGATCCGCGGCCGGAGGGCGCCAAGGGCCGCGCCGCCGACGGGATGATTCGCGCGGTCAGCCTGCTCAACGCGGAAGGGCTGCGGCGGATCGGCACCAGCCTGGTGACGAACTTCACGTCGTTCGCGCCGCTCGGCACCGTCTTGGTGGCGCTCTTGGGAGTCGGCGTCGCCGAGCGTTCGGGCCTCCTGGGCGCGGCGATTCGCGCGCTCGTCCTGGGCGCCCCCCGGAACCTCTTGACCGCGGCCGTCGTGTTCGCCGCGGTCGTCTCGAACACCGCGTCCGAGATGGGTTACGTCGTCCTGATCCCGTTGGCCGCCGTCGTGTTCCACAGCGTCGGGCGGCATCCCTTGGCCGGACTGGCCGCGGCCTTCGCCGGCGTCTCGGGTGGCTACTCGGCCAACATCCTGATCGGAACGGTCGATCCGCTCTTGGCGGGGATCACGACCGAGGCCGCGCAGATGATCGATCTCGACTACGCCGTCGGCGGAGCGAAGGAGGTGCTGGCGACGGCGAACTACTACTTCATGGTCGTCAGCACGTTCATGATCACGATCGTGGGAACGCTCGTGACGACGAAGATCGTCGAGCCGAAGCTGGGCGTCTACGACCCGTCGAACGCGGAAGCGGGCGTGGAGGACGCCATCGAGGACATGGGGGAGCTGTCGCCCCTCGAGCGCCGCGGACTCCTGTGGGCCTTCGTGACCGCGGCCGGCTTGGCCGCGGTGGTCGCCGCGGCGGCGCTGCCGGCGAACGGCTGGTTCCGCGATCCCGCCGAGAACGAGTCGTTGATCGCCGACCTGCGCCCGCTCCTGAAGAGCGTCGTCGCGCTGATCTTCGTCTTCTTCGTCGTGCCGGGCGTCGTCTATGGACGCGTGACGGGCTCGATGCGCAGCGACCGCGACGTGATCGACGGAATGGCGCAGGCGATGAGCTCCATGGGGCTCTACCTCGTGCTGGTCTTCTTCGCGGCGCAGTTCGTGGCCTTCTTCAACTGGACCAACCTGGGCACGATCACCGCCGTCGTCGGAGCCGCCCAACTCGAAGCCTGGAACCTGACGGGCCCCGCCGTGTTCGTGCCGTTCGTACTGCTCTGCTGCTTCGTCAACCTGATGCTCGGCAGCGCATCCGCGCAGTGGGCCGTCACGGCGCCCGTGTTCGTGCCGATGCTGATGACGGTCGGCTACAGCCCCCAGGTCATCCAGGCGGCGTACCGCATCGGCGACTCGACGACGAACATCATCACGCCCATGATGAGCTACTTCGGCCTGATCCTGGCCTTCGCCATGCGCTACGACAAGAAGCTCGGCATCGGCACGCTCGTCGCGACGATGATCCCGTATTCGATCGCGTTCCTCATCGCCTGGCTGCTCCTCTTCTACCTGTGGGTCTTCGGCCTCGACTTGCCCGTCGGCCCGGGCACACCGACGTACCACGTGCCGTGAGGCTCGATGCCTCGGCACGCGTCCCCTCAGGACTACGGCAGCGCCGCCGCGGAGCGCCCGGGATCGGCGTTATGCAGCGGCGCGCGGTCAACGAGGCAGATCAGTCGACGAAGGTGAGCGGCACCGCATTCGTCACGTCGGCGACCGACGCACCGAGACCGCTCGCGAAGACGATCGCGGCGTGGTGGAAGGTCAGTCCGGCGAGGACGCTGTTCGCGGTCGGTGGCAGGGTGATCGTCACCGTTGCGCGGCCGGCGCCATCGAGCTGGCCCAGCGAGTCGGCAAGGACGGTGTTCGGGTGTGCGAGGGTGAACAGGAACCAGGCGTCCGGCACGAGCGGCAGCACGTGGCTGCCGAGCGCGAGGCCCGACTGTACGCCCGACATGGTCCCCAGGACGAGGTAGATCGCGCCGGCGTGCGCCGCGCCGCAATCGACTTCGAGCGACTGCTCGCCGCCAGCGACGAGGGAGATCGCGTGGGTGTCGGTCGTGACGCCAAGATCGGCGCCTGAGTACACGCGCACCGCGACCCCCGTGCTGTCGAAGTCGGGCACGAGCAGGTCGCCGTGGCCGTCGAGGTCGACGTCGCCAGCGGCCGCTACGTAGAAACCGAAGCTCGTGGCGGGATCGCTGCCGTGCAGCGCGAAGAGGGGCGAGCCGTCGACTCCCGAGTAACAGCGGATCGCGCCCGGCTCCTGGAAACTGCCGAAGCCTTCCTGGGGCGCGGCGGCGACGAAGTCGGGCACGCCGTCGCCGTCGAGGTCTCCCGGCCCGGCGACGGCGGTGCCGAGCCGGTCGCCCGGCTCCCCCGTCACGTGGTGCAGCAGCGCGCCCGTCTTGCCGGAGAAGACGCGCACGTAGCCGGCCTGGTCGCCGTGCGCGTCCTGCGGCGCACCGACCATGACGTCGGTGTAGCCGTCGCCATCCACGTCGCCGATGGCCGCGACGAGCCCGAAGCCCGATGCCGCGTCGTCGCCGAGGTCGAGCAGGCGCGCGCCGGTGCGGTACGAGTACACGCCGGCCTGTCCCGCCGAGCCGATCGCCAGGTCGCGAAGGCCGTCGCCGTCGACGTCGTCCACCACCGCGATCGAGCTGCCGAACTTCGTCGTCGGCTCGGCCGGGTCGAACTCGAGCAGGATCTCCGAGGTTCTGCCGGACAGGACGAACATGCGGCCCACGCCGTAGACGGAAACTCCGTTCACGAAGACGTCCTCCAGCGGCGCGGCGACCGCCAGGTCGACGCGACCATCGCCGTCCCAGTCGTCGGCGAACTCGATCGTGGCGCCGAAGGACTGGACTCCAGGGGGCTCCGCCACATTGACGAGCCACTGGCCCGTTGCGCCGGAGCGGACCCGGACGTGCGCCTGGCCCCAGGGCGACGGCCACATCAGCATGTCGAGCACGCCATCCTGGTCGAGATCGAAGGCGCGCTGCGGAAACGAAGTGCCGATCGTGTGCACGGACAGCGGCAGCCCGGTCTGGCCGGACATGACCGCGTAGCCCGGTGCGCCGGCGACGTCGATCGCGCCGAAGCCGAAGTCGGCGTGGCCGTCGCCGTCGACATCGCCGAGGCCGCGCAGGAATCCGGCCGGCGGCAGACCGGCGGAGCCGATCTCGAAGATGACGTCCTGCGCAGCGGCAGGGGCGGCGAGCGCCGCCAGCAGCAAGGAAACGATTCGTTGGGGATGCATCGGTTCAACCTTCTCGTCAGGGTGGGAGTGTCCGGCCTGCCCGTAATCACGAGAAAGAGTCCACGCGGGGGACACGAGGGCGGGAGAAAGAGTCCGGGCGGGGGACACGCGGGCGGTCGGCCTCACTTCGAGCCGGTCGACCCGAACTCGGCGGCGAGCGCGCGCGCCTCGTCGACGCCGCGGCGCAGCTCCGCCTCCCATGCCGTCCTCGTCGCCGGGGAGGCGTCGCTCAGGTCGTCGAGCATTCCGAGGAAGAGCGCCTCTGCCTCGGCGAAGCGGCCCTGGGCACCGATCGCGACCGCGCGGGTGAAGCGCGCCGCGAAGGTCGAGGTGTGCCGTGGCCCGAGCGAGTCCTCGCTTCTCGCCAATGCGCGCTCGGCGACGTCCTGCCCCTCGTCGGGGCGTAGATCCTCGACCAGCAGCCTGGCGAGCGCGAGCAGCGTGTGCATCGCGTTGGGATCGCCGAGCCGTTCGCGGTGCCCGAGCACGTCACGCAGGAGCGGCTCGGCCTCGCTGAGGCGGCCCAGCGACACGAGGACCTCGGCGCGGCCGTTCGCCGCATGGAGCGTGTTGGCGTGCGCGGCGCCGAGCGTCTCGAGCAGGCCCGCGTGCGCGCGCTCGAGCAGCGCCAACGCCTCCTCCTCGCGGTCGAGCAGTCGCAACGCCTCCGCGAGGTTCTTCATCGGCGCGAACGTCTCGGGCGCGCCCGCTCCGAACGTGTCGGTCGCATCGGCGAGCGTGGTTCGCAGGAGCCGCTCCGCTGCGGCCGTCGCGCCGATCCCGATCCTGATCAGGCCGAGCGCGTCGGCCGAGCGCAGCGTCTCGCGGTGCGTCGGGCCGAAGGTCGCGAGCGCGTCGGCGTACGCGCACTCGCCTTCATGCACGGCGTCCGCGGCGCGGTCGGCGCCGTGTAGCGCGAGCGCGAGCGTGCGCCGCGCGGCGACTCGCGACGCGGCGTCGCCGTGTCCCGCCTCCAGGAGCGCGAGGGCGCGGCCCAGGTGTCGCTCGGCGAGGTCGATCCGTCCGATGCTGCGCCAGGCGTGGCCGAGGGTGTGATGGAGCCGGGCCGCGACCTCCGGGCGATCGGCGAACTCCGAGTCGACTTCCGGGCCGAGTTCTTCGAGGGCCTCGACGAGCGTGGCCTGTGTGCCGCGACGCTGCGGCATCGCTGTGACGATCGTCTCGACGAAGAAGTCGAGCACCCCCTCCGCCGTCGCGGCGCGATGCTCGGCGACCGTGCGCTGGCGGCGCGCCTCGAGCCAGCCCGCGGTCGAAACGGCCGTCCCTGCGAGGAGCGTGACGAGCGCGACCAGCGCCGCAGCGAACGCCGCCCGGTGGCGACGCGCCAGCTTGCGCACGCGATACATGGCGCTCGGCGGGCGGGCCTGGACCGGCTCGTGCACGAGGTGGCGGCGCAGGTCGTCGGCGAACGCGCCGGCCGACGCATAGCGCCGCGCCGGTTCCCCCTCGAGCGCCTTCAGGAGGACCCACTCGAGGTCGCCGCGCAGCCGCGGGTCGACGCGGCCGGGCGCGAGCGGCGCACGCTCGCGCGCCGCGGCGAGCTCGAGCAGGCCGCGCGCCTCGCTCGGCCACGGCGAGCGTCCCGAGAGCAGCTCGTACGCCAAGACGCCGAGGGCGAAGACGTCGCTGCGCGCGTCGGCGGGTTGCCCCGCGAGCTGCTCGGGACTCATGTAGCGCAGTGTGCCCATCGTCTCACCCGGGACGGTGACCGTCGCTTCCGCGTCCGGGGCGACGGCGCGGGCGATGCCGAAGTCGATCACCTTGGCCCGCCCTTGCGCGTCAACGAGCACGTTCGCCGGCTTCAGGTCGCGATGCACCACGCCGCGTTCGTGCCCGTGGTGCACCGCGTCGCAGATCTGAACGAGGAGGTCGACGCGTTCGGCGATCCCGAGACGCGCGCGCTCGGCGTAGGCATCGAGTGGTAGCGCCCCCTCCACGAGCTCCATCACGAACCACGGCACCTCGAAGGGCTGACCGCCGACCTGCTCGCGGTGCACACCCGCCTCGAACACCTGCGCGATCCCGGGGTGAGAGAGGCGCGCGAGCGCTTCTGCCTCGGCCAGGAAGCGACGCAACGCGACCGGCGAGGTCGCGCCGAGCCGCATCATCTTGAGGGCGACGACGCGGCGCGGGCGCTCTTGCTCGGCGGCGTACACCGTGCCCATTCCACCGCTGGCGATGAGCCCCAGCAGGCGGTAGCCGCCGATCCGCGTGCCGGCGACCGCGCGGCTGACGCGCTGCTGGCGGTCATCAATGACATCTTGGACTTCTCCAAGATCGAAGCCGGGCAGCTCACGCTGGAGACGATCGACTTCGACCTGCACGCCACCGTCGATGAGGTCGCCGGGCTGATGGCCACGCCAGCCCACGACAAGGGCTTGCAGCTGGTCACCTC
>JBBDIB010000084.1:27867-79666 GCA_040880665.1 Planctomycetota bacterium
GCTGCTCGAGCCAGCCGCTCAACCCCTCGTCGGGCGGCAGCCCGGCCGGCTCGCTCTCGCTGGCGTCGGCCGCGAGCAGCGCCTCGAGGTCGGCGCGCAGCGCCGCGTCGCTGCCGCACGCCGCCGCGAGCCAGGCCGGCCGCTCCGCGGCCGGCAGGTCGAGCGCCTCCTCGAGCAGCGCGCGCACGCGAACCCAGCGTTCAGCCGGCTTCATCCCCTGTCGTCCTCGGGGGCGACCGTCTCCAGCTCGCGCAGCAGCCAGGCGCGCGCCGCCCGCCAGTGCCGCTTCACGGTGCGCGCTGAGATCCCGAGAACCTCGGCGGTCTCTTCCACCGAGAGGCCGGTGAAGTAGCGCAGCTCGACGAGCTGAGCGAGCGGCGGATCGAGGGCGGCGAGCCGCTCCAACGCTTCGTGGAGCGCGATCACCGCCGCACCGTCGGCGTCCGGCGCGACCCATGTTCCCTCGTTGAGCGGCAGCGGGCGCTGGCCGGCGCCGCGTTTGGCGGTGCTGCGCGCGCGGGCATGGTCGACGAGCACCGCGCGCATCGCCTTCGCTGCCACTTGGAGGAAGTGACGGCGGCTCTCCCAGCTCGGCCGGTCGAGGTGGATCAGCTTGATGAACGCCTCGTTGACGAGTGCCGTCGCCTGGAGCGTGTGATCGGGGCGCTGCCCGTCCATCGCGCGCCGGGCGAGCTGATGCAGCTCGGCGTAGACGAGCGGCAGCAGGTCGTCGGCGGCGGCCGCGTCGCCATCGGCGAGGCGGCGCAGCAGCGTGGCGGCGGGATCCATAGGCGTCGTCACGACGCCAGGATATAGGCCTCGGCGACGCGCTGACTTTCTCCGCGACTTTCTCGGTCACGGATCCCTTGATTCCCGAGGTCACGCGGATGGCGTGCTGTCACGGTCCGGGCACGCCGTGAGGAGCGCTGCTCGATGCGGCGTCTTGCACTCGCCGGACGTTCAACGGCGAGTCTCGCGCAGATAGGGATCCCAGAGATTGCGTGGGTCGGCGGGGTCGAGCCAGGCGGCAGGTGGCGCGAGGAGGCGGGCGACCGCGGGGGTGACGAGCACGAGGCGGCCGAGCGCGGGCGCGAAGACGGGCACGCGTTCGTCGGCGAGCGGCACGCCGATGAGGACTTCGAGAGGCTCGAGGCCGTCGGCGGCGAGCGTCAGGCGCGTCGCGGGTGTCTCGAGTCCCAGCTCCTGTGCGCGGGACGCGTCAACGACTTCGACGAAAGGAGCGCGGGCGAGGAACAGCTCGTAGCCCCGCGCCGGCGTGGGCGCTGCCGGGAAGTCGTCGTCGCCGCCGACCCACCAACGCCATGGCGTTTCTCCCGCGGCCGGCGGATCCGTCGCAGGATCGCGCAAGCGCCGTTCGAGATGCAGGCTCGTGCCGTCGGCGTGGTCGACGAACACGTCGGCGAGACCCGCGGCCCAACCGTTCCAGGTGCCGGGGATCACCGCGGGATCCAAGAGCGGCGGCAGGCCCGGCGCGGCGCGCGGTGCCAGCAGCGCTTTGGGATCCGACTCGATGCGCCAGATCGCGGGCGACCCGCGACGGCGGAGGAAGCCGGCGCCGCGCTCGCCGAGCGAGCGACCCAGTTCGAAGGCTTCCAGCACGTCGCCGGCGGGATCGTCGAGCACCTTGGGCCCCGCGAGCGTGACGACGACGGAGCGCCCGCCGCCGATGCCGTACTGCTGGGCGGCGGCGGGATCCTCGGACACGATCGTGCCCTGCGTTTCGGTGAGCGCCCGGACCAACGCGGCGACCGCGACTCGATCGGCGTGCGCGCGCTCGTACGAGAGCGCCCGCCAATCACCCTTGACGCGCGCGAGGAGCAGCTCCGGTTCGCCCGGAATCTCGACGCGCAAAGCTGCGACGGGCAAGGCCTGTCGGCGCTCGGGCGGGATCACGAAGTCGACGCGGGTCCGCGCTGCGCGCTTCACGCGCGCCTCGCGGGAGAGCGCGCGGTCCCACGCGAAGAGCGCTCCGAAGAGCACGGCGAACCCAACGATGGCGCGCGTCATGCGCGCGTCCTCGCGAGCGGTCGACGTCGAAGCAGCGTCAAGCACGTGCCGAGAACGAGCAACACGAGCGGGGGCACCGCCAGCACGATCGCGCGCCAACGCAAGCGCTCCTCGGGCGGCACGTAGTCGAAGCCGCGCGGCACCGGGCGCCGCCCAGCGAGCTCTGCCAAGGCATCGTCGAACGCGAGCGCCGCCACCGCGTTCACCAAGAGGTCGCGCGCGCGGAACTCCTCGTCGAAGAGGCGCTCGTTCCGAAAGAGCCGCGAGTTCCCGATCACGACCAGCGAGCTCGGTTCGGGAGCGGGCCAGTCGTCGGGCACTTCGAAGGCGTCCTCGCTCCGATCGAGGCTCAGCGCGCGATCGGGTGCCGGGAACGTGCCGTCGAAGCGCGCGGCCAGCGTCCGGCGTCCGGCGAAATCGCCGTCTGGACCCAAGAGCACCTCGGGCGGCAGGTAGCCACCCTTCCAAGCGAAGCTCCAGGTGCGTTCGGTGGTCGTGATCAGCGGCGTGGCTTCGAGTCCCAACGCGTCGAGTCGCGCCTCGTCCCAGCGAATCGAGTCCGGCCACAGGAACGCCTGATCGCCCAAGCGACGCGTGATCGGCGAGTCGGGGCTCGAGTTCGCCGACGCCGTGCGCACCAGGAAGGGCAGGGCCGATTCCTGCACCTCGACGTCGCGACCTTCGCTGCGCCCGGCGACCCGCGTGTCGTCTTGGATACGGGTCGAGCGCGCGTCGAACAGGACTTCGCGCTCGAGGAAGATGCCGCACTCCGGCAGATAGAGGTGCTCGAGGTCGTTCGACTGCGGCTGTGGCCAGTAGACGTGCTCGAAGCCAGAGCCGCGGAATTGCCGCGCCTGCACGACGAAGTGTTGGGCGGCGAGCAACGCAGGACCACCGCCGACGAGGTGGCGCACGAGTTCGTGCAGCATCGGCTCGATCGAGCGCCGCGGCTGCATCCAGACCAGGACGTCGATGTCGCTCGGCAGCTCGGGGCGCCGCGGGTTGATGTGGACGACGTCGAAGCCGAGTTCGTCCAAGGTCTCGCGCGCGAGGCTGTAGACGTCGGCGCCCTGGGGCGCGAAGAGTCCTTGTTGCTGGAAGCCTTCGTAGGCTTCGGCGGCCGAGAGCCGCGGCACGTCGGACGCGAAGGCAATGCGTGGCGCGCGCCCGAGCGCCAGCGTACGCAGCCCGAGCGCGATGGCGAAGTCGGGCTCGTCGAAGCCACGCAGGCGCCGAAATGGAAGCACGTGTCGCTCGCCCTCCGACTCGAGCACCAGCGTCGCGAAGAGCGAACGCACGGTCGTTCGGTCCTCGCTTTCGGTCGTGATCTCGAACGGCTCGACGTTCGTCTCGGCCAGCGTCGCGCGCTCGAGAGCGTCCGACTCGTCGGGGTGGCGGACTTCGAGTTCGGCGATGAGTCCCGCAGCCCGAAAGCGTTCGAGTCGCTCCTCGAAGCGACGCACCGCGGGTCGCCAGGCGGGCGGCAGCGTCGAGGGCGAGGAGACGTGCCACATGGCGCGGACCAAGCGTCCGCCGAGGTCGCTCGCGAGGCTCGACACGACCGGGCTCGGGAGCTCGTAGATCGAATCTTGGGTGGCGTCGAAGGTCACGTCGGCGTGGCGTACCGCCGCGACGGCCCACAGCACCAGCGCCAGCCCCGTCAGCGCGAGCGAGAGCTGCGCGACCGAGCGCGTCGTGCGGCGTCCGAGCACGAAACCGCCCCCGCGACCCAGCGTCGCGAGCGCGGCGAGGCCGAGGAGCACGGGCACCAAGAAGACCGTCGCCGCGCGCCACCAAACGCGCTCCCGGCGACTGAGCGGTGGCAACGGATCGGCGCGCGCGAGGTCGGCCTGGCTCGCGACCAAGCGCTCGCTGGAGGCGAGCTGGCGGACGAGCGTCTCGACCAGCCTGACGTGAGCCGTCCCGGCGCGCCGCAGCGCACCGTTCTCGAACGGTGTCGACGCGGCCAGCGCGACGACGTGTCCGGCCCACGGGTCGTGCGGTTCGAGACCGACGATCAGCGGCAACTTCGGCGTCGCGTCGCCGTGCGCGTCGAGCCGCGAGAACTCGAGCGGCGCGTCGACGGGCAGCGGGCCGAGCCGCGTCCTGTCCGACGTCGTCGCCAGCACGTGAGCGTCGACGCGACGCTGCGCGAGTTCCGTGGGGTTCGCGCCGAGCGGCGACGGCGCGAAGAACAAGAGCGTCCCGTTGGGTTGCTCGCGCCAGCGCTGGAAGTCCTGATTCGGCGCGATGCAACGGACGAGGAACGGCGCGACGTGCTCCTCGCCGGCGACGACGATCGGCTCGGCGCGCTCGTCGATGACGAGGCCTTCGGCGACGCTCAATCCGAGATGCGTCAGTAGCTGAGGCCACTGCGACGAGCGTCGTTCGAACTGCACGACGGGACCGTCGCCCGTGTCCCGCAACCCGAGCGGCCCGGGCTCGGCCAGCGAGCCGGCGACGACCAGACTCTTGCCGCGGGCGAGGAAGCGATCGAGTTCGGCCAGCGTCTCGGGAAAGACCGTTTCGGGGCGCAACCAGAACAATAGGTCCACGTCCTCGGGGACCGGATCGCCGAGATCGAGGTCGAGTCGCGTGACGGCGCCGCGCTCCGCCAAGTGATCCGCGAACTCCTCGAACCCGGGCGGCGCCGACAAGCCGAAGCGCGGCGCGGTCGGGTGCTCGAGTTCGTCGAGGTGCGCGACGAGGAGCGACTGCAAGCGCGAAAGGTGCGCGGGCCCGATCCCGTCGATCGCCACCTCCGGCCGCGCGCCGTAGGAGATGGCGAGGGTCGAGTAGACGCTGGTCTCCGAGTACGCGTCGCGCTCGACCGTGCGCACGCGGAACGGCGCGACGCGGCGCTTGGACGTGAACGCGCCCAGCTCCTCGCGCGCCGCGGGATCGACGATCTGGAAGTCGATGCGCTCCGGCGCAACGGCGCGCAGCGCCTGCAAGAGGTCGGTCACGTCCGTCTCGATGTCGCGCATGGCCGACGGCATGTCCGCCGCCGGCGTGACGAAGTACGTCAGCGCAAGATTCTCGTCCAGGCGCTCGAGCCGGTCGCGCAAGCGCGGCGTGACGCTCGACACGCGTTCGCGGCCCACTTCAAGGCGTCCCCAGCCCCCCGTTTCGTAGCGGTCGAGCACGCGCGTCGCCAGGACGACGGAGCCGACGCCGAGCGCGATCAAGAGGGCGAGCGGAACGGCGCGCATACGGTCAGTCGCGGTGATGCCGCACGACCAGCGTCGTCGTGAACAGGAAGAACGCCGTCAGGCCAAGGAAGTAGACCAGCGACGAGAGCTCCAGCACGCCGCGCACGAAGGCTTGATAGGGCGGCAGCACCGACAGATTGTCCTGTAGGAAGGACCCCAAGGCGCGGTTGGCGAACAATCCATCGAGGACGGCGACGACGCGCGGGTCGCCGGAGAGGACGAGCAGGAAGCCGACCAGCGTCGCGCCGACGAAAGCGACGATCTGATCCGCCGACAGCGCCGACAGGAGGCCGCCGAGCGCTAGGAACAGCGCCCCGAAGAGGAACGCGCCCAGGTAGCCGCTGACGACCTGGCCCACGTCGGGATCGCCGAGGACGCCGAGCATGATCGGGATCGGCAGCGAACTCGCGAGGAACAGCGAGACCACGGCGAGCGACGCCAGGAACTTCGCGACCACGGCCTGGCCGGGCGAGATCGGCAACGTCAACAACAGCTCGATCGTGCGTTGCTTGCGCTCCTCGGCCCAGATGCGCATCGAGATCGCCGGTACGAAGAATGCGAACAGCAGCGGCAACAGCGCGAAGAACGGCGTCATGTCCACCGTGCCCGTCAGGAAGAACTCGTTCATGAAGATCGAGTTCGCCAGGAGACAGAACCCGATCGCGTAGATGTAGGCGATGCCGACGTCGAACATCGAGGCCAGGTCGCGGCCGGCGACAAGCCCCACGTTGGCGAGTCCCGAGCGCGCGCTCACAGCGTCACCGCGCGGCGTTCGCGGACGATACCGAGGAGGCGCTCTTCGAGCGTTTCGCCGGCGGTCTGAGCCGCGGCTTGCAACTCGGCCAACGGCGAGTCGGTCAAAAGGCGCCCGCGCTGGATGATCAAGAGGCGGTCGCTGACCGCGACGACCTCGGACAGGATGTGACTCGAGAAGAGCACGACGCGGTCCGCCGAGATCGAGCGCAGGAAGTCGAGGAAAACGACGACCTGCAAGGGATCGAGGCCGTGCGTCGGCTCGTCCAGCAGCACGACCGGCGGGTTATGCACCAGCGCGAGGGCGACGCCGATGCGCTGGCGAAAGCCCTTCGAGCACTGCTGCACGCGTTTCGCGAGGACCTCGCCCAGCGCGCAGCGCTCGACCACCCAAGCGACGCGTTCGGCCAGCTCGGCACCCCGCAGCCCGCGCACCTTGGCGACGAAGCGGATCAGCCGGTCGACGCGCATCGACTCGTACAGCGCGTTGTGCTCGGGCAGGTAGCCGAGCGCGCTGCGCACTTCGTCGGGCTGGCGCACGACGTCGTGACCCGCGACCTCGATCGTGCCCGCCGTCGGCGGCAGCCAAGTCGAGAGCATCTTCAAGAGCGTCGATTTGCCCGCACCGTTGGGTCCGAGGAAGCCGACGATCTCGCCGGGGAACAGCTCGAACGAAACCTCGTCGACGGCGAGCGTCGTGCCGTAGCGCTTCGAGACCGACTGAACGCGGACGGCGGGGGAGGGGGGCCGCTGCATGCGGCAAAGAGTATCGGGGACGCCGGGCCCGAGCGACGGCTCACTTCGCGAGCCAACGCAGGAAACGGCCCTCGAGGTCCGCGTCCGTCGGCGTCCGCGCGCTGAGGGGGATTGCGTAGGTCGCGACGATGTTGACCGAGAAGGGATCGACGGCGTCCTCCGCGGCCGCGGCTTCGATCGCGTCGCCCTCCGCTGCATCCTCCTCGGGCGGCGCTTCGGCGAGCGCCGTCAGGAACCGCGCGAACTCCGCGTTCGACCCCTTGCTGGACTCGTCGCGCAGCCAGTGGAGGAAACCGACCCGGTAGGCGCGCACCATCTCGGCGTAGTCGCCGACGAAGGCTTCCTCGACCTTCAGCGAGGCGACGGACGGGTGCAGCAGCGGCGTCTCGATCAGGAGCTGATCGGCACCGCCGTCGGACTCTAGCATGAACGCGCGGTGCCGCGCCTCCTTGTCCTCGACGCGCTTCGAAGCCTGCTTCTGGGCCGCGCGCAACTGGCGCAGGAAGTACTGCTTGCCGCGCTCGGCACGCCAGCGGCTCTCGGCGGAAACCGGCGGGAGTGAGCCACCCGCCGAGCGCCCTCCGGCGAAGGCGGGCACGAAGACCGAGCGCCCTTGGGTCGTGTTCGAGCGGCGATCGCCGTCGACCTTCGTGTCGACGCTGTCGAAGAGATCGATCACGGCCAGGTTCGCGAGTCCGCCCGTGAACATGGGGTCGATCCCATCGCCCAGCGCCGCGTCGATCAGCGTGCGGGCACCCATCAGCGCGACGTGCTGCCTGAGACCGTCCTTGTTCTTCGTATCCATCGGATACTCGGCCGTGAAATCGCCTGCGTCGGGCGCCGCATAGGACAAGGGACTGACGCGCGTCGAGTAGTAGTCGAGCGCCGACCAATTCGCGATGTCCGGGGCCCAATACGTCGCGCGCAGCTCGGGCAACGCATGACCGAGGAAGCAGGCGAACTGAACGAAGCTCTTGCGCGTCGGCAAGAGCATCAACTCGCCGCGCGCGCCCCCGGCGACGCGCTCGCCGGCGCTCGTCCGGATCCAGCCGTTCCAGTCGTCGAAAGCCTTGGCGAGCCGCTCGTCGTCGAGATCGACCGACGCGAACAGCTCTTGCCCGGGCGACACCTGGGCGAGCGCGGACGACAGGGACTTGCCGACCCACTTGTCGATGCGTTTCCGCGCAGCGGCCACGTCCTTCGGCAGCTTCTGCTCGGGCTCGCCCTCCGTGGTCCACGAAGCCCACAACTCGTGCACGTCGAGCAGCGTGTCGAACGCCGCGACGACGCGCGCGTGTCCAGCCTCCTCGGGCGGCAGGAGCAGGCGCACGCCACCGATCTCGATGGCGACGGACGACCCGCGCACCAACGCGTCCATCTCGGCCTGTTCCTCGGGGACGACGCCGGGATCGATCGCGTGGGCCTTCATCCACTGCGCCGCGAGCTGCGCGTGGTCGAGTTGCTCGCCGGGCATGGGCAGCACGGCGAGGAACAGTGCGGGGGCGGCGAGCAGCGTCGAAAGCATGGGCGAGTCCGTGGGTCGCGGGTCTTGGGAAGTCACGGTTCTACGCTCTCGACCCGGCGCCCGCCCAAAACGCTCAGTAACGACTACGTAGGCCGTTCGCCTAGTCGGCGCGCAGTACCCAGCGTTCGGGATCCACCTCGACCTCGACCCCTCTCGGAATGTCGAGCGAGCCGCGGCCCTTGGGGCAAGCGACGCGCACGACGTCGTCGCCGACGCGCACGGGCACCGGCATCGGGAAGGCGCCCGACGGCGACTCCCAACGCAGCCGGAGCTTCGTGCTGGAGCGCTTGACGTCGAGCGTGGGCAACTGCGCTTCGCGCACGTAGGCCTCGAAGAACCAGTCGAGTTCCGTCTCCGCCAATTCCTCGGCGATCGCGACGTAGTCCTCGGTGTCGACGAAGCGCACCTGCGAGCCGTCCGACGCCTGGCGCTGCTCTTCGGTGGGGTAGCACATGCGGGCGAGGCTCAGCAGGAACGCGTCGTCGCCGATCAGCCAGCGCAGCGTGTGCAAGACCGCCGAGCCCTTGTAGTAGATGTCGTTCGAGCTCTTGCCCGCCGAGCCGAAGTAGATCTCCTTCGAGTTCGTCGCGCCGCGCGGCGCCAGCGGCCCTTGGTTCGAGATCGAACGCCGGTGCTCGGCGATCGTCGCGTGATAGGCCTCCTGGCCGTGCAACTCCTCGACGTAGAGCGCTTGGCAATACGTGCCGAAACCTTCGTGGATCCACATGTCCTTCCAGTCGCGGCAGGTCACGAGGTTGCCCCACCACTCGTGGCTCAGCTCGTGGTGGTGCAGCCAGTCGTAGCCGTACTTGGGGTGCTGCTGGAAGTCGTAGCCGTAGGCGATGATGGTCTGGTGCTCCATGCCGAGGTGCGGCGTCTCGACGACGCCGTACTTCTCGTTGCGGAACGGGTAGGGCCCGAACCTCCGCTCGAAGAACGCCAGGTGTCGCTCGATCTCGGGCAAGAGCGCGCGCGCGCGCTCGACGCTCTCGGGCAGCGCCCAGAAGGAGAGCGGCACGGTCTCGCCGCCGATGCTCTCGAACGTCCGGTCGAGGCGCTCGTAGGGCGCGACGTTCAGCGCGACGTTGTAGTTGGCGATGGGGTTCTCGGTGTGCCAGTGGAACGTCGTCCAGCCGTCCTGGGTGTCGCTGCTCACGAGCACGCCGTTCGACGCGACGATCAAACCCTCGGGCACACGCGCGAAGAGGTCGAAGCCGTCGGGCTTGTCCGAGGGGTGATCCTTGCACGGCCACCAGAGGTCGGCGCCCTCGCCCTGGCACGTGGTCGTGAACCACGGACGACCGTCCTCGGTCTCGGCCCAGGTGAAGCCGCCGTCCCACGGCGCCCGCACCGCGACGCGCGGCGTGCCGCCGTACTCGACGACGACGCCGAAGTCCTGTCCTGGCTCGAGCGGCGGTCGGCACGGGACCTCGATCCGCCCGTCACGACGCTTGGCCTTGACCTCTTCACCGCGCAAGAGCACGCGACGCACCTCGAGCGGATGATCGAGATCCAGGAACACGCGCTTCGTCGCCGCGACACAACGCGCGTTGAGACTCATCGTCCCGTCGATGGTTCGCCCCTCGGGATCGATCGTCAGCTCGAGCGTCACGTGCTCGACGTCGAACGCCGCCTGCTCCGCCAGCAGCTCACCGCCCGAGGGCAGAGCCGGGGTCGAGTCCTGGAGAGCGGGCGCGACGAGCAACAACGCAACGAGAGCCGAAGGGATCATGGCTCTTCAACATACTCCAGCCCGGTGCGGCCAACTCGGTCTGGATTGGCTCCGGCACCGGCCGTCGTCAAGAAGGACGATGCGAGCGCGGCACCGTCTTGTTCGGCACCGTATCGTTGGACGCATGATCAAGGGACTCTGGAACCTCAAGCGCGAATACGAGTGGTAAAAGCGCAAGGGGACCGGGGCGGCGGCTTCCGGCTTCGAGCCTGGGTTTGCGATCGGACCTGTGTCCGAATTCGACGGGCAAGCGCCTTGGTTGGCAGCTCCCGGCGACCTGGAGGCTGCCCTCATCGATGGCTTCAGGCGCGCTATGGGCCCTTCCATCCCTCGATGCCCGCGAGGGCTACTACCCTGGGAGGGAGCACGACTATTGGCTCAGCGGCCTCTTCGATGCCTGGCGCGCGAAGAGGAGCTGCCTGGCGTTGGCGCCGCAGTTCGGGCGCGGCCCCAGGGTCGTCGATTTGGGCGCCGCGAGTGGTCGCGTCGCGCGGCACGTGCCGCGAGTCTTCGAGACCCGTGAATGCTGGGCGATCGACATCGATCAGCGTCACATCGACTGGATCTCGACGCACCTCGGAGGTGCAGGCGTGCGCGCGGTTCAGATTCCGCCCAGGCCCAGTCTGCCCCTCGCTTCCGGTTCGGTCGACCTCGTGACCGCGTTCTCGGTCTTCACGCACATCGACTCCTTCGAGACGGCTTGGATCGCGGAGATCGAGCGGGTGCTCAGTCCCGGCGGAGTCGCGTACTTGTCGATCCATTCCGAACGCACGTGGCAAGACCTGAACCCCGAGTGGGCGCTCTGGTCCGCTCTCCTCGACCGACCTGCATGGTCCGTCCATGGCAAGGCGACCCGCGACCTGTTCGCTTCGCCGATGCCGGCTCCGCGCGTTTCCTTCACCTGGCAGGACCACGGCGATTACCGGGCGAACGTTTTCTACTCGACCGACTACATCACCCATGCCTGGGGCAGCATCCTGCCGGTCAAGAGCATCCTGCCCCGGGAACACGACTACCAAGACGTCGTCGTCATGCAGAAGAAGAGCTGACCGGCCCGCGATTGTCGATGGACTCAGGCCTCGAGCGCGTCGAACGCTTCGTCGAGGGCCGCAAGCAGCCGCTCCGCGTCGTTCGCGTCGAAGACCATCGGCGGCTTGATCTTGAGCACGTTCTCGGCGGGGCCGTCGCGCGAGAGGAGCACGCGGCGGTGGAGTCCGGTCTCGACGATGGCGCGCGCGAGGTCCGGCGCGGGCGTTCGTGCCTCGCGGTCGGTAACCAGTTCGAGCCCCAGGAAGAGGCCGCGGCCGCGGACGTCGCCGAGCGCGGCGTGGCGCGCCGCTAGCGCGCGGAAGCCGGCCAGTAGCTGATCGCCGATGGCCGCGGCGTGGGCCTGGAGACCTTCCTCTTCCAGCACTTCGAGCACGGCGAGGCCGACCGCGCAGGCGACCGGGTTGCCGCCGTAGGTGTTGAAGTACTCGGGGCCTCGCGCGAAAGCGTCCGCGACCTCGCGCGTCGTGACGACGGCTCCCAAGGGATGCCCGTTGCCGATCGGTTTGCCGAGCGTGACGAGGTCGGGCACGACGTCGCCGGTCTCGAATCCCCAGCGATGGGAGCCCATGCGACCGAAGCCGATCTGCACCTCGTCCGCGACGACCAGGGCGCCGTGGGCGCGTGCGACGCGGAATGCGCCGGCGAGGTAGCCGGCGGGGGGCTCGATCTGGCCGCCGCAGCTCTGCAGCGCTTCGACGAAGAGCGCGGCGGCGCCGCCGCGGGCCTCGGCGCGGAGGAACGCGGCTTCGACGGAGGCCACGTAGGCAGGCGCGGTGTCGTCACCGCGATGCTCGCCGCGATACGGATCGGGGGACGCCGCGACGTGGACGTGGGGTGGCGCTTGCTCGCCGCGCGCGAACTTGTACGGCGACAGCTCCAGCGTCGCGACCGTGTGCCCGTGATAGGCACGGTCCAGGACGACGACGTCGGTGCGTCCCGTCGCGGCGCGCGCCATGCGCAGCGCCAGGTCGTTGGCTTCGCTGCCCGAGTTGACGAGCGACACGACGTCGAGCGGCGCGGGGAGAGCGTCGGCGAGGCGCTCGGCGTACTCGCCGAGCAGGCGGTAGACGTAGCGCGTGTTCGTGTTGAGCCGGCGCGCCTGGTCGCACAGCGCCTCGACGACGCGCGGGTGCTGATGCCCGGCGTGACACACGTTGTTGACGCAGTCCAGGTACTCGTTCCCCGCGCTGTCGAACAGTTTCGAACCACGGCCGCTGACGACGTGCAAACCGCCGTAGGCCGTCGAGAGCGCCGGGTTGAGATGCGCGCGGCGCGCGGCCAGGAGCGCCTCGAGCTCGGGGTCCGTCATCGCGCGCGCAGCTCTTCCGCGAGACGCTCCCAGCCGCTCGTCTCCCAGCGATCCAGCACGTCCCAGGCGGGAGCCGCGTGGACCGAGGCGTAGGCGTCGTCGCGCTGGGCGGCACGCGCGGCGGCGGTGATCACCGTCTGCATCAAGCGCGCGCGCAGACACGCGACGAAAGTGACGCGCTCCTCGGGATGCAGCGGGTACTCCTCTTCGTAGGCAGCCAGCAAGGCGCGCGCGTCGCCGACGGGCTCGCGCGAGCGTTGCGCCAGGTACGCCGCGGCGATCGCCGGCTCCGCGACGCGCACGGTGCTGAGCATGTCCCCGAAGTCGAGCAGGCCGCCGATCGCGCCGTCCTCGACCAATACGTTGTGGTCGTTGGCGTCGTTGTGGACGAGGTGCAATCGGCGCGCCCGCAGCGACGGTAGTTCGTGCTCGACGAAAGCAGCGAGCCAGCGCTCGACGCGCGCGCGACGCGCGGCGTCGTGGATGGCCTCGAGCGACTCCAAGGCCGCGTCCGCGCTCAGGAGATCCCAGGCGTGCGTCGCTTCCAGCTCGGGTTCCTCGAATGCATCCAGTTCGCGATCGAGGCGCGCGAGGAAGCGGCCCAGCACGCGGCCGAAGCGCTCGCCGGGCTCGGGGGTTTCGCTCCAGGGCGTGCCGGGGACCCAGGTCGAGAGCCGCGCCCAGCCGCCGGTCGGACGATGCTCGGCGGGAGCGACGTAGCGTCCGTGTCCGCGGCCGGCGGGCACGGCGCACGGGCCGGGCACCGGCCAACCCTCCTCGTGCAGCGTGGCTTGTACGCGGGCTTCGGCCGCGAGCCGGGCCAGCGACGACTCCTTGGAGGCGATCTTCAACGCGAAGGAGCCGGTGGCGGTATCGAGGCGCCAATTCTCGTCCACGTCGCCGGGCAGGGGCGTGCAGGTGCCGGCGAGGCCCCAGATCGCGCGGACGAATTCGATGGGGTTGGGCGAATGACGGGCAGGGGCTTGCATGCTTCGGTCCAGGTTCGCCGAGGACCCCGCCCCGGCTCAAGCAAGTTCCTCGAACGACGCCCGTCGAATTCGCTCGCGCCGTCGCAGCGCCGCTATCCTGCGTGCCTTCTCGTACCGCCCATGCGAACGTCTCTCCTCCCCAGACCGCTGCTGCTCGCACTCCTATCGGCTGGCCCTTTCGTCAGCGCTTGCTCGGAGTCCCCCGAGCCGCGCGTCGAGGCGCGCGTCGATCGGAGCGCGGGACCGGAGCCCGAGCCCGCCGGCGCGCTGAGCTTCGAGACGCTGACGCACGACTTCGGCGCGGTGGACGACACCCGCCCGCTCGAATTCGGCTACGCCTTCGTCAACACGGGCGCGGCGCCGGTCGAGATCACGGCGGTCAAGGCCGGTTGCGGCTGCATTGCGACGGAACTCGAACAGCGCACGTTCGCCCCCGGCGAGGGCAGCGTGATTCGGATGTCATGGGAGCCGGAAGGCCGCGGCCGACAGACCAAGTCGATCGATGTCGTCACGGACGCCGGCAAGGCTGGCATGCTCAGACTGCGCGCGTCGGCCGACGTGACGCCCGTCGTGACCGTGTCGCCGCCCGACGCCGGCTTCGGCGACGTGCCGGTGGGCGAGGGCGCGGCGGTGCGCCTGTTCGCCACCTCGAGCGATCCGCGGATGACGCTGCTCGGCGTGGAGAGCAGCCACCCCGCCGTCAGCGCCATCCACAAACCAGGCGCCGCTGTCGGGCTGCCGCGCGAGCCATGGGTCATCGACGTGGAAGTCGCGTCGAGCGCGCCGAAGGGTCGCTTGTTCGCGACGCTCACCCTGCGCGTCGAGGCGCATTCGGAGCGCTACGACGAGGTGGTGCGTTACTCGATGAAACACACCTTGAGCGGGAATGTCGTCGGCAAGCTCGCACACGAGCCGTTCGCGTTCGTGTTCGGCACCTTGCCACCGAAGGGGCACCTGCGCGGTCAGGTCATGCTGTCGCGTCCGGACGAGAAGCCCTTCCAGATCCTCTCGAGCCGCCTCGAGGGCTTGGACTGTCCGGACGTGAAGCTCTTCGTCGACCCGCTCGCGGGGCGCGGCGGTTCCGCGTACCGACTGCGGATCGACGGGCCGGTCGGCGACTACATCGGTCCGCTGACGGGAGCGAGCGTGATCGTGACGACGGACGTTCCCGAGGACGCGCGTATCACCTTTCCGGTGCTGGGTCGCGTCGGAGCGTCGGGCAAGTGAGCGAGCCGCCGGTGCTCGCCCCGTCGAGCGCGCCTTTTGCGCCGGCGCTGCGCTTCCAGTTCACGCAGCGCGCGCACCTGCTCGTCGGCGAAGTGGTGCGCGCGGGCTCGTCGGTGCTCGACGCGACGGCGGGTCGCGGTCGCGACACGCTGTTCCTGGCGCGGTGCGTGGGAGCCGCGGGGCGCGTGCTCGCCGTCGACGTACAAGCAGAGGCGATCCACTCGACCGATGCCTTGCTACGCGCCGCGGGCGTTCGCGAACGCGTGGAACTCGTCGAGAGCGATCACGCCGAGCTCGCCGCTCTCTTGGTGGGACGCGTGCTCGACGGCGCGCTCTTCAACCTGGGCTTCTTGCCCGGCGGCTCGCGAGAGGTCGTCACGCGCTCGGACTCGACGTTGCGCGCGATCGACGCGGCTCTGGCGGTGCTGCGGCCCGGCGGTCGCATCGTCGTCACCAGTTACGTGGGTCACCCCGGTGGGCGCCGGGAAGCGACGGCGCTGTTACGCGCGTGGCGACGCGCCAATGGCGTCACGGTCGTGCGCGAGCTTCCTCCGCCCTGGGCGCGGCGGCGCGATGCACCGCGGCTCTTCGTGCTGGAGCGCCGCTCCACGCATCCCGGTTAGACGACCCGCTGCGGCTGGCCGGGAGTGCGAGCTGCTTCCGCGAGCGTCAGGTGACAGGCGGCCCGGCGATCGTCGCCGCGCGACGTGAGTCCCGGGCGTTCGGTGCGGCAGCGGTCACCGGCGACCCGATCGCGCGCGAAGCAGCGCGGATGGAAGGAGCACCCGCTGGGCGGATCGATCGGGCTCGGCACGTCGCCCTCGAGCACGATGCGCGCGCGCGCCGCTTCGCGGTCGGGATCGGGCAGCGGCACCGCGGACAAGAGCGCCTGCGTGTAGGGATGCGCGGGATCGGTGTAGAGCTTCGCGCGCGGCGCCTCTTCCACGATGCGCCCGAGGTACATGACCGCGACGCGTTGGCAGAGCTGCCGCACGACGGCGAGATCGTGGGCGATGAACAGGTAGGCGAGCCCGAAGCGCTCCTGCAGCTCCTTCAAGAGGTTGATCACCTGCGCTTGCACGGAGACGTCGAGGGCCGAGACCGGCTCGTCGCAGACGATCAGGTCGGGCTCGAGCGCGAGCGCGCGTGCGATGCCGATGCGTTGACGCTGGCCGCCCGAGAACTCGTGCGGGTAGCGATGGATCACGCGCGGGTCGAGGCCGACGGCGTCCAGCAGCGCGAGCGCGCGCAGCTTGCGTGCGCGCGGTTTGGCGATGCCGTGAATGGCGAGTGGCTCGACGAGGATCGAGCCGACGGTTTGGCGCGGATCGAGCGACCCGTAGGGATCCTGGAAGATCATCTGCACGCGTCGGCGATACGCCTTCCACTCGGCGCGTGAGAAGCCCGTGACGTCGCGCCCGTCGAAGAGGACGCGCCCGGCCGTAGCGGCTTCGAGGCCGACGATCGCTCGGGCGGTCGTCGACTTGCCGCAACCGGACTCGCCGACGAGGCCGAACGATTGTCCGCGCTCGATGGCGAAGGTCACGCCGTCGACGGCGCGCAAACGGTCGCGCGAGCGGCCGAACAGATTCTTCGGGCCGACGCCGAACTCCTTGACGAGGCCTTCGACGGCGAGCAACGCCGGCTTGGTGCGCTTGGCGTTGGGACTCATGAGGCGGTGGGGAGGAGCGGTTCGAAGCAGGCGGCGGCGTGCCCGCGGCGCCCTGGTTCGGTCGCTGAAACGAGTTCGAGTCGCGGCGCTTCGAGTCGACAGCGCTCGACGACGCGGCGACAACGCGGCGCGAACGGGCAGCCTGCGCCGAGCGTCGTGAGGTCGGGCGGTTGGCCTTCGATGGAGGGCAGCGGCACGTCGGGATCGCCGATCAGGGTCGGAACGCTCTTGAGCAAGGCCGCCGTGTACGGATGCCGCGGCGTCTTGAACAAGGCGCGCGTCGCCGCGGCCTCGACGAGCTTGCCGGCGTACATCACGTGCACGCGGTCGGTCGTGCCGGCGACGACGCCGAGGTCGTGCGTGATCAGGACCAGCGCCATCCCGTGCCGTTCGCGGAGGTCGGTCAGAAGTTCGAGGATCTGCGCCTGCACCGTGACGTCGAGCGCGGTCGTCGGCTCGTCGGCGAACAACAGCTTGGGCTTGGCCAGCAGCGCCATCGCGATCATCACGCGCTGACGCATGCCACCCGACAGCTCGTGCGGATAGGCGTCGAGGCGCGACTCGGGTTCGGGGATGCCGACGTCGCCGAGCCCGGCGGCGGCGACGCGGCGCGCCGCGATGCCGCGCAAGCCCGCGTGCAGGCCGAGCACCTCGGTCAACTGCTCGCTGACGGTCAGGAGCGGATGCAGCGACGTCATCGGATCCTGGAAGATCATCGCCAGCTCGTTGCCGCGCAGCCGGCGCAGCGCGTCGGGTGAGAGCCGCGTCAGGTCCTGACCATCGAAGCGGATCGAGCGCGCGGTGACCAGGCCTGGCGGATTCGGCACGAGGCCCAGGACCGCGAGCGACGACACCGATTTCCCCGAGCCGCTCTCGCCGACCAGTCCGAGGGACTCGCCGGCCTCGACGTCGAACGAGATGCCATCGACGGCGCGCACGACGCCTTGCTGCGTCGTGAAGCGCACCTGGAGGTCGCGGACTTCCAAGAGTGCCACGGCTACTTGCCCCTCAGCTTCGGGTCGAGCGCATCGCGCAGTCCGTCGCCGACCACGTTGAGCGCCAGTAGGGTCGAACCCATCGCGAGCGCCGGCGCGAACACCAGCCACCAGAACGTCTTGATCGGATTGATCGCTTCGATGCCGTCGACGGCCAAGAGTCCCCAGGACACCTTGGGCGGCTCGACGCCCAGCCCCAGGAACGACAGGAAGGCCTCGAACAACATCACGGCCGGGACCGTCAGCGTCAGGTAGACGATGACGATCGAGAGCACGTTCGGAACGATGTGCCGGAAGAGGATGCGCGGCGTCGAGGCGCCGAGCACGCGCGCGGCGGCGAGGAACTCGCTCTCCTTCAGGCTCAAGACCTGCCCGCGCACGACGCGCGCCATCGTGAGCCAGTAGATCAGGCCGATGACGAAGTAGAAGACGGTGATGTGCTCGATGCCGTAGTCGTCGACGAGGACGGCGCGATACTCGTTCAGGATTGTGATCAGGAAGATCACGACGAAGATGAACGGGATCGAGTAGAGCACGTCGACGAAGCGCATCATCAGGTTGTCGATGCGACCGCCGACGAGCCCGGAGAAGGCGCCGTAGGTCACGCCGACGATCAGCGAGCACAACGTGGCGGCGAGCGCGACCTGGATCGAGATGCGGCTGCCCCAGACGATGCGCGAGAGGAGGTCGCGGCCCTTGGAGTCGGTGCCGAGCCAGTGCCCGGTCTGGAGGTCGCCGAAGACGCTGGCGCGAACTTGCAGCAGCGCCGAGTCCAGCGGGTTGAGGTCCCAGATGTCCTTGGCGTCCCAGCCGCCGCGCGCGAGCACCCACTCGGGCGGCTGCGGCTCGTCCTGTAGGTCCAGCACCATGGGGGAGGGCAGCGGCCAGAGCGGCGCCAACAAGCTGCCGAACGCCACGAGCGCGAGGAACACCAAGGCGGCGAACGCCGGACGGTTGCGACGCACACGGCGCCACGCGTCTCGTCCGAGGCTCTCGCCCTTGATGCGCTTCGACTGCCGGAACAACTCCTCGAGGTCCGCGTCCGAGAGCTGCCACCGAAGGTCGCTTCCGCGAGTTTCGGCCGTCTTGTGCAGCTCGCTCACGCGTCCTCCAGCTCGATGCGCGGATCGAGCACCGAGTACGCCACGTCGACGACCAGGTTCAACCCGTAGACGAGCACCGTGTAGAGGATCGTGACACCCATCGCGAGCGTGTAGTCGCGGTTCAGCGCGCTGTTCACGAAGTGCGAGCCCGTGCCCGGGATCGCGAAGACCTTCTCGATCACGAGCGAGCCCGTCAGGATGCCCGCGGTCGCCGGCCCGAGGTAGGAGACGACGGGCAACAGTCCGCCCTTCAGCGCGTGCCGCCAGAGCACGCGGAGCGGTGGGACGCCCTTCGCGTGCGCCGTGCGGATGTAGTCGTTCGACAAGACCTCCAACATGCCCGTGCGCGTCAGGCGCGAGATGTAGGCGGCGAACGGTGCTCCCAACGCGAAGCTGGGCAGGACGAGGTGCGCGAGCGTGCCCCAACCCGCGACGGGAAAGAGCGGCAGCACGAACACGAAGGCCAGGATCAGGAAGCTCGCGATCACGAAGTTCGGTAGCGCGATGCCCAGCGTCGCCGCCAACCGAATCCACACGTCGGCGCCGCGTCCGCGGTAGAGCGCCGACAGGATGCCCGCACCGAGACCCAGGACGAGCGCGAAGACGAGCGCCAACGAACCCAGCGCGACGGAGATCGGCAGCGACTGGCGGATGATGTCGTTGACGCTGAAGTCGCGGTACTTGAACGACGGACCGAGGTCGCCCGCGAGCAATCCCCCGAAGCGATCCGTGCCGTCGCCGCCGAGCGCCTCGGGGCCGGTGTCGCTCAACTCGAACGGGCCGAGGTACTGCAGGTACTGCTTCCAGAGCGGCCAGTCGAGGTGATAGCGCGCCTGGAGGTTGGCTTCGATCGCCGGATGCAACGAGCGCTCGTTCGAGAAGGGCCCGCCGCGGACGGCGCGCATCAGGAAGAACGAGACGGTGACGACGACCCAGACGGTCAAGAGGAACCAGACGAAGCGACGTGCGAGGAAACCGAGCATGGTGTCGGCGGGAGCCTACGCTCTCCTGGCGTGCGGAAGAATCATCGAACCACCGCGTCACGACCGGCCGGTGGATACTGGCCCTCGGTCGGTCCCGGCGCTGGGACGCGTTCGAGACCCGCGGGCAAGCTCGAGCGGAACTCCTCCAGTTCGGCGTCGTCGCGCCAGTAGAACCACTTCATGAAGTGCTCGTCGCGCGAGTTCTCGTAGAAGCCCCCGAGACGCGGATTCACGACGTTCTGCGTGACGTAGGTGTAGATCGGCAGGATCGGCAGCTCCTCCATCAGGACCTCTTCCGCTTGGACGAGCAGGCGCATGCGCTCTTTCGGATCGGCCTCGCGGGCGGCGCGGTGGATCAGGTCGTCGTAGCGTTCGTCGCCCCAACCCGTGCGATTGTTGTCGCCGCCCGTGACCCACAGTTCGCTGAACGTGTTGGGGTCGTCGTAGTCGCCGATCCAGGCCGAGCGCGAGAGGTCGAAGTCCAACGTTCGCTGCGTGTCCAGGTAGACCTTCCACTCCTGGTTCTCGAGCTTCACGTCGATCCCCAGCTCGTTCTTCCACGACGCGGCGAGCACCTCGGCGATGTCGCGGTGCGCCTCGGACGTGTTGTAGTTGATCACGATCGTGCGCAGGCCGGCTCCGCCCGCGAAGCCGGCTTCCGCCAGGAGCCGCCGCGCCTCGTCGCAGTCGCGCCGAAAGGCGTCCGCCTCCGCGATGCCGCTGCCGCGCGGCGCGTGCTCCATCTCGGGCTTCGCGTAGCCGGTGACGCCGTGCGGCATCATCGAGAAGTTGGGCAACTGCCCGGCCTTGACGATCTTCTCGACGACGTCGAGGCGCGGGATCGCGAGCGCCAACGCGCGCCGCACGCGAACGTCGTTGAGCGGCGGGCGCGTGACATTGACGCGATAGAAATACGTGCCGAGGTAGGGCTCCGGTTGGAAGTCCTGGCGCTTCAAGAGCCGCGGCACCAGGTTCGAGGCGATGCGATCGATCCAATCGACCTCGCCCGTCAGGTAGAGGTTCAGCATCGTCACGTAGCTTTCGACCGCGAGCACGTCGATCGAGCGCATCGCGACGCGCTCGGCGTCCCAGTAGCGCTCGTTCTTGACGAGCCGAATGCGGTCGTTGATGCGGCGCTCCGACACGCGAAAGGGTCCGTTGGTCACCAGGCGCGACGGGTCCAGCCACTCGACCTGCCAGGTGCTCGGGAACTCCTCGCGCGCGCGTTCGATCGAGCCCCTGTGGACGGGGAAGAAGGGATAGAAGCCCGTCAGCCCCAGGAAGTACGGCGTCGGGGAGTGCAGTTCGACCTCGAGCGTGTAATCGTCGATGACGCGCACGCCGACGAACGAGAACGCCGTCGCGCGCCAGTCCTCGTCGTTCGCCAAGCGGCCCGCGGCGAGCGCGTTGCGGACCGCGTTCTCGTCGACTTCGAGTTCCACGTGCGCGTCGCCACGCGCGAGGACGCGGCCCGCGAGGGGCGACGGCGCCGCCCGGCCGGCGAGTGTCCAGAGCGGCGCGCCGACGTCGAGCGCCGCGCCGACCGCGGGCCGATCGCCCGGTGCTGCGCCGACCGCGTGCGCCAGCGCGAACGCGGTCGGCGCGAGTCGGACGCGCCCCGGCGCGAGCTGTTCCAACGCGACGGATGTCAAAGCCTCCGTGCCCGCGTACAGATCGTCGGGATCGAGCAACGTGTACGCCTCGGCGCCCAGGATCGACCACGCGAGGTACGCGTACTCGGCGGCGGTCATCGGTCGCAGCAGACGCTCCCACGAGAAGTGGAAGTCGTGCGCGGTGAACGCATCGCCGTTCGACCAGCGGTTCGACGGCCGGAGGTGGAACGTGTACGTGCGCCCGTCGGGCGACAGTTCCCAGCGCTCGGCCATGCCCGGCAGGGGCGCCAGCGTGCGCGGGTGCTTGGCGACGAGCCCTTCGAAGATCGCGCGCATCACGCGGCCTTCGGGCACGCCCGTCACGGTGGCGGGATCGAGGCTCGCGATCTCCGTGCCGTTGTTGATCACGAGATCGGCGCGCGAGAGGCGCGCGGCCAGCGCGATGCGCACGAAGAACGCCGCGACCAGCGCGAGGCCCGCCAACGCGGCCCAGCGACGCCAGCGACCCGGCGCCGGGCCGACGGTGCGGAGGCGACGCGCGTGGGAGGGCGGCGAGAGGGGGGGAGGGGTGACGCTCACGCCTGGCATCCTAGCCAGCGCGCGCCCGCGTTCCGCCTGGCACGGGGCTTCCGAGCACGACGCTCAGGTGGCGCCATCGATCCAGCGGGACCCCGTGGGGCAGGGGGGCCGGCCGATCGGCGCCGATCGTCGCAAGTCCTTGTTTCGCAAAGGTTTGCGCATCCGGCGGTGCATTGACCGGGACCTCTTCGGAAGCTACGCTCCCGGGCCCTCGACCGGCCTATGGGCGTTGCCCCAGTCCGTTCCCCTCGCGTTCCTCGACATGAAACAGCTACTCGCCGGTTCCGTCCTTGCCTCGCTCCTCGTCGTCGTCGGCTGCGGCGGCAGCGAAGAGCCCGCGCTCGCGGAGGCGACCCAGAGCGACGGCGTCGAGCCGTGGCGGGGCGGGCCCGATCCCGCGGTCGTCGGTGGCCCCGGCCCGGTGACGCCCGATCGATTCCACCCCGACCACCAGCCGGACGCCGAGGGCAACCGGCCGCCGATGCCGCCGGTGCGCGACGGCGGGCGCGTCATCGTCCACCTGGCGTCGATGCCGCGGCACATCAACTACATGACCGAGAACTCGGCGGTCTCGCGCTGGATCCTGCGCGAGGTGCACGACTTCTTGATCAAGCGCGATTGGTCGACGTGGGAGCACGAGGGCAACCTGGCGCGCGAGTTCTGGCAGGAGGACCGCGTCGAGACGAAGGACGGGCGTACGTTCGCGGGCGAGGTCACGCGGACGGCGGAAGCGCTGACCGTCACGCCGATCGCCGCCGGCAACGCGCTGACGGAACCCGTGACGCTCGCCCTCGACGAGGTCGAGGGCATCTTCGAAGGCACCATCATCACCTGCGATTTGGTCGAGACCGAGTGGCACGACGGTCATCCGTTCGACGCCGCCGACGTCCACTTCTCGTGGCAGTGCTACCGGAACCCGCACGTCGACTGCGAGGACGTGCGCGAGGGCCAGAGCAAGGTCACCCAGTGCGAGGTGCTCGGCGAGCGCCTCGTGCGCTTCACGTTCGACGAGCCCTACTTCCTGGCGCTCGACGTGTTCGACGCGCTCACGATCGTGCCGTCGCACCACTACAACCTCTCCGATCCCGACAACGAGGCGTTCGTCGCCGGTGTCGATCCGTTGGGCGAGCAGCAAGGTTCCTTCGTCAACGACAACCCGCACAACTTCGATTGGATCGGCCTCGGGCCGTACCGCATGGTCGAGGTCAACGACCAGTATCTGGAAGCGGTCAAGATCGACGACTACTTCGATCCCGCGCGCGCCGGCCACGTCGAGAAGATCCGCTGGCGCTGCATCCCGAACGACGACGCTGCCAAGGCGGCGCTGATCAACGGCGAACTCGACTACTTCGCACGGCTGCGCTCGGAGGACTACTTGGGAGACTTCTGTCGCCAGGACGCCTTCGTCGAGGACTACTACGCGGGCTACTCCTACCAGCCGCGCATGCAGTACGTGGCCTGGAACGCGCGTCGGCCCCAGCTCGCCGACCCCGAGGTCCGCCGCGCGCTCGCGCACGCGATGGATTGGGACGAGTTCATCGCGACGCAGGCCAGCGGGCTCGGCGTGCGCATCGTCTCGACGGTGTTCTACCTCAGCCCGATGTATGACCATTCGATCCGCCCGATCCCCTACGACCTCGGGAAGGCCGAAGAGATCCTCGAGGACGCCGGGTGGTACGACCGCAATGGCAACGGCATTCGCGACAAGGACGGCGTCGAGCTCGAGTTCTCCTACTTGATGACCCCGGGCAACAAGGCGTCCGAGATCATGTTCAACAAGCTGAAGGAGAACTTCGACAAGATCGGCGTGCTGCTCGACTCGGAGAAGCGCGAGTGGGCGACCTTCATCGAGCACGTCAAGGAGAAGGACTTCGACGCGATGGGCATGGCTTGGGTGCTCGAGGTCGAGAGCGATCCCTACCAGTTGTGGCATTCCGACAGCGGCAAGAACCGCGGCTCGAACTACCCCGGCGTGTACGACGAGCGCCTCGACGACCTGATTCGTCAGATTCAGGTCACCGTCGACGACGAGGCGCGCCAGAAGCTCTGGTTCGAGTTCCAGCGCATCAACTACGAGCTGCAGCCGTACATGTACACGTACATGGTCCCGATCAAGTTCGCGATGTCGAAGCGCGTGCGCGGCTTCAAGTCCTACGGCTTGAACCCGGGCTACTCGATCCGCGACTGGTACATCGTCGACGACGCCTCGGCGGCCGCCACGACCAACCAGTAGCGGTCGGCACGCCCCCCCTCCGTGCTTCAGTACCTCGTTCGCCGCGTGCTCTGGATGATCCCGACCTTGGTCGGGATCTCGATCCTCGTCTTCTCGCTGATCCATCTCGCGCCCGGTGATCCGGCGTCGTTCCTGGTCGGCGGACAGGGCGGGGATGCGACGGTCGGCGGCAACTACGACGCCGCCGTCAAGAAGTTCGAAGAGCGCTTCCTGCTCGACCGCGCGCTGCCGATCCAGTACCTGCACTACGTCGGGCCGTTCAACCTGGGCAAGGACGGCCACGCGTGGTTCGGTGGCGACGGTAGCGACCCCTGGGGCGGTCTCCTCGTGGGCGACCTCGGGTCCGAGTTCGGCCGCCCGAACGTCCAGATCTCCAAGGAGCTCTGGAAGCGCCTCCTGGTAACGACGCCGCTTGCGATCGTCTCGGTGATGATCAGCTACCTGATCGCGATCCCGATCGGGATCTACTCGGCCGTGCGGCGCGGTACGCGGCTGGATCTGGCCACGACCGTTTCCCTGTTCCTGCTCTACGCGCTGCCCAACTTCTGGGCCGGGCTGATGCTGCAGTTGATCTTCGGTCGCACCGGCTTCGACGTCCTGCCCGTGATCGGGCTGTTCGACAAGGACGTCGACACGTTCACCATGGGCGAGCGCATCTGGGACCTCGGGAAGCACGTGATCCTGCCGATCGCGTGCATGAGCTACGGCAGCTTCGCCTACCTCTCGCGCCAGATGCGCGTCGGCATGATCGACGTGATCCAACAGGACTACATCCGCACCGCGCGCGCGAAGGGCCTGCCCGAGCGCACCGTCGTGCTGAAGCACGCGTTGCGCAACTCGGTCATTCCGATCCTGACGCTCCTGGCCTCGATCCTGCCGATCCTGATCGGCGGCTCGATCATCATCGAGTCGGTCTTCGACATCCCCGGGATGGGCAAGTACGCCTTCGAGGGCCTGGTCAGTCGCGAGTACAACGTGATCATGGCGACGACGCTGTTCTCCGCTCTGATGACGGTCGTCGGCATCCTGCTCTCGGACCTCACCTACGCGCTCGTGGACCCGCGCATCCGCTATGACTGAGGGTGTCACGATCGAGTCGAACGAGCGGGTCTTGGCCCCGGCGGACGCCGGGCTCGAGCTCGCGCCGTACGCGAAGGACTACTGGGACAACGCGTTCGAGCAGATCGGACGCCGCCGGCTCGTCAAGTTGGCGATCGCCGTCTTGGCGCTCCTCTACGCCAGCGCGATCTACGCGCCGTTGATCGCCAGCGATCGGCCGTACGTGCTCGCGGCCAAGGACGAGGTCAGCTACGACCGCGCGCGCCGCGGCCTGGTCGGCGTCGTCAACAGCGTGCACGAGTTGGCGGCGGGGGGCCGCGCCGGCTACGGCGAGAAGGGGCGCCAGTTGTCGTTCGAGGGCGCGCTCGACGCCCAGCGGCCCGCGCTCGCCGATCGGCTCGACACGATGGCGCTCTACCTGACCGAGGAGCAGCGCGCGCCGCTCGCCGATCTGGATTCGAAGCTCGACGACGTGATCGAGGCCACGCTGGCCGGCGCGCCGGACGCCGCGGAGCGCGCGGCGTCGCTCCGGTCGCAAGCGCGGGAACTGCGCCAAGCGTTCGAGGTCGGCCCCGAGGTTCCGTTGCGCACCGCGCGCTCGTTCCCGCTGCTGGAGTCGATCTCGTGGATCGAGGTCTTCTTCATGGTGCTCTGGGCCTGCCTCCTCGCCTGGCCCATCTGGAACCGCATCTGGAACGCGCGGCTCGGGCACGATCGCGATCGCATGCGCACGGTGCGGCGCACGAAGGTGCTCGCCGTCCTGGCGGTCGCAAGCTTGGGAGCGCTCGTCTGGGGCCTCACGATCGGCGGTTCGCTGACCTTCGCGTCGGCTCCCTACAAGGACGGCCTGACCGCCGGCACGATCCAGGCCGAAACGGTGATCTTCCCGCCGCTCGCGATCGGTTTCGCGGAGACGCACGTGGAAGAGTCGTATCGCCCGCCGACCTGGACTCGGAACAGCGAGATCGGCGAGGACGGCTACTACGTGCGCGGGCCGCGCATGCCCGAGATCGACAAGGTGACAGGCAAGTTGCCTGCGACGAGCCCCGTGTCCGTGCGCTACGGCGAGCCCGAGCGCAATGCGGCAGCGCGCCACATCCTGGGCACGGACATCTTGGGACGCGACCTGTTCGCGCGCCTCCTGTGGGGCGGCCGCATCAGCCTCTCGGTCGGGCTGATCTCGACCTTCTTCCTCTTGACGATCGGCATCTTCGTCGGCGCCGTCGCGGGCTACGCCGGTGGCAAGGTCGATCTCATGCTCTCGCGCTTGATCGAGATCGTGCAGTCGGTGCCCGCGTTCTTCCTGATCCTGACCGCGGTTGCGCTGGTGCCTTCCAAGGTCGTGCACCCGATCGTCGCCATCGTGATCGTGATCGCGGTCGTGCGCTGGACGGGCGTCGCGCGACTCGTGCGCGGCGAGTTCCTCAAGCTGAAGGAGCAAGACTTCGTGGTCGCGGCGCGCGCCAGCGGGCTCTCGACGACGCGCGTCATCTTCCGGCACGTGTTGCCCAACGCGATGGGGCCGGTGCTGGTCGCCGCGGCGTTCTCGGTCGCGGCCGGCATCCTGACGGAGTCGGCGGTCTCCTTCCTCGGCTTCGGCGTCAAGGATCCCATTCCCTCGTGGGGCTCGGTGTTGAACGAGAGCAAGTCGGCCGAGCACTGGTGGATCCAGGTGTTCCCCGGCCTCCTGATCTTCGTCACGGTGTTCTGCTACAACCTCGTCGGCGAAGGTTTGCGCGACGCCCTCGACCCCCGGATGAAGGTCTGATGGCGAACGGCAAACACACGACCGAGCACCGAGCGCCCGAGCCGATCCTCGAGCTCGAGGACCTCAAGACGTACTTCACGACCGACGAAGGTGTCGCGCGCGCGGTCGACGGCGTCAGCGTTTCGATCCTGCCCGGCGAGACGCTCGGCGTCGTCGGCGAATCGGGCTGCGGGAAGAGCGTCACGGCGCTCTCGATCCTGCAGCTCGTCCCCAGCCCGCCCGGCAAGATCGTCGGCGGCGAGATTCGCTACCGCGGCAGGAACCTGGTCGGCATCTCGAACCGTGAGCTCGAAGAGTTGCGCGGGAACGAGATCGCGATGATCTTCCAGGAGCCGATGACCGCGCTGAATCCGGTCTACACCGTCGGCGAGCAGATCGCCGAGACGGTGCGCCTGCACCGCGGCGCCTCGCGCGCCGAGGCGCGCGCGGTCGCGGTCCAGATGCTGCGCAAGGTCAAGATCCCGAGCCCCGAGACCCGCGTCGACGAGTACCCGCACCAGCTCTCGGGCGGCATGCGTCAGCGCGTGATGATCGCGCTGGCGATGTGCTGCGACCCCAAGGTCTTGATCGCGGACGAGCCGACGACCGCGCTCGACGTGACGGTGCAAGCGCAGATCCTGGAGCTGATCGCCGAGCTGCAGGCGTCGAGCGGGATGGCCGTGCTCTTGATCACGCACGACCTCGGCGTCATCGCAGAAACCGCCGATCACGTCGCCGTGATGTACGCTGGCAAGGTCGTCGAGTTTGCTGACGTACACGGCCTGTTCGAGAACCCGAAGCACCCGTACACGGTCGGACTGTTCAAGTCGCTGCCGGACCTCGCGGCGCCGGGCGAGCGCCTGTACACGATCCCCGGCATGGTGCCGAGCGCCTATCGCTTCCCCGAGGGTTGTCGCTTCGCGCCGCGCTGTCCGCTCGCGACCGATGTCTGTCGCCGCGAGGAGCCGCCGCTGCTCTCGATCGCAGAGAACAGTGCGCACACCGTCGCGTGTCACCACTCCGATCAGGTGAGCCTTTAGCAGCCCGTTGAAGAAGTCATTCTGCGCCATGAAGTCATCCTCCACCGCGGTGAGGCACCTGAGAGCCTCGCCGAATCTAGCGATTCGCCTGCGTTCCCAGGCACCACACCGCGGCGGATGCTGCCTCCATGGCATCCGAAGCACTTCTTCAACGGACTGCTAATGGTCGACGTGATGACCAGCACGAAAGCATTGCCGCTCGTCGAGGTGCGCGACCTAAAGAAGTGGTTCCCGATCAAGAAGGGCGTCTTCTCGCGGCACGTCGGTGACGTGCAGGCCGTCGACGGCATCTCGTTCGACGTGCTGCCCGGCGAGACCTTGAGCCTGGTCGGCGAGTCGGGCTGCGGGAAGACCACCGCCGCGCGCACGCTGCTGCGCTTGCTCGAGCCGACGGGCGGCAGCGCGCTCTATCGCAGCAGCCTCGATGCGCGCCCCGTCGATCTCTTCGGGCTCTCGCAGCGCCAGATGCGTCGTTTGCGCCGCGACTTGGCGATCATCTTCCAGGATCCGTTCGCGAGTCTGAACCCGCGCATGAGCGTCTCCGAGATCATCGGTGAGAGTCTCGAGGTGCACGGCGTCGCGCGCGGCAAGGAGCTCGAGAAGCGCGTGGCCGAGTTGCTCGAACGCGTCGGTCTCAGGCCCGAGTACCAGAACCGTTTCCCGCACGAGTTCTCCGGCGGACAGCGTCAACGCATCGGCATCGCGCGCGCCTTGGCACTGCGGCCCAAGTTCATCGTCTGCGACGAAGCGGTCAGCGCGCTCGACGTCTCGATCCAGGCGCAGATCGTCAACCTGCTGAAAGACCTGCAAGCCGAGTTCGGTCTCGCCTACCTCTTCATCGCGCACGATCTCTCGATCGTGAAGTACATCTCCGACCGCATCGCGGTCATGTACCTAGGGCGCATCGTCGAGACCGGGACGACGACCGAGATCTTCGAGAATCCCCAGCACCCGTACACCAAGGCATTGTTGTCCGCCGTACCCGTGCCGGCCCCGGGCAGGAAGAAGACTCGTGCGCTGCTCGACGGCGACGTGCCGTCGCCGATCGATCCGCCCAGCGGCTGTCACTTCCGAACGCGCTGCCCGCTGGTCGAGCCGCGCTGCAGCGAGCTCTATCCCGACCACGTACGCTTCAGCGACACGCACTCGGCCGCCTGTCACGTGCTGCCTCTTCGCTGAGTCGGTTCGACCCCGCATTCCTCTCCAATATGATGCTTCGCACTTCGCTCGTTGCGCTCGCCTGTTTCAGCCTCACCCTCGCCTGCGGCGGGGGAGGCGCATCCGACGGCGCGGTCGGCGCCAAGACGCTGCGCCTGCCGATGCGTTCGGCGGGGCCCGGCACGCTCGATCCGGTGATGGGCTCGACGACGTACGACAACCGCGCCGCGTCGATGAGCTACGAGACGCTGCTGCAGTACAAGTACTTGGCGCGGCCGCTCGAGTTGGAGCCCTTGCTGGTGACCGAGATGCCCAAGGTCACGGAGCGCGACGGCCAGCAGGTCTATCGCTTCACGCTGCGCGACGACGTGCGCTTCCAGGACGATCCGTGCTTCGAAGGCGGCGTCGGGCGACCGCTCGTCGCTTCCGACGTGATCTATTCGTGGAAGCGACTCGCGGATCCCGTCAACGAGTACAAGAGCTGGTGGATCGTCGCCGACATGATCGTCGGTCTGGACGCGTACAAGGAGGCGCAGAAGGCGCGCGTCGACGCGGGAGAGTCGTTCGACTACGAGGCCGAGGTCGAGGGGCTGCGCGTCCTGAACGAGCGCGAGTTCGAGGTCGTCCTGACCGAACCCGTCTACGCCTTCCTCTACAAGATCACGCAGTTCCAGCTCTCGATCGTGCCGCGCGAAGCCGTCGAGACCTACGGCGAGCAGTTTGCGATCCGGCCGGTCGGCACCGGTCCCTACGTGCTGGCGAAGGATGGCTGGACGAAGAACAAGAGCCTTTCCTACCTGCGGAACCCCAACTTCCATCCCGAGGTGTATCCCACCGCGCACGAAGCGGGGGACGAGGAGTTCGGGCTGCACGTCGCCGCGGGTCAGACCTTGCCGTTCGCCGACCGGGTCGAGTTCACGATGTTCGAGAACGACAACCCGATGTGGCTCGAGTTCAAGGCCGGTGGGTTGGACTACAGCCAAGTCCCCGCCGAGAACTTCGCCGAGGCGTTCGAGCTGCGCTCGCGGCGGTTGAAGGCGGAGTTCCGCGACAAGGGGGTGCGCGGCACGTCGGTGCCGCTGCTCGACTTCATCTTCCGGGCGTTCAACATGGAGGACGAGCTGGTCGGCGGCACCACCGACGACAAGATCGCACTGCGCCGAGCCTTCGCGCTGGCGACGAACCTGAAGGAGTTCAACGACAGCTTCTACAACGGTCAGAACATCGTCTACGACGGGATGATCCCTCCCGGTCTCGACGGGCATCCCGAAGGTGGTCTCTCCGCGGTGTCCGTGCGCGGACCGCAACTGGACGAGGCGCGCCGCCTCTTGGCGGAAGCCGGCTATCCCGGTGGAGAGGGGCTGCCGGTCATCGACTACTACATCAGCTCGGGCTCGAACATTCCCGAACAGGCGTCGATGTGGAAGCGCCAGCTCGGTGCGTTGGGCGTCCAACTGAACGTTCGTCAGTCGAATTTCGCTCAGTTGATCGATGCGGTGAACTCGAAGAAGGCGCCCATGTTCAGCTTCTCGTGGAGCTCGGACTACCCCGACGGCGAGAACAACCTGTCGCTCTTCTACTCGCCAAACGTTTCACCCGGCTCGAACCACTTCAACTACTCGCGTCCCGAGTTCGACGAGCTCTACGAGAAGGTCCGCGCGATGCCGCCGTCGCCGGAGCGCACGCGCCTCTACGAAGAGATGCGTGACATCGTCCTGGCCGACGTGCCCTTCGTCGGCTCGATGGCGCGCGAGCGCTTCTACGTGATCCAGCCTTCGCTGAAGAACTTCAAGCCGACCGAAGCCTTCTACAACTGGGTCAAGTACCTCGACGTCGCAGCGCGCCCCTAGGCGAGCCGGTCCATGTGGAGCTACATCACTCGGCGTCTTGTCTACAACGTCCCGGTCTACCTCGGGATCGTGTTCCTGTTGATGGCCGCACTGCGGGTCAACGACCCCGTCTGGGGCTATTTGGGGAAGAACGCGACGCAAGAGACCTACGAGATGAAGCGCGCAGAGATGGGCCTCGATGAGCCGTTCGTCGTGCAGTACGTGACGTTCCTCGGCAAGCTCGCCCGCTTCGACTTCAGCGAAGGCTCGTGGGCGCACGAGGGCGACACGGTCGGAGCGATCATCTCGCGCGCCATCGTGCCCAGCCTCAGCATCACGGTGCCGGCGCTCGTGCTGACCACGCTCGTCTCGATCCTGATCGCGCTCGTCTCCGCGTTCTATCGCGGGAGGATCCCCGACAAGCTGATGATGATGGGTGCGGTGCTCGGTATGAGCATCTCGTTCCTCGTCTACATCATCTTCGGGCAGTACTGGGGCGCGTACGTGCTGAACGAGAACATCGACGGTCAACTCTTCGCGATCCAGGGCTACCAGCCCGGCCCCGAGAACTGGATGCGCTACTGCCTCTTGCCGGTGCTCATCTCGACCGTGGTCGCGATGGGCTACGACACGCGCTTCTATCGCTCGGTGATGGTCGAGGAGAGCTCGCAGGACTACATCACGACGGCGCGCGCCAAGGGCGCGACGAAGCGCAAGATCATGCTCGTCCACATGCTGAAGAACGCGCTGATCCCGATCATCACGCGTATCATGATCACGCTGCCGTTCCTCGTGATGGGCTCCTTGTTGCTGGAGGTCTACTTCAACATTCCCGGGATGGGGCGCGCGCTGTACGCGTCGATCACCGTCTTCGACTTCCCGGTCACGCAGACCTTGGTGGCACTCTTCGCGGGGCTCTTCCTCTTGACCGTGATCCTGACGGACGTGCTCTACGCGCTCGTCGACCCGCGCGTGAGGCTCTCCTGATGTGGCGGCGAATCCTCGGGTCGCGCGGCGTCTCCAAGTTTCGGCGCGACAAGTTCGCGTTGGTTTCGCTGGCCGTGATCGTCGTGTACCTCGGCGCGGCGATCGCGGTGGCTCTCGGCGCAATCTCGCGCGACGAGACGTTTGCTCGCGTCGGTCCGAACAGTCTGGTCGGGTTCTTCGAAACGCCGACCGTCGAGCAGCGGATCGCTTACACGGACTTCTACATCGACCAGGTCCGGACCGCTGGAGAGCGGGGCGACGACGCGCTTCGGGCGCTCGACGTCTATGGGCTCGAGCCGCGCTTCAGCGAAGCGGAGGCGGCGCTCGCGGTCGTCGAGCCCCTGTTCGAGCGGTTCGAGGCCGTCGCGATCGCCAGCGAGGGCGATGACGGTCTGGACGCCGCGGGCCTCGCGCGCTTGAGCGAGGTCGAGCGCGAGGCGCGCACCCTCTGGGTCGAGCCGTCGGGCTGGCAGGGCACCAAGCGCGCGTTGTCGCTGCAACTCGGCACCGACCGGCAGGGACGCTCGATCCTCTTGCGCGCGCTCTACTCGATCAAGGTCGCGGCCCAGATCGGGCTCGTCGCGGCGCTCTTCTCGGTCGTGATCGGAACCGCCCTCGGCGGCGCCGCCGCGTACTTCGGCGGCGTCGTCGATCACGCGATCGTGTGGCTGTACTCGACGTTCTCGGCGATTCCCTACATCGTGCTCCTGATGGTGTTGGCGTCGATGTTCCTCGGCAGTCCGGTCGAGAACACGTTGATCCCGGTCTACGTTGCCTTCTGCATGACCTTTTGGATCGGTCCCTGCCGCGTCATTCGCGGCGAGGTGATGAAGCTGCGGGAACTCGAGTACGTGCAGGCCGCGACGACGCTGGGCTTCGGTCGCATGCGCATCCTCCTGCGACACGTGCTGCCGAACACACTGCACCTGATGTTCATCAACTTCTCGCTGCTGTTCATCGGCGCCATCAAGGCCGAGGTGATCCTCTCGTTCCTCGGCCTCGGCGTGAAGGACCAGCCCAGTTGGGGCGTGATGATCAAGGAAGCCGGCCAAGAGGTCATCGGTGGCTTCTTCTGGCAGATCGGCGCCGCGACCTTCTTCATGTTCGTCCTCGTGCTGGCCTTCAACGTCCTGTCGGACGCCTTGCAGGACGCCTTCGATCCCAAGCACGTCGGTTGATGCAACCCTGATGCAAGAGCGCACGCCCATCCTCGAGGTTCGCAACCTCTCGACCTCGTTTCGCACCGACCGCGGTGTCGTCACGGCGGTCGACGACGTCTCGTTCGATCTTTTTCGGGGCGAGACGCTGGGCATCGTGGGGGAGTCGGGCTGCGGGAAGACCGTGACCTCCAAGTCGATCCTGCGACTCCTGCCCGAGCACCTCTCGTTCCACTCGCCCGAGTCGCGCGTGATGTTCGAGGGTCGGAACCTCGCCAAGCTGTCCGAGCGTCAGATGCGCTCCGTGCGCGGCGACAGGATCGCGATGATCTTTCAGGAGCCGATGACCTCCCTCAACCCGGTCTTCAAGATCGGTTGGCAGTTGGACGAGGCCTTGCGCTACCACACCGACCTGGATCGATCGGCGCGGCGCAGGCGCGCGGAAGAGATGCTGGACCTCGTCGAGATGCCGAACGCCAAGGAGCGCCTGGACGAGTACCCGCACCAACTGTCGGGCGGCATGCGCCAGCGCGTGATGATCGCGATGGCGCTCTGCTGCGAGCCCGACATCCTGATCGCGGACGAGCCGACGACCGCGCTCGACGTGACGATCCAGGCGCAGATCCTGCGCTTGATGGAGAACCTGAAGCGCGAGCTCGACACCGCGATCATCTTGATCACGCACGACCTCGGCGTCGTGGCTCAGGTCGCCGATCGCGTGCTGGTGATGTACGCCGGGCGCGTGATCGAAGAGGGCACGGTCTTCGACCTCTTCCGCGCGCCGCGCCATCCGTACACGAAGGCGCTGCTCGACTCGATCCCGCGCGCCGGCAATCGGCGCCGTGGCCAACGACTCGCAACGATCCCAGGCATTGTGCCGAACCTGTTCGAGTTGCCCGCCGGATGCCGCTTCCAAGATCGCTGCCTGCACGTCGAGGAGCGCTGCCGCACGGAAGAGCCGGCGCACCTCGCGCACGGCGACGAGACTCACCCGGCCCGCTGTCACTTCCCGCTCGACCACGCATGAGCTCCAGTCAACCGCTCCTCGAACTCGAGAACGTCGTCAAGCACTTCCCCGTGCGCGGCGGCATCTTGAATCGTGTCGTGAGCCGGGTTCACGCCGTCAATGGTGTCACGTTGTCGGTCGCCCGCGGTGAGACGCTCGGCATCGTGGGGGAGTCGGGTTGCGGCAAGTCCACCCTTGGCAAGTGCATCGTGCAGTTGCATCGCGCGACCAGCGGCGCCGTGCGCTACGAGGGCACGGACTTGACCCAGCTCGGGCACGGCGAGCTGATGCCCTTCCGGCGCAAGCTGCAGATGATCTTCCAGGATCCCTATTCGTCGCTGAACCCGCGCCAAACGGTGGGCGCGCTCTTGGCCGAGGTCATTCGCTTCCACTCGATCGTGCCGCGCGCGGAAGAGTCGCTCTTCATCGACGAGCTGATCCAGAAGGTCGGGCTGCGACCCGAATCCCGCGACAAGTATCCGCACGAGTTCTCGGGCGGGCAGCGCCAACGCATCGGTATCGCGCGCGCACTGGCGGTCAAACCGGACTTCCTCGTGGCCGACGAACCGGTCTCGGCACTCGACGTCTCGATCCAGGCGCAGGTCTTGAACCTCTTGATGGATCTCCGCGACGAGCTGGGCTTGACGCTGATCTTCATCAGCCATGACCTGAAGGTCGTCGAGCACTTCTGCGACCGCGTCGCCGTGCTCTATCTGGGGCACGTGGTCGAAGAGCTGTCCTCGGACGAGTTGCATGCGACCGCGAGGCATCCTTACACGCGCGCGCTCCTGGGCGCGAACCCGATCAACGATCCGACCGAGCGACGCGAACTCGCCGTGCTGGAGGGCGACGTCCCGAGCCCCTACGATCCGCCACCGGGCTGCCCGTTCACGACGCGCTGTCCGTTGGTCGAGGACGTGTGTCACACCGCGATGCCGCCACTCGTCGACCACGGCGGCGGTGCGCGCGTGGCGTGCTACGCGGTCGACGCCCCGAGCGAGGTGCGGCCCGCGCGGGAAGCGGGCGCGTCCAGCGCCGGCTGAGCCCGCGAGCGGAGGGCTACGAGGTCCGGCGCAAGGGACCTTCCCCGACCCCGTACTCGAGCTGCAGGATGTCGCGCAGTTGCTCGAAGTCGTCGACGATGTGCGTCGGACGCGCGTTGATGTCCTCGAGCTTGAACTTCGACGCCCGGCGCGCCCAGACGGTGCGCATGCCCAACGACTGCGGCGGCAAGATGTCGTGCGCGGGATTGTCGCCGACGTACAGCACTTCGCGCGGGATCAGTTGCTGGTCCTGCAAAGCGTAGCCGTATAGCTTCGGGTTCGGCTTCGAGATGCCGATCTGGTCGGAGATGTAGATCGCCATCGGGTCCAGGTAGGGGAGGACGCCGAGGCGGATCAGTTTCTCCGCTTGCTTGATGCGCAGGCCGTGCGTGATGACGCCGCACTTGACCCCGGCGGAACTCAAGACCTCGAGCAGCGGAAGCACGTCGGGGAACGGCGCCAGCTCGCGAAACTTCGTGTCGTGGTAGGCGACGACGCCGGCCGCCACGATCAGCGCCGGGTTGACGCGGCCCTTCGACTGCGGCGCCAGGCGCCGGAGCAACTGGTCGAAGTGCTGATCGTAGTTCGAGCTGAACTCGGCGATCACCTCTTCGAGCTCGCGCAACACCTCCTCGGGCGGCATGTCCAGGCCGGCTCGACACATCGCCTTGACCGCGTTCCAGCGAGCGATGCGCGCGAACTGCGTGGTCGAGAACAGCGTGTCGTCGATGTCGAAGAAGACTGCCTTGAGTGCCATGCGCCCACGATGCTAGCCCGGTTCCCTCACCACTCCCTGGACTTCGCAGGAAATCGTCCCCGCCGAGCGACGGATCTCGCCCTACGCGACGGGCCGTGTCACCCAGGCATTCGCCTGCGTGACACGGCCCGTTTCGCGCGGCGCGCGCGTGGTCAGTTCCAGGCGCGTCAGCGCTCGAGATCCGCCAGCGACTCCTTCACGTCCGTGATCCACGCCTTGATCATGATCGTCAGGCTCTCCTTCTCGTCGTTGTAGCCTTCCTCCTTGAAGAAGAAGCCGACGAGCGGAAGGTTGGCGAGCCACGGCACCTCGGCGCGCCGCTCGATGTTGCGAATGCGCGACAGTCCGCCGACCAGGATCGTGCCGCCGTCCGGCACCACCGCGGTAGTGAAGACCGACTGCACCTCGAGCTCGGGCAACTGGAACGTGACCGGCGCGGTATCACCCGAGAGCGCGGTCGAGAAGTTCGTCAGCGAGACGACCTTCGCTACGGTGGGTTGCACCTCGAGGGTCAGCTTCTGGCGGTCGTGGTGGATGGTGGGGCGCACGTCCATCACGATGCCTTCGGTCAGCACGTTGATGACCGGGTCGGCGACCGCTTGGAACTGGGCCACCTCGACGTCGAAGTCCTGCACGTAGGCGCGCTGGTTGATGACCGTCACGTAGGCGCGCTGGGTGTTCTGCACCGAGAGCATCTGGTTGTTGATCAACTCGACGTTCTCCTCCTTCTCGACCAGGCGCAGGATCATCGAGATCTGCAGGTCGTCGAGGAAGTCCCACTGGGCGGTCAGACCGCCGATCGAGGTCAGCGCGCCACCCAGGGCGTTGCCGAACAGGTTCTCGGCGCGACCGAGGAACGCACCGTCCTCACCGTCGTCGTAGAAGAAGCCCGAGCTGGGCGCTCCGGGTGCGTTGCCGGTTCCAGAGCCCGAGTTGTCGAGTCCGGCGCCCGCCTGGTCGTCGCCACCGAAGGCGACGTCGTCGAGGTCGGTGAACGGCGTCCCCGGGTTGTCGATGCCGCGCCAGTCGACGCCGATCTCCTGCAGGTAGTTGTCGCCCATCACCAGGAACTTCGACTCGATCGTCACGAGCGACGACGAGAAGCGTCGCAGGTCCTCGAGGAACTGCTTCACCTGGGCATGCACGGCGGCCGAGTGCACGATGACCATGTTGCCGGCCTCGATCGTGATCGCGACGCCCTCTTCTTCCCAGGAGCCGACCTCGACGTTCTCGGTCACGAGCGTCAAGAGTTCGTCGGGCTCGTTGATGGTCGGGCGCTCACCGATGCCGCCGAAGGGGCCGCCACCGTCGTCGTCCTCGAGCTCGTCGATCAAGCGCAGGCGATCGATGCGCGGACCGTAGAAGTCGGTCAGACCGAAGATCAGGTCCTGCACGTCGTGGTTGTAGATCAAGAGCTCGCCGCGAGCCTTCTCGCGCGTGGTGACGATGATCGCGTCGTGGCGAATCGTCCAGGTCACGTTGTTACCGGCCGCGGCCGTGAAGATGTTCAAGGCCTGCTCGGCCTTGAGCGGGTTCTTGAAGTCGAAGTCGAAGACGACGCCTTCGTCGATCGCCGCCTCTTCCGCGGCCGGGTCGACCACGAGCGGCAGGCCGGTGATGGCCCTGAGCCCGCCGATGACGGTCGTCAGGCTCTCTTCGTCGCTGATCGTGTAGCCCGGGATCCGGGTCGAAGCCAAGGCTTCCCGCAGTTCGCGCTCCGAGGGGGAGATCGTCTGGGAGAGGTCGAGCCCGCGGCGCCGTGCGCGCAGGTCGGTCTTGGCCTTCCATTCGTCCTCGTCCGGTAGCGTCACCACGTCGACGTAGGGGATGCGCAGCTCGTACATCTCCTCTTGCCAGGTGCGGTAGGCGTCGCGCTTCTCGCTCAGGTACTCCTCGCGCACCTTGTTGCGGCCGGCCCGGAACGCGGTGTCACGCAGATCGCGCGCGCGCTCGTTGTTCGGGTCTTCCTTCAGCACCCGGTCCGCGTAGCGCATGGCCGCGTCGTACTCCTGCAAGCGGAAGGCGGTGATGGCCTCGTCGAGCATGTTGGCCACGACCGCGCGTTGCCGCTCGCGGGCGCTCTGCTCCTGCTCGCGCAGCGCGGAGAGGGCCGTTCGTTCCTCGTCGCGCCGCGCGGCCTCCTGGGCCACTTCGCGCTGGGCGCGCGCCTCGTTGAGCAGCGCGGGGACCTCCGCGTCCAGCCCACGCCAGTCGACCGAGTACGGCATCCAACGGATCTGGTCCTGGGCGAGGCCCAGCTCCACGATCGCCTGGTCGTAGTTGCCCCGGGCCAGCAGCGTGCGCGCGCGCTCGTAGTTGCTGCGCGCGTTCTGGTAGGCCTGTTCGGCGCGAATCTCGTACTCCGACCCGAGGATTTCGCCCAGGGTGCGCGTCTCGCCCGTGCGGTCGCCGAGGGCGTAGGCGATCTCCGCGTTCAGCTCTTGCGCCGCTTGGTCGTCGGGAGCGAGCTCGAGGGCGCGGGCCGTCTCCAGGAGCGCATCCTCGAGCCGTACCTCCGCTTGCAGTTGGCGGGCTTGCTCGAGGTGGCTCTCCACCAGGAAGCGACGCTTCTGCTGACTCAGCGTCAGGGCTTGCCACGCCTCGTCGAGGCCGTCTTGGGTCGCAGTCGAGTCCGCGTCGACGTCCGTCGTCGCGGAATCCGGTCCGTTCGTTCCGACGCGATCCGTCGGGGATTGCTCATCGCGCTCCTGGGGTGTGGAGCAGGCGGCGAGCATGAGGCCGGTGAGAGTGAGCGCGGTGGCTACGTTCCTCATCTTCGGAGTGAGCTTCGGTGGCTGAGGGGAGGGGGGACGCGTCGTCGGAACACCTACCCGCTACCGACTGGCCGACTACCGAGCAGATCCTACTTCGAGGATCCAGACGGCTGCGCGGAGGGGCGGGTGGGGGGAGCGTCCCGGACTCGATCGAGAGCGCACGTTCCACGTGGGGGGTAGGGCGCGCGCTTCGGACGCAGGAGGGTACCGGGTACCCGGGTCGCGGCCAAGGGGCCCGGGGCCAAAATCAACCCCTCTTCCGCCTGGGACTCACGCTGGAAATCTCGGCGGCTCCCACGCGCGCGGGGGCGGTGAACCCCATGGTTAGCCGCCCCCGCGGGGGTGCACCGATCGAGTGCATCGTTCTTGACCGCAGCATGCCGCCGCCGCCAGCGCTCTACAGGCTCTACTCGTAGGAGCCGACGAAGGTGATGTCCCGGAAGCCGACGGCGATCGCCGCGTCGATCACGGGCACGACGTCGCCATAGGTGGTGTTCTGGCGCGGGTCGACCGTCGCCGGGCGCTCCTTGTCCAGCTTGAAGATGCGGTCGAGCCGCTCGGTGAGGACCTCGATGTCCTGGGTGGCCTGGGGGCCGATCGAGTAGCGCAGGACGCGGCCGACGTACTCGAAGGGACCGTCGCCGCTGTAGGCCTTGGACGGGTCCACGGGATCACGCTTCTCCCCCTCGGTGACCACGCGAATCATGATCTCGACCTTCTCCCGGGGCTCCGCTTCGGTCGAGTTGACGCCCACGTCCTTCGGTAGGTAGGCGGACAGCTTGCCCTCGAGCACTTTGAACTTGAGCGTGCACAGGAAGAAGATCAGCAGCAAGAAGGTGACGTCGATCATCGGCGTCATCTCCATCTTGTGCTCTTCGGTCGCGATGTCTTGAAGGACGGACATGGTGGTTTCGTGCTGCGGGCGTCGGTGATGGTGAGGGACCCCGAAGGGCCGGCTGGGCGGATCGGGCGGCGGATTCTGGCTGCGCGCCTACTGCTCGGGCTCGTCTTCCTTCGGTTCGGCGGCCGCCAGCTCGAGCTTCCAAATCTCGATGCCCTTCTTGCCGCACAGTTCCATCACCTTCTGGACGTACTTGAACGGCGCATTGCGGTCGGCCCGGATCAGAAGGGGATTGTCGGGGATCAGCGGGCCCGTGCCGGCTTCCTTGTTGAAGTGCGCTCGATCCATCAGCCGCGCTTGGTCGGAGAGGTACGCCTCCATCACCGCGAGGTCCGGGTTCTCGGGGTCGTACTTGGTCTCCTGCTTCACGATCATCTTCCCGGTGTCCAGGATGTTGACGACCGGCCGAACCAACTTCGGGTCGGGCTTGTCCGGCGTCGCGGCGTGCGCGACCGGCAGCTTGAGGACCTCGAGGTCCTGCTGCGTCAGGTCGGTGATGATCATGAAGAAGATGATCAGCAAGAACACGACGTCGATCATCGGCGTCATGTCCATTTCCATCTCGGTCTTGGCGTCAGCCTTGTTGATGTTCATGGCACTCGTGGGGGGACCACTCGCGGAGACTTCGGAGCGGGGTCCCTGGTGGAGTCGGCGACGATCGTGTCACAGCGACCCCACCAGGGATACGTGCGGGAATTCGGCCGGTTACGCGGTCTGCCCGCGGAAACGCTCGAACAGGTCCTCGATGATCGCGCCGACCTCGATGACCGAGCGCACGAGGTTGTTGCGCACGTAGGCGAACGCCGCGGTGGTCGGGATGGCCACGATCAGGCCGAACAGCGTCGTCAGGAGGGCCTGCGAGATGCCGTTCGCCAGTTCCGCCGGGCTGGCGTTGCCGCCCGAGGTCGCGATCGTGTTGAACGCCAGGACCATGCCCGACACCGTGCCCAGGAGACCCAGCATGGGGGCCACGTTGGCGATCAGCGAGAGCCAGCCGACCTTCTGGTGCAGCTTGACGGCTTCCTCGTCGCCCATCTCTTCGATGGACTTCTCCATGACCTCGAAGTCGTGGCCGATCTTTGCGATGCCAGCGGAGCAGATGCGCGTGAGGAACGTGGGCTCGTTCTCGCAGAGGTCCATCGCCTCTTGGAACTGACCCTCGTCGAAGAGGGCTTGGATCTCGTCGATCAGCTCCGGCGGCGCGAGCTTGTCGCGCTTGAGGCTGACGACGTTCTCGATCACGAGCGCCAGGGAAACGACGGACAGGACGATCAGCGCCCAGCCGAAGGGTCCCGAGCTGGCGATCAGGCCGCCGACCGAGAGATCTTCGGAGCCAGCCGTGGCCGGAGCGTCTTGAAGTGCGAAGACCGGATCGGCGAACGCCAGGAAGGCGATCGCGAGCGGCAGGAAGGTGATGAGCTGTTTGACCATCAGAGGGGGAACTCCGTTGTGAAGGGCCGCTCTCGAAGGGCGGGCGGCTCGAAGGCGATGGGGGGGAGAGAAGATGGGACGTGTTCGTGAAGCCCGCGCCGCCGGTCGGCGATTCGGGTGAGCGTTGGAGGGCCGGTCGCGGGGACCGGCGGTCGATGGTGCTAGCGGGACTCGTCCGCGTTGTCGGCCTGGTCCGCGGCACGGGCGGCGCCGCCAGAACCAGAGCCAGAGCCAGAACCAGAGCCAGAACCAGAGCCAGGGAGGTCGACCTGCAGCTTGCGCGCCATCTCAGCCGCCTCGAGCACGGCCGGCGTGTCGCCGTAGCGGGTCAGCACGATGCGGATGCGCTCCTTGGCGGCGGCGCTCGAAGTGGAATCGGGCAGCGCGACCAGGGCCTTGGCCAAACCGACGAGCGCGCGCGCGGCGCGGTCGCGGTTCGTGTGGTCGAGCGCGGCCACTTCGCCGAGCGCCAGTTGTGCCTCGCGATACTTGCCGTCGGCCAAATGCGTTTCCCCGAGGCCCAAGAGCGCGCCGAAGCGCTGCGCGGGGTTGTCGGAGTTGGCTTGGCCCTGGAAGAACGTGCGCGCCTGGCTCAGCTCGCCCTTGGCCAGCATCACGAAGCCTTCGCCCAAGCGCGCTTCCGCCTGGAAGCGCTGGAGCGCCAGCGCGTCGCGGCTGTCCGCCGTGGTGGCGATGATCGCCGGCAAGCTGGCATCGATGTTCAAGTAGAGCTCGCGCGCCGCCGCGCCGTCACCGGCCGCGAGCAACGCGTCGGCCGCTCCGAGCGCCGCCTGAAACCCGAGCACGCGCGGGTAGCTCTCGAGCGGGGTCTCGCCGGTCGCATCCGTCGCGAGGGAGCGATAGGTCGCCGCCGCGGCCGCCGCGTCACCCGACAGGCGTTGCGCCCGTCCCAGGAGGTAGCGCGCGCGCGGCAGATCGCGGCTGCTCGGGAACTCCTTGGTGAACGATTCGGCTTCGGTGCGTGCGAGGGTGAAGGAGCTCGGGTCGCTGGCGCCGTCGCGCAGGAACATCTCCCCGGCGCGCATCCGCGCTCGGGCGCGCACCGCCTCCGAAACGCTGGCGTCGCCGGCGGCGAGCTTGTACTTGGCGGCGGCGGTCTTGAAGTCGCCGCGGTTCCGATACTGGCGCGCTTCCGCCATGGCCGCCGGGACCGTGCCGTAGAGCACCTCGACCACATCCTTGCCGTCGATCGTGCGCTGACCGCCGTCGATGGTCAGCGTCACCTTGTCGAGCGTCGCTTCCGCCACGGTTCCGGTCCAGGTCAGCACGGTGCCCTTCGCGTTCTTGTGCAGCACCTGATCCGGATTGTTCTTCCCTTGGGCGGAAGCCGGCAGGGCCACGTGCGCACCGGCGAGCGCCAACAGCGCCAGGGTCCGCACGGCTCGGCCCAGAGCCGCGAGCGCAACGGCGTTCGGCGCTAGAGCCGCGGATCGGCCGGGGAGCGAGGTGGATTGATGACGAAGACTGGACATGGGGCGGGCGTCGCGACGTGAGCGCCGGCGGGGTCGGGGAGAGCGTGGGGCGGAGTAGTCTAGCGGTGCCGGTGCCGGAACCGGGCTAGGTCAGCTTGGAAAGGAGCCAGGTGAAGCGCCGCCGTAGCGTGTCGCCGCAAGCTTCGCCGATCAGGGTCATGTCACGATCGCCCCCGAAGCCGACGTTGATCAGGTCCTCGATCAGCCTCAGGCCGTAGGTCGCCTGCTGGCTGTCGACGCGGCTCCACTGGTAGAAGTTGTAGGCGCGCATCAACTTCAGCTCGTACCAGGGGCAGGTCCAGTTGTCATTGCGCTCCTCGGCGCTGATCAGCTTGTCCCAGTAGCTCGAGGCTTTCGCCAGGTTCTCGGCACCGCCGACGCCCGGCACCTCGACGATGTTCGTGGCGCTCCCTTCGAGCCAGCCGGTAACCGAGCGACACCAGAGCTGAACCGTGACGAGCGAAGCCTTTTGGTCGGAGTCCGGATCGGGGACCAAGGGGTCCAGCACGGCGAAGGCCGCGGGGATCTGGCCCAATTCGAGCAGCACCTTGCCGAGGTCGGGCAGGACGAACTGCGTGACGTTCGCGGCGTCCTCGCCTTCGGTGAAGGTCGTTTGCATCCTGCGCAGCACGGCTTCGGCTTGCGTCCACTCCTCGGCATCGAGCCACAGGTTGGACTCGGCGCGCCAGTTGGCGAACGAGGGCGCGGACAGCGAGTTGTAGATGCCGAGCAGCGTGGCGAGTTCGACGAGCTGGTCGCGCGAGGGCGAGTCGCCGGCCGCGAGCTTGACCTGCTGGTAGACCTTGTACGCTCCGCGTCCGGTGAGCGAGTGGCTCTTGAACGTCTCGATCATCTGATCGAGGACGGTTCGGGCCTCGGCGAACTGATCCTTGGCGAGGTGCGCTTCGAGCAACTTGTAGAGCGCGATCGGGCCGTAGGAGTCCTGCGAGGGGAAGCGTTCGTGGTAGTCGGTGAAGCGGCGAATCGCCTCGTCGAAGTCGCTGTCCTTGTCGAACGCGATGCGGCCGATGTAGAAGGTCGCCATCGCCCGCGCCTCGCGCCGCATGGCCTGCCGGACGTCGTCGGTGACCTGGTTGGCCGCGTCCGTGACGTACTCGTCGACGTAGGCCTCGAACTCGGCCCGCGCGTCGTCGAAGCGGCCCTGCTTGTAGAGCGTCAAGGCCGCCTTCGTGAGCGCCTTCTCGTAGTACTTGGAGCCCGAGTCGACCTCGAGGTACTTCGCGCGCGCCTGTTCGAAGTCCTCGGTCGAGTAGCGACGATCCCCCTGGTCGATCAGGATCTTGCCCGGGTCGGCGTCGGCCAGTTGGTGCGCGATGACCTCGTTCTCCGCGTCCTTGACCAGATCGACGAACTGCGGCGCTTGCCCGGAGGTGCTGCGCAACTCCTTCATCATCGACAGGTAGCCGCTGGCGTTCTTCGGGTCGTACTCGGGGTCGCCCTCGAAGCGCTTGATCGCTTCGCGGAAGGTCAACCCCGCTTCGAGCTTGCGGCCCATGCGGTTGTACGCGTTGGCCAGGAAGTGGAGCGTGCGCGCGCCGTACTCCTTGCGCGTCGCTTCGTCCTGGGTGTCGAGCCGGTCGCGGATCTCGAGGAACGCGGTGACCGCGTCGTCGTAGTCACGCGAGTAGTACTTGCCCTGCGCCGCCTCGAACAGAACGGCGGGTGAGACGACCACGCCGGGGCGATCGGTGATCTCGGAGATCACGGCCTGTGCGCGAATCTGGAGCGTGTTGCCGCGGTTGCGGTCGTTGACCTCCTGGGCCAGGCCCAGGGCGAGGTCGATCGCCGAACGTGTGTTGCGTCGCCCGCGGAAACCGGCGGCGGCCATGTCTTCCTCGCTCGGGAACCAGCGCAGATCGCCTTGGTTGAGCGACCCGCCGATGTGACCGCCGGCGGACAAGAGGGCGCGCGCCAGCGAGAGCAGGGCCAGGTCGCCGCGCGGGCTGAACGTCAGGCCGTCCGCGTTGCGGACGTTGTACATGTGCAGGCCCCAGCCCACACCGCTGGGCGCTTCGCCGCTGGCGATGCAGGCGTTGACGAGCGGCGCCATGCCGAGCTCGAGCATCTTGAAGCGCTGTTGCTTGACCTCCGCGGGCAGATCGCCCCAGCCGATGTCGCTGCGCGCGCCGGCGCTGCTGGGCACCGCGATGTCGGCCACGAACTCCATGAAGTCGCGCGCTTCGAGGTATTGCTCCTGCGCGACCTTGACCTCGCCAAGCAAGAGGTAGGCCTGCAGTCCCGCGACGCTGGTGTCGCCGGCAGCGAGCGCCAGGTCCTCGAGGGTCTGTTCGGCCGTCGCGAAGTAGAAGGTCGGCTCGGCCGAGACCTTGGCCAGGGTCAGCAGCATCTGTCCGCGCGAGAGCATCAAGCGGTGCTTGGCCTGCTTCTCGACCTCGCCGGCGTCAGCGGCGATCGAGCCGATCAGGTCGCCGGTCAGCTCCAAGCCCCGCTCCAGTTCGGTGCGAATCTTCTCGCGCGTCGCCTCGGCTTCCTCGCCGACCTGGTCTTCCGCCTGGCTCTCGAGCACGTGACCGTAGGCGTTCACCAGGTCGACGTACTCGCGCCGCGCGGCCGTGATGTTGTCCGCGTAGGGGTGGCGGTCGAGGAACGTCCGGTAGGCCTCGAGCGACTTGGCGAACAGGTCCTCGCGCACTTCCGGGTTGGCCTCGCGGCGCGCGACGCCGCCGTAGACCTTGCAGCGCGCCAGGTCGAGCGCGGCGCGCTCCTCACCGCTGACGCCGCGCGCGTCGACCTCGGCCAAGACGCCTTCGGCGAGGTCGACGTACTTGAAACGCTCGGCCAGGCCGAGCGCGAAGGCCAGGTCGGCTTCGGTCTTGGTAGCCGACGACTGAGAACCCAGCGGACCGGCCAGGGCCAGCGACGAGAGAAGGAGAGCGGCGTGCAGGTGCTTCATGTCGGTGCGCGGAGCGAGGCAGGGAGCGGGCTCCAACGCCGACTACCGCCGCTGGGCGGCTAGGTTTCGGCGGGAGGTGGTTCGAATTGGCGTGGTCCGGGGACGAGGGGTCCACGCGAAGCGCGCACGATAGACCGTCGGCGCCTCGAACGGGAGAGAAAGCCGTGCTGCGAGCGTGCGAACCGTGGCCAGCGCGCCGTGGCGCGCCCGCGCTCCGAAACGGCGCAGGCCGGACGATCCCGGGTGGAACCGTCCGGCCTGCGCCCCCGAGCGGGCTCGAATCCGCGGCGTCAGCGCGGGCGCATGCCTTCGGCGAGGCCCAGTTGCGCCGGCGTCGGCTCGTGCTCCGCGAGGATCACGATGTTGGCCTTGAGCAGCACCAGGAGCTTGCGGTTGGTCACGTAGTTGCCCTTGCGCTCGAAGAGGAAGCGCAGCAGCGGGATCTTGTTGAGGATCGGAACCCCCGAGCGCAGGTCCTGGTTCTCGTGGATCTTGAAGCCACCCAAAAGCACCGTGCCGCCGTCCGGCATCGGAACCGAGGTGCGCACGCGGCTGATGTCGATCTCCGGCAGTTGGATCACGACCGGGTTGCCCGACACGCCCAGCGAGGTGACCAGCGTGGCGATCGGCCGCTGGAGCGTGGCCACCGTCGGCCGCAGCTCGAGCGTGATGAAGCGGCGGTCGGCCGAGACGACCGGGCGCACGTCGAGGATCACGCCGTCCTGCACGACCGAGATGATGGGGTCGGCGATCGAGGCCGCCTGCGCGATCTCGACGTCGTAGTCCTGCACGTACGCGACCTGGTTCGTCACCGTCACGTTCGAACGCGCGGTGTTGAAGACCAACAGGCGCGGCGCCGTGACGAGCTCCACGCGCTCGGACTTGCTGACGGCGCGCAGCACCATTTGGAGCTGCAGGTCGTTCAGGTAGGTCCACTGGAAGGAGAGGCCGCCGGTGCCGGTCAGCACGTCCTCGTCGCCCAGGAACTGGTCGAACAGGTTCTCGGCGCGCGCGCGCAGGTCCCCGTTGCCGTTGTCGTAGAAGGCGCCCAGGTCCGTGCCCTGGCCGATCTCGTTGCCGAGCGTCTGCTGCGCGGTGGTGTCACCGAAGTCGTTGAAGAACGCGTTCGTGCCGAGTCCCGGCGTCCCGAGGCCGCGGAAGTCGACGCCGATGTCCTCGAGGAAGTTGTCCTCGACGGTCAGGAAGCGCGTTTGGATGTCGACCATGATCCCGGTCGCCTCGCGCAGGTCGTCGAGCAGCTTCTGGATCATGTCGTGCACCGCGGGCGTCTGTCGGACGACCATGGTGCCGCTGGAGATCGAGAGGCTCGAGCCTTCGAAGTCCCACGAGTTGACGGCGATGTTGTCGCGGATCAACGCGTCGAGGCTGTCCTCGGTGATGACCAAGGCTTCGCGCTCCTCGATGTCCTCGTCGAACTCCGGCGGGCCGCCCGAGGGGGTGATGTTGATCTCCTTCGCGGGGAAGTCGACCACCGGGCGGATCAGGTCGCGCACTTCGTAGAAGCGAATGATCTGGCCGCCGACCAACTCGTCCGCCGTGACGAACTTGACCACGCCGTCCTCGACCTTCCACTTCAGGTTCTGGCGCAGGTCCGCGATGATCTCGAGCGTCTTGCGGACGGAGCGCTCGGGCAGGTCGAGGTTGATCGCGCGCTCTTCGTCGTCGAGCTCGTCGAGCACGGCGGTCGAGACGAGGAAGTCCACACCGGTCACCTGCGACAGGTACTGCGCGATCTCGGTGATGTCGGCGCCCTCACCGTCGTCGCCGAAGCGCGGACGCAGCCGCTGTTGCTCGAGCCGCGCCATGACGGCGGCGTTGTCGGCCAGTTCGTCCTGGTTCACGTTGTCGATCTGGAACGGCTTGCGCTGTTGGACCTCGGCCCAGCGCTCGCGCTCGAACTCGATCACGCTGGACGGCGGGACCGCGAGTTGGTTCAGGTCCTCGAAGGTCAGGATCCAGTTCTCGCGGTAGGCCTGACGCAGGGTCTCGTCGGCCTTGAGGTGCCGGGCTTCCTGCGCGATCTCACGCATCGCCGTCGCGGCCTCGTTGCCCGGGTCGTAGAGCAGGATCTGGTCCGCCAGCATCTCGGCGTTGCTGTACTTCTCCGCGTGGAACGCGCTGTTGGCCTCGCGGTAAAGCTCGCGCAACTTGTTCGTCGTGAACTCGCGGGCGGCGATCTCCTCGCGCTCGGCTTCCGCTTGGGCGGCGGCGGCCGCTGCGCTGCGCCGCTCGGTGTCGGCGGCATCGGCGGCGTCGGCCGCGGAGGCGAGCTTCTCTTGGATCAAGCGCTCGTCGAGGGACTCCTCGACGATCAACGGGTGCACCTGCACGATCAAGAGCGCTTTGCGGTAGTGCTCGATCGCGGCGTCGTAGTTGCCGAGGCGCATCTGGTTGTCGCCGTCGGTCACGTTCTGCGACGCCTCGAGGCGCGCGAGCTGGCGGCGCACGTTCTCTTGGTCGACGAGGTCCTGCGCCATGTCGACGCCCTCGGCGAAGGGCCGACCCATCATGGCGTGCGCGTCGCGCAGGCGTCGACGAGCCTCCTGGTTGGTCGGGTCGAGTTCGACGGCCTGGGCGTAGCTCTCAAGCGACTGGCTCAGGTTGCCGCGCTCGCGCTCCTCGTCGCCGCGCGCGATGAATTGTTCCACCAGGAACGCGCGCTGTTGACGACGCCGTTCATAGATGTCGACGGGCGAAGCGCCCTCGTCCTGGAGCGCCAGCGGCGCGCCGGCGGGCAGGCTGGAGACGACGGCCAGGCTCGTGGGCACCTTCGCGCTCGACGCCTCGGCCGCCTGAGCGGCAGCGGGCACCTCACCTTCGGCGTCGGGCACGCGAGTGGCGGAATCCGCGTCATCCGTCGACTGGCAGGCGAGGGATGCGATCGCGAGGAAGCACGGGAACAGCAGGAAGCGTTTGCGCATGGGGGGGTCGGACGGGGTGGATCGGCGCGGCCCATCCCGAGTGCCTTTGGGAGTGCACCCGGATGAGCGGTGGGTGGGTGGTTCGCGTCGAAGCCTGGTTGTGCGGAGGGGCCTCGCGATCGAGGCGGGTCGAATCCCGTAGGGTGGGTTCCCCCCGTAGGGCGGGTTCCCGGTGGGCAGGCGGAGGAGGATAGCCGCGGCTTTGGGGGTGGTCAACGGCCCCTATCGGAGCGGTCGGTGGGGGTTACCGACGAGGTGGCGAGTCCTGTTCAGGAACTTGCACCGGAATCGCCGGGTTCGGCGAGCGCCCCGAGGGCCAATTGGATGTCCTCCCAGCAGGCGCGCTTCTCGCTCGGCGAGCGCAAGAGATACGCCGGATGGTAGGTGGGCACGACCTTGCGTCCGCGCCAGGCGTGGACCCGAGCCCGAAGGCGCCCCAGGGTCTCGTCGGTCGCCAGGAGGTGGTTCGCGGCGTGCCGGCCGAGGGGGATCACGACCGCCGGGTCGATCAGCTCGACCTGCCGATCCAAGAACGGCGTACAGAGCGCTTTCTCCTCGGCCGTCGGGTCGCGATTCTCCGGCGGGCGGCACTTCAGCACGTTCGCGATCGCCACGTCCTCGCGGCGCAGTCGCATGCCCTTGGTGATGATGTCGGTCAGGAGCTGGCCCGCGCGTCCCACGAACGGCACGCCGCTGGCGTCTTCCTCGGCGCCGGGCGCTTCGCCCACGAAGAGCACCTCGGCCGTGGGGGAGCCGTCGGCGAAGACCGTCTGCGTGCGCGTCGCGGCCAGCGGGCAGGCCTGGCAAGCGGCGACCGCCGCGCGCAGGCTGGCGAGGTCGGAGCACGCGGCCGCCAGCGCCCGTTGACTGGCGGGCGTGGCGCCGGAGGCGGTCGCCGGCGCGGGAGCGGAATCCCCGCTCGGTGACGGGTCCGGGGTGTCAGGCGCGGTGGAGGGTGCTTCCGTGGCATTGGCCGGGGAGGTTTCAGCGGGATACCGCCGTTCTGTCACGGGGCTGGTGCGCTGGCCACGCCAGGCCGCGCGCTGGAGCGCCGCGGCCAGTGCGCGCTGCAAATGGGCGTCTTCGCTCACGGGCGCGGACCCCCGATCAACTCCGTGCGGACGACGCCGCCCTCTCCTTCGCGCTGGCGCGCCGCCAGGCGCACCGGCAGGACCGCGGGCAGCACGCCCGGGAACCGCTCGAGGTCGACGCGTACCCGTTGGTAGCGCCCGACGAGCCCCGCGCTGCCCTCGAGCACGATTTCCTCGTCGATCCCGTCCAGCGCACGGCGATAGCTCTGGCCCAGCTCGTCGGCCAGATCCCCGAGCCGCGCGCGCCGGTCGCGGACCTCTTCGGGGGGCACCGGGCGTCCGATGCGGGCCGGATCGGCGGCGGCCGTCCCGGGCCGGGGCGAGAAGGGAAACACGTGGATGCGTGCGAAGCCGGCTTCGCGCACGGCCGCCAGGGTGCTTGCGAACGAGCGCTCGTCCTCGCCCGGAAAGCCCACCAACAGGTCGGCGGTGAACGCCGGCCGGTCGAGGGTGGCCCGGATCCGGTGGCAGCAGTCCAGGTAGGTCGCGACGTCGTACCAGCGATTCATCGCGGCCAGCGTCGCGTCGTCACCGCTCTGCATCGGCATGTGTAGGTGCGGCGCGATCCGTTCGGGATGGCGGGCCATGGCGTCGAGCACCGGGCCCGTGACCTCGGTGGCCTCGATCGAGGAGAGCCGCAGTCGCCAGGGCGCGTCCTCGGGCGCCCGCACGCCGGCCAAGGTGTCGAGCAACCGGCCCAGATCCTCGCCGAGGTCGCGCCCCCAATGCCCGATGTGGATGCCGCACAGCACGATCTCGCGGAACCCGCCGGCCAAGAGATCGTGGACCTCCGCCGCCAGCTTGGCGCGCGGCTCGGAGCGGCTGGCCCCGCGCACGCTGGGGATGATGCAGAAGGCGCAGCGCTGGTCGCAGCCGTCCTGAATCTTGAGGAACGCGCGCGTGTGGCCCGCAAACGCCGTGATTCCGGCCGGAACGCCCAATTCCTCGGGTGTGACGTCCTCGCCGATCTGGCGCAGGAAGTGGGCGGGGCGCTTGACCTCGCCGTTCCCCAGCACCCACTCGACGTTCGGTAGCTCGCGCAGCAGCTCGGGCTCGCTCTCGGCCAGGCAGCCGATCATCGCGATCTTCACGTCGGGTGTTTCGCGCGCGACGCGCCGCGCGAGCTGGCGCGCCTTGCGGCCCGCCTCGGCGGTCACGGTGCAGGTGTTCACGACCAGGAGCTCGGGCGCTTCCGGCCCCTCCGCCCAGCCGCGCCGGCCGAGGGCCTCGCGCAGGAGCTGGGTGTCGTACTGGTTCGCCTTGCACCCGAAGGTCACGAATCGGACGCGGCGCTCTTCCGTGGAGGGGGTCATCGCGCGCATCTTAGGGTGCCCGTTCCCCCGCTGTCCCCCCCCGATGCTTCGACTTCCCTCCGTGCGCCCCTTCGCCCTCGTGCTCGTCGCGTGTCTCGTCGCGTGCGGCGCGGACGATGAGCCCCAGACGTCGAACGCCGCGGGCGCGCCGGTCGTAGACGGTCGCTTGCAAGAGGCGCAGCGCGCGCTGATGCGGGGCGAGGTCGGCAGCGCGCGCGCGCTCGCGGCCAAGCTGGGCAGCGGTCTCGACGAGGAGCTGCTGCGCGCCCGCCTGGTGTTCGTCGAGGGCGATGAAGCGGGGGCCTTTCGGCGGCTCGAGGAGTTGCGCGTCCAGTACCCCAGCGACGACCGGCCGTACGCGACGCTCGCCGAACTGCACGCGGCGCGCGGCCGGGGACTCGACGCCCAGACCGAGCTGCAGCGCGGCTTGGCGGCGGCGGGACGCACGCCGGCGCTCGGACGCGCCGAGGGCGTCCTGTTGCTCTCGCGGCCCGGCGGCGCCGCGGAGGGGCTCGTCGTGCTGCAGCAGGCCCTGGCCGACGATCCCGCGTTGCCCTACGTCGCGTTGCCGCTGGCGCAGGCGCACCTCTTGCTGGGACGGCGCTTCTTGGGCGAGGGCCGCGCGGATGTCGCCGAAGTCCAGGCGCGCCAGGCGCTCGAGTTCGACCCGACCGGCGTCGAGCCGCGCGAGCTGTTGGGCGATTGCCTCGCGGCACTGCGGCGCTTCGACGACGCCTTGGCGATCTTCGACGAATTGGCGAGCGAGGGGCGGGAGCTGACGGCGGTGCGCGTCGATCTGCGCGTCAAGGCGGCGACGGCCGCGCTGTTGACCAAGGATCGTCCCGCTGCCATCGAGCACTACGCCGCCGCGCGCGCGCTCGGTGCCGACGCCCAGCAGTTGGGCTTCGGCTCGCACCTCTTGGACGAAGCGGCGGATGCGTCGATCGACGCCGGCCTGCAACTGTTGCGGCGCGACGACGGCGCCGGCGCGGCGCCGCACTTCGAGCGCGCGATCGCGCTCATGGACGATCACATCGAAGCCTGGAACTACCTCGGTCACGCGCGTTTTCGGCACTCGGACGCAGCGGGCGCCGCGCGCGCCTGGCGGCACGTGTTGCGGCTGGCGGGCGACGACGTGCAGCTACCCGAGCCCGTCGTCGTGCACCTTGCGAAGGCCGAGCGGCGGGCGGGGGAGCTCGAGCGCGCGATCGAAACGCTCGAGTCCTATCTGCGCGAGCGCCCCGACGATCCCTGGCGAGACGAGGTCGAGCGGCTCTTGCGCGTCTTGTTGGCCGAGCGCGAATAGGGCCGGTGGCTCGGCGCCTAGGAGCCTGCGTCACGGGTGGCGGTTCGCCAGGCACCGATCCTCGAACCGAT
>JBBDIB010000085.1:0-14543 GCA_040880665.1 Planctomycetota bacterium
ATATCAGCCCGGTTCCCTCACCACGATTCGATCGGATTCGTCGTAGATCGTTGTCAGGCCGAGACTTCGCGACTGAAGCGCGCGGAGGCGACCTTTGCGGGTCGTCGAGCACGGTGAGGGAGGGAAGTCTTGGCAGGGCAATGAGATACGGCGAATCAGACGGATCGTGGTGAGGGAACCGGGCTAGCTACTCCCCGGCTCGACGGGTCGTCCAGCGATCGGTGAGTCCCGCGGGCGACCTTCGCGCCTCTCTGACGAGGCCGAGCGGCAAGCGCCAGGCGAGCAACGCAAGCAGCACCAGCGCCGCACCAGAGGCGCCGCGAGCGATCGACGACTCGGCCAGGAAGAGCCCCACGGTGAGCAGCACCGCAGCCGCCGCCAGGATCTCGGGCAGCCAGCGCGGCAGTGCGCGGTACGCGAACTCTTGGGCGCGATCGAGGGCGCTCGGCCCCAAGGCCCGCTCCGTCGCGACGAAGATCTGGAACCAGGCGCGCGCTCGGCGCAGCGCCTGCTCGCGCGCGGCGCTACCGGGCGGCGTCTTTTCCTCGTAGAACACGGCGGCGGCGACGCGCCGCGCTCGTCCGCCCGCGCGCCGTGCTTGGAACACGAGGTCGAGGTCGTCCGCCGCCACGCCGGAACGCGGCGAGAGGTTCGATTCGCTCCTCCAGGCCAAGAGCTGTCCGTGCACGCTGACGAGCTTTCCGAAGCGACTCTCGAGCGTCCGCACCCACGCGGTCGCGCGGTCGTAGAACGTGCCGGCTTGGAGCAGCGGCCCGAGGGATTGCCCGCGCGAACTTCCGTCGTCGGCCAAGCTCTTCACGAAGCGCTGTGCCCCGCAAGCGATCGCCAGCCCAGGATCCGCGTGGAAGGCAGCGACCAACGCCCCCAGCGCGCGCGGGTGCATCACGACGTCGGCATCGGTCAGGACGACCAGCTCGACGTCCGGGCCGAGCGTGGCCAGGCCCTGCCGGATCGCGCCGGCCTTCCCGGGCTCGACCTCGTTCGTAACGACATCGAAGCGGAACGGCAGCCGCGGCTCGTGCGTCGCCCAGGCGCGCGCGCGCCGGAGCGTGTCGTCGGTCGAGCCGTCGTCGACGAGCACGACGCGATGCTCACCCGCCGGCCAGACCGCGATGCGCAGGTTCTCGAGCCGCCGTAGCACGACGCGCGCCTCGTCCCGCGCCGGCACGATCACGCCGATCGTCGGCGTCAAGAGGTCGCGGCCCCGAACAGCAATTTCGGCCATGATCGAGCGCGGAAGAGCACGTTGTCCGCCTGCGCGCACTCCCACGTGCAGGCGCAGCGCGTCGCGCGGATCGTGCGACGCACCTCGTCGGCGCGCTCGGTGGTCCAGAGTCGACTCAAGTCCCACTCGACGTCGCCGAGGTTGCCGAGCGACGCTTCCTCGCCCAGCACCTCGCAGGGACGCACGTCGCCGTTCTCGAACACGACGGCCGAGATGCTGGCCGCGGTGCAAGGCAAGTGCCGCGAGCGATCACCCCGCGCCCAGGCCTCCACGTGTTCGTACATCGCATCGTCACGCGCCAGGGCGAGGCGCGCGGCGGGAATGCGAAAGTAGCCGAGGCGTCCCGCACCGAGCAGCTTGCGCTTCCTTTCGACGACCTCGTGATAGCGATCCAGGTCGACGTTCAAGAGCGTCGGGTCGAGCGCGTCCGTGCGCGCCAGGTTGATCGTCACGTTGTCGGGCGCCAACTCGTCGACCAGCTCTTCCATGTGATCGGCGAGGACCGCTTGATTCTCGGCCGTCACCGTCAGGATCACGCCCACGCCCAGGTTGGCGTGGCGCTCGCGCATGGCGAGCAAACGCTTCGTCGCAGCTAGGGTCTTCGCGTGCCCGCCGGGCACCTGCCGAATCTCGTCGTGCACGTCGGCCGGCCCGTCGATCGAAACACCGATCGAGAGGAAGGTCTCGGGGTTCTCGATCAACATGCGCTCGGTCAGCGCCTCGGTCCGCCCGACCAAACCGTTGGTCGGGATCGCGAGGTGCCTGAGGCCGCGCACCCCGAAGGAGCGCGCCAGCTCGGGCAAATCCTCACGCAGGAAGGGCTCGCCACCGCCGAAGCTGACCCACAGAAGCGGGCCCATCTCGGCGCAGGAGGCCGCCAGACGGTCCACGTCGAGCGCGCTCGGCCCGGCCACACCGGCCGCGACCTCCTTCCAGTGGAAGCAGTGGCGACAGCGCAGGTTGCAGGCACCCGTCACGAACAGCGTCAAGTGCACGGGCGGACCCGAGCGGCGCAGCACGCGGCGAGCGAAGGGCAGGTAGCGAAGTGCGTTCATCGCGAGCGGGGCGGTCCGGACGATGCATCCAGACCGCCCCGACCCAAAGGCGTCGAATCGTTGGGTCCGATCTACTGAACCGTGATGGAGAGACCCTTCGAACCCGCGTAGAGCTGGCTGGTCCCGTTGAGGCTGAAGAACTGCGCATGGGCGGTGAAGCCCGACGGCGCGTTGCCGGGAACCGGAATGCCGACCAGCATCGTGCCGGAGGCATCGGTCGCACCGAACTCCAAGAGGAGGAAGCTCGGCACACCGAGGACGTTCGCCGAGACGAAGTTGCCGACCAGCACCGGACTCGGCAACGCCGTGTTGCCGACCGCCATGATCGTCGGCGTGAAGGCCGGCGCGTTCTGGCCGGCGAGGAAGAGCGTCTTGCCCGGATACGGCACGGTCAGCGCCGCGACGGTCGGTTCCCCCAGCGTGCCCGCCGTCGCCGTTCCGAACTCGACCACCGAGCCCGCGGGCGCGGTGTAGGTGACGTTGGTCGCAGCGGACGTGCCCGTGTTGCCGTACTCGTCCGCCGAGCGGAAGGCGTAGCTGACAGCACCGTTCAGGTTGCCCGGCAATTCGGCCCGGAAGATCTGGCCCGCCGAGCTCTTCGCCGGAAGGGTGAAGAGCGGCACGCCTTCGACCGAGACCTCGATCTCGGTCTCGTTGTACCAGGTGATGTAGTAGGGCGCGTTGTCGTAGACCTGCGCGCGCACCGGCACGGTGCCGTTCGAAGCGGCCTGCGCACCGACGTCCTCGACGTTCGGAATGTACGGTGCGTGCGTGTCCGGAACCTGCGTCGTGTTGATGTAGAGCAGGTTCGGACGCAAGTTGTCCATCGAGACGAGGACGTCGTAGTCGCCATCGCCATCGATGTCGCAAGCGTCGCCGTCCAACGAGACCGAGTTGCCGAAGGGATCGTCGGGGAACGAAACCTGTGTGAAGCTGAAGCTCGAGCCACCGTTGTTGTTGTTGCGGTACAGCTTGTCGCGTCCCGAGAAGTTGGCGACGAACAGGTCGAGGTCGCCGTCGTTGTCGTAGTCGAGGAAGTCGCCCTCGTTGTCGTCCGCGGACGATCCGCCCAGGAGCACGATGTTGGAGAAGGTGCCCGCGCCGTCGTTACGCAGCGTGATGTCGTTGAACGTGAAGCCGGACTGCGCCCAGTTGAGGCCGTAGATGTCCAGGTCGCCGTCGCCGTCGAGGTCGCCCATCTCTTGCTCGTAGTGCCCGTCACCCGTCGAGTAGCCCGAGGGGAAGACCGCACCCGTCACGTCGCGGAAGCCGAGGGCGCCGCCGTTCGCCGGTGCGAGACCCGACGCGTCGAGCCGGTTCGCGAACATGCGCGGCACCGTTTGGCGCGAGCCATGGAGGATGTCGAGGTCGAAGTCACCGTCGATGTCACCGACGTCGATGTCGAGCGCCGAGGTCGCGATGTCGCAGAAGGTGCCGTCCGAGTTGGTCGTGTTGGCCGACTGCGTGCCGTCGCACCACAGGCCCGACTGTCCGTTCGAGATCGTCGACACCGGCAGTTGGAAACCGCCGGGGTTGAACTCTTCGAAGAGCCCCGCGCCGTCGTTCAGGAAGAGGCGCGTCGGGATCTGTCCACCGAAGGCACCGCCGTACGAGGAGTGCACCAGGTCGAGGTCGCCGTCGTTGTCCAGGTCACCGAAGTCGCAGTCGCACGAGAAGTCGATGAACGTGCTGCCGCCGCCCGGCGAGCCCGCGGGCAACACCAGGCTCGGCGCGATGGACGAGCCGGCGCCGCCCAAACCCACCCACTGCAGTCCGGTCGTGTCGGAGTAGACGCCGGCGCCGTTGTTGGTCAGCCAGCGGTTGCCCTGGTTCGAGATCTGCGCCGTGTTCGAGACGTAGAGGTCCAGGTCGCCGTCGTCGTCGAAGTCCACGAACTCGATGTCGCGGCTGTCATCCAAGAAGCTCGGGTAGCGCGTCGAGGTCTGGTCCGAGAACGTCCCGAGCGTGCCGCTCTGGGCTCCGCCGTTGTTGATCCAGACGCGGTTCTGGTCGTTCCCGTCGTCGCCGCCATCGGCGATCACCGCGTCCCAGTCGCCATCGCCGTCGATGTCGCCGAAGTCCACGTTCTCGGAGGACGAAGCTTCGTTCGGGATACCTGACGAATCTCGAACGAACTGCGCTTCGGCGTGCGCCGCGAAGGCGAACACGCCCGCCATGACGGCCAGGGAACGACTGGCCAGGGAACGGGCGACGGACCGGGAGAGATGGGCCATGGTGCGAAGACTTCGGCGGGAAGCTGCGTGGGTGGAAAGACGCGCCGGGAAGGGTCGGCGAGCGGGTTCGGATGGTGCCGGGGGGGCCGGGGGCCGGTGGAAGCCTAGCACCCCCACGCAGCAAGGGCCTCGAAAGCCCCAGGCGGGGAGCGCCGGCACGCCGTCCCAGCGTCACGGACGGCACCCGGGGGCACGATGTTCCATCCGGCTACAGGGCTAGCCCATCCGCTGGAGCAGCCAGCCGACGGCGAACAGGCCCCCGCCCACCAGGAGCGCCCAGCCCTCGTACGCCATCGAGGCCAATCCCTCCTCGTCGAGGCCGAGTTGGATCGAGATCACGAGCCCGACCAGAATGACGACCAGGCCGACGCCCTGGAGGGCCTTTCCGAGCCAAAAAAGCTGCTTTTGCACGCCCGGCAGCTTAACCCGGTTCCCTCACCACGATCCGTCTGATTCGCCGCATCCATTGCCCTGCCGACACTTCCCTCCCTCATTGTGCTCGCCGACCCGCACAGGTCGCCTCCGCGCGCTTCCGTCGCGAAGCCTCGACAGGGCAACGATCTACGACGAATCCGATCAAATCGTGGTGAGGGAACCGGGTTAACGACGCAGCGGGGTCCGCGTCGAGAGGCAGCGGTCGACGGCGGCGGCGATGCGCTCGGGCGTCAGCGAGCTGGTATCGGCGTCCTTGGCGTAGGAGCAGTAGTCGGGCGCCGTGCTGACGACCTTCCGGCCGCGTCCGTACAGCTCGATCTCCGCCGCCGAGGTCGGCGCGAAGAAGGCCACCACCGGGACCCGCCGCGCGACCGCGACGTGCAGCGCCAGGCTGTCGCTGGTGACCAGGAGGTCGAGCCGATCCACCAGCGCCGCGAAATCCAACAGCGCGTTGTCCGTCCCGGCGTCGGCGAGGCGCACCCGCCCCGCCAGGGCCCTCTCGATGCGAGCGTTGCGCTCCGCCTCTTCGGGCCCCCCCAGCAACAAAAAGGCCACGTTCCCGCCCAGCGCCGCGTAGACGCGTTCGGCCAGCTCGACGGTGCGCTCGACCGACAGACGCTTCGACGCCCAGCGGCCGCCCGAGCCCGTGTTGAGGCCGATCACCGTGCCCGCGCCGTCGAGCGCCAGCTCGCGCCAGCGGTCCTCCGCGAAGCTCCGCGAGCTCTCGGGCAGCGCGAGCCGCGGCTCCCCCATCTCGATGCCCAACATCGAAGCGTAGATCGCCGCGTGACTGCGCGTATTCGCCACCTTGAGGGCGTCGGCGCGCTCCTTTCCGTGCACCGACAAGAGGCCCATGTCGAACCACTCGGCGACGTCCGGCGAGTACACCCGCCGCCCGTCGTCGGCGAGGTACGCGCCGCTGACGATTTCCGCCCGCGCCGCGCTGGCCAGGCGACACATCGACTCCTCGTCGTCCAACGAGAGCACGCGATCGAAGCTGCGCTCATCCAGTTCCGCCAAGGCGCGCTCCACGTCCGCGGGGTCGTCGGGCTTCACCGTTTCGACGCGCGCGATGCCCGCATGCCCCGCCAACAGGTCGACGGCCCCCGGCGCCGTCCACCAGGTCACCTCGAGCCCGGGATAGCGCGCATGCAACCCCGGCAGGATCGAGGTCGTCCGCAACACGTCACCGAGCGCGCCGGTCTTCAAGATCAAGAGCGTCTGCACAGCGTCGTTATCGACACCCGGAGCCGGTGGCGCAAGTTCAGCCCCCCGAGATCGCCAGCACGAGGTCCAAGCGATCGCCGTCCGCCAGGTCGAAATCCGGGGTGAGGTGTTGGCCCGCGCGCCAGACGGCGGGCGTTGCTCGGCCAGCGAAGGCGGCGGTGGCGGGTAGATGCGCGAGATGCTCGAGCAACGCGGCCACGCGGGCGGGCGTGACGCAGATTGCGAGTTCGACCCCGAGATCGCGCGCGAGTGCTTCCGCCAAGGGTCCGATCGCCGACAGGTGCACCGTCGCGGAGCGCGGCGCGGGGGCAGGGGCCGCGTCGGCGTAGCGGGCGAGCGGGCGGACCGGATCGAGCAACGCTTCGGTGCCGAGCGCAGCGAGAAGCTCGTCGTTCGTGCGCCCGTCCAGCGCCAGGCCGCGGCAGGCGCGGTACTCGGCCAGCATGCCCGGCGCGTCCAGTTCGCGGGCGGCCCAGTCGGGGCGCTCGTCGGCCGGGTCGGCGCCCCAGGCTTCGTCGAGCCAGCGGCGGGCCACGACGTAGGTCGCGCCTGCGGAACGCAGCGCGCGACCATCGGCGAAACCCAGTCGCACGCCCAACTCGTCCAGCGTCGAGAGCCCGTCGGCCAAGAGCGCGCCCGCCGTGAACGCGCAGAAGCCGACGAGGTCCACCGCCGCCAAGAGCTCTTCCTGGAAGGCGACGAGGCGACCCTTCGCGACGCCTGTACCGCCATCGAGCGCCGCCGCGGGCACGTCGACCGGCGCGAGCCACGCGCGCCACGACTCGAGCGTGGCCGAGTCCGAGAGGACGGTGAACGTGCGCATCGGGTCGACTCCCCCGCCGCCGACGCACTGGCCGAGCAGCCGTGCCTGGTTCGTCGTCGCGCGCACGACTTGGCCGTGCAGCGCGCGCGGGGCGCCTGCCGCGCGACGCGCGAGCGCGACGGCGCCCTCGGCCAACGGCGAGTCGCTGCTGCCCAGCTCGTCGATGCGCCGCTTGAGCGCCGCGACGTCGCCGAGACTCGCGCGCTCGAGTGCGAGCGCCGCACCGAGCTCCTTCGCGTCGACGCCCACCCGGTCGGCCGCTGCCAAGAGCCGTAGCGTGTCCTCGAAGCGCGTGATGCCGAGTTCGTCGCCAAGGCCGCGCGTCGCCGCGAAGCGCGCCGGGCGGTCCTCGCCGCGCGCGCTCTCGAAGGTCCAGCCGCAGGGCGTCGGGCAGCCGCGGCAGCCGTGCCGCGCGACGCCGAGCGCGGCGGCGTCGTGCGCGCGGCTCGCGCCTTCGAGCGCCGTCAGCGCGCGGCCGTCACCGTCGACGAGGTCGCCGCTGGCCGCCGCCGCGAAGAACAGTTCGAGCGAACCCGCGGCGCTGCGCGCGGCGAGCCGCGGCGACGCCAGCAAGCGCTCGGCGAAGGCGCGGTCGGCGACGGGATCGACCGGCGGCGCGACGAGCACGAGCGCAGAGACGCCGGTGCGCGCGAGCGCGAGGCCGAGGCCGCCGCGACCGACGAAGCTCGGCGCCGCGCCGCCCGCGGCCAGCGAAGCGAAGCGCACGCCGCGTTCGGCCGCGCGCCCGACGGCGAGGACGGCGTCTGTGCCGAAGCGCCGCGCGAGCAGTGCGGTGCGTTGCGTCAGATCGTCGGGTAGCTCGAGCATCTCGAGACGCGCCGCGCCGCCGGCCTCGACGACGAGCACGGACCCCGGCGGCGCTCCCCCGCCCTCGACGACCAAGGCGGACGCCAAGCCCGCGAGCCGCGGTCCCAACGAACCGCCGACCTGTCCCTGCGCGACCCGCCCGCCGAGCGCCGCGCGCGAGAGTAGCGTGGCGCGCACGGCCGTCGGCGTGCCGCGGCGCACCGCCTCGCCGACCGCGACGACCAAGGGAGCCGACCGCGCCGCCGTCGGCGCCGCCAACCCGAGCAGCGCGAGCCCGAGGCCGACGCCACCGAGGCGCGCCACGGCCGCCAAGGGTCCCGGGAACTCGCAGTCGTCCTGGAACGCGGCGTGCACGCCATCGGGCGCGACCCGGAGCCACAGCACGCGCGTCGAAGGGACATCGTTCACGTCCACCAGCATGGGACGGCGGACACGACTCCGGTACCTTCTTCCAGCGCCCGCTGCCCTGGAAACGGAAGCGCGCCCGCCCCAAGAAGCCCCTTAACCGTGACCGCCCCCAACCAGCGCTCGCTCCACGGCGGCGCCTCGATCTTCGCCGGCAGCGCGTTCGGAATTCCGGTGCGGGTGCACTGGACGTTCCTGGCGCTGGTGGGCGGTGTGTGGGTCCTGTCCGGTTTCGAGCCGGGCGTGCTGCTGCTCCTGGTGTGCGTGTTCCTCTCCGTCCTGTTGCACGAGTTCGGCCACGCGCTCGTCGCCAAGCGGCTGGGGGTCGCCGTGCACGACATCACGTTCTGGTCGCTCGGCGGCATGACGCGCATGGAGGTGCCCGAGGAGGCCGGCGTCGAGGGGCGCATCGCGTTCGCCGGTCCGGCCGTCAATTTCGCGCTGGCGGGACTGACGCTGGCCTTCGGCGTGCTCGCCGTCGCGCTCGGGCTCGGCGAGGTGCCGACCATCGGCGAGGTCGCCGTGCACCCCGTGGCGCTGTTCATCTCGGTCAACCTGATGCTGGGAGCCTTCAACCTGCTGCCGGCCTTCCCGATGGATGGAGGGCGCATCCTGCGCGCCTGGTTCGCGCGCTCGACCGATTGGTTGACGGCGACCGAGCGCGCCGTGCGGTTCGGGCGCTACACCGCCTTGGCCGTGGTGCTGCTCGCGCTGGCCGGCGGCGGTAGCTCCGCGTTCCTCTGCACGTTGCCGATCATCGCGCTGTTCCTCTACGTCGCGGGCGGGCGCGAGTTGCTCGCCGTTCGACTGCGGCACACGGGCTCACCCTTCCCGCGCGGAGGCAAGCGCTTCGGTCCCTTCGCGGGCGGCGCCTTCGGTCCGCGTGAAGCGCGGCCGAGCGAACCGGGCGAGATCGAGATCGAGGTCTTGCCGCGCGAGGAGCGCGGCTTCAGCGACGAGGATGTCGATCGACTGGAAGGCTTTCGCGGACGCCTTCGCGACCGGCGCGACGACGCTTGAGGCTACAGGTTCCCGAGCCGAATCGCGTTCGTCGGACAGTTGCGCTCGCAGGCATGGTCGCGGGTGCACTCGTAGTTGTGCACCTTGCGCACCTCGGCGCTCCCGCGACCGGCGGCGAAGGCATCGGTCTCGCAGACCATCTCGCACATGCCGCATCCGATGCAGGCCTCGGGGTCGATCCGGATCGAGACGTAGTCACGCGGGTGAACGGGACACGACATGCGGTCCTCGGGCGTCACGACGAGCGAGTTGCGCGACTTGGCGTGCGACGTCAGCACGCGAATCGTCTCGTCGTAGCCGAGACGCACGACGTCGTCGACCGACGTGAAGTCGAAGCGCTCGAGATGGCTGACCTTGGGCTGGATCAGGATCGTGTTCTCGTTCGCGTGCATGTGCAGCGAGTCCTCCGCGACGTGCTCCTGCACGACCTCGAAGGTCCGGTACATCGTCGACAGGACGCGATCCTTGTAGTTGGGCTGCTTGAAGCTGGCCTTGACCGTCAGGTCGACCGCGATCACGGTGTCGGCGCCCAAGAGCTTCGCGAAGCGCAGCGGCAAGGGATCGACCATGCCGCCGTCGATGTAGTGCAAACCGTCGCGCTCGAAGGGTTCGAAGATGCCCGGCAGGCAGCACGAGGAGTAGACGGCGTCGACCAGCGGCAGCTCGTCGAGCCCGGGTGCGCCCCAGAAGACCTGGCCGCCCGACTGCAGGCAGACGGCGTTGCAGTAGAACGGCACGCGCAGGTCATCGAAGCGCTCGACGGGCAGGATCTCGGCCAGCGTGCGGCGAAAGGTGTCGCCGCGATACACGCTCGGCGTCCGCACGCCCTTGAACAGGAACTTGAGGAAGTTGAGCCGGAAGTAGTCGCCCTTGTTGAGCGAGCCCACCAAGCGCTCCATCTCCTCGAGCGGCACGCCCGCGGCCGCGAACGTGCCGACGACGGCACCGATCGAGGTTCCCACGATCGCGTCGTAGCGAACGCCCAGCTTCTCCAATGCGCGCAGGACACCGATGTGCGCCATGCCACGCATCGCACCGCCCCCCAACACGAGCACCGTCCGGCGCTGATCGTGGAACGGCCCGAAGCCCTGGAAGTTGCGGCGCGGCTGGCTTCCGTTGGTGCTGGGCGAGGCTTGGGTGAGGGACGCCATCCGAGGAACCTATCGGACACGCAGCGGGAAAAGTTTCGCGCCTTCCGGGGTCCGCTTGCAATCCGATCGACGGCACCGCATCCCTTGTAGTCGGAAGCACGTACGCCAACGCCTCAGTCCCCCTTTCCCTACGCCATCGACGTGACCGCCTCCCCCCTCCCCGTTCTCGCCGCCGGGTTGCGCTTGCCGCAAGCCCGTGCTGGAGGCGCCTATCGGCACGAGGACGCCGCGCACTTGGGCGCCAGCGCGGCCCGCGAGCTCCTGGCGCGGACCGGCGTCGACCCGGGCCTGTTCGACGAGGTCATCGTCGGCTGTGTCGGCCCGCCGCACGACCAGGCCAACGTCGCGCGCGTGATCGGCATTCGCGCCGGTGTTCCGGAACGCGTCCCGGCCCACACGGTCGCCCGCAACTGCGCGAGCGGTATGCAAGCCGTCACGACCGCCGTCGACCGCATCAAGGCGGGTGACGGCTCGCTGTTCCTGTGCGTCGGCGTGGAGGTGATGAGCGCCTACCCGTTGATCTACAACGACAGCGCGGTCGGCTACTTCGAAGGCTTGCTGCGGGCCAAGCGACCGCTCGACAAACTCGCCGCGCTGGCGCGCTTTCGTCCCGGGATGCTGAAGCCGCGGATCGCGCTGACCGAGGGGCTGACCGATCCGACCTGCGGGTTGATCATGGGCAAGACCGCCGAGAACCTCGCGCGTGACTTCGGCATCGGGCGCGAGGCCTCGGACGCCTACGCGCTGCAGAGCCACCAGCGCGCGCAGGCGGCGCGCGACAGCGGCCGTCTCGCGCGGGAGATCGTCCCGCACCTACCGCAGGGTGGCAACGGACCCGCGCTCGAGCACGACGACGGCATCCGCGACGAACAGACGCTGGAAGCCTTGGCCAAGTTGAAGCCCTACTTCGAGCGCCCGGACGGCGTCGTGACGGTGGGCAACTCCTGCGGCATCACCGACGGCGCGACGGCCTTGATCGTGACGACCGCGGAACGAGCGCGCGAGTTGAGCCTCGAGCCCCTGGCCTCCATCCGCAGCCACGCCTTCGCCGGCTGCGATCCCACGCGCATGGGTCTCGGTCCGGTGTACGCGAGTTCGATCGCGCTCGAGCGCGCGGGGGCGACGCTGGCCGACATGGGCGTCGTCGAACTGAACGAAGCCTTCGCGACGCAGGTTCTCGCCTGCCAGGAAGCGTTCGCCAGCGACAGCTTTGCGCGCGAGCAACTCGGCCGCGATCGCGCGCTGGGGACGCTCGACGACGAGCGCTTGAACCCCAACGGCGGAGCGATCGCGTTGGGCCATCCCGTCGGCGCGACCGGCGCGCGCCTGCTCTTGACGCTGGCCCACGACATGCGCGCCGGCGACCACGAACTGGGGCTCGCCACGCTGTGCATCGGCGGCGGCCAGGGTGGCGCCGTGGTGCTCGAACGGAGGAACGGCTAGATGAACGTCGATGGACTTCCCCTGCCGCCCAACGCGCCCGAGCCGCGGACGTGCTGGCGCATCGAACGACCGCGAACGGGCCTCGTGCGCCTCGTGCTCGATCCGCCCCACCGTCCGAAGCTTCCGCTGCTCGACGTGCCGACGTTGCGCGATCTCGATCTGGCGTTGGCCGACCTCGCCGACGAACGCGAGCTCGTCGGACTCGTGATCACGGGCCGCGACCCTTTGACCTTCGCGGGCGGCGCCGACGTCGAAGGGATCGGCAGCATCACGAACGACGAACTCGCGCGGCGCGTCGTCGCCGAGGGACAAGAGCTCTTCCAGCGCCTGCACGAACTGTCGAAGGGCGGCGGCGGACGCGTATTCGTCGTCGCAGCGGTCGGCGGTCCGGTGCCGGGCGGTGCCTGCGAGCTGTCGCTGGCCTGCGATCGCATCGTGCTCGCCAACGATCCGAAGACGCGCATCGGACTGCCCGAGGTCAAGCTCGGCATCGTGCCGGGTTGGGGCGGGACCCAGCGACTGCCGCGCCGCACGGGCGTGCCGGCGGCGCTCGACCTGATCCTGACCGGCAAGCTGGTCGAGCCGCAAAAAGCGCTCTCCCTCGGCATCGTCGACCGACTCGCGCAGCCCGCCGACCTCGTTCGCATCGCGGACGAGATCGCCATGGGCGATCGCCCGTGCCGCCGCGCGCGGCGCAGCGCGTGGAAGCGCTGGTTCATCGACCGCAATCCCGTCGCCGGCGCCGTCGTCGCGCACCAGGCGTACAAGTCGGTCTGGAAGCGCACGCGTGGACACTACCCCGCGCCGCTGGCCGCGTTGTCGTTGGTCGTGCGCGCGCCGCGCATGCGTCTCGGCACAGGGCTCCACGCCGAGCGCGACGCCGTGGTGCCCTTGGTGACCTCGCCGGTGACGAAGAGCCTCGTGGGGCTCTTCTTTGCCGCGGAGGCTGCCAAGAAGCTCGGCGAGTTCGACGGGCGCAAGGCTCCCGCGATCGAGCGCGCCGCCGTCGTCGGCGCGGGCACGATGGGCGGCGGCATCGCGCGCCGCCTGGCGTTGTCGGGCGTGTCCGTGCGCTTGTTCGACCTGCAGCCGGCGGCGCTCGACGCCGTCAAACGCGAGCACGCGCGCGATCTGAAGCAGCGCGTTCGCCGCCGCCGCCTGCAGCAGCACGAGGCCGATGCCGCCTACGACCGTCTGGCCATCACGCGTGAGGTCGTGGGTATCGCGCGCACCGAGTTCGTGATCGAAGCGGTCGCCGAACGGCTCGACATCAAGCGCCAGGTCCTCGGCGATTGGGCGGCGCGCATGCCTCCGGGCGCCATCCTGGCGACGAACACGTCTTCGCTGTCGATCGACGCCATCGCCGAGGGGCTCGCCGAGCCCGAACGCGTCGTCGGCATGCACTTCTTCAATCCGGTCGACCGCATGCCGCTGGTCGAGGTCGTGCGCGGCACAGCCACCTCCGACGAAACGATCGCGCGCACCGCGCGCTTGGCGCTCGACCTCGGCAAGACGCCGGTCGTCACGCGTGACGTCGCGGGCTTCCTCGTCAACCGCGTCCTGGGTCCATACCTCGACGAGGCCGTGCGGCTCTTGGAGAGCGGTGTCGGGCCCGAACGGATCGACGACGCGCTGCTCGACTTCGGCATGCCCATGGGACCCTGCGCGCTGTTGGACGAGATCGGGCTCGACATCGCGCAGCACGCGGGCGCCTCGCTCGCGGCGGCCTACGGCCCGCGCATGCAGACGTCGACGTTCTTGGCGCGACTGCTCGAGCACGAGTTCCTGGGAAAGAAGTCGGGTGGCGGCATCTACCTGTACGAGTCCGATGCGCGCGGCCGGCGGCGCAAGCGCGGCGTCAACCCGCGCGTCGGTGCGGGCGGTCGCGAGCTGTCGCACGAGGACATCGTCGACCGCACCGTGCTGGCGATGGCGAACGAAGCCGTCCGGGCGCTCGAGGAGGGTGTCGTCGAGGACGCGGCGACGCTGGACCTCGCGACGGTGTTCGGCATGGGCTTCGCTCCGTTCCGCGGCGGCGTGCTGCGCTTCCTCGATGCCCTCGGTCCTCAGCGAGCGGTCGACCGCCTGCGGGCGATCCATGGGTCGCCCGACGTCGAGCAAGCGACGCATCGGGACCGCTTTGCGCCCGCGCACTTGCTGCTCGAACATGCGCGCAACGGAGCACAGTTTCGCTGATGGGCGTCCCGCGACCGTGCGCGCGCGCGTAGAAGAAGGCCCATGACTTCCACGACGACGAGCTTCCTCCAGGCGCTGTTCGAAGGCCGCCTCGAGCCCGAGCGCTTGCTGCCCTTTCCCGCGCCCGACGCCGAGACGCGCGAGACGGCGGACTCGGTGGTTGCGATGGTTCACGAATGGGCCGCCGATGCGATCGACGCCGCCGCGTTCGATCGCGAGGAACGCCTACCGCCCGAGGTCGCAGCGGGACTGGCCGAGCTGGGACTCTTCGGGTTGACGATCCCCGAAGAGCACGGCGGCGCCGGCCAGGGGCAGTACGTCTACTCGCGCTCGATGGAAGCCGTCGCGTTCCATTGCGCCTCGACGGTCACGCTGCTCGGGGCGCACCTCGGCATCGGCATCAAGGGTTTGCTGCTCGACGGCACGCCCGAACAGAAGGCGCGCTATCTGCCGCGGCTCGCCAGCGGCGAGTGGACGGCC
>JBBDIB010000086.1:0-14368 GCA_040880665.1 Planctomycetota bacterium
TGCTCGGCGACCTGCAAAGGTCGCCTCCGCGCGCTTCAGTCGCGAAGCCTCGACATGGCAACGATCTACGACGAATCCGATCGAATCGTGGTGAGGGAACCGGGCTAGAGGCCGAGATAGAGGCACGACGTGCCGCCGACGTAGTCGACCGGCTGCGGCATGCCCGGCTGGATCGAGACCCAGGCGAAGTCCACGAAGCGCCCTAGCGCCAAAACCGAGGTGGAGAGCGGCAGCGCCACCCCCGCGGAGCCGGGGTTCTCGCCGAATTGGTCGAGGATCCCGAAGAAGCTCGCGAAAGCGGGGTTCGGCGACAGCGCGATGTTCCACCACGGGTGGATGTTGTTCGGGAAGACGCGCGGGTCGCCGGGCTCCAGAATGAAGAGCGGTAGTCCCGGCTCCTTGCCCGCGAGCGTCGGCAGCATGATGTACAGCTCGTTGGCTTCGGCCGGCTGTCGGATCGCGACGTGATGCACCGTGCCGACGCCCGCGAGGCCCACGGTCCAAAGATCGACCGGCGCGCCGAGCCCGGGGTTGCTGGCGGGCGGCGCGCCGGCGCCCGTCCCTGCCGTGCCGATTTCCCAGACGACCCAGCCGTCGAGGACGAAGGCGCTCGAACCCGCGGGGCCCGCGATGCCCGGACGTCCCGGTGCGAGCGCGACGGCCACCGGCTCGTCGTAGTTGCCGCCGATCGTCGTCGGCACGCCGCTGCCGCGATCCATGCGCCAAACGCGGCCCTCGCGGCCCGCCGCAACGAGCAAGTCCCCGTTCGCCGCGAACGCCAGGTCGCCGTCGCGCTCGCCGACGCCGTAGGTGCGATAGCCGTCGTGTCGATGGTTGCCCACGCGGACGTTCGCGAACGACGTGTCGATGCGCAGCAACTCGCCCGCGCTCTCGTTCGGCGTGCCTTGTTGGCTGACCCAGACCTCCGCCGTCAAAGGATCGATCGCGGGTCGTGCGCCGCGGGCGGCGTAGGCGATCGGTGACAACGCGCCGTTCTCCAAGCGCCACACGCGCGAGGCGTGCGAGTTGGGTGCGATGCGGTCGACGAGCACGATGGAGCCCGTCCCGTCGACGGTCATGCCGCGCACGTCGCCGAGCAGCGAGCCGGCGTAGACCAACGACGCGTTCCAACCCGCGTTCGGGTTCACGAGCCACACGCGTCCATCGCCGGCCGCGACGTAGAGCTGTCCGTCGGCGCGCGCTGCGATCGCCATCAGGTCGCCGCCCAGCCCCTGTGGCGTTCCGGCCACCTGTTGCGAAGCGCCCGTGGCCGTGTCGATCCGCACCAGTTGACTGGCCGCCGTCGAGACGACGAGCGCTCCGCCGGCGGGATCGGCGATCATGGCGCGCGGACGACCGAGGCGACCGCTGACCCACCCGAGGAGCGCTCCCGGCCCCGGGGCGTCCGGGTCGACGCGCTGGGGAGCCGGCGGCGCGACGTCGGGGATCTCCCAAAGCTGATCGTTGTCGGTCACGTACAGGCTGAAGCCCGTCGAGGACGCCGTCGCGTTGCGCGAGCCCGCGATCGCGAGCCCCGTGACCACGCGCAGATACCCCGAGCCGACGACGGTGTAGCGCTGCGTCGCCGGATCCCACCGCGTGACGCGCCAGTCGTCGTACGAGCAGGTGTACACGCTGCCGTTGACGTCCATCAGCGCGTCGCCGTCGCCGCGCACCGCCTCGTTCGAGTAGTTGATGAACTCGAACCCAGGCAGCGTCGACATCTGGCCGGTGGCGAGCTCGCAGCGGTTGACCGTCCCGTGGAACCCGGTCCCGTTCCACTCCGAGACGAGGAGCTGTCCCGTGAAGGCGTCGGTCGAGACCGACTTGCACTCGTTGACTGGGGTGACCTGCCAGCTCTGCCCCGTGACGGGATCGATCGCGCGCACTTCGCCGCAGCCGAAGCATTCGCGGTCGGCGACGTAGATCGTTCCATCGCGACCGACGGCGATGTCTTTCCCCTGCGTGATCTCACCGTTCGGATTGCTGAAGACCGTCGTGACGCTGAGGGGGTTCTCCCGAATCGCTTGCACGTGGCCCGCGGTCGTCACGCACCAGATCGTGCCGTCCTCGTCGATCGTGATGCCTTCGACCTTGCCGGTGACGCCGTCGTTCTCGTCGGCCACCAGGGTCTGCGTGCTGGTGTTCGGGTCGATGCGCCAGACCGCGAGCCGTTGCCCCCAGCGATCACCGGAGACGAGCAGCTTGCCCGCGCGATCGACGTTGAGGTCCATCGCCGTCAGCATCTGATAGAACTGCACGTAGTGGCCGGGACCGGGCGGGCTGCCCAGTTGCGAGGCCACGAGCGACGCCGGCGCGCCGAAGTTGCCGATCTCGCGGATCGTCGTCGGATTGGAGCCTTCCGCCACGTAGGCGCTGAAGCCGGTGCCGCTCGGCACGTTGCCGCTCGAGCCGCCGATGGCGACCGCGGTCAGGTTGCCGCCGACCGACGCGCTGATCGACGAAGCGCCGAGCAGCCGGTCGTACTTCCACACTTGGTTTCCCGCGATGAGCGCGACGTCGCCGTCGGTCTCGACCGCGAGGTCGCCGCCGCCCGCCGGAAAGCCGAACACATCGGCATCGACGATCGTCGTGGGATGGCTCGACTCTCCGACGTCGATCAGGCGGATGAACCCATCCCGGTCGGTCATGTACACGTTGCCGGTCACAGGATCGGCGCCGAGCCCCAAGGGCTGATCCTCGACCGCGTAGTACGCCCAGCGCTGTCCGTCGGCGCTGACCCAGTTGAGCCCGCGCTGGCCGCTCGAAGGCGTCTGGCTGGCGATCAAGAAGTTGCCGCTCTGGTCGATCACCAGCGCCGACGCATCGTGGATCATGTAGATGTCGCGATAGAGCGCGATCGGCGTGCCCACACCGTTCGCGAGCCGCCAGATGTTTCCGGCGTCGTCCAGCACGAAGACGTCCCCGTTCCCGGCTTCGGTGACGTCGGTCAAGCGCGCGGGAAAGTTTCCGCCGCCGAGCGGCTGTGCGTCGGTCGTCAACCCGTCCGCTGGCCCGGCGAGCGTACTCCTCACGCCGTTCGATTGCATCCGGCCCACGAAGCCTTGATCGGTGCAGTACAGGAAGTCGCCGGCCGTGCTGCTGCAGAGACCCTCGACCGTGCCGGGCACCGTGGTGACCGTCCCGACCTGGGCACCTGGCAGCGGCGCGAGCAGCCAGAGAGCCAGGACGAGGAGCACGATGCAGGGCGCGACAGCTCGGGGCGTGACGGTGCGGGACATGGCAGCGCGGGGCGTGGCAAGGGATCCAGGGCGTGGGGCAGGGCCAGTGTATCCGGCCGCGTCGATTCCCGCCCTGCGAGCCCTTCCCTCGACCGATCGCAGGAAGTGTCTTGAGGCTGCCCCCGATACACTCGGGACGCGTTGCGCACCGGGCCCTTAGCTCAGTCGGTTAGAGCAGGCGACTCATAATCGCTTGGTCGCAGGTTCGAGTCCTGCAGGGCCTACCCGCGCGCCGCCGCGCCAGGGCCCTGGAGGGGGCACGTGGCAGCAACGCGCGCGCCAAGGATCGCCGCGCTGGTCGGGGCGAGACTCGCTCTGCGTCAAGTCGGCCCGCCCGAATGCGCGATCTATGGCAGCATGGTCGACGACGCCGACCGCCGCCCATCCTCAGTCCCCCGGTGCTCCCGCGCCGCGTCCACGCCCCGGATCATGACGCTCTTCCCACGTCGTTTCGCCTGCTCGAGCCTCGCTGCGCTGGCATTGCTCGTCGCCCACGGCCACGCTCAGTCCAACGTGTTGCTGATCCTCGCCGATGATCTCGGCGTGGATCAGGTCGGCTGTTATGCCGAGGGCGCGTTGCCGCCCATGACGCCGAACATCGATGGCTTGGTGCAGGACGGCGTGTTGTTCCGCAACGCGTGGTCGTGCCCCTCGTGCTCGCCGACACGTGCCACGATCATGACCGGGCGTTACGGGTTCCGGACCGGCATCGGGTTCATCGTCTACGCCGAAAGTAGCAGTGAGCACGCGCTCGACCCGAACGAAGTCACGCTGCCCGAGATGTTGGACCTTGGCACGAACGGTGCCTGGGACTGCGGGTTGTTCGGCAAGTGGCACCTCGGGAACCTGACGGTGGGGGGGGACGCCGCGCCCAACGTGGCGGGTTGGCCGCAGTTCGTCGGCACGCCGACCAACCTGCTGAACGGAGACAACTACTTCGATTGGCGCCGCGTGACGAACGGTGTCGCGGAGCAGGTCAGCGAGTATGCGACGACCTCCTCGGTCGACAGTGCCATCGGGTTCATCGGACAGTCGACGAGTCCTTGGTTGTGCTGCTTGAGTCTGCACGCGCCGCACTCACCGTTCCATGCGCCGCCGTCGCACCTGCACACGGTCGATCTCGCCGGACTCGCCGTGAGCGACGACGTGAACGCGCACTATCGGGCGATGGTCGAGGCCGTGGACACCGAGCTCGGGCGCTTGTTCTCCACGCTCGATCCGGTGGTGCTGGCCAATACGTGGGTGATCTTCGCCGGCGACAACGGCACGCCGGGAGCCCCCGCGCTGCCGCCGTTCGCGGCCTCGCGCGCGAAGGGTACGACCTTCGAGGGTGGCATCAACGTGCCCTTCATCGTGGCCGGTCCCGGTGTCGATCAGCCGGGGCGCGAGTCGGCGGCGCTCGTCCATACCGTCGACCTCTTCAAGACGATCGCTGGCATCGCTGGCGTCGACTTGGCCGCGACCTTCCCGGGGCGCGAGTTCGACGGTGACAGCTTGCTGCCCGTCCTCGAGGATTCGACGGCGGTGTTCGCGCGCGACTACGTGTACACCGAGCGCTTCGCTCCGAACGACAGCATGGGCGCGCCGCTCGCGCCCGCCGCTTGTCCGACCCCGGGGCTGGACGTGTGCCAGGAGGACTTCGGCTACGCGGGGCCGGGCAACGTCAGCCTCACCCTGTGTGGTGACGATTTGTTCGGCGGTGCCTTCGTTCCGCTGACCGTGACGAGCGATCTACCCAGCGCCCCGGCCTTTCTCGTGCGTTCGGGTGTGTCGATGCCCGTGCCGCTCTACGGCGGAACGCTGGCGGCGTTTCCGCCGACGCACATCCTGCCTGGTGCCACGGACGCAAACGGCTCGATCAGCCTGGACTACTACGCTGGCACCGCGCCGGCCGTGTCCTTCCTGCAGGTGGCCGTGCTCGACATGGCCCAACCGCAAGGGGTCGCGTTCTCGAACTGCGTGCGAGCCGAAACCCTGACGACGCACATTCGTGCGGTGCGCGACGAACGCTACAAGTTGGTCGTCAACGTGAACAACTGCCAGGAGCAGCTCTACGACCTCCTCCTGGACCCCTTCGAGTCCCTCGAACTCCTCGGGATCGGGGCGCTCACCCCGAACGCGCTCAGCCACTATCGGGAACTCAGCGCTAGGCTGGCGCAGCTCTAAGGGCACAGTTTCCGGGGAGAACCAGCCGCCAACCCCGGTGGCCCGTGGTTTCCTAGGAAGTCGGTTACTTTTCCGCCGCGTACCACTATGTTTCAAGCTCACCTCTTGCTCCTCGGCTCGCTCATCGCCGGCAGCGCCCCTTCCGCCGCTCCGCTCCAGGACCCGGGCCCGCTTCCGCCCAACGTCCTGGTGATCCTGATCGACGACATCGGCGTGGACTCCGTCGCCACCTACGGGAGGTCCCCGGATGCGCCGCCCACCCCGACGATGGATGCGTTGGCCAGCACGGGCGTTTTGTTTCGGAACGCGTGGTCGAGCCCCAATTGTTCGCCGACCCGCGCGACGCTGCAGACGGGACGCTATGGCTTCCGCACGGGTATCGGCGCGATCATCACGTACACCTTCGGCACGGGTCCCGCGCTGCCGCTGTCCGAGGTCACCATCCCCGAGGTGCTCGATCTGGGCACGCAGAACGCGTACGCGCACGGCGCGTTCGGGAAGTGGCATCTCGGCTCGCTCGACGTCGGCGGACCGTTGGCCCCGAACATGGCGGGCTATGCGCACTTCGCGGGCACGCTGACGAACCTCAACGGTGGCGACAACTTCTTTCAGTGGACCAAGGTCACCGACGGCGTCGAGGAGCGCTCGACGACCTACGCGACCACCGACACGGTCGATTCGACGTTGGCGTTCATCGCTTCCGTCAGTGAGCCCTGGATGTGCTCGGTCAACTTCCACTCCGGCCACTTCCCGCTGCACGAGCCGCCGGCGCACCTGCACACACAAGACCTCACCGGCGCCAGCGTTTCGACGAACCCGCGCGCGTACTTCAAGGCCATGGTCGAGGCGCTGGACACGGAGATCGGTCGCTTGCTCGGGACGCTGGACCCGGCCGTGGCGGCGAACACGTTGATCTTCCTGATCGGCGACAACGGAACGGAGGCGCCCGTCGCCGCCCCGCCGCCGTACTTCTCGCCCGGCTCGAAGGGGTCGCTCTACGAGGGCGGCATCAACGTGCCCTTCATCGTCAGCGGACCTGGGGTCGCGTGGCAAGGCGAGTCGCTCGAGTTCGTGCACACCGTCGACGTCCTGCCCACGATCGCCGGCGCGGCGGGGCTCGACCTTGGCGCTCTCTACCCCGGTCTGCCCATCGACGGCGTCGACCTGGGACCGCATCTCGCGGATCCCGCGCAAACGACGCGGGAGATCGCGTTCGTGGAACGGTTCGCTCCGAACGGGCCGGGCAATCCGATTCCGGCGCCACCGTGCTTCGACCCGTCGGTCCCGTTCTGCCAGGCCGACATCGGCTTCGGTGGTCCGGGGAACCTGCAGCTCTCGATGTGCGGTGAGCCCCTGTACGGCGGCGCGGGCGTTCCCTTGAAGCTCGAGAACTGCCTACCGGGCGCGGTCTCCTTCTTGCTGCGCGGCGAGGTCCAGAACGCGGTTCCCTACTTCGGCGGCACGATCGTGCCCTTCCCGCCGTCCTACTTCATCGTCGGCGTTGCGGACGCGAACGGCGAGATCGTTCGCACGATCGTCAACCTGAGCGAGCCCGCGACCAACTTCTATCAAGCGGCGAGTCTCGACCCGTCGCTGCCCCAGGGGCTCGCGTTCTCGAATGCGGTGCGAGCCGAGAACCTCGAGATGAATCAGCGCGCCGCGCGGAACGCGCGCTACAAGCTGATTTGGAACGTGTACCTGTGCAGCGAGGAGTTCTTCGATCTCTTGGCGGATCCCAGCGAGACGACGGACCTGCTCGCCGCCGGACCGCTGAGCAGCACGGCGCTCGACAACTACCTGAGCCTGCGCGGCTACTTGGACTCGCTCTGAGGGCCGGGCCGGCATGCTAAGCTCAGCGAACATGCTCCGCCCACTGTTGTTGACCGCCTGTGCCGTCGTGGCTCTGCAGGCCGGCTCGGAGGAGGCGGGTGAGCCGCTCTACCCGCCCAAGCCCATGGAGCGCTGCCTGCGCTACGCGGCAGCGACGGGCACGATCGACAGCGACGCGATCCAGGCCGCGCTCGCCGAGGTCGACGGTGCCGTAGAGCACGGCCCGCTGTCCCACGTCGCGCGGCCCAGCCATTCGGTCTTCGGCGTGTCGTTCCCCGCGGACGTCACCGACAAGGTCTTCGAGCGCTGCATCAAGGCGGGCGGTCGCAAGCCGCAGTTGCTACAGCTCAGCACGCTCGAGTTCGTGCGTCCGGATGGTTCGCCGATCGACGTCGCGGGCTCGTTCGCCCAGGAGGCTGCGCGCGGCATGCTGTTGGGGATGACCTCGCACATGCGCTGGGCCTTCGCCGGTGGTTCGCTGTTGTCGCTCGTGTTCGAGCCGTCGCGAACGGACGCCGAAGAGCTCATGAAGCGCGCCGAACGCCTGGCGGCGCCCTACATCGAGGGTCCGATCCAGGTCCGGCTGTTGCGCGACGAGATTCGCTGGCAGTTGCAGGGCACCGTGGAACCGAAGCGCGCGAAGCGGCTCGAGAAGACGTTGACGAAGCTGCCCGGCGTCGTCGAAGCGGTCGTCGACGGAACGGCCGGTGTCGTGCGCGTCGTGGTCGAGTTCGATGCCTTGGAGGTGACGGGCGATTGGGTGCCCATTCCGGCCGCGCCCGACTCCGACAGCGGTGAGGACGCTACCGATCGAGAGCAGGCTCGAGAGCAATTGCGGCCCACGTTCTTCGTGGACCCGCTGCTGGACGCCGTGCGCGACGCCGGGTTCGAGCTTCCGTAGGAATCCACAGGGATCGAGCGCGCGGTGCTATCGTGGAACTTCAACCCCCCAGGATCGCCGCCATGCAGTTCCCTCCTTTCGCGGTCGGCCCCCTCGCCGCGCTCTTCGTTCTCGCCCCCTCAGGTGTCGCGCAAGTCTCGGGCGACGTCTTTCCCGGAACGGTGCTCGATACCGCGAACGAGGCCGTGCGACTGTTCGCCAACGCGGACGCGACGTTGTCCTTGACCGGCTTCCAGCTCTTCGCCTACGGCGTCACGCTGAACTGTGGGGAGTCGCCACTGAACCAGCAGATCGGGCTCGCGCGCGGCTTCGACGGCGCGAACGGGTTGATTCTCTCCAACGGGTACGTGGAGGACGTGGACGACGACAACGTCGCCCTCGGTTCGCCGACGGGTTGCATCCAAGCCAACGGCGCGACCGGCGTGCCGTTCTGCGTCGCAGTCGACCCGCTGCTCGCCTCGTTGGGTCCGACCGAGGATGCGGCGGTCTTGATCCTGCGCTTCGCTGCGAGCGTGCCGACCCAGATCGACGTCGCCTACGAGTTCGTCACGCACGAGGACCCGGCGGATCCCGCGTTCTACGACGTCTTCGGCATCTTCTTCGACAACGTCATGGTGGCCGGCGGCTCGTCGAACGGCGGCCCCGCGATCGGCACCGATCCCTGGGTGCTCGCGCCTTCGAGCACGCTGCCCCACGAGTTCCAATCGTTCCCCGGCTCGTCGCTCGCGCTGGTGCCCGCGGCGCGCACGGGCCGGCGCGTCGTGACGCTCGACGTGCCCGTCGGCAACCACAAGCTCGAGTTCCACGTCGCCGACTCAGGACCGTTCCAGTTCTGCGGCACCGGCACCTCGGACTCGACGGTCGTCTCGTCGCTGCTCTTCGGGCTCCACACCTGGCGTGGCGACGACGCGGCCGGCGTCACGCCGACGGCGCTGATCGACATCGCGGGCCACGCCGCGCCCGACGACACCAACGGCGGCGCGTTCCCGGCCGACTTCCAGGTCACGCTCGAGGGAGCGCCCATCGGCGCGACGGCCTTCCTGCTGCGCGGCCAAGCCGTGCAAAGTCCGCCCGCGCTCCTGCCGTCGCTCGTGCCACTCGAGATCCTGGTCGGACCGTCGCCCGTGTTCGAGGCCACGCTCCTCGTCGACGCGCTGGGAATGGCCGCGTACCCGAACCCTCCCGTGCCCTTGCCCGCCGCCCTGATCGGCACGTCGCGCTACTTCCAATGGTTCGGCCTCGCGCCCGACGGCACCTACTTCGCGACCAAGGGCGTGCGCGCGCGGTTCTAGGCGAAGCCAAGACGGTAGTCTCTCCGGGCCTTGGACCTCGACCGTCTCACCATCGACCGCGGCGCGAAGAGCGCCGCACCGCGCCGCTCGGCCTTTCCTTGGCTGCGCGTCGGGCTCTTGGTGCTGGTCGTGATCGCGGTGTGGTGGTTTCGAGCGCCGCTCTTCGCGAAGGTCGACCGGCTGCGCCTCGTCGAAGTCGAGGTGGCGAAGGCGACGCGCACCAGCGCGTTGTCGGCCAGCGCCGATCAGGGCGTGGCCGCCAACGGCTACATCGTCGCGGCCACGCGCGCGGCGCTCTCGGCGGACACGCCGGGGCGCATCGTCGAGCTGAACGTCGAGGAGGGCAGCGTCGTCAAGCGCGGTGAAGTCGTAGCGCGGCTCTTCTCGGACGAGGTGAAAGCCGCTCTCGACGCAGCCGAAGCCCAAGTCCGCGCGGCACGCGCCGCCGTCGAGAGCGCGCGCTTCCAACAGGCCGCCCTCGGCGTCGGCGTCGAAGCGGCGCGCGTCGCTACCACTGCGGCGCGGGCGCGGCTCGAAGAGGCGAACAGCACGCGCGAGCTCGCTCGCAAGGAAGCCGAGCGGGCGCGGGTTCTGATCGAGAAGCAAGCGATCGACCGCGCGTTCGTCGACCGCGCCGAAGCCGAGGATCTGCGCGCAGCGGCGGCGGTCGCCGGCGCCGAAGCCGCCGTCCTGACCGCGCTGACCGACGAGCGCCGTGCCGAGGCCGAGCTGGAGACGGCGGGCGCGCGCCTCGTCGAGGCCGAGGCCGCCGTGCTGCTCAACGAGGCGCTCCGCGATCGAGCGCAGGCGACGTTGGACAAGACCATCGTGCGCGCGCCGTTCGACGGCGTCGTCGTGCTGAAGGACGCCGAGGTGGGGGAGGTCGTCAGCCCGAACTCCCAAGGCGCGAACTCGCGCGGGTCGGTCTGCACGATGGTCGACTTCTCGTCGCTCGAGGTGCAGGTCGACCTGCCCGAGAAGAACCTCGATGCCGCGCGCGAAGACATGCCCGCGAACGTCTACTTGGATGCGTATCCGACGCGTCGCTACCGCGCCTTCGTCTCGCGCATCTGGCCGACGGCGAATCGTCAGAAGGCGACGGTCGAGGTGCGGATTCGCTTCCTCGAGCCCGACGAGTTCCTGCGACCGGAGATGAGCGTGCGCGTCGTCTTCGATCCGACCGACGCCGTGGGCGCGAACGCCGAGGTGGGCGAGCTCGTGCTCGTGCCCGAATCGGCCGTCGTCACGCTGAACGGTGAAACGGGCGTCTTCCTGCTCGAGCGCGACGTCGCGCGCTTCCAGCGCATCGAGGCGGGCGAGTCGCGCGGTCGGCGCCGCGTCGTCGCGAGCGGCCTCGCCGGCGGCGAAGCCGTCGTCTCCAGTCCTCCCAGTTCCCTCGTCGACGGCGATCGCGTGCGCGTCGCCGACGACGTTTGACTCGTCCGACAGGCTCTTCGATGAGCCCTTTTCCCATGAACGACAACGGCATCCAGGTCGTCCAACTGGTCAAGACGTACAAGCGCGGCGGCGAGACGCTGCGCGTGCTCGACGGTCTCGATCTCGCGATGGACGGCGGGCGCTTCTACGCCTTGATGGGTCCGTCGGGGTCGGGCAAGACGACGCTCTTGAACCTGATCGGCGGGCTCGACACGTTCGACTCCGGACAACTGATCGTCGCTGGCGAAGACATGGCGAAGCTGCGCGGCGCCGAGCTGTCCGCCTGGCGCGCCGACAACGTCGGCTTCGTGTTCCAGGGCTTCAACCTGTTGCCGGTCCTGACCGCGCTCGAGAACGTGATGCTGCCGCTGCAACTGGCGCCGCTCTCGCGCAAGGAGCGCCGCGAGCGTGCGCAGTACGCGCTCGAACTCGTCGGCATGGCGGATCGCGAGAAGCACAAGCCGCGCGAGCTCTCGGGTGGCCAGGAACAACGCGTCGCGATCGCGCGCGCCTTCGTCACCGATCCCGCCGTGCTGCTCGCGGACGAGCCGACGGGAGACCTCGATCGGGATTCGGCCGACGCCGTGCTCGATCTCATGGTCGAGCTGAACGAGCGCCTCCAGAAGACGATCCTGATGGTCACGCACGATCCGCGCGCCGCCGCGCGCGCCCAGCGCACCGTGCACCTCGACAAGGGCCAACTCGGCCGCATCGAGACGAACCGCGAAGAGGTCGCCTCGTGACAGGGCTCGTCTGGAAGAACCTCTTGCGGCACCCGATCAGGAGCCTCCTCACGATCGGCTCGTTGATCGTGGCCTTCTTCCTCCTGTGCGTCTTGAGCGCGACGGTGACGACGCTCGAGAAGGGGCTCGACACGGCCGGCACGGATCGCCTCGTCGTGCAGTCCGCGGTCAGCCTCTACGTCAACCTACCGGCGTCCTACGTCGACCGCATCGAAGGCGTTCCCGGCGTCGCCGAGACGTGTCGTTGGCAGTGGTTCGGCGGCTACTACAAGGACAGGAAGAACTTCTTCGCGCAGTTCGCCGTCGACCCGACCGAGATGCTCAGCATGTATCCCGAGATCGAGTTGATCGAAGGCTCCGCCGAAGCGTTCCTCGGCGACCGCAACTCGTGCTTGATCGGCGCAGGGCTCGTCGACCAGCTCGACGGGCGCGGCGTCGGCTCGACGGTGCCGATCACGGGCGAGATCTTTCCGAAGCGCGATGGCAGCGCGTGGGACTTCACGATCGCCGGGATCTACCGCTCGTCCAAGCCGACCGTCGACAACCGCACGCTGTTCTTCCACTGGGATCTCTTGGAGCAGTGGCAGGAGGCCGAGACGGGCGAGACGATCGGGCCGGGCACGATCGTGTTGACGCTCGACGACGACGCCGACGCGACCGAGGTCGCGGCGTCCGTCGACCAGCTCTACGAGAACGGACCCCAGCGCATCGAGACGACCAGCGAGGCCGAGTTCGCGCGCCAGTTCTTCACGATGCTCGGCAACCTGCCGGCCTTGATCGGTGCGATCGGAGCCGGTGTCTTCATCGCGATCCTGCTCGCGATCGTGAACACGATGTTGCTCGGCGCGCGCGAACAGACGCACGACCTCGGCGTGATCAAGGCGTTGGGCTTCAGCGACGGCTCGGTGTTCTGGTTGCTGATGGGCCAAGCGCTCTTCCTCTCGCTGCTCGGCGGCGGCTTGGGCATCTTGCTGGCGAAGGTGGTGGAGCCCGGCATTCGCGAGGCGCTCGCCAGTCAGCTCCCCGGGTACGAGGTCTCCGCGCCGCTCGTCGCCGCGGCCGTGGGGCTCGCCGTCCTGACCGGCCTCGTTGCCGGCGCGCTGCCCGCTTGGCGCGCGAGCCGCTTGAACTCGGTCGACGCCCTCGGCGCACAAATCTGATGTTCACGCTGTTCGCCTACAACCTGAAGAGCCTTTGGGTGCGCCGCTCGGCGACCTTCCTGACCGCGCTCGCGATGGGCGCGACGGTCGCGGTGCTGGCCGGCGTGCTCGCGCTGCAGCAAGGCTTCCAATCGATCTTCAAGGAGGGCGGTCGCGACGGCGTCGCCGTCTTCCTCCGGCCGGGCGCCAACTCCGAGGGCTCGAGCGCGTTCACGCGCGATCGCGCGCGGCGCCTGATCGGCGTCACGGGCGAGATCGAGACCGACGCCGCCGGCCCGCTCGCCGCGATGGAGTGCTTCCTCGCCATCCGGCGCGAGCGCGTCGACGGCGGCGAGACCAACGTCCCGATCCGCGGCGTCGAGCAGCGCTCGCTCGACATCTACCGCGACATCGAGATCGTCGCGGGTCGCACCCTCGAGTTCGGCGCCGACGAAGTCATCGTCGGCGAGAAGCTGGTCGACCGCATCGCCGGCTGCCGCCTCGGCGAGGTCATCGTGATCAACGTCACGCCCTTCCGCGTCGTCGGCGTCTTTCGATCGGAGAGTCCCTTCGACTCCGAGATCTGGGGCGACATCGAGCGCATGCTCCCGACGCTGAATCGCTCGGGGCCGAACCGCGTCGTCGCGCGGATGAAGGACGACACCGATCTCGCGGCCCTCTCCGCACGCCTCGAGAACGACCAAGAGGTGCCCGCCAAGGTCCTGAGCGAAGCCGAGTACCTCGCCAACCAAACCGGCGCGCTCTCCGCGACGCTCTTCGTCCTGGGCGGCTTCCTCGCCGTCGTCATGGGCATCGCCGCGGTCTTCACCGCGGTCAACACGATGCTGGCCGCGATCTCGGCGCGCACCTTCGAGATCGGCATCCTGCTCGCCACCGGCTTCCGCCCCTTCCCGATCTTCCTCGCCTTCCTCTTCGAAGCGATGGTCCTCGGCCTCCTCGGCGGCGTCCTCGGCTGCCTGATCGTCCTCCCGATCAACGGCATCGAGACCGGCACCACCAACTTCGACACCTTCTCCGAAGTCGCCTTCGCCTTCCGCGTCACCCCCTTCGTCCTCCTCACCGCCATCACCTTCGCCATCCTCCTCGGCCTGATCGGCGGCACGATCCCCGCCTGGAAGGCGGCCCGCATGAGTCCCACCGAAGCTCTTCGTCGCGGGTGACCGGTACGGAGTCGTGACCGGTACGGAGTCAGGCACATTCTCATCGCAGCGATGAGAATGTGCCTGACTCCGTACCGTTGAAGCCCTCCGCCGCGGCTGATTACGACGTACGAGGCGCGCGCTACAGATCTTCGTTGCTGCTCTCGTAGGCTGCTTCCAGGTCGTCGATCTCACGACGTACGCGGTTCCATTCGTCAAACGCGTGCCCATACAACGGGTACACGTCCGGGTTGAATTCCAGATTGACTGCCCAACCGGAATGCAGGTAGGAAGCTAGTCGACTTTGGGAGCCCTCGAGAGGTAGACGAATGGGGCCCTCACCCCTTTCTCGGAAGAACTCGCCCGTAGACCACATTTGCTGTCGAACCTTCGTCTCTTCCGCTCCTAGCCCGGTTCCCTCACCACGATTCGATCGGATTCGTCGTAGATCGTTGTCC
>JBBDIB010000087.1:0-12616 GCA_040880665.1 Planctomycetota bacterium
CGCGCGCTCCAGCACGCGCTCGACGAGTCCCGGCGCGATCAAGGGACGCGCGGCGTCGTGGATGGCGACCAGCGTCGCGTCGCCTCGGATGGCCGCCAGGCCGGCGCGCACGGACGCGGCGCGCGTCGCGCCGCCCGGGACCACGACGAGCGGCCGGCGCGACTCGAGCTCGAGCACGCGCTCGACGTCGTCGGCATGCGCCACGACGATCAGCTCGGCGATGCTGGGCGCCGCCTCGAACGCGTCCACGACATGGGCGAGCAGCGGTCGCCCGCCCAGCTCGAGCCACGGCTTGCGCGGCGCCGTCGACTGCCCCGGCAAGCGCATCCGGGTCGAAGAACCGGCGGCCACGAGGATCGCGGCGGTGTCGAGGGCGCGGGGCGCGGCGGTGTTGGCGGCGGTGGTCACGGCGCGCTCACGGTAGCGGCCGACCGGGGGCGCCGCGACCGTCCTGGAGTCGCGATCGCTCGATCCGTAGGGTACGAGTCGTGTTGCCCGACCACTTCGTGCCCGACGACGTGCCGTACGACATCGTGCTCGGGATCGATCCGGGCACGGTCGTTCTCGGTTGGGGCGCCGTGCTCGCGGTGCCGCGCGCGCCGCGCCTCCTGGCGTGCGGCGTGTTGACCGCGCCCGCGCGCGCCAGCGTGCCCGCCCGCCTGGCGAGCCTCGCCCGTCAGCTCGAGGATCTCCTGGACGCGGTGCGCCCCGGAATCGTCGCCGTCGAGACGGCTTTCGCGGCGATCAACGTGAAGAGCGCGCTGCGCATCGGCGAGGCGCGCGGCGTCGTCCTGGCCGCCGCGGGTCGGCGCGCGCTCGCGGTCGACGAAATCGCGCCGGCAGCGGCGAAACGGGCGGTCCTGGGCAATGGTCGGGCTTCGAAGGAGCAGGTCGCGGCGCTCGTACCCCAGCTCCTGGGGCTGGCGCCGGGGCTCGCGGTGCCGCTCGACGCCACGGACGCCCTGGCGCTCGCGCTGGCCCACCTGCGCCGCCGGGAAGCTCCGGGGGGATCGACCCTGGCTCGATCGGCGCGTGTGTCGTCCAATGGGGGGCCAGCACCTCGATCGACACCCGCATGACACCCCGACGCAAGAACGACGAAGACGAGGAGCGGGGCCAGCCGCGCGCCTCGAGCGCTCGCGCACAGCCCCGCGAGGACGAGCTCGAGACCGACGAGGTCGCGGACGAGCGCCGCGCGTTGCTCGACGCCGTGGCGTCCGGGCTCGAGGACGTGTTGCCGGGACTCGAACTCTTGGACCGGGATCTCGTCTTCGACGAAGGCGGTCGCGCCGACCTCGCGTGCCTCGACGAGTCGGGTCGCTTGGTGCTCGTTCTGCTGGCAGAGGGCGACGTGAGCAACATCGCGTTGGTCGCGCTCGACACCGCGTCGTTCGCCAATCGGCACTTCGACCTGTTGCGACGCCACCTCGGTTCGCCGACCGCGCTGCGCGGCGGAACGCGGCTCGTGTTGCTGGCCCCGAACGGAGGCGATCTGTTGCTGCGCCGCGTCGCGCCGCTGTGCGAGATCGGCCTCGAGGTCTTCGGTCTGCGCTCGATCACCTCCGCGAAGGGCGAGCGCTCGTACCTGGTGCGTCTCGGCGCCGGCGGCGAGGACGCGTCGACGCGCGTTTCACGACTGGACTCCTTCCTGGGCCGATTGCCCGAGGCGACGCGCGCTGCGTGTCGTTCGGTCGTCGAGCGCATGCGTCACATCGACGACGAATTGGTCGCCGACGTGCAGCCGCGCGAGATCGTTTGGCGCGCCGGCGGCCTTGCGCTCGCCCGCCTCCAGGCGAACGGTAGCGGCGTCTACGGCAGCGTCGATCCACACGAGGAGCGCGTCGAGATCTCCGACGAAGCGAGCGCCGATCGGTTGCTCGAGGAAGTGATGGAGTCGCTGATCGGGGTGCCGGCGCTCCCCGCGCCACGCATCGTCGAGGATGCGGAGCACCCGCCGCTCGAGCTGAGCCTGGACGAGCCGCTGCTCTCGGCGGAAGAGCTGCGCGCCTTCCGCGATTAGCGCGCGCGCAAAGTCGGTGGAACGCCGTGACCCGCCGCGCCGGCGTTCGTCGCGCTGGCATGCAGGCCGATTCCTCTCTGCCGTCTCCCGCGGGACTGTTGTTGCTGGCGGCGCTGGTCGCTTCGAGCGCGTGGCGACTTCGGCCCGCGCAGTTCCCCGTCGCCAGCGCGGTCGCATCGGTTTCAGCGCTGCCACGGTCCGATGGCGAGCCGCCGATTCGCGTTCTGCGGGCGACGCCGGGGGTCGGCGACACCCTGGCGAAGCGCTTGCTCGATGCCCGCTGGCGAGTGCCGGCCGCGGCGCGCGCGGCGGCGTCGGGCGCCGTCGAGGGGCTCGGCCCGCGGCGCTTGGCCGCGCTGGCCGAGCACGGGCTCTTGCCGGACGGCGCTCCGACGAGCGACTGAGCACCGGGCTCAGCGCGGCGCCGCCAGCGCGCGGCGCAAGCGCTCGCCCAGCGCGGCGTCGGCACCGGAGGGGTCGGCGGCGCGCGCGCTGGCGAAGTCGTAGGCCTCGAACGGGCCCAGGCGCCGGAGAGCGGGGTCCTCGGTCGAAAACCGCGGTACGACGTGGGCGTGCAGTTCCTCGACCTGGTTGCAGAGGATCAAGTAGTTGATGCGCTCCGCAGCGGTGGCCGCGAGCACGGCGTCGCCCAGTCGGATCAGGTCGGCGAGGAACGCGGTGCGCGCCGCGTCAGCGAGCTGATTGACGGAGCCGACGACCGGATCGGGCAGCAGCACGCAGCACCCGGCGAGGGCGCCGGGTTGCTGCTCGTTCAGGGTCGCCCAGCCCGACTCCATCCGCGCGAGGCCCAGCGGCTCCCGTGCGAGACGCAGGAGCTCGACGCGCTGCGAGATGGGACCGGGAGCTTGGCGTGAGTGCGACATCGCGACACGCTACCGCTCCCGAACCGGTCGCCACGAGCCTTGCGCGTCGAAACCGGCGATGCGGCGGGTACACTTCGCCCTACCAGCCCTGACGGCACCTCCCGACCACCATGACCGATACCGTCCAGAATCGACCGATCGATCCGCTCGAGTACGAAGGGCTCGACGAGGTTCTGCGCTGGGCGATCGGAGAGGATTTGCAAACCGGCGACGTCACCACCGACGTGCTCGTGCCGCCCGAATCGCGCGCGCGCGGTCGCTTGTTGGTCAAGCAGGAAGGCGTGCTGGCGGGACTCGACCTGTTCGCGCGCATCTTCCTCCTGATCGACCCGCGCGCGCGCGTCGAGCTGCTCAAAGAGGACGGCGATTTCGTGCGCCCCGGCGACGTGGCGGCGATCGTGGACGGGCTCGCACACGCGCTCTTGGTGGGGGAGCGCACGGCACTCAACTTCGTTCAGCGACTGTCGGGCATCGCCACGCGCACGGCGCAGTTCGTCGCCTTGATCGATGGCCGGGCCAAGCTCTACGACACGCGCAAGACGACGCCCGGCCTGCGCGCGCTCGAGAAGTACGCCGTGCGTTGCGGCGGGGGCTACAACCATCGCTTCGGACTCTTCGACGAAGTCATGGTCAAGGACAACCACGTCGCCCTCGCACGCGGTCGCAGCTTGGCTGAGATGCTGTTGGCGTTGCGCACGACCCATGGCGAGGAGATGACGATCCACTCGGAGGCGCGCACCGAGCACGAAGCGCTCGAGGCGCTCGCCGGCGATGCGGACGTCGTTTTGCTCGACAACTTCACTCCTCGGGAACTCGCCCAGCTCGTGCCGCGCATGCGCGCCGCCGCGGCCAAGCGCTCGCGACCCTTCGCGCTCGAGGCGTCGGGCGGCATCGGGCTCGAAACGGTCAGCGACTACGCGGCGACCGGCGTCGACCGACTCTCGTGCGGCGCGGTGACCCACTCGGCGCCCGCGTTGGATCTGGCCTTCGACTTCCAGGAGGTCCGTTGAACGGCGCGGATCGACGGCTCGTGCTCGAACTGCCCGCTTCGCATGCCAGCGTGCGCGTCGCTCGAAACCTCGTCGCGCGGTTCGCGCGCATGAGCGGCGTGCCGGAAGGAGACGTCGACTCCATGCGCCTGGTCGCGTCCGAGTTGTTGGCGAACGCGGTCGATCACGTCCCCGGCGTCGGCTCGGGCGGCGCCCGCGAGGACGCCCAGGCGTCGGGGCGCATGGGGCTCGCGCTCGAGATCCAAGCCGATGTCTGGAGCCTCGAGGTCCACGATCAGGGCGGCGGTGCCGCGGACGACATTCGCGCGCTCCTCGGACAGGAGTTGCCCGACTTCGAGAACGAGCGCGGCCGCGGCTTCTTCCTCTTGGAGCAGATGCTCGACGTGCTGGAAGTGCGCACGAGCCCCGACGGTCGCGGCCTCACGTTGGCCGCGCGCAAGAGCTTTTGAGCCGACCCACCGAAGGCGAAAGAGGCGCGCGTTGGTTGGTCGCGGGCCTCCGAGCGATCGGCGCGTTCCTGGTTGCGCGTTCGCGTGTGCTACGCGGCGCGCTAGTCGTGGGTTGGGCGACGTGGATCTGGTTCCTCTCGTCGAGCCGCTTGCCAGCGACGGTCGAGCTGCCCTTCGCGGGCGTGCTCGGCAACCTGGCGCACGCGCCGTTGTTCGGTTTGCTCGGCTTGTTGGCGTTGGCCGCGCTCGCACCCAAACCCGAGGGGTCGCCGGCCTGGCCGGCGTTCCGCCGGTGGCACTTCGTGCTCTCCGTCGGGCTGGTCGTCGCCTACGCGTTGCTGGACGAGCTGCACCAGTCCTTCACGCCGGGCCGCAGTCCGTCCATCGGCGACGTCGTCACCGACGGGCTCGGAGCGGCGGCCGTGGCCGCGACGGTCCAGCGGCTCGATCCGCGCGGCGCGAACGGGCGGGGGCTGCTGCGCTTGTGGGGCTTCTTCCTCCTGGCGATCGTGTTGTCGGCGACGCTGGCCGACGCGCTCGGGTTCTTCGGGCTCGAGGACACGTCGGCGGCATCCGCGCAATAGACTCCGACCTTCCGCGTGGTAGCCAGCAACGACTCGCCGAACTCTCCAATCCGATCCCCGCCCGTGACAGACGCGCACGACAACTGGGAGAGTCCGCTCTCCACCCGCTACGCCAGCGCTGCCATGCGCCGGAACTTCTCCGCGCGGCAGCGGGTTCTCACTTGGCGCCGACTGTGGTTGGCGCTGGCCGAAGCGCAGCACGAGTTGGGCCTCGGGGTCACGGAGGCGCAGTTGGCCGAACTGCACGCGACGCTCGAGGACATCGACTTCGCGCGCGCGGCCGAGCTCGAGGCGGAGCTACGCCACGACGTGATGGCGCACGTCCACGCGTGGGGCGAGTTGGCGCCCGGCGCGCGCGGCATCCTGCACCTGGGCGCGACCTCGTGCTTCGTGACCGACAACGCGGATCTCGTGATCCTGCGCGACGGCGTCCGCACGATCCGCGGGCTGCTCGTCGGCGTGATCCGTGAGTTGCGCGAGTTCTGCTTGCGCCACAAGGACCTGCCTTGCCTCGGTCGCACGCACTACCAACCGGCGCAGGCGACGACGATCGGCAAGCGCGCGTCGCTCTGGTTGCAGGACTTCGTCTTCAACCTGGAAGACCTCGATCAAGCCGAAGCGAAGATTCGCTTTCGCGGCGTGCGCGGCACGACCGGCACGCAGGCGTCGTTCCTGCAACTGTTCGACGGCGATGACGAAAAGGTGCGCGAGCTCGATCGCTGTGTGACGCGCGCGCTCGGCTTCCAGAGCGCGTTCGGCGTTTCGGGGCAGACCTATCCGCGACAACTGGACTTCCGCGTCTGTCAGGTGCTTTCGGGCATCGCGCAATCGGCGTCGAAGTTCGCGCTGGACGTGCGCCTCGCCTCGGGCGAGCGCGAACTCGAGGAGCCGTTCGGCACGCAACAGATCGGCTCGTCGGCGATGCCTTGGAAGCGTAACCCGATGCGTTCGGAGCGCATCGGTGCCATCGCGCGACACGTGATCACGCTCTTGGACGACACGGCGCACACGGCGGCGAACCAGTGGTTCGAGCGCACGCTCGACGACTCCGCGAACCGGCGCATGAGCTTGCCCGAGATGTTCCTCGGCACCGACGCGATCCTGCAGCTCGTCTCGAACGTGGCGGCGGGACTGCAGGTGCACGAAGCCGTCGTGACGCGCCGGCTCACCTCCGAGTTGCCGTTCCTCGCGACCGAACACCTCTTGATGGCAGCTGTGCGAGCGGGCGTCGATCGCCAGGATGCCCACGAGCGAATCCGCGTGCTGGCGCGCGAAGCCTCCGAGGCGATCCACCGCGGCGAGGACAATCCCCTGGTGCGGTTGATCGCCGCCGACGCGACCTTCGCGCCGATCGCCGGTGAGCTGGAGCGCATCCTCGACCCGCACGCGTTCGTCGGTCGCGCCCCGAAACAGGTCGAGGAATACGTGCGCGACGAGGTAGACCCGCTGCTCGAACGGCACGCCGAGCTGCGCTCGACGGCCGCAGAGATTCGCGTGTAAATCGCCCAAACCCCTGACTGCAAAGAGGTTTACGTCGCTTCGGGTCCGCCGACGGGCGCGCCTCTCGAGCCACCCTCTACGAGACGGCTGCAGGGATCGGGTAGGAATGGTCGACAGTGGAGCAACCGGACGCTGCTCCCCGCTCGCGCCGGCCGCTTCCCCAAACCTTCCTCAGGCGATGGCCGCCCCCGGAATCCCCAACGACTACACCCTCTCGACGAGCTGCTTTGGATCGCGCCTCGGCTCGATCCAGGACCAAATCTTCGCAGCCGTCGGCATGGGCTTTCGACGCCTCGAGCTCGGGCTCGCGGCCAGCCCTCCGTCGATGGAGGGCCTCGAAGAATCGCAGCGCGAGACCGGCATGCAATTGCCCGCGTTGGTGGTCGGCTGTCGTGATCCCGAGAACGGCTCGCCGATGGCGTGCGAACGCCTGGCGAGTCTGAACGAGCAGGAATGGGAGCGCGCGATCAACTCCGTGCGGCGCCATGTGCGCCTGGCCCGACAGTGGGGCTGCCAGACGGTCGTCCTGCGCGGCAGCAAGGTCGACGACCCGAGGGTCGCTGCGCGCGTCGCGGAGATGAAGGCCAAGCTCGAGAGCGAGCCGATGTCGATGGAGCTGGCCGAAGAGATGCAAGCTCTGAGCCAGGCCAACCAGCGCGACGCGCAGAAGCTCGTCGAACAGTACTGCCGTGCGCTCTTCACTCTGATCCAAGAGTCGCCCGACGTCACCTTCGCCATCGAGCCCGGGCGCGGCCTCGACGATCTCTTGGGATTCGAAGCCGTCGGCTGGGTGCTGGGCGATCTGGGGCCGAAAGGCCTCCGCTACTGGCACGATGTTGGCCACGTACACATCAATCAAACACGCGGGCTGGCGCACCAAGGCGCGTGGCTCGACGCCTACGCGGCCTCGCTGGCGGGCATTCACCTGCAGGATGCCGCTTCGGAAACGCTCGAGCTGCCCGTCGGGCTGGGCGAGGTGGATTTCAAGCTTCTGCGCGAGTACGTGCCGAAGCAAGCCGAGCGCGTGGTAGAGATCGGGGCCCGTCATGGACGGGCCGAGATCCTCGCCAGCGTGCAGTACCTCGTCGACCACGGCTTCTAAAGGACGCTGGCCAGCGTCCCATCCGTGGGACCGGCCGGAAACCGACCGCTCGGGACTGGAACCCCGCGCTGCAAGGCTCATTCGCTGCTCCCCGCTTTCCCCCCTTCAGGAGCACGCGTCCGGGGCAGAGCCCCTCGACTCCCGCTACACTCGCCCCGATCGGCCCCCAGCGACGAACCATGCACGAACCACGACCCGAGCGCGCCGGAGGTGTCGGAACGATCGAAGCGTTTGGCCTCCCCAAGGGGGTCCGAGCGCTCGACCATCTGGCCGGCGTCTTGGCGCCGTATCACGACGGCAAGCTCTTGATCCTGACGCACCGCAGTCCCGACCCGGACGCGCTCGGGGCGATGATCGGGGTCGAGACGCTGCTGCGTGAGGCCTGGGGCGTGGACTCGGCGCTGGCCGCGGTCGGCCGCATCTACCGCGCCGAGAACGTGGCGATGGTCGAGGAGCTCGGGCTCGAACTGGTCGACTACGCCTCGCTCGACCCGAGCGAGTTCCGGGGTGCGATCCTCGTCGACAGTCAGCCGAGCTTCGGCCACACCGAGCTGTTCGAGGGCGTGCCGCTGCTCGCCGTGCTCGACCACCACCAGCTTCCCGATCCCGGTCAGGCCGCGCCCCGCGCGCCGCACTTCGACGTGCGCCTGGGCGTGGGCTCGACCTCGTCGATCGTGTTCGAGTACCTGGTGGACGCGGGTGTGGAGCTCGATGAACGCACGTCGACCGCGCTGTGCTGCGGCGTGCGCTTCGACACCGCCGACCTGTCCGTCGGCGTGACGGACCTGGACCAGGAGGCGTTCTTCGAGTGCTTCCGCCGCGCGGACCGCGCGATGCTCTCGCGCATCACGCACCCGCCGCTCTCGCCGGGGTACTACCAAGAGGTTCACCGATCGCTGTCGCGCGCGCGGCGCGTCGGACCGCTGGTCTACGGCTTGCTCGGACGCGTCATGAATCCGGAGAGCGTCGCCGAGATGGCGGACTTCTTCCTGCGCATGGAAGGCTGCCGTTGGTCGTTGGTCGGTGGCGCGTTCGAGGGCAACTACCACCTGTCGCTGCGCACCGCCGTCGACCTGCCGGACGCGTACGCGCGCATGGCGGCGATCGTGGACGGCGAGGGTTCCTTCGGCGGCCGCGGCTCGGTCGCGGGCGGTCAGATCAAGCTCGAGAACGGCGACGACAAGACCCTGCGCGCGCTCGAGCGCAGGCTGCGCGGGCGCGCGCTCAAGCTGGTGCGCCCCGACAACCTGGATGGCTCGGATCCGCGCATGGGCACGCGCCTGACGCGCCTCTAGCTACGCCGTAGCGCATGGCTCTTCCGAGACTTCCCCCCCTCATCGTGTTCGAAGACCTGCAAAGGTCGCCGCGCTAGGTGAGCGCGCCGCACGTGCTGGTCGTCGCCGGACACGATCCCACGGGGGGCGCCGGCATCGACGCCGATCGCCGCGCGGCGGCGCGCTTCGGCGCGCGGACCACCGCGATCGTCACCGCCGAGACCGAGCAGGACGGACAGCGCGTCTTCGAGGTTCGGCCACGCGACCCCGCACAGTGGCTGGCCGAAGCGCTGGCGGTGACGTCGGTCGACGCGATCAAGATCGGCTTGTTGCCGGGCGCCGAGCACGTGCGCGCCGTCGTCGAGCTGGCACGCGCGCGCCGCGTTCCGCTCGTCGTCGATCCCGTGCTGGCGAGTTCGGGGGGCACGCCGTTCCTGGACACGGCGGGGCAACGCGCGCTGCTCGAGGAACTCCTGCCGCTCGGGCCCGTGCTGACCCCGAACCTGCCCGAAGCGCTCCTGTTGGCGGGCGCGGGGGTCGCTGGCGACGGCCGCGCGGCACGCCTCGCCGCGGCGGCGCGACTGGTCGAGTTGGGAGCCCGGGTCGTGCTCTTGAAGGGCGGCCACGGGCGTGAGGACCCCGTCCAGGATCTCGTCTTCGTCGCGGACGCCGCGCCGGTCTGGCTCGCGCGCCCGCGCGTCGCGGGGGCCTCGCTGCACGGTTCGGGCTGCCGCTTCGCCAGCGCCGTTGCGGCCCAGGTCGCGGCGGGCGCCGGTTGGGTGGACGCCGCCCGGGCGGCGGGCGAGTGGCTCGCCGACCTGCTCGCCGGGCGCACCCAGGAAAACCGCTGAGCGCTTGCCTTCTCGGGCCGACGCGCTATCTTTCGCTGCTCGACGCGGCTGTAGCTCAGTGGTAGAGCGCAACCTTGCCAAGGTTGATGTCGAGAGTTCGAATCTCTTCAGCCGCTCCAACCTCGCCCAAGGGCTTCGCTCCGCTCCGTCCTTCGAACGGCGAGGCTCGTCGAAGGCGAGGCCCGTCGAAACGGCGAGCTTGCGTCCAGCGTAGACTCCGCGGTATGCAAGCGGTTGGTTACTCGCTCGAACGTCAGGACGGGCGCGCCCTCGTGTTGCAGGGCGAGCTCCGGCTCGCGGATGGCGAGCGCTTCCGCAACGAGCTGGCCGCCCTGGCGGCGCCCTCCGCGGAGACGCTGCACCTCGACGTTTCCAGGCTAGCCGAGCTCGAGGGCGGAGCCGCGGCGCTGCTCCTGGCCGCGCGCGGCGAGTGGCGCGCCCTGGGGGGCGAGCTCGTCATCGACGGGGCCAACGAGCGCGTGCGGCGCCTCTTGGATCTGTACGGCTGTCCCGGCGAGACGGTGCGCCTGCGCGACGACCCGGAGCGCGTGGGGCTCTTCGAGGGCATCGGCAACGCGACGCTGGAACTGGTGCGCATGTCCAAGGACGGTCTCGCGTTCCTCGGAGCGTTCAGTTGGTCGACGATCGCCGTGCTCCGGCAGCCACAGACGATCCACTGGCGTTCGGTCACCGGCTTGATCGAACGTGCCGGCGCGAACGGTGTGCCTGTCGTCCTGTTGATCAACTTCTTGATCGGGCTGATCATGGCGCTTCAATCCGCGGCGCAGCTCGAGCGCTTCGGCGCGCAGCGCTTCGTCGCAAGTCTCGTCGGCCTCTCGATGACGCGCGAGCTGGCGCCATTGATGACGGCGATCGTCGTCGCGGGCCGGTCCGGCGCCGCCTACGCGGCCGAGCTGGGCACGATGAAGGTGTCGGAAGAGATCGACGCCGTGCGCACGCTGGGGCTCGATCCCTTGCGCTATCTCGTCTTTCCGCGTGTGCTCGCCATGATCCTCGTCGTGCCGCTCTTGACGCTGGTGGCCGATGCCGTCTCGATCCTCGGCGGCCTGTTCGTCGCGACGACGCGGTTGGGGCTCGCACCGGAGCTCTACTGGAACGAGTTGGCGGAATCGGTGGGTTCGGTCGACGTCATCGTCGGCTTGGTCAAGAGCGTCTTCTTCGCCGCCGCCATCACGCTGATCGCGTGTCAGCGCGGGCTCGCGACGCGCGGCGGTGCCGCCGGGGTCGGCGCCGCGACCACGTCGTCGGTGGTGACGACGCTCATCGCGCTGATCGTCATCGACGCCATCGCCACGGTGGTCTTCGAGGTGTTCGGCCTTTGACGAACGCGCCCGACGACGTCCTGATCCACGTCCGCGATCTCGCGATCGGCTACGGGGGCGTGGCGATCCAACGCGAGCTCGAGTTCGATGTGCAGCGCGGTCAGATCTACCTCTTGTTGGGTGGCAGTGGCACGGGCAAGTCGACCCTGCTGCAGCACCTGATCGGCTTGATGGAACCCTTGGCGGGCACGATCGAGGGTCCGGGTGCTCCCGCGGGCGAACTCGCGGGTCGGCGGCCGACCTCGGGCGTGATGTTCCAGGGCGGCGCGCTCTTCAGCTCGTTGACGTTGCGCGAGAACGTCGCCGTGCCGCTCGAGACGTGGACGGACCTTTCGCCGCGTCATCGCTCGGAGGTCGCCGATGCGCGCTTGCGCCTGGTCGGGCTGGGCGGCTTCGAGAACCATCTACCGAGCGAGATTTCGGGCGGCATGAAGAAGCGGGCCGCGATCGCTCGCGCGCTGGCGCTCGATGCGCCGTTGTTGTTCCTCGACGAGCCGTCGGCGGGGCTCGACCCCATTTCGGCGGTCGAGTTGGACGACCTCTTGGTCCTCCTGCGCGACGACGTGGGGGTGACGATGGTGGTCGTCACGCACGAGCTGGAAAGCATCTTTCGCGTCGGTGATCGCTGCCTTTTGCTGGACGCGGACGCCCGGACCGCCATCGCGGAGGGCGATCCGCGTAGGCTGCGCGACGAGAGCGACGACATCCGCGTGCGCCGCTTCTTCCACCGCCTGCCGGCGGCGACCCTGCGATGAGCCAACCCGCCAACCATTGGAAGCTCGGTCTGTTCGTGGCGCTCGGAATCGTCGCGGCGATCGCGCTCCTCTTGTGGGTCGGCGCCGCGCGACTCGAGCGCGACTTCGTGCCCGCGTACCTCTTCTTCGACGAGGAGGTCGAGGGCTTGGAGGTCGGCTCACCGATCAAGTTTCGCGGCGTGCCGATCGGTCGGGTCGTGGACATCCGGTTCGCCGTGGATCAGCGGCACGTCGAGGTGCACGGCAAGATCTTCACCGGGGCGCTCGAGCGCATCGGCCTCGAGACAGGGCTCGAGTCGCCCGAGGACGGTCCCTTCATGCCCGCGGGGCTGCGCGTGCAGGTCGTGACGAACCTGCTGACGGGTGTGAGCTTCCTGCAGGGCGACTTCTTCGACCCTGCCTCGTTGCCGCCGCCCGAGTATCCGTTCCTCGTCCCGTGGAACACGGTCCACACCGCACCCTCCACGACCAAGGACATCTCGCGCGCAATCTCCGAGATTTCGGACCTCTTGCCGCCGCTGTTGGTCGAGTCGCGACGCACTTTGGAGTTGATGAGCGGTGCCATCGAGGACATCGATCCCGGCAAGCTGTCGCGGCGCATCCAAGGGCTCGCTGCCGGAATGGAGGAAGTCCTGCGCGAGCTCGAGCTCGAGCCCGTCCTGGGCGACCTCCGCGCGACGCTGCAACGGGTCAACACGACGGTCGAGGAACTCGGCCTGATGATCGGCCGGTTGGAGTCGGACGCCCGCTTGGCGGAGACGACCGCGGCGCTGCGCGACGCCGCCGGACGCGTGTCCGCCAGCGCCGACGACCACCAGCTCACTGCCCGGCCAGGCCCGGTGCA
>JBBDIB010000087.1:12626-32805 GCA_040880665.1 Planctomycetota bacterium
CGGCGAAGCGCGCGGCGAACTCGTCGGACTCCAAGAGACGATCACCGCCGTACGCCGACTGGCGGAAATGCTAGAACGCAATCCGGGCTCGCTCCTCCGCGGACGTGCGCCGCGTCCCGTTCCAGGTCTGGAAGGCCGCTGAAACGATGCTTCGATCGCTCGCTCTCGCATGGCTCGCGACCGGTTGCCTGGCACCGGCGCCCGCCCTCGAGGAACGCTTCTTCGAGTTGCCGCCGATGGTCGCCACGCCCGTGACCCCGCCGGTGGACGCCGTCGACCGCCCAGCGCTCAGTGGTGCCAGCGTCTCCGCGAACGCCAGCGTGCAACGAGCGCTGACGTGGCGCCTCTCGCCCGTGGAGATCACGTTCGACGAGACGGCGTTGTGGGTCGAAGAGCCGGCCAAGCTCGTGCGGCGGGCCCTGGAGCAACGCCTGTTCGAGATCGAAGGCTTCCGCGGCTCGCCCGAGGACAACGGCCTCCATTTGTGGATGGAGTCGCTCGAGGGGGATATTTCGGGTGCTGCGCAGGCACGCGTCGCCTTCCGGGCCGTGCGGGGCGAACGCGAAGCGCGCATCGAGGGTTCGGCGCCGCTCACGACGCGGACCTCGGAGGCGCTGGTGTTCGCTCTCGGCGCGGCGCTCGACAATGCCTTCGACGAATTGGCCGCGTGGATCTGGTCCCATGCCGAACCCGTTCCGAGCTCGGCGTCGGATCGATCCGACGCCGCGCCGTCAGATGGCAGCGAGTAGCCGCTCGCCCATTCCCGCGGCCTCCGTCGCGGAGGGCGCCTCGCCATCGGCGCCGACGTCGCGCCACAAGCCTTCCACGGCGCGGAACGGTGCGCCGCCGACGAGCACGGGCACGCGCGGCGCATCCGCGCGCAGTGCCGCGATCATGATGGCGGCTGGCCGTAGGTCGAGCGACATCCCGACCGACAGCGCGACGAGATCGACATGGAAGTCCTGCGCCGCGTTCACGAGGCTGTCCGAGGGCGTGTTCGCGCCCAGGAACAGCGCCCGCCAACCCACATGGTCAAAGCGGTCGGCGACGATGCGCGCTCCGATCTGGTGCCGGTTGCCAGGCACGCAAGCGACCAGCACCGAATGATTGGACGCCGCGCTCGGCTTCGTTCGATGGCGCAGAACCGCGAGCGCGTCCTCGGCGATGCGCGAGGCGAGATGCTCCAATCCCACGTGGATTTCACCGCTCTGCCAGAGCACGCCGATCTCCGCTTGGGCGGCCCAGAGCGCGACGTGCAACGCATCGAGCGGAACGCCGTTTTCGTAGGCGTCGACCAGCAGCATCTCCGCATCGTTGCGCCGCCCACTGAGCGAAGCGGCGAGCAAGCTGCGCGCCAGTTCGACGTGCGGATGATCCTCGTCCGCGAGAGGTTCCGCCAGCGGCGCGTCGGTTGCGAGCCGCGGCAGCTCGCTGTCCAACATATCGAGCGCGAGCGTCGCCGCCGCGCGCGGCAAGTTCTCCGTGATCTCCGTGCGCAGCGCGGCGAAGGTCGCGCGCAGCAGTTCCGGGGGGATGCCGCGCGCCGCGCGCGTCGCCGTCAGCCAGTCGAAATCCAGGGCCAGTACCTCGCAGCGGCCCGTCGCCAGGGCGGCGGCCAGGTGCTCGAGCCGCACGACGGTGTCCGCGACCAACGCGCGCCGACCGAGCGTTCGGACCTCGTCGGCCAACGGGCCGAGGGCGAGCCGCTGGACCGCGCCCGACGCGAGCGCGCGACCGGTCCGGTCGAGGAGCGTCGCGACGAAGGACCCTTGTTCATTCATGGGCGGCGATTCGGGTGGGTCTGGTTGCACTCATGGCATGAGCAGTAAATGGTCTCCAACTGTCATGGAAGCATGCCAGCCCGGTGGAACGAGCGACGTGCCCGAGTATTCCTCGACCAAGGCTGGCCCGTCGAAGACTATGCCAGCCGTGAGGCGAGCGCGATCGATAATTGGCGTTATGCATTCTGCACGCGGGGCCGCGAAGTACACCTGGCGCTCGCCGATGATCGCCGAGGCTGGTAAAGCGTGCACACGTGGTTGCGCGAAGGTGCGCTCGTCGACGGCGACGCGGGCGCGCGCGCGCAGCGTCACGAGTTCAATGGCACGACCCTCGAGGGCGTAACCGTAGAGTTCGCGGTGCGCTCGATGGAACGCCGCTGCCGGGTCGTCCGAGGCCGGCAGCCGCAGCTCGAACGATTGCCCGCGGTAGCGCAGGTCGAGGGCGCGTTCGAAGACCAGCTCGCGACCGGCGAGCTCCGCGCGGCCGGCCTCCACGAGCTGGCACCAGGCCGTGTCCAGCTCCTTCGTGCTCCACGCCGCCAGCGGCTCGAGCACGGCGCGCGCATGGTCCCGGTGGGGCGCCGCGACGGCCAACCCTAGGGCCGAGAGCGCCCCGGGCGCGGCCGGCACGAGCGCGGCGCGCATGCGCAGGCTCGCGGCCGTCGCCGCGGCGTGCAAGCCGCCGGCGCCGCCGAAGGCGACCAACGGCAACGAAGCTGGATCGACGCCGCGCTGCATCGTCATCACGCCGACCGCGCGACGCGTCTGGGCGCGCGTGACGTCGAGCACAGCGCGCGCCGCTTCGATCGGCGCGACGCCGAGCCGCGCGCCCAAGCGCTCGAAGCCGCGGTGCACGCGATCGATGTCGAGGGGCAAGGCTCTGCCCAGGAACGCGCCTTCGGCGATGTGTCCGAGGCGGACGTGTGCGTCGGTTACGGTCGGCGTGTCGCCGCGTCCGTAGGCCAGCGGTCCGGGATCGGCGCCCGCGCTCTTCGGTCCGACGTGGAGCACGCCGCCCGCATCCACGTGCACCAACGAGCCGCCGCCGCACCCGATCGTATGCACGTCCAGCGTCGGGACCGCGATGGCGTGGCCCGCGACGCGCACCGGGTCGGTCGCGCGCTTCGCGACCGGTTCCCCGCTCGCGCGGCCGAACGCCACGTCGGAACTGGTGCCGCCGACGTCGAGCGAGGCGAAGGCGTCGAACCCGGCTTCGCGCGCGGCGCGCGCCGCGCCGACGACGCCGCCCGCCGGGCCCGAGAGCAGCACGCGCACCGGCTCCTCGCGCGCGCGAGCGGCGTCGAGCGTGCCGCCGGAGGACTGCAGCAGCGCCAGCTCGCGCCCGGAGGTGCGCCGTTCGAGCGCGCCCAAGTACGCGCGCATGCGCGGCGCGAGCGCGGCGTTCACGACCGCGGTGCTGAAGCGTTCGACCTCGCGGTGTTCGCGCAGCAGGTCGGCCGAGCACGTCACGGGTACGCCGAGCGAGCCGAGCGCCCGCGCGACGCGGAGCTCGGGTTCGGGATCCTTCCAGGAGTGCAGGAGGCAGACCGCGATGCTCTCCACGCGCTCGGCCGCGAGGCGCTGCACCAGCGCGGCGAGTTCCTCGGCGTCCGCGCGCTCGACCACCTCGAGGGTGCCGTCCTGGGCGTTCGGCCAAGCGCGCTCGCCGAGCTCGAAGCGCAGGCCCCGCGGCACGAGGGGCACCGTCGTCTCGGGCTCGAGCGCGTAGAGGTCGGGCCGCTCCTGCCGGCCCAGCTCGAGCAGGTCGGCGAACCCCCGGTTCGTGACGAGCGCCGTGCGTGCCACGGAGCCGGTCAGGAGCGCGTTGAGCGCGACGGTCGTGCCGTGCACGATCGGCGCGGCGCGGCCCGCGTGTCCCAGGCGCTCCAGGGCGTCCGCGACGGCCAGCGACGGGTCCTCCGGCGTCGAAGGCACCTTGACCAGGTGTCGGCCGCTCTCGTCCTCGTACACGAGGTCCGTGAACGTCCCACCCGTGTCGATCCCGATCGTAGGGGTCATCAGCGGCCAGTGTAGCCCGCCGCGGGCGGATTCAGCCTTGACGAAGCCTTGATCGAATGTGGACCGTTGCTTGACCTGACTCGGGGCCGATCCCGACTCTCATGTCCACATGGCCCGCACGACCATCCTCCTGATCGAAGACGATCCCGACATCGTCGAGATCGTTCGCTTCAACCTCGAGCGCGAAGGCTTCCACGTTCTGTCCGCCGAAGCGGGGGACGCCGGGCTGCAGCTCGCGCTGGAGCACCGCCCCGAGCTCGTCGTGTTGGACCTCATGTTGCCCGGCATGGGCGGGCTCGAGGTGTGCCGCAAACTGCGCGAGAGCGATCGCACCCTCGGGGCTTCGATCCTGATGTTGACAGCGAAGGACGAGGAGTCCGACGTGGTGATCGGGCTCGAGATGGGCGCGGACGACTATTTGGCGAAGCCGTTTCGCCCGCGCGAGCTCGTGGCTCGGATCCGGGCGCTCCTGCGACGCGGCGAGCGCAACGACGCCCCCGAGCGCGGCAAGCGTCTGCAGCGCGACGACGTCACGCTCGACGCCACCCGGCACGAAGTCCTGGTCGCCGGGGAGTCCGTGGAGTTCACCCGGGCGGAGTTTCGATTGCTCTGGGCGCTGTGCGAGCGCCCCGGCCGCGTCTACACCCGCGGCGAGCTGGTCGATCGCATCACGGATGGGGAGGTGATCATCACCGAGCGCAACGTCGACGTACATATCAGCGCCGTGCGGAAGAAGCTCGGCGACTCGGGCGATCTGATCGCCACGGTGCGCGGTGTCGGCTACAAGTGCCGCGATTGACCGGCGCCGCGTTCTGACGCGCGACGCAAGAGTCTTGCTAATCGCAAATTGCTTTCGTGTTTTGGATCGCAACGCCGGCGACCCGCCGATAGGATTCGCGCGATGAGCACAACACAGCGTAGGCGCCGGACGCCTGAAGAAAAGATCCGCGACCTCCAAGCCGAGATCGCACGACTGGAGAGCGCCAAGCTCGCCAAGAAGAGCCCCGCCCGTAAGCAAGCGCGAGCGAGCAAGCGCTCGCTCGAGAAGGCGCTCGCACTGGCGCAGGACGAGAACGACCGCGAGCTCGAGCGCGCTTTGACCAAAGCGATCGATAGCCTCACGGCCACCGTCGAAGGCGGTGGTGGGTCCGGTGCCCGCCGTGCTCGCCGGACCCCCGAGGAGGCCGAGGCGCTGGCGGACCAGATGGTCGAGTTCCTGCGAGCCAACCCCCAATCGACGATCGGCGCCGTGGCCGACTCCGTGGGCGAGACGTCCAAGGACCTGCGCGAGCCGATGCTGCAACTGCTGGAAGAGCGGCGCGTCAAGAAGACCGGCCAGCGGCGCGGGACGCGCTATTCGGCCAAATAAGGCCTGCGGAGCCCGATTGACCAGCTTCTTGGTCAGTCGGGCTGCCCTTCGACCCGCTCGAGCGGCTCCAGCGCCGGTCCGTGCAGGATCCGGCCTTCGACGTCGAAGCGCGAGCCATGGCAGGGACAGTCCCACGAGCGCTCGGCGGGGTTCCAGGTCACATGGCAGCCCAGATGGGTGCAGGTGAGCGACACGGCGTGGAGTTCCCGGGCCGCATCCCGATAGGCTCCCGCGCGCTCGCCGCCGATCTTGACCACGGCACCTTCATCCGGAGCCACGTCCACGGCGCTTTGGGTCGCCAGGTGGCGAATCCGGTCACCGACGAAGCGCTTTGCGACATCCAGATTCGTTTGCAAGAACGATTTGGCGGAAGCGCCAAGATCTTTACGGTTGGCGTCGAACGTAGCGGCCCAGGCATTCGTCTTTCCGGCGATCCCGTCCGCCAGGATCTCCGCTGCGACGGTTCCGTTCGTCAAGCCCCACTTGTTGTAGCCCGTTGCCAGCCAGACGCGCTTCGACGCTAGGGGCAAGCGCCCGATGTAGGGCAACCCGTCCACGGACATGAAATCTTGCGCGCTCCAGCGATAGGCCACCCGGCGGACCGTGTAGTGCTTGCGAGCCCAGGCTTCGATGGCGGCGTAGCGCGCCGGCGTATCGGGCTCCTGTCCGGTCTTGTGACTTTCGCCGCCCAGGACCAAGAAGCGACCGCCGTTGGCGCTCCGAAGCGTGCGCTCTTCGGCTCCGACGCCGAGGTACATCCCCTTCGGCGGCAGTTCGTCGACCTCCACCGCCATGAGGTAGCTGCGTGACGGCGAGCACTTGGCGAAGAAGCCGCCCCGGTCGAGGAACGGAATGTGCGTCGCCAGCACGATGTGATCGCCGTCGATCCGGGCGCCGTTTTCGACCTGGCACCGGCCGGTGGATGTCGCGACGTCGACGATCCGGCTGTTCTGGAACACGCTGCCGCCGCTCGCCTGGATCGCGCGCGCCAGCGCCAGCCCGTAGCGACGAGCGTGGAACTGAGCCTGATTCTCGAAGCGCACGGCACCCGCGACTTCGAAGGGTAGCTCCGTCTCTGTGGTGAACGACGCCGGCAAGCCGACCGCGCCGGCGGCCTCGACCTCCGCCTCGATGTCGCCCAGCAGCGCGCGTTCGCGCGTGTAGGTGAACGCCGGTCCGCGCGTCCAGCCGCAGTCGATGTCGAACTCGGCGACCAACCCCTCCATCCGCGTGATCGCCGCCTCGTTGGCCTCGCCATAGATGCGCGCGGTCGCGCGATCGAAGGTGTTGGTGAGTTTGCGGTAGATCAAGCCGTGCAAGGAAGAGGCCTTGCCCGTCGTGTACGCGGTGACGCCGGCGCAGATGCGGTCGGCCTCGACGACCGCGACGCGCGAGCCGCGCTGCACGAGGAACAGCGCCGTCGTCAGGCCGGTGATGCCGGCGCCGATCACGACGACATCGGCCTCCAGCGTTTGGCCCGGCGCGATCGCGGGGTAGTCCGTGTCCGCCGCGGTGGCGTCCCAGAGCGAAGGATTCGTAACGGCGGAGCGAGTCATGGGTCCCCCTCGGGTGGTTCGAGGCGCGGTACGCGCTTAACCCGCCCTTGGGCTCGCACGAAATGCGGTGTCGACCTCGGAAGGCCCCCCGGAAGCCGAGCTGGCACGCGGGTTTGGCGCGCCGGCCTGGCGCGATATCGATTCGGGGGCGAGGATCTGGCAGCCTGGCGCGCGTGAATCCTGTCGGGCGTCGCTCTCTCTTCCGTTCGTCGGAGTTTCTTGGCTTGGCCGCGGGGGCGTTCGCGATCGCGTTGGTGGGTCCCCTGGTCGTGGGCTTGGCGGCGTTGGGTCCGCTCGAGCGCGCCCTGGTCGAGCGCGAGCACGCGGCGTTGGTCCGGATCACCGCGGTGCTGGCCGAGCAGGGGATGCAACTCTTCGAGGGCGATTCGCTGAACGGGCTGGGTCCGCTCGCCGACGCGCGGATGAGCGTCCTCGACGTGAACGGCACCGTCGTCGCCGACACGGCGGGGGCACCCGGCGAGCTCGTGGACGGCCGACACGAGGGGCGCCGTCCGGAGGTCGCCGAGGCCTACACCCGGCCCTACGGCAGCGCGCGTCGAACGGGGCGGAATGGCGCGGAGTGGCTCTTCGTCGCGCGCCGCCTGCCTGGCGACGATGCCAGCTTCGGGTACGTGCGCGCGGGCCGTCCACTCACGAGAGCGCTGGTGCCGCACGCGATCTTGCAGCGAGCCCTCGCGTTGGCCGCGTTGATCGCGGCGCTCTCGGCCTGCATCGGGATCGCGTGGGGCGCGTGGCAGTGGTTCGTGCCGATCACTGCGCTGACGAGCTTCGCGCGGGCGCTCGCCCGGGACACGCACACCGCCGAGCCGCCGGAGCACGTAGGTTCCTTCGCGCGGCTCGGACGTGCGCTCATCGCGCTGGACAAGCAGGCGCGGCGGCAGATCGCCGCGCTGTCGAAGGACGACGCACAGTTGCGCGCGATCCTGACCAGCATGGTCGAGGGCATCCTGGCCGTCGATCACGAGGACCGCGTCGTATTCGCGAACGGCGCGGCGCGAACTGCGTTGGGCATCGAACGCGAACCCGTCGGGTCCGTGCTCTGGACGCTCGCGCCGGTCGTCGAGCTGGAAGAGCTGGTGCGCGCCGCCCGCGTGCATCAACGGCCCGAACGGCGCGAAATCACGTCCTTGCGCACGGGCACCGAGCGCATCTTCGCCATGCACGCGAGTCCGTTCGCCAGCGACGGGCGCCATGGCGTCGTCGTCGTCGTGCAGGAACTGACCGAGCTGCGGCGGCTGGAGCGCGTGCGGCGCGACTTCGTCGCGAACGTCAGCCACGAGCTCAAGACACCGCTGACGGCGATCGGCGGGTACGTCGATACGATCCTCGAGGGCGACGTCGATCCCGAGCGCGTCGAGCACTTCTTGATCCGCGTGCAAACGAACGTCGCTCGATTGCGGGCGCTCGTGACGGACCTCCTGAGCTTGGCCCGCATCGAGTCCGGCGCGCAAGGGCTGGAGCTGGTTCCGGTCGATTGGAACTCGGTCGTCGACGGTGTGCTGCGCCGCCAGGAGGACGCCGCCGCGAAGAAGGGCCTGGTGCTCGAACGCACGGGAGCCGCGGACGCGCGCGTGCTCGGCGATCGGGAGGCGATGATCCAGGTGCTCGAGAACCTGGTCGGAAACGCCGTCCAATACACGCCCGGGCCGGGGCGCGTGCGCGTCGAGGTGCAACGACGCGGCGAGCGCGTCGTGCTGGCCGTCGAGGACACGGGCATGGGCATCCCCGCCGAGGATCAAGAGCGCATCTTCGAGCGCTTCTACCGCGTCGACAAAGCGCGCTCGCGGGAGGTCGGCGGCACCGGTCTCGGCCTGTCGATCGTCAAGAATCTCGTCCGCTCGATGCACGGGAACGTGCGCGTTTCCAGCTCCTTGGGCCGGGGAACGCGGTTCGAGGTCGAATTGCCCGCCACATGAGGCGTCTTCACACTCTCTTGATCTTGGCTTCGCGATGCGTTGTTGAAGGCCGCCTAGAAGGGAGCCGCACGGGACCGTCCGCACTGGACGACGTCCACTATCCGCGCCCCTGAACGGAGATCACACCTGTGAAACCGCGACTGTTTTCGACCCTCGCCCTCTTCGCCCTCTTCGCTGGCCCCGCGCTCGCTCAAGCGGTGCAAGTGGATGAGAAGCTCCCTAAGTACACACCGGCCAAGGGCGGCGTCTCGGGCGTCATCAAGAGCGTCGGCTCGGACACGATGAACAACCTGATGGCGATCTGGGGCGAGGGCTTCAAGAAGTTCTACCCGGGCGTCACGCTCGAGGTGGAGGGCAAGGGTTCCTCGACCGCGCCGCCCGCGCTGATCCAGGGCTCGTCGAACTTCGGCCCGATGAGTCGCCAGATGAAGGAGCAAGAGATCGACGAGTTCGAGGAGCAGTTCGGCTACAAGCCGACCGCGCTCGAAGCCTCGATCGACCTGCTCGCCGTCTACGTCCACAAGGACAATCCGATCAAGGGGCTCACCCTGCAGCAGGTCGACGCCATCTTCTCGAAGAACCGGAAGGGCCGCTATCCGACGGACATCGGGAAGTGGGGCCAGCTCGACCTCGAGGGAGCCTGGGCGAACCAGACGATCAGCCTCTACGGTCGTAACTCGGCGTCGGGGACCTACGGCTTCTTCAAGACGAGCGCGCTGTTCAAGGGCGACTTCAAGAATTACGTCAAGGAGCAACCCGGCAGCTCGTCGGTCGTGCAAGGCGTCGCGACCGACAAGTACGGCATCGGCTATAGCGGCATCGGTTCGATGACGGCCGACGTGCGCGCGGTGCCGCTCTCGAGCGACGGCGAGACCTACGTACGAGCCGTGCCGGAGCACGTCTACTCGGGCGAGTATCCGCTCTGGCGTTTCCTCTACCTGTACGTGAACCACAAGCCCAACCAAGAGTTGGACCCGCTGCGCCGCGAGTTCGTGCGCTACGTGTTCTCCTACGAGGGCCAGCAGGACGTCGTGAAAGCCGGCTACTTCCCGGTGCCGGCCGCCGTCGCGAAGAAGAACCTGGCCGCCGTCGGCCTCGAGCTCGAGTTGGCCCAGCCGGTGGAGGCTGGCGCGGCCAAGAACTAGCCTGCGTCACCCGTGACGCGGACTCCTAGCCTCCGCGACGATCGGTTGAGCTTTCGTTCGATCGACGTGGTCCGAGTGCCTATTCTCGCCCCCGCTTCCTCTCCTCCCGGCCTCCCCTCCACGTGCCCAGCGACGAAAGTCAACGCTCACGCCGCTCGCTCCGCACGACCCGCTCGGTGCGTGTCGCGGAGGTGCTGTCCCGCGTCCTGATCACGGGCGGAGGCATCGGGACGATCGCGGCGGTCACGCTGATCTTCGTCTTCCTGGTCGCGACCGTCATGCCGCTGTTCACCAGCGGCGAGGTCGAGGCCGAGGGGCGCCAAACGATCCGCTTCGACGAGCCCTTGGTCCACGCGGCGGTCGACGAGTACGAGCTGCTCGTCGCGCTGCTCTTCCGCGACGGCTCGGTCGAGGTGCAGCGGCTCGACGATGGCTCGGTCGTAGGACGGCGCGCCGCATTCGAGCGTCGTCCGACCGCTTGGTCGGTGGCGTCGAACGCGGAAAAGCTGGCGTGGGGCCGTGCGGACGGCAGCGTGCAGTTGGCGACCTTCGGCTTCGAGACGGTGTTCCCGACCGAAGACGAATTGCCCCCCGGTGCCGAGGCCCTCGGTACGGACGGTGTCCTCTCCATCGAGGACGGTGTCGTGCAGCGCACGGTCGAGGGCGCGTTGCGCGCGCAGCGTTTCCACTTCGACGTCAGCCCGCCGGTGGACACGGGGCTCGGGGCCGAGATCAGCGCAATCGCCACGGTGCCGAGCGGAAACCGCACCGTTGCGGCGATCCTCGCCGAGAACGGCGCTCTCGTGCGCGGCCGCTTCACGGTCTCGCCGTTCGACGAGACGTTGCTGACCTTCCGATCGACGGCGTTGCCGCACGAGGTGGCGCCGGGCGCTGCGCCGCCGCGCTTCATCACGATCAACGAATTGGGCGATTCGATCGTGGTCGCGGGCGAGAACGGACTCGCGCTGCGCTACGACGTGCGCGCCGGCATCGAGCCCAGCGTCGCCGAAGCCGTCGACCTCTTGCCGGGCAGCGACGCCAGCATCACGGCGCTCGACACCCTCTTGGGTCATGGAACGCTGCTCGTAGGCGACTCCGCGGGCGGCGTGCGCGGCTGGTTCACGTCGCAGGATCCGAACGCGACCACGCCCGACGGCGTCGTGCTCGTGCCCGCCCACGAGTTCGAGCGCGGTGCCGCGGCCGTCAGTGCCTTCGCCAGTTCGTCGCGCAGCCGCGCATTCGCCATCGCGTACGAGGACGACCTCCTGCGCGTCGCGTACATGACCAACGAGCGAATCGTCGCCGAGACCCGCAGCGACGTCGATGGCGTCGAACTTCTGCGCATCAGTCCGAAGGAGGACGGCCTCTTCGCCTTCGGCGCGGGTGCCTACGAGCGCTGGTCGCTGTCGGTCGCGCACCCCGCGGCCAGCTTCCGCTCGTTCTTCGGCAAGGTTTGGTACGAGGGCTACGACCGGCCCGATTCCACCTGGCAGGCCGAGAGCGCGACGGATGACTTCGAGCCCAAGTTCGGCTTCGGCTCGCTGATCTACGGCACGCTGAAGGCGACGTTCTACTCGATGCTGTTTGGCGCGCCCTTAGCGTTGCTCGCGGCGATCTTCACGTCGGAGTTCCTGGATCGTCGCCTGCGCGTCCCGATCAAGTCGTCGATCGAGATCATGGCGAGTCTGCCCAGCGTGGTCTTGGGCTTCCTCGCGGGGCTCGTGATCGCGCCGTTCGTGCAGTCGATCCTGCCCGCGGTCATGGCTTCCTTCCTGACCGTGCCCTTCATGTTCCTCGTCGGGGCCTACGTCTGGCAGCTCTTGCCGCAAGGCATCGCGCTGCGCGCCAGCGGGTGGCCGCGCCTCGCGTTGATGTCCCTGGCGCTGCCGCTCGGACTCGCCGCCGCCGCTTGGTGCGGGCCGCTCTTGGAAAGGCTCTACTTCGCCGGGGACATCTTCGCGTGGCTCGACGGCCAACGCGGACATGCAGCGACGGGCTGGGCGCTCGTCATGCTGCCGGTCGCCGCGGTCGTGGTGGTGCTCTTGGCCACGCTCGTCGCCGGAGCGTCCTTCCGACGTTGGACCAGCGGCATGAGTCGCGCCGGCGTCGCGGCTCGGGACCTCGCGCGCTTCGTCGTCGGCGCCCTCTTGACCTTCGGCCTGGCGTGGGTCGCCGGCACCGTCCTCGAAAGCCTGGGCCTCGATCCACGCAACAGCTTCCTCGGCGCTTTCGACCAGCGCAACGCGCTCGTCGTCGGCTTCGCGATGGGTTTTGCGATCGTGCCGATCATCTACACGCTCGCGGAGGACGCGCTGTCCAGCGTACCGCAGCACTTGCGCCTGGCCTCGCTCGGCGCGGGCGCGACGCACTGGCAGACGGCGATTCGCATCGTCGTGCCGACGGCGATGAGCGGCCTCTTCTCGGCCGTGATGATCGGGTTCGGACGCGCGGTGGGGGAGACGATGATCGTCCTGATGGCGACGGGCAACACGCCCATCATGGACATGAACATCTTCAGCGGCTTCCGCACGTTGTCGGCGAACATCGCCGTCGAACTGCCCGAGGCCGTCGTCGGCAGCACTCACTACCGCGCGCTGTTCCTCGCGGGCCTCGTCCTGTTCGGGATGACCTTCGTCTTGAACACGATCGCGGAGCTCGTACGTCTCCGCTATCGCAAGCGGTCGGTGCAGCTATGAGCCCCGGTGTCCTCACGCGCACGCCGCCGCCGCAGCCGACGCGCGACCGGTCCTCGCGTTTCCGGCGGCAGCGCTCACGCTCGTCGCTCTTGACCTACGGCGAGCCGTGGGTCTGGTTGACCGGCGGCGCGCTCGTGCTGGCGATCGCGATGATCGCGGGGCTCTTGTCGTTGGTGCTGTGGCAAGGCCTGTCGACTTTTTGGCAAGGGCCGATCGTCACGTTCACCACCGCGGATGGTGCGCGCGGCATGGGCGAGATCGCGGACTTCGAGCGCTTCAGCGTCGACCCCGCCACGCTGGCGACGATGCCCGAGGACGAGGCGCAACTGGTCCAAGACGCGGTGGACGACGACGGTTCGTACACGCGGACGCTCTTTCGAACGGGCAACTTCGATCTTGCGGGCACGCACTTCGAATGGGTGCCGTCCTACAACGTGACCGACACCTCCACCGACGAGTGGGCCGTGCTCCTGGAGCGCGAGGCGTGGGGTCGCTTCTACGGAACGCCTGCGGCGTTCATCGTGGACGACGAGGAGCACGCCAGCGACGCGCCGGGCGCGTGGGCCCTGTTCCAAAGGCACTACGAGCCGTCGCGCGAGCGCTACCTGGAACGGCGCGCGCTCGAGAAGGACGTCGTCGGAAGGCTCAACGACGAGGAAGAGCGCGGGCGACTGCGGCTGCGCGGCGTCGAGCTCGAGCACGGCGCCGACTCGCCGGAGTACGCTCGAGCCGCCCAGGACTTCGAGGCGTTCCGCGCGGAAGTGCGCAGTCGCGCCACCAAGGCCAACGAAGCGATCCGCGAGCTCGACCGCGAGAACGAGCGCTTTCAACTGGTCATGGAGACGGCGGGCGGCGAGCGCAAGACCATCGTGCTGGCCGATGTCGTACGCGCCGTCCCGGCGAATCAACTGGGCTTCGTGGGCAAGATCGGCGTCTATCTCTCGCGCTGGTGGGAGTTCTTGACCGCCGACCCGCGCTACGCGAACTCCGAGGGTGGCGTGTATCCGGCCATCTTCGGAACGGTCGTGATGACGCTCTTGATGTCGATCCTCGTCGTGCCCTTCGGCGTGCTGGCCGCGCTGTACCTGCGCGAGTACGCCAAGCAAGGCACGATCATCAGCGCCGTGCGCATCGCAGTGAACAACCTCGCGGGCGTTCCGAGCATCGTGTTCGGAATCTTCGGCCTGGGCTTCTTCTGCTACATCGTCGGGGCGCGCATCGACGAGTTGTTCTACGCCGAGCGCTTGCCGAACCCGACGTTCGGCACGCGCGGCATCCTGTGGGCGTCGTTCACGCTGGCGCTGTTGACGTTGCCGGTCGTGATCGTGGCGACGGAGGAGGCCTTGTCCGCGGTGCCGAATTCGATGCGCGAGGGCTCGTACGCGTGCGGCGCGACCAAGTGGCAGACGGTGCGCCGCATCGTCCTGCCGCGCGCCGCGCCCGGCATCATGACGGGCATGATCCTGGCCATCGCGCGCGGCGCGGGCGAGGTCGCCCCGTTGATGCTGGTGGGGGCCATGAAGCTCGCGCCGAGCCTGCCGATCGACGGTTCGTTCCCGTACTTGCATCCGTCGCGCAGCTTCATGCACCTGGGTTTTCACATCTTCGACCTCGGTTTCCAGAGCCAGAACTCGGAAGCCGCGAAGCCCATGGTCTATACGACGACGTTGTTGCTGATCGCGATCGTCGTCCTGCTCAACGTCGCCGCCATCTGGGTGCGTGCCCGACTTCGCCGCCGGTTCGAGGGCGGTACCATCTAAGCCCCCCGGCCCTATGGAACTTCGACCTCTAGGTGCCTCCGTCAAGGCCTCCCCCCACCGACGAATGGATTCCGACCCGTTGCCCGAACCCGCTGGCCTGCCCGAGAGCAGTGCTCGCCACGGCGGACTGTTCGACGCGATCGCGTCGGGCAAGCGCTTCGCCGCGGTCGATCACGGACTCGACGAGGGTCAGGCGACGGTCGTCGAGATCTCCGATCTCGACCTGTGGTACGGCGATGCGCAGGCGTTGCACGGCATCTCGATGCGCGTGCCCGACGGCATGGTGACCGCGCTGATCGGTCCCTCGGGCTGCGGCAAGTCGACGCTGCTGCGCTGTGTGAACCGGATGAACGACCTGGTCGACAGCGTCCGGATCGAGGGCGACATGCGACTCAACGACAGCTCCATCTACGCTCCCGGCGTCGACGTGATCGAGCTTCGCAAGCGCATCGGCATGGTCTTCCAGAAGCCGAACCCGTTCCCGATGAGCATCTTCGAGAACGTCGTCTATTCGCGGCGCATCGACGGCGAACGCAACCGCGGCGTACTGGAGCAGGTCTGCGAGGAGAGCCTGCGGGGCGCGGGTCTTTGGACCGAGGTCAAGGACCGCCTGCAGGCCAGTGCCCTGGCGCTGTCGGGCGGCCAGCAGCAGCGTCTGTGCATCGCGCGCGCGATCGCCGCCGACCCGGAGGTGCTGCTCTTGGACGAGCCGTGCTCGGCGCTCGACCCCATCGCCACGGGCCGCATCGAAGAGTTGATCGACGAGCTGAAGGGCTCGTACTCGATCCTGATGGTCACCCACAACATGCAACAGGCGTCGCGCGCCAGCGACTACACCGCGTTCATGTACCTGGGTCGATTGGTCGAATTCGGCCGAACCGACGAACTCTTCCTGCAGCCCAGCCTCAAGGAAACCGAAGACTACGTCACGGGTCGGTTCGGTTAGCCGAGTAGGCTCGCTGACTTCCTCCGACCGTCTCCGTCTTCGGGTACCACTGTTGAGTCGCCACCTTCAGATCGATCTCGAGCGCCTCGAGCGCCAGCTCATCCTTCTCGCCGGCCAGGTCGAGGAGGCCGTTCGACGTGCTACGACCACCCTCCTCGAGGGCCGCATGGACCTCGGGGAACTGGTCATCGACGGCGACCAGGAGATCGATCGCCGCGAGGTCGAGCTGGAGGACGATTGCCTGAAGGTCTTGGCGCTGCACCAGCCGGTCGCGACCGACCTGCGCTTCGTCGCGGCGGTCCTGAAGATCAACAACGACCTCGAGCGCATCGGCGACCTGGCGGTCAACATCGCGGAGCGCTCGATCTCGCTGATGTCGACGACGCCTTCGCCCGTGCCTTCGCAGTTCCGCACGATGATGGAGCGCGTCGCCAGCATGTTGCGCCGGAGCATTCGTGCGTTCGTCTCGGGGGATCCCGAGTTGGCGCGCGAGATCCTCGAGGAGGACGACGAGGTCGACCGCCTGAACCGCGACGCGATCAAGGACATCCTGGCGCGGATGCACGAGTCGCCGGGCGAGATCGAAGCCTTGGTGCAGCTCTTCAGCGTCTCGAAGGGACTCGAACGGATCGGCGATCACGCGACGAACATCGCCGAAGACGTCGTCTACATGGTCGAGGGCGACATCATTCGCCACCAGGGCGGCTGACGTCGGGGTCGGCGCGAGCTGCGGTCGGGAGGATCAGCGCGGAGGGCGGTCGTCGCGCCAACAGGCTGCTCAGTTTGCCGCGCTCGATCACCGTCAGCTCGCGGTCACCGTCGAAGAACATGACGACGCTGTCGAGCGCGTCGCTCACGTCGTCGTAGTCGAGCGACACGCTGACATCGGTGACCGGCAGGCTTACCGTCACCCCGAGCGTGCGGCCGCGCTGCCAGGCCCACGCGCAGGCGATCCCGTCGGCGGGCAGTTCGCGCACCAGCGTCGGCGCACCAAGGGCCTCGAGCGCATCACCGAGGTTGGCGTGCCCCGGCGCCAGCCCCGCGTAGCGCTCTTGTGTGATAGGTGTAGCGCTCTCCACGCGCGCCCAACGGAGTTGCACACAAGAGGTCGTGACCGCGAGCAGCGCCAACAGGCCCAAGCGAGGCTTCATTCGAAGGGCAGGCTGTACTCGACTTCGTCGGCGTCGAGCGTCGTGCCGACGTGCGTGAGCCGATCGGCCTCGTCGAAGAACAGCCAGGCGCGATCGGTGTTCGTGTCCTCGTTCAGCATGTTGAGCAAGAACAGGAAGAGGCCGGCCTTCTTCTGGGCCGTGTGCTCGTACAGGTACGCCGAGCGCGTACCGAGCTGCACGACCTCGACGGGAGCGCCTAGCGCGGCAAGGACGTCGCGCGCCGGCGTTCCGAGCTCGAGCGCCTCGAAACGAGCCAGCTCCAGCGGCGTGTTGATCTGCGCACGCGACGCGAAGCAGCCGCTGGCGAGGAGCGACAAACCGAGGGCGCCGAAAAGGTGAGGGATGCTTTGCATGGTGGGTGAGGAGAGTCGATCGGAGCCTTTGGAGTGCAACGACGCGGCGCGCATCGTCTCACAGATAGCCGAGCTCCCGAAGCTCCTTCAGGGCCTGGGGCGAGTGTGCGTGCTCCATCGGCATACGAAACGTCCCCTGGGCGTCGAAGACTTCGCGCTCCAGGACCGTCGCGCTCAGGCTCGCCTCGAGCTCGGGGTCTGTCAGCGTTTCGGCCGTGCGCAAATCCTCGACACGCAAGAGCTCGCGCGTGCCCGCGATCCCGTCCATGACTAGGAACCAGCCGTCGGGGTCGTAGGCGGCGCGTTTCGCGACGTTCGTGATCCAACCCGTTTCGGGAACGAACTCGTTGAAGGACAGTTGCGCCACGACGCGGCGGTGCGCGCGCTCGCCGTCGATCGCGCCGAGCAGCGAGCGGCCGTCGACGCCTTCGGGAATCGGCTGACGGACGATCTCGCACAGGGTCGGCAATAGATCGGTCAGTTCGACGGCGTCGGCGACGCGCCGTGGCGCGACGCGCCAGGACGCGGGAAACTTGGCGATCAGCGGCACGAACAGTTGTTCCGGATACAACCCGCCGTGCCCGAGCTGACCGTGCGCGCCCAGCGACTCGCCGTGGTCCGAGGTGACGACGATCAGCGCTTCGTCCCACAACCCGCGCTCGCGCAGGCCGTCGAAGAACGCGCCCATTCGATCGTCGGCGTAGACGACGCCGCCGTCGTAGTGGTCGCTGATCGCGACGCGATCGCGCGCGGTCAGCGCTTGCTCCTCGAGCGACGCCTTGGGGCACTGATTCTCGAGCGAGACGTGGATCGAGTGATCAGGGCAGAACAGGCTCTCGAACGGCTCGGGCGGCGTGTAGGGGCAGTGGATGTCGTAGGAGTGCAGGAACAGGAAGCGCTTGTCGGCGCCCGGCCCGTCGAGCCAGTCGAGGGCCGCCGGTACGTGTCCGGCGAGGCCCGCGTCCTTTTCGGCGTGAAACGCGTCGAAGCCGTCCTGGAACCGAAATTCCTCGGTCATCCAGACGGCGCCCGTGAACGCGGCGGTGCGATAGCCGTCGGACTGGAACATCGGGGCCAGCGTCGTCGGTGTCACCGATAGCGTGCCCACGAGGAACTCGTGCGGCTTCTTCAGCGAGCGCAGGAGCTCGGCCGTGGCACCGGACTGTTCGTGTACCAGCCGCAAGGGTTGCTTGCCCGTCAGCATCGACTTGTGACTGACGAGCGTGTTCGTCGCTTGGGCGAGCACGCGCTCGAACAGGACGCCCTCGGCGGCGAGCGCGTCGAGGTGCGGCGTCGTGTTGCGCTCGTAGCCGTAGGCAGAGACGCGGTCGGCGCGCAACGTGTCCAGCGAGACGAGGACGACGAGCGCGGGGTCCTGGCGCTCGGGCGGTGCCGGACTGCACGCCAGGGCGAGCAACGCGACCAAGGCCGGCCAGGCTCTCATGCCAGATCCGCCGCCAATGCCGCGCGCACTTCGTCCGCGATGCGCGCCGACAGCTCGAGCGCGGGCAAGTCCGAGCGCACGTCCAGCGGCACCTTGCCGTCGCACGCGAACGAGAGGTACTGCACCGACGACAAGCGATCGTCGCCGACCTGGCGCGGGTCGTACTGGGCCTTCGCGCTGCTGCCGTCCTCGAAGTCGAGGTAGAGGTGAGCGACGAGATCCTTCCACTCGCGCAAGAGCCGATCGCGCTTGGCTTCGTCGTCGATCTCGATCAAGAGCGTGCAGCACAGGTCGCCCGGCGCCGGGATCAGCTCGTTGTACGTGTCGACCTCGTGCTGGACGGCTTCGGGCGTGCCGCGGTTCTCGATGCGCAGCATCTCTTGGACCTGGTAGCGCATCGTGTCGGTGTTCTCGAACAGGAAGGTCAAGTGGTCGCCGAGGTGCACGCGCCGCACGCGCTTGACCTCCATCACGTGTCGACGGAAGGCTTCGCGTTCGACGGCGTAGCGCTCGGGCGTCAGGATGATGGCGGGGGAGAGTTTCTTCATTGGTCGGGTTCCGCGTCGGACTTCGCCGCTTCGGGCTCCAGCGCGACGCGCTCTTCGAATCCGTCGGGTCGATAGGCCCGCGCGAGGATGGACATCGGATGCATCGGGCGCTTGCCCGCGTGTTGCGCGAACTGCAGGGCGGCGAGTGGGCAATCGGTCGCCCAGACCTCCGACTCGGCCGCCTGCATGCTGGCGAAAGCCTTCTTCCCGATGCGCTGGGAGGCCTCGAAACCTTCCACCTTCATCGCGTAGGTGCCGTCGTGTCCACAGCACTCCATCGTCAGCTTGGGTGTCACGCCGGGCAGTTTGCGCAACAGGTCACGGCCCTTGAACCCGACGCCCTGTGCGCGCAGGTGGCAGGGCGCGTGGTACGCGACGGGGCCGCCGGGCGTGCTTTCGAAGCGCTCGTTGAAGCGCTCTTCCTTGCGGATCGACCAGAGGAACTCGGAGGGGTCCATGGTCGCCTCGGCCAGTCGCTCGGCGCGCTCGCGGTCGGCGCCCTCCAAGAGCTCCGGCCACTCGCGCCGGAGCATCATCGAGCACGTGGGGTTGATCACGAGCACCTTGGCGCCGGCCACGACGTAGGGCTCCAAGACGTCGAGGCTCTGGTTCGCCTGACGCCGAAGCGCCGCGAGGTCGCCCGTCTCCCAGGCCGGCATGCCGCAGCACGCGAGGCCCTTGGTGCAGGCGACGTCGACTTGGTTGCGTTCGAGCACGTCGACCGTGTCGCGGCCGACGTCGGGCTCGTTGTTCTCCACGTAGCACGTCGGGAACAGCACGGCTTCCGCGCCGGGTTCGCCCAGCTTGCCCTCCTGCTCGGCCCAGCGCTCGAACGTCGTGCCGGCGAACTCGGGCAAGAGCTTCTCGCGGTGAATGCCGACCAGCTTCTCGAGGAACCAGCGGTGCACCGCGTTCTTGTTCATCGCGTTGGCGATCCCGAGGCTGCCGCGCGCGAGGCGCGCCGAAAGATCGGGGTCGCCCAACAGACGGTCGCGGAACGAGATGCCCTCGCGCTTCGCGCGCTGTGCCTGGTAACGATGGACGAGCTTCGGAAAGTCGAGCTGGAACTCGTGCCCATCGCGCGGCGTGTACGGACACTGCACCTCGCACAGCTTGCACTGGAAGCAGGCGTCCATGACGCGCTGCGTCTCGCCCTCGTCGACCCGGCGCACGTCGCCGTCGTGCCGCTCGTCGACCGCCTCGAAGAGGATCGGGAACGAGTCGCAGTACTTGAAGCACATGCGGCACCCGTGGCAGACCTCGAAGACGCGCGTGACCTCTTGGCCCAGCGCCGCTTCGTCCCAGTACAGCTCGTCGCTGGGGTCGTAGGTGAGCCCGTCGGTGGGCTGATAGGAAATGTTGCCGGACTCGCTCATCACCAAGAATCGAAGGGGGGGATACGACGACGCGGGTCGCGGCGGGGGGCTTGTCGATGCCGAGCGTGTTCATGCGA
>JBBDIB010000087.1:32815-33322 GCA_040880665.1 Planctomycetota bacterium
CGGGTCGCGGCGGGAGAGCCACGACCCGCGTCGAAGTGGGCGAGGCTGCCTCCTAGCTGATCGAGTCGAGCATCTGCTGGAAGCGTCCAGCGTGCGACTTCTCGGCCTTCGCCAGCGTCTCGAACCAGTCGGCGATCTCGGTGAAGCCTTCCTCGCGCGCGGTCGAAGCCATGCCCGGGTACATGTCGGTGTACTCGTGCGTCTCACCGGCGACGGCGGCCTTCAGGTTGTCGCTGGTCTCGCCGATCGGGAGATCCGTCGCGGGGTCGCCCACCGACTTGAGGTAGTCGAGGTGCCCGTGCGCGTGTCCGGTCTCGCCCTCGGCGGTCTCACGGAAGTTGCCGGCAACCTCGGAATAGCCCTCCACGTCCGCCTGCTTGGCGAAGTACAGGTAGCGGCGGTTGGCCTGGGACTCACCGGAGAAGGCGGCCTTCAGGTTCTCGTGCGTCTTGCTGCCTTTGAGGCTCATGGGTCGATTGCAGGTCGCGGGTCTTGGGGGGGGGGGGG
>JBBDIB010000087.1:33332-77001 GCA_040880665.1 Planctomycetota bacterium
CCCCCCGGGATCGGGGTCGGGGCACACAGTCTAGCTCGCCGCGCCGGCGAGATCGGAAATCTTCCGCGTGTGCGGTAGCGATGCAGGCTAAGCGCGCGTCCAGGTCGTGCCGGCGGGACCATCGAGGATTTGAATTCCGGCGGCTTCCAAACGGGTTCGAATCGCGTCCGCGGTGGCGAACTCCTTGCGGGCGCGGGCTTCGGTGCGGAGTGCCAGAGCGCCGTCGACGAGGGCCGCGAGGAGTTCGTTCGACGCCGCGCCGGCGAGTTGCCAGGAAGAGGCCGTGCCCGCATCCTGAAGTTCGACGCCCGACGTGTTCAAAAGGTCGCGGAGACCGTCGGCCGTGGTGAAGTCCTTGGCTTGGCGCGCGTCGCCGCGCAGCGCGAGCAGCGCGTCGACGACGCGGGCGATGGCTTCGGTCGCTTCGCCGCCGCGTTCCATGCGGGCGCTATCGCCGGCTAGGAAGAGGCCGAGGATGCGCCCGAGGTCGCGCGCCATGCAGAGCGCCGCATCCGCTTCGTCGCCGGCCGTCTCCTTCGCGTGCGAGGCCAGCGAGAAGAGGGCGCCGACCGCTTCGGAGGTGCCGAAGTCGTCGTCCATGTGCTCGACGAAGCGCTGGCGCAAGGCGGCGATCTCGGCGCTGACCGGACGTGCCAGGATGGCTTCGAGGTCGGGGTCACCCGCCTCGTCGAGCAAGGCGCCGAACTGTCGGTGGAGGCGCAAGAGCCCGGTGCGCGCGCCCTCGAGGTTCTTTGCCTCGAAGTCGATCGGGCGGCGGTAGCTGCTGCGCGTCAGGAAGAGCCGCAGCGTCGGCGCGCCGTAGGTGTCCACCAGCCAACGCGCCTGGAACTGGCGCGCAAAGGTCTCGTCCGCCATGCGCGGGTCGCTCTTCGAGATCTTCTTGCCACCGTGCTGCACCAGGCCGTGGTGCATCCAGAGCGTGGCGAAGTCGTCGCCGTGCGCCTCGCTCTGCGCGATCTCGTTCTCGTGGTGCGGAAACTTGAGGTCGTCGCCGCCGCCGTGGATGTCGTAGGCCGGACCGAGCAGCGCCGACGACATCGCCGAGCACTCGATGTGCCACCCCGGCCGGCCCGCGCCCCAGGGACTGTCCCAGGAGGGCTCGCCGGACTTGGCCAACTTCCAGAGCGCGAAGTCCGCCGGGTCGCGCAGCCCGCGCTCGACGTTGCGCGCGCCGGCCTGCGTGTCGTCGAGCTTGCGCCCCGACAGCTTGCCGTAGCCGGGTTGCTTGCGGACCTCGTAGTAGACGCCGTCCCCGGCGACGTAGGCGCGCTCGGCGCGCAGCAAGTCCTCGATGAACGCGATCATCGCGCCGACGTGCTGCGTGCAGTACGGGTTGTCGGTGACCGTCGTCACGGACAGTTCGTCGAGGAAGGCGAAGTACTGCTCGGTGTAGCGCTCCGCGACCACGTTCCACTCGACGCCTTCGTCCGCCGCGCGGCGAATGATCTTGTCGTCGATGTCGGTGACGTTGATCACGAACCGCACCACGAGGCCGCGCGCGCGCAGCCAGCGCGCGATCGTGTCGAACACGATCGGGCCCATCAGGTGTCCGATGTGACAGTCGGAGTAGACCGTCGGGCCGCACACGTACATGCCGACCCGGCCGGGCTCGAGGGGCTCGAGGGGACGCTTCGTGCGGGTCAGGGAGTCGTAGATCTGGATCGTCATCGAGCGGGCAGTCTACCCGCCACGCGGCACGATCCCAGGCGCCGAGGCCCGCGGAAGACGCTCGAACGACGTCAGGACGCCGACTCGGCCGACTCGGCCGTTAGCGCGTGCGCCGCGCGCCGGTGCAGCAGTGCGCCGATCACGAAGAGGCCGAAGGTGACCGCCAGGAGGCGGAACGGCGGCAGCTCCGTCTTCAAGAGCTCCATGGCGAGCTGCGTGAAGAACCCGAGCGATAGGAGATAGCAGGCGATCCCGGCGACGAGGAGGATGCGCGCCCGCAGGCGGATGGTCGTGAAGGCGAAGCCGTTCCGCTGTGCTCGGACCGCTTCCAGTTGCGCCTCCAGGAACGCGACCCGCGTGCGCGCCGATTCGATGTCCTGCGCGTTGCGCTTGCGCTCCTTCATGACTTCGTCGCGCAGTTCGATCAGTTCGTGCTCCAGGAGCTCGGTGCGCGCCTCGAGCGTCGTCCGGTCGCGCTCGAGTTCGCGCACGCGACCCTCGGCGACACCGCGCGAAAGTTCCGCGCGCGACAACAGATTGCGCACCGCCTCGGCTTCGCGCTGGGATTCGCCCACGCGCTCCTTCGCGTTCTTCTCGTTCGCGATGGCGGCCGCCAGCACGCGCCGGTATTGCTCGCGCTCGTCCTGGGCGGCGACCACGGCGCGTTGGAGCTGGAGCTGGCGCGCTGCATCCCGGCTGCCGTTGCGCGCGGGCTCGGAAGTGCTTGCGGCGCCCGGCGTCGAGCGCGGGGCCTCCGGATGCACGGGTGCGGGTGCGGGCTGGGGCTGGAGCGTGCTGGGGTCGTTCATGGTCGAAGGAGCGCGGGTGTGCTCCTGGTGTACGGCTCCTTGGCGCCGATGCAAGCACGTCAGGGCGGGAACCCGCTGTGACCGGCCGTGCGGCGCGCGGTACCGTCTCCTGCCGCCATGACGCCCCAGCGCTCCTCCTCCCTTGCCCTCCTCGTCCTCGGAGCCGCTTTCGCCGGAATGCTGGCCTGGACGTGGCTGCGCTGGCCGGACGTGCAGATCGACTTCGGGCGCGAGGTCTACGGCGCCTGGCGGCTGGCGTCCGGCGACGTGCTGCAGCGCGACGTGGCCTGGCTGCAGGGTCCGCTCTCGGTGCACTGGAACGCGCTCGTGCTGAGCGTCTTTGGCACGAGCTTGTTGACCCTGTTCGTGGCCAACCTCCTGTTCACGGGCGTCGTCGCGGTCGTCCTGTGGTTTCTATTGCGCGAGATCGGCGGCGACTTCGCAGCGACGGTCGGAGTCCTCACCTTCGTCCTGGTCTTCGCCTGCTGCCAGTTGGGCGGCGTCGGCAACGACAACTGGATCGCGCCCTACAGCCATGAGTTGACGCACGGCGTGGGGTTCGGGCTGGCGTGTCTCTTGGCGGCGGTCCGCGGGCGCGTGGGGCTGGCGGCGTTCTTGTTCGGGCTCGTGCTGTTGACGAAGCCCGAGCCGGCGCTGGCGACGGGCGTCGCGCTGGCGCTCGTCGGGCTGCGCGAACGACGGTTCACGTGGCGCTGGTTCGTCGCGCTGGTGCCGCCCGCGCTCGCCTGCGTCGCGCTCGCGCCGGCCCTCGGGCTCGGCGGTGCGCTGCACGCGGTCGCGGCGCCCTTCGTCCACGCGCTCGAACTCGACGCCTCGGCCAGTCCGTACTACCGCGCGCTCCTCGGCATCGACGCGCTGGGTGCGAACCTCGCGCGCATCGCGCTGCATGCCTTTGCGTGGTTGCTCGTCGCGGCGGTCGTCGGCGCGCTGGTGCGCCGCGGCCGCGTGCGGTCGGCGAGCGGCCTCGAGCGGGTGGCCGTCTTCGGCGTCGCGCTGCTCGGCGCGGTGTTGTTGCCGATTCCGTGGCTCGAGGTCCTCGTCGTGCTGCCCGTGGCGCTCTCCGTCGTCGCGGCGTTCGCGTGGCGTGCGCCCTCGGTCGCGTCGCTCGGGCTGTCGGCGTTCGCGTTCGTGCTGCTCGGGAAACTGGTGCTCGACGTGAGCGCGCGGCACTACGGCTTCGCGCTGGCGATGCCGGGTACGGCGCTGGTCGTCGCGCTCGTGCTCGCGCCGCGGGCCTTGGCCGGCTGGGGGCCGAGCCTGCGGGCGTTCGCGCTCGCGCTCGTCGTCGCCTGGACCGGCGCGCATCTCGCCGAGGCGGCGCGTTGGCGCGCGATCAAGACGGTGCGAGTCGGCGTCGGCGCGGATTCGTTGCTGGCCGACGACCGCGGCGTCGTCGCGAACCAAGCGCTCTCGCACATCGTGCGGACGACGCGCGGCCCGATCGCGGTCGTGCCCGAAGGCGCGCTCCTGAACTACTTGACGCGCCGGGAGAGTCCGACGCCGTACGTCAACTTCATGCCGCCCGAGGTCGAGCTGTGGGGCGACGAGCGGATCGCCGCCGCGCTCGAAGCGGCGCGCGTGCGACACGTCGTGCATTGGTCGAAGGACATGAGCGAGTACGGCGTGCGCGCGTTCGGCGACGACTTCGCGCCCGCGATCGGGCGCTGGCTCGCGGGCTACGAGCCGCGGCTGACGCTGGGCGACCCCGGCCGTGCGTACCCAGGTCGCGTCGTGCGCTTGCTCGAGGCGACGGGGTTGATCGAGAACGTCGTTCTGGTGTCGATCGACACGCTGCGCGCCGATCGCGTGGGGACGGAGCGCGGGTTGACGCCGACGCTCGACGCGCTCGCGGCCGAGGGCGTGAGCTTCGCCGGGGCCTACGCCGCGGCGCCCTGGACCTTGCCGTCGCACGCCGCGCTGTTCGCGTCGACGTGGCCGCACGCGACGGGCACCGGCACGTACCAGGAGCCCGGACGGCTCGCCGACGAGCTCGAAACGCTGGCGGAGCGCCTGGGCGGAGCTGGCTTCGAGACCGCAGCGTTCACCGGCGGCGGCTACTTGTCGGCGGAGTTCGGGCTGGCCCAGGGCTTCGAGACCTTCGTCGGGGACCTCGGGCGCGCATCCATGCGCGACGTCGTCGATCGCGCGCACACCTGGTTGGCGGCCCGGCGCGACGAGCGACCGTTCTTCCTCTTCCTGCACACCTGGGAAGTGCATCAGTACGACCCGCCCGAGCCCTTTCGCTCGCGCTTCGTCACGCCGTACGACGGGCCGCTCCAGGACGTGGACTCGCTGCCGCTCTTCCTGCAGCAACACCGCTGGCTCGCCGATCCGGGCGCGCTGACGGAGGACGATCTGCGCTACGCGACCGAACTCTACGACGCGACGGTCGCCTCGACGGACTTCCAACTGGGGCGCCTCGTCGCCGAGCTGCGGCGACGCAATTTGCTGGCGAACACGCTCGTCGTCGTGACCTCGGACCATGGCGAAGAGTTCCTCGAGCACGGCGGCACGGGCCACGGCTACACGCTCTTCGAAGAGAACGTGCGCGTGCCGTTAATTTTCTGGCACCCGACCTTGCCGAGCGAAGGAAACGGCGAGCCGGTCAGCCTCGTCGACCTGGCGCCGACGATCGCCGCGCGCGTAGGGGTGAGCCCGGCGGCCGCTTGGCGCGGCGTGGATCTCTTCGCGCAGCGCGCGGCGCGCGACGTGTTCCTCGGCAGCGCGCACCGGCCGTTCGTGGGTGCGGTGCGCGGCGCACAGAAGCTGGTCGTCTCGCTCGACCGCCCGCCGCCGCTCCGCACCTTCGACCTGGCGAAAGATCCGGGCGAAGTCTCGCCGCAAGCCCGGCCCAGTCACAGTTTGCTGGACTCCCTGCTCGACCGGTACCTCGTCGATGCGCGCGCGCCCGGCGACGCCGAGATCGATGCCGCCTTGGCGGCGGACTTGGCGCGCCTCGGCTACGCGGGCGAAGCTCCCGCGCCGTCGAACGTGCCTTCGATCGACGCCTATCGCGCGCTGGTGCGCCGCCTTTTGCGCTGACGCGTCAGGCCCTCGCCGCGTCCAGCACGTCGGTCAGCGCCGCCGCGAGCAATCGGTGGAACTGATGCACGCCGCGCTCGTGCGTGGGCGCGAAGTTCGTGCCGTGCCAGTGACGCGAGCGCACGCCCTGCTGCACGCGTTCGACCACGGCCTCGTCCTCGGCTTCCACGCGGTCGAGGTCGGCGCCTGCGCCCGACGCCAGGCGCTTTTCGTTCAAGACGAACGCTCGGAAGCGCACGCGCGTGCGGTCGAGGTCGAGCGGTTCGACCACGTTCACGGAGAGGCCCCACGGGTAGACGTTCCACATCGTGTTCGGGAACCACCACAGGTAGTACGCCGCGATGCTCGCGCGCTCCGCTTCCGCTGGACCCACGATGGTGGAGTCGGCGTCGAACGCGTCGGCGAGCGTGCGCGCCCGCCCGACCTGCAGCACGCCGCCCTCGAAGGGCTCGGCCGTGTAGCCGGTCGGGTCCAGCTCGCGATGCAGGCTCGGGTGCACGAACGGCACGTGGAAGCCCTCGAGGTAGTTCTCGACGTAGAGCGCCCAGTGCGCCGCCACTTCGAAGTCGCGCGCGAGCCGCGGTGCCGGGAGGGCTCGGGTCAGCGCGTCGAGCTGCACGCGCCGCTCGAGCCCGCCTGGCAAGAACGCCGGACCGTCGGCGCCCAGCAGACGGACGAAGCGATGCCCCGCGAGGGTCCGCTCGGCGAGCGGCGCGAGATCGTGTTCGGCGCACGGAAAGCCCGGCACGCGCTCGAAGCCGGGCGCGCCGAGGCAGCGGCCGTCGAGCCCGAAGCGCCGACCGTGATAGCCGCAGACGAGCGTCTTGGCGTCGCCGGGCGCGGTCGCCACGGGATGCGCGCGGTGGGTGCAGACGTTCGGGAAGAGGCGCCGTCGCCCGGACTCGTCGCGCGTCGCCAAGAGCGGCTCGTCGAGGAAACCGGGCAAGAGCACGGAGGGCTCCGCTCGCGGGCCGTCGTCGGCGGGAGGCCCCAGCCATTGCCAACTGCGAGCGAAGGCCTCGCGCGTCGACTCGAACAACCCGGCGTCGCGATAGAAGCGCGCGGGCAGCGGCCGCGCGTCCTCGATGCGCTCGGCGACCAGCGGCAAGGGCGTCGTCATGCCCGGATGCTACCGCTCGGGCACACCGTCGCGCAGCTCGCGTTCCGCTCGCCGCCTGGCGAGCGGAACGCGATAGGCCGGCCTACCCGCGCACGGCTTGGCCGCGCCCCAGCTTCTTGCGCTTGTCGGCGTTCAACACGCGTTTGCGCATCCGCAGGGTCTTCGGCGTGACCTCGAGCAGCTCGTCGTCCTCGATGTACTCGAGGGCTTCCTCCAGGCTGAAGACGCGCGGCGGCGCCAGCGCCACGTTGTCGTCCTTGCCGGCGGCGCGCATGTTGGTCAGCTTCTTCGCGCGACACACGTTGACGGGCAGATCGTCGTCGCGGTTGTTCGCACCGACCACCATGCCTTCGTAGACCTCCATGCCGGCCGGCACGAAGAACGTGCCGCGGTCGGCGAGGCCGGCCATGCCGTAGGGCACCGCGGGACCCGTGCGATCGGCGACCAGCACACCCGTCGTGCGGCGCGGCAGCGTGCCGAGGTCGGGCTTCCACTCCTCGAAGACGTGAGCGAGGATCGCTTCTCCCTGCGAGAGCGTGAGCAACGCCGTACGCGCGCCGATCAAGCCGCGCGCGGGCACGCTGAACTCGATCTTCGTCTGCGTTTCGCCCAAGGGCTCCATGTGCAGCATCTCGCCGCGGCGGCGGCCCAGGTACTCGATGATCTTGCCGCCCGACTCGATGGGCGTCTCGATCGTCGCGCGCTCGTAGGGCTCGCACCACTTGCCGTCGACCAGCTTCAGGAGCACGTGCGGCTTGCCGACGGCGAACTCGTAGCCCTCGCGGCGCATGTTCTCGACCAGGACGCCGAGGTGCATCAGGCCGCGACCCTTGACCTCGATCGCCTCGGCGGTCGCGGTGTCGGCCAGCTCGAGCGCCACGTCGCGCATCGCCGCCTTCTCGAGGCGCGTCCGAATGTGCCGACTGGTGACGAACTGGCCTTCGCGACCGGCGAAGGGCGAGTCGTTGACCATGAAGACCATCGACAGCGTGGGCTCGTCGACCTTGATGCCCGGCAGCGGATCGGGATGCTCGAGCGGGCAGAGCGTGTCACCGATCGCCATCGATTCGATGCCGCAGACGACGGCGATGTCGCCGGCCTCCACGCGCGTGGTCGGCACCTTCGTGATGCCCTCGTAGCGGAAGAGTGACTTGATCACGGCGCGCTCGGGCTTCGAGCGATTCGGGTGGCACAGCACCATCGGCGTGCCCAGCTCGAGCACACCGCGCGCCACGCGCCCGATGGCGATGCGGCCGACGAAGCCGTCGTGGTCCAGCGTCGCCGCTTGGAACTGCACCGGGGCTGTCAAGTCGTGCGCGGGCTCGGGCACGTGCTTCAGCACCAGATCGAAGAGCGGCTTCAAGTCCCGGCGCTCGCCGTCGGGCTCTTCCGACGCCCAGCCGTCGCGGCCCGAGCCGTAGACGACGGGGAACTCCAACTGCTCGTCCTGCGCGCCCAGCTCGACGAACAGGTCGAAGACCTCGTCGAGCACCTTTGCCGCGCGTTGGTCGGGGCGATCGACCTTGTTGATCATCACGAGCGCTCGCAACCCGCGCTCGAAGGCCTTGCGCAGGACGAAGCGCGTCTGGGGCATCGGGCCTTCGAACGCGTCGACCAGGAGTAGAACGGCGTCGGCCATCGCGAGCGTGCGTTCGACCTGACCGCCGAAGTCGGCGTGGCCGGGCGTATCGACGATGTTGATGCGCGTGCCCGCGTACGTGATCGCCGTGTTCTTGGCCAAGATCGTGATGCCACGCTCTTTCTCCTGGTCGTCGGAGTCGAGCAAGCGCTCGTCCATGCGCTGATTCGCGCGGAACGTGCCCGCGTACGCGAACATCTGGTCGACGAGGGTCGTCTTGCCGTGGTCGACGTGGGCGACGATGGCAAGGTTTCGAATCGGGAGGGGAGCGGCGGTCATCGGGCTTCGTGGATCCTGTGGATCCGATCCAGGCGGTAGGTCTTGAGAATTCCCGAGGACTGGCATTCGCCCTCCAGGTAGCCGCGCTTCTCGCGGCGGAACAGCAGTCGTGGAAGCACGGCGAGTTCCGCGGGTCGCGCGGTTTCCTCGCCGTAGACGAGAGTCACGACGCACGCGTCGCGGCGTGCGCGCTCGAGGCGGCGCACGGCGGCACGTTGTCGTGACGGGGGAGCGGGCAGGTACTGATCGAGGGTGCCGCTGATGGCAGCATGCCTCAGAATCGTGGCTTCGGTCGGCTCGCGCGCGGATTCCGCCGCGGTTTCGGCCTCTTCTTCGAGCAGGAGTCGCAACGCCGCCTCGAAGACCTGCCAGCAGGCGACGGCATCGGCGAGGGCGCGGTGGGTCGTGTCGACGTCGAGACCCAAGTACTCCACCAGGGTCGCGAGCTTGTGATCCGGCGCGTCTCGTAGCCCGCGACGCGTCAGCTTCAAGGTGTCGAAGAGGGGATTGCGCGGCGGAACGAGCCCCGCCCGCGCCAACTCGAAGCCCAGCACGTTCGCGTCCGCCGGCATGTTGTGCGCGACCAGCCAGTCCTCGGGGTCCAGCCACGCGAGGAAGCGCGCGAGCACGACGGCAGCCCCGTCGGCGCCGCGGAGATCGTCGATCGTCAGCCCGTGGATCGCGCTCGTGCCCTCGTCGACCGGAACCTCGGGACGCACCAGCTCTGCGAAGCGGTCCACGGCATCCCCGTCGACGACTCGCACGGCGGCGAGTTCGATCAAGTGGGGCGGCCCGTGGAGGGTCGCGGATTCGGTATCGAGGAAGACGAGTGGGCGCTGCATGGCGGAATTTTGGCGGAGGAGTGTAGCGGCGGAGCCCGCGGCCAGCGCACGCTTCGCCCTATGAACGAACTTCTCGAGTGCGTCGAGATCGAGCCGACCACCCAGGCACGCGCCGCGGTGATCTGGTTGCACGGGCTGGGAGCCGACGGCCACGACTTCGAACCCATCGTCCCCGAGCTCGGGCTCGACCCGGCGCTGGGCGTGCGGTTCGTCTTCCCGCACGCGCCCCGGATCCCCGTGACCCTGAACGGGGGCATGGTGATGCCGGCCTGGTACGACATCACTTCGATGGACCTTCGGCGCCGACACGACGCGGAAGGGATCGCGCGCTCGGTGGCCGCCGTCGAAGCCTTGATCGCCCGCGAGGTCGAACGCGGTATCGCCCCGGAACGCATCGTCCTGGCCGGTTTCTCCCAGGGCGGCGCGATCGCGCTCTACGCGGCCTTGACCCATCCCGAGCGGCTGGCGGGGGTCGTGGCGCTCTCCACCTACCTGGTGCAGACCGAGGCCTTGGAAGCCGCCCGGCACCCCGCGAACCAGGGCCTACCGATCTTCCAGGCGCACGGGAACTCCGACCCGATGGTCGTGTTCGAACGCGGTGAAGGTGCGCACGAGCAGCTCGTGGTCTGGGGGCATCCCGTCGACTGGCACGTCTACGGGATGGTGCATCAGGTCTGCTTGGAGGAGATCCAGGCGCTCGGACGCTGGTTGGGCGAGCGCTTGGCGTAGGAGTCTGCGTGCTAGGAGCGGAGCGCAGCTCAACGCACCAGCCGCTCGAACTCTGGCAGGCCGCGGAGCTGCTCGAAGTCGGAACTGCGAAACAGCTCGCTGGAGAGGTAGTAGCCCCGCTCTTGGGCTTCTTGCAGCAGCGCCAGGGCGCGCTCGGTCTCGCCCAAGAGCGCGTGCACGGTGCTGGCGTGCAGGCAGGTGAAGCTGTCGCGCGGCGCGTGCGCCACCATCTCGCGCGACTCGTCGGCGAGCCCGATGCGTGCTTGGAGCAAGGCCAAGTGCATGCGCGCGCTCTGGTCGTTGGGCGTGGACTCCAAGTGCTTCTTGGCGCGCGACATCGCGCGGTCGGCCAACGCGATCGCCTCCTGGTAGCGATCGAGCCGTGACAGTACGCCGTAGAGGTGCTCGTAGGAGGCGATGTGGTCGGGCCGCAGCGCGATCGCGCGTTGCAGGAGCGGCGAGGCTCCCTCGTAGTTCCCGGTGCGCGCCAACTGCGCTCCCAAGAGGCGATGGGCCAGCCACTCGTCGTGGTCGATCTGGATCGCCAGGCGGTACTCGCGCTGGGCGTTGACCGTGTCGCCGACCATCGAGTGCGCGAACCCGAGCGCCGTGTGCGCCTCGGCGCAGGCGGGATCGTGCGCCAGCGCGCGGTACGCCGTCTGGCGTGCCTCGTCCAGGAACGTCCGATCGCCGTCCCAGTGCATGAACTTATGGACCAGCGCTTCCGCCAACCCGGCGTGGGCGAGCGCGCAGGCGGGATCCGCCTCGAGCGCCTGGCGAAACACCCCGATCGCGGAAATCAGGTGACGTGACGTGCCTTGGTGCAAGACGTCGTGGGCTTGACGAGCGAGCGTCAGCGCGCGCTCGGGCTCGCGCGGGCGCTCCTCGGGGGGCGCCAACGTGAATTCGGTCAAGCGCCGCTTCAGCGAACGCGAGATTGAGCCCACGAGCTTCGCCTGGAGACCCCACTCGTCCTGGTCGACGTGCTCGATGTGCTCGTAGTAGAGCCGGCGCGTCTCGTGCTGCTTGCCGGCGCGACCGCGCTCGAGCGTCCAGTCCAGCCGCGCCGCCGTGCCGTCGACGGCCAGCGTCGAGCGGATCAAGAAGCGCTGTCCGAGGTCGCGCAGCTCTTCACCGCGTTCGGGCAATTCGATCTCGAGCGCGGTCGAGCGCTTCAGCTCGCTGAAGAGATCGCGGCGCACGCCGCTGGCGAACAGCTCGTCCGCGCCGTCCGGGGACTCGATCGGCGCCAGCACGAGCCCGCCGCGCAGGTCGCGCGTCGCCCGCAGCGACGACAGCCGCAAGCTGTCGCTGACCGCTTCGAGCGCGCCCGCCAGCGCTCCGCCGTTCGGGAACCGGCCGGCCGCGTCGCGCGACAAGCACATCAGGAGCAGCCGTTCCAACGATTCGGGAAAGCCCGAGCGGTGCTCGGACGGCGGCGTGGGCCGCGCCTCGAGAATCGCCATGCAAGCCTCGGGGAACGCCTTGCCGGGGAACGGCAGGTGCCCCGTGAAGGCGTGATAGAAGACCGACCCGAAGGCGAAGACGTCGGAGTGGTGCGAGACCTCTTCGCCCAGCACCTGCTCGGGTGCCATGTACAGCACCGTGCCGATCATCAGGCCCTCGTGCGTGATGGACGGGTCCTGGGTCGAGCGGCAGATGCCGAAGTCGAGCAGCTTGACGTTGCCGTCGGGCAGCACCATCACGTTGGCCGGCTTCAGGTCGCGGTGCACCAGGTTGCGCTGATGGACGAGCGCCAGCGCCTGGGCCACCTGCTGGGCGATGCGCAAGCCCTCCTCCCAGTCGAGCGTGCGCTCCTTCAAGATCTCGTCGAGCGTGCGGCCCTCGAGGTACTCCATCGCGATGAACGACGTGCCCTGCTCCTGGCCGTACTCGAAGACGGTCGCGATGTTGGGGTGCGCCAGGTCCGAGGTGTGCTTGGCCTCGCGCTGGAAGCGTTCCTTGGCCGAGGGATCGAATTCGACGTGCGGCCTGAGGATCTTGAGCGCCACCGTGCGGCCCAAGCGCGAGTCGACCGCCCGATAGACCTCGCTGGAGGGACCCTCGCCCAGCTTGTCGGTCTCGGGGTTGAACTCGAAGTTGGCGAATTGCATCGACGGCGAACCGGCGCGACGGCGGTGGGGGCGGCGCGCGGTGAAGGGTGGGCTGGGCGGGGCGAGCAGACCGGCGATGATCCGACGGGATTCCGACGGGACGACGGCGCTCGCCGGCTGTTCGATCCGGCGCATTCTACGTACCCTCGCGCCCCTGTCGCGTTTCTCCTCGCCCCGTCGTAACGCGTCCGACCCCCGCGACGCCGACACGCAGGCCGCGGCACCCTTTCTCCATGAATTTCGAATCCACGACCGAACCGCGGCCGCTGGGCGGCTCGATCCGCTTCGAGGAGGGCGACTTCCACGCCCTCGAGGACCGCTTGGCCGGCGATCCCCAGTTCAACGACCGCCGCCTGGTGACGCGCCGCAAGCTCTTGGCGCTGGCCAAGCGTGCGAAGGCGGACATCGCAGCGTCCACGGGCCTGGCGCTCGACGTGCGCTCGAGCCTGCACCACCCGCACGCCTTCAACCACAACAAGGTCGGCCGCCTGTGGTCGTCGCTCTTCCGCGTCAAGGCCGAGAAGTCGCGCCTGAAGAAGACCCTGGGCGCCGACCTCGCCAAGGACCTCGACTCGGCGCACAAGAACGCTGGCTTGACCCTCTCCCTCCAGCCCGACGCTCTCCGCGTCGCGTTCGAGATCGGTCCGGAGGCGTGGTACGACGGGCAGAACATGAAGAAGCGCATCGCCGCCGAAGGCCTCGAGGCCTGGCGACAGCTCCTGGACGAACTCGACGGCTTCCGGTTGCGCATGCACGACTGGAAAGGCGAATGGCGCTGCGGCGACCTCTCGCTCGACCGCCTGACCGAATACCTCGGCTACTACGTCCCCGGCGAGCACCGCCTCGCCGTCGAACGCACCTGGCCCGCCACGGGCCCAGCGCGCGCCGCGGCGTGCAGCGAGGGCGTCGCCGACGTGCTCCTCGCAGAACTCCAACGCCTCGTGCCCCTCTACCGCTTCAGCGCCTGGTCGAAAGAGAGCGACTTCCTCTTCGCCTGAACACCCGCGCGGTACGGAGCCCGCCGGAATACGGTGTCAGGCACACTTTGGTTGGGGCGACGAGAATGTGCCTGACTCCGTATCCCTGGAGGCGTTCGACCCGCTTGCGGCCGATGCGCACGCCCTCGCGCCGCGGAATACGGTGTCAGGCACACATTGGTTGGGGCGACGAGGATGTGCCTGACTCCGTATCCCCCAACGGCTCCTCGACTACCGTGGCTATCGTCAGGAAGACCCACCGGTGCGGCTGGCGGCTTAGCTGCGACCGAGGGAATGCGGGGAAGCCGCGCGACGCGGGTACGGCGTCAGGCACACATTGGCACGGGCGACGAGAATGTGCCTGACTCCGTAGGGCAGCTGCTATCCTTCTCGGCCCATGCCCACCTGCTTCGTACCGAGAGAGCGCCGTCCCGGCGAGACGCGCGTTGCTGCCAGTCCCGATACCGTCAAGCGCTTCAAGAAGGCGGGGTGTGAGGTGCGCATCGAGCCTGGCGCCGGCGAGAGGGCTGGGTTCGAGGATCGGGCGTTCGAAGCCGTCGGCGCCACGATCGGCGGCTCGGCCGAGGGCGCGGATCTGGTCCTGAAGGTTTCGCCGCCGACCCTGGAGGAGATCGAGGGCTATTCGGCGGGCCAGACCGTCGTGTCGCTGATCGCGCCCGCGTTCCATCGCGACGAGGTGCGGGCGCTCGCTGCGAAGGGCGTCACGGCGCTGGCGATGGATCTGATCCCGAGGATCAGCCGCGCGCAGTCGATGGACGCGCTCTCCAGCCAGGCGACGATCGCGGGCTACAAGGCCGTGCTGCTAGCGGCGTCGAACTCGAACAAGCTCTGTCCCTTGATGATGACCGCCGCCGGCACGGTTCCGCCGGCGAAGGCGGTGATCTTCGGCGCTGGCGTCGCCGGGCTGACGGCGATCGCGACCGCGCGGCGCCTGGGCTGCGTGGTCGAGGCGACGGACGTGCGCATGGCGGTGAAAGAGCAGGTAGAGAGCCTCGGTGCGAGCTTCATCGAGGTGCCCGGCGCCGAGGACATGGAGGACGCCGGCGGCTACGCCAAGGAGCAGAGCTCAGAGTTCCTGGCGCGCCAACGCGAAGAGGTCGCCAAGCGCGTCGCCGAAGCCGACATCGTCATCACGACCGCGCAGATCCCGGGGCGCACGGCGCCGGTCTTGGTCGACGACGCGATGCTCGACTCGATGAAGCGCGGCGCGGTGGTGGTCGACCTGGCGGTCGAGACGGGCGGCAACTGCTCGGGCTCGGTCCTGGGCGAGATCACCGAGCGCAAGGGCGTCACGATCATCGGCATCCCAAACCTGCCCGCCACGGTGCCGCTCCACGCCAGCGAGCTGTACGCCAAGAACATCTGGAACTTGCTCGCGCCCGCGTTTCGCGAAGGCGCGTTCGCGATCGACTTCGAGGACGAAGTCTTCCGCGGCTGCCGCTTGACGGCGGACGGCGAGATCCAGCACGCCCCGACCGCCGCGCTCCTCCAACAGGAATCCTGATGCCCGCGCTCTCTTCCGCGCTCGCCGCCTTGGGGTCGCTCCAGGAGATCGACCCGACCAGCCCGGGCTTCGTGCTCGTCGGCCTGTGGGTGCTCCTGCTCGCGATCTTCCTGGGCTTCGAGCTCATCACGAAAGTTCCCGCGACGCTGCACACGCCGTTGATGTCCGGCGCCAACGCGATCAGCGGGATCACGCTGGTCGGCGCGCTGTACTGCGCGACGGCGGACTATCCCTTGGCGGGCCAGCTCTTGGGCTTCGTCGCCATCGCGGCCGCGACGACCAACGTCGTCGGCGGCTTCCTGGTGACCGACCGCATGCTGAAGATGTTCGGCGCGAAGAAAGCGCGAGGGTCGAAGCAATGAACCCCGACGTCTTCGGCGGCTTCACGCTGCCCCCCTTCGCGGTGGAAGCCGTGTACATGGTCAGCGCGCTGCTCTTCGTGCTGGCGCTGAAACGGCTCGGCCGCGTGAAGTCGGCGCGCACCGGCAACCGGCTGGCGATGGTGGCGATGTTGCTCGCCGTGCTGGCGACGTTCTTGATCCTCGTGGGCGTCCAGTGGTGGGTACTGGCCGGCGGCTTGCTCGTCGGCACGGTCTTGGGCGTCGTCTTGGCGACGCGCGTCGCGATGACGGGCATGCCGGAGCTGGTCGCGTTCTTCAACGGGCTCGGCGGCGCGGCCTCGGCGCTCGTCGCGCTGGCGGAGATCGCGCGCATCAACGCGCTCGAGCGAGCGGGGGGCTCGGTGCACGTGCTCGAGGGCGTGCCCTTCGCCCTGGCGCTCGCGCTGTCAGTGTTGATCGGCTCGGTGACGCTGTCGGGCAGCCTGGTCGCGTTCGGCAAGCTCTCGGGCCGGATTCGGGGCAATCGCTTCGGCCCGATCGGCGCGCAAGCGGTCAACGTGCTCCTGGCGCTCGTCGTCGTGACGCTCGCCTACTGGGCGGGCTTCGGTTCGGAGGCTTCGTCGCTGGCGCTCCTGGCGACCGTATGCCTCGCGCTCGTCGCGCTCGTGCTCGGCGTCGGGCTGACCGTGCCCATCGGTGGCGCCGACATGCCCGTCGTGATCTCGCTCTTGAACTCGTACTCGGGACTCGCGGCCTGCGCGACGGGCTTCGTGCTCGAGAACAACCTCTTGATCGTCGCCGGGTCCTTGGTCGGTGCGTCGGGTCTGATCCTGACGCGGATCATGTGCAAGGCGATGAACCGCTCGTTGGTCAACGTGCTCTTCGCGACCTTCGGTGAGGAGGCGACGGGCGGAGCCGGGGGCGACACCGAGTACAAGGGCGTGCGTTCGGCCGGCCCCGAGGAAGCGGCGTCGATCTTCGAGGCCGCGCGCTCGGTCATCATCGTGCCGGGGTACGGCATGGCCGTCGCGCAGGCGCAGCACAAGGTGCGCGAGTTGGCGTCGTGGCTCGAGCAGCACGGCAAGACCGTGCGCTACGCGATCCACCCGGTCGCGGGTCGCATGCCGGGCCACATGAACGTGCTCTTGGCCGAGGCCGACGTGCCGTACGAGCAACTCTTCGCGCTGGAGGAGATCAACTCGGACTTCGGCAACGCCGACATCGCGCTCGTCCTGGGCGCGAACGACGTCGCGAACCCGGCCGCGAACGACGACCCGACCTCGCCGATCGCGGGTATGCCCGTCCTGAACGTGTGGGACGCCGGCACGGTCTTCGTCGTCAAGCGCTCCTTGTCGTCGGGCTACGCGGGCATCAAGAACCCGCTCTTCGAGCGCGACAACACGTTGATGCTCTTCGGCGACGCCAAGGCGATCCTCGAGGATCTCCTGCGCGAGCTGAAGGACCTCTAGCCGGCTCTCTAACCGGTGCCTTCCGCCAGCGCGACGTTCTGCGTGTAGGTCCCGGTCAGCGTCGCCTCCGCGAGCACGTGGCCGGTGATCTCGCTCAGGATGTCGGTGGGGTGAAAGTCCTCGGGTAGCGGCAAGCGCTCGACGTCGAGCGCGTAGAGCGTGAAGTGGTAGTTGTGGACGCGCTCGTCGTTCCAGGGCGGAGCCGGCCCGTCGTAGCCGTGGTAGGTGCCTTCCATCGCTTCATCACCCTCGAACCAAGAGGTGTAGTCCTGGCGCGCCTGCCGCGTGCCGGGCGGCCCGGGCGGATCGCTCTTGCCGCGGGGGACGACCCCTTCACCGCACGCGCCCGCGGGCAGCTCGCGCAGCTCCGCGGAAAGGTCGACGATGCCCCAGTGGTAGAACTCCGCGCGCTCCGTGTCGTGCGGGACCGTGCGATCCTCGCGATTGACGTCGTCGCCGACCGCCGGCGCGTCGTGATCCACGCAGACGAGCGCGAACGAGCGCGTTTCGGCGGGCACGTCGCTCCAGGCCAAGTGCGGGCTGCGATTGCCGGCGAAGGTCACGTGACCTTCGGGCGCGGGACGGGCGAAGGCGAACTCGGGCGGGATGGCTTGGCCGTCCGCGAAGGATTGACTCTCGAGCTTCATGGCGCCGAGCGTACCCGCTGGTGCTTCAGCGCGGTGTCAGGCTCCAATCGCGGCGGATGGACTCGTACAGCGGCCGGATCGTGCGGAAGGGGACCTCGTCGCCGCGCAAGGTCACGAAAGCGGGTGAAACCCGCCAGAGCAGGCGCTTCGAAGTGGCGGCCGGAAAGTGCGGGCGGAGCAGCGAGACGGTGAGGTCGCTGAAGAGCTCGGTCCGAAGATAGGCGGCGGCGCGCAATTCGGAGTAGCGGAACGAGTCGCCGACGAGCTGGGCATCGAGCGAGTCCAGGGTCACGTCGGCCGCCGCCAGGATCGTGTCGATCGGGATCAAGTCCTGCCCGGCGGCGGTCGCGTCAAGGCACATGCGATGCAGCCCGTCGAGGCCGCGGCGCTCGACGATGCGCGCGACGAGGAACCAAGCCAACCCGTAGTAGCTCTCGGGCAGTTCGTGGAAGCGCGCGTGCAAACCGGCGCGATCGGCGCTGAGCAGCTCGACCAGCGTCGTGCGAAAGTCGCCGTTCAGCGGCTCGCTCTCGTCCGGCGGCAACAGCACGCGGGACGTCGCCGTCCGCCGTCGCCACGAGCGCGGCGGGCCTTCGTCGGGCTCGTTCCAGCGCACCCGGAAGATCATCCCGCCGGTCAAGAGGCTGACGTTGAAGAGCCGATGCGCGCGGATGTGCGCGGCGAACTCGGGGTTGAGTTCTTCGGCGACCACGTCGGCCAAACCCTCCTCGAGCAACGCCGGCAACGGGCGCCACGAACGGTCGATCAGCGCGTGGACCAGCTCGTGCGCCAGGTACCACGAACTCTGTCCGCCGCCGCGCAGGTGGATGCGCGTCGCGTCGAACTCGCGCTCGAGCAGCGTGAAGCCGCGCACGCTCTCGGTGCGTTCCTGCCAGCGATAGAGCCGCAGTCGCTCCTGGACCCAAACGTCGACGCGGCGAAGCTGCACGCCCGGCAGGATCGCCTGGATCTCGGGCGCCATGTCCGCGAGCAGTTCGGCGACCGCCTGCGCGTCGTGGTCGCGATCGGCGCGCACCTCGCCGAAGTCCGTGTCGACCGAGATCGGCGGGGGTGCCGCCAGGCAGGCGGCGGCGACGAGGAGGCTCGTCGAAAGCGCGAAGCATCGAATCGAGAGCCGCATGACGTGAAGTCTAGCCCACTCGTCGCGCGGCGGTCGTGGCGGTCTACTGGGACAGTGCCCACTCGCTCCAGAGCTGGTCGAAGTCGCGGTAGCTGATGCCGAACGCCTCCTGGAAAGCTTTGCGCTGCTTGTCCGGCATGTTGGCGCCGTCGGGCAGGCCCTGTTCGTTCTTGATGCCTTTCAAGAGGTCGAGCAACTGGGCGTACGCGGCTCCGTGCTGTTCGATCATGAACTTGGTCATCGACCAGGTGGCGAAGTGGTGGGGCAGCTCGAGTTCGGCGTACGTCCTGAGGTTCACCAGCGTCGCCAGGGTCGGAGCCTCGCCGGCGCGGATCATCTTGGCCGTCTCCTTGTCCCAGTCCGACTTCTTGGTCATCTCGGCGATCGCGCCTTCGGACGAGTCGAACGAGTTGTAGTCGGGGCTGATCTCGCGCTCCATCAAGTGCGCGAGGCCTTCGCGGAGCCAGATCGGCAGCTCGTACGAGTAGTGCTTGTAGCCGTCCAGGAAGTTGATCGCCTGGTTGAAGATCACCGCGCCGTGGAGCGCCGTGTCGACGCGCGTGGAGCCCACGGCGGGGAACGAGAGGATCAGCGAATCGCGCTCGATCGTGTTGTAGCGCTGAGGCTTGCGCACTTGCAGGCCGTAGTGCGCGCGCAGGAAGTCCACGTGCGCCACTTCGTTGGGAACGATCAGGACCTCGAACTTGCCGCCCATGCCGAGGTGCGGGCCTTCGCCCATGTACTTCTTGCCGCCACCCAGGATCCAGCGCGTCTTGCCGTCGGGGAACTCGTCCTGTGCAACGTCGAGGATCTGGAGCATGCGCGCGTAGGCCGCTTCCAAGCGTTGGCCGAACAGGTACGTTCGCAGCCACGGATCGAGCTGCTTGCTCTTCGGCTTGATGCCGGGGAGCTTCGTCGCGAGCTCCGTCAGCTCGGCGCGAATCTTCTTCTTCTCGTCGATGGCGACCTTGTACGGGCCGAGCGCGAAGCCGATCTCGAAGTGCTCGGTCTCAAGCCAGCGAATGTCGAGCGTCGGCAGCAGCTCGTCGACGGCGGTCGTGTCGGTCACGCCGAACTCGAAGCCGCCCCACGAGACGAAGCCCGCGGCGCGCAACGCCTCGGCGTCGCCTTCGGTGTACGGGCACGTCGAAGGGTGGTTCTTCTCGGTCCAGATCTCGTCGTCCGCGAGGGCGCGCGGGGTTGGCGCGACGACGGACGCGAACGCGAAGAGGGAGAGGGCGACGGCAGCTTGCGTGTTCATCGTTCGGGACCGTCCATGCGGTACTTCCAGGCTTCGGGAACGATCGCTTCGTAGTCGGGGTCGACGATCGTGAGCCGCGCGTCGTCCACGGCGCGCGCGAGGTCGCGCCGCGCGGACTCGGGCTCGAGGAAAGGGTAATCGACGAGCTCCACGACCAGCACCTCGATGCCGTGCTCGTGGCGACTGGAGGTGACGCGCGCGAGCGTGAACGTGCCGAGGCGTTCGATGGGGCCGATCCAGACGCCCGGCCGCGTCGGCTGCAGCTCGCCCCAGAGCTGAATTCCGAGCGTGTGCCACGAGCCCTCGACGGTCTGGCGCGTTGCGCCCTCGGGCGCGACCGAGGGTTCGAGCGCGAGTTGCGACGCCGCGGCGCGCGCGCGCGCTTCGGCCGCGCGCCGCTCGTCACCGCGCGCCGCGCGCAGCGCTGCGCGCTCGAGCAAGCCGTTCGTGAGCGCGAAGCGACGCCGCGCGTCGGGAACGTACTGCGGCTCGACCGCGGCGATCCAAGCCGCCCAGCGCTCGACCTCGTCGCGCGTGATCGGCACGCCGTCGACGAGGACGACCGCACCCGGCGGTGCGGGGTCGGCGCTGGTGCCGCCGTCCTGTGCGGCGGGCGTGCGCTCGTCCCCGTCCGTGCAGGCCGTCGCCAGCAGCGCGACGCACGCCGCGACGAGGACGCGGGCGAGCGCCACGCCCGGCGCCCTAGGCTTCCTGGCGCTGATCGAAGCCCGCGAGGAAGGAGAGCGCACGCTCGGTGACGAAGCGGTAGGTCGACAGGACGTTCTCGCGCAAGGGATCGAGGCCGCGCGCGACGACGAGGCCGCCGAAGGTGCCCTGCACTTCCACGAACAGCGAACGCGGGTCGTTGGCGAACGACTCGACGCGCAGCGCGTAGCGGGCGGGCGATTCCTGCGTCGCGGGAAACACCAGGCGAAATCCGTACAACTCGGGATCGTGCTCGAAGTCGGTCAGCCGTCCCTGGAAGCCGAACAGCTCGCCCTTCAAGAGAGCGCGACTGTCGGAGTAGTTGCGCGGGTTGACGAGCATGCGCAGCGTCACGGCCTGCGCGTTCATGACTTGGTGGTTCTCGAGTCCGGCGACCTCGCTCGAGACGTGGTGCACGCGCTCCGCGAAGTCCTCGATCGTCAACCCGGTCAGCTCTTCGCGAAACTGGTAGCGGTCGACCAGGAAGACGGCGGTCGAAGCGCCGCCCGGTTGCGCGACGGGGTGCGACAGGACGGCGCCCTCGGGGATCGCTTGGAAGTTGCCGTAGAGCGGAGTGCCCGACTCGAACATCCGGTTGTGGACCTTCTGGACCGACCCGACCCCCACGGGTTGGGGCGGGTGGAGGATCTCCACGAGCTGGGCGATCGTGCGCGGGGTGTAGGAATGCATGGAAGTCGAGGGGCGGGGGCGGGAGCGTCCTCATCCTACTCGACGCCGGAGGCCGCGTCGGTCGGGCTCCGGCCCGCTCTCTTGGGAAAAAGCCGCGTGGCGACTAGACTTTTGCCCCCGAAATGACCGCCGCCTGCGACTGCTGCCAACGCTCGCGGACGCTCCGCGTACCATCGGCTCGCTCGACGCCTCCGTTCAACTTCCCCCTCTCGACACTTCGCTTCCCATGTTCCTCGAACGAATCTTCCCGACGGGCGCTCTCGCCCTTGCACTGATCGGCGCGCCGCTCGCCCAGGAGGCCGCTCCGGAGGCAAGTGTGCCTGCTGCCGCCGCAGCACCGGCCGCGCCCGCGGCGCGAACCGACGCAGAGATCCTCGGTGAGCCGATCGTCGTGAACGGCGAGACGATTTCGCACAACGCGATCAAGCGCCATCTCGCGCTCGGCTCACTCGGCCAGCCGTACATTCAGAACCTGAAACTGAAGGCGTACATGGACGAGGAGATCGCGCGGCGTGAGACGGCGGGGGAGGACGTCTCGAGGTACCAAGTGACCGCCGAGGACGTGCAAGCCGCGATCGACGAGGCCCAGGCGAACGTGGAGAAGGAGTATCCCGGCCAGAACCTGAAGCTCGAGGACGTGCTGCCGATGCGCCCGTCCAACTTCGAGGACCAGGTCCGCCAGACCCAACGCTTCGACCGGATGTTCCTGCCGGAGAACCCGAACGAGTTTCCGGCGATCACCAAGATGGCGCTCGAGGCGGGTGCCAACGGAGCCGCGCTCCTGCAGCAACTCACGGACGGTTGGGACGACCGCATGGCGCGGATCGAAGCGGGCGAGGACGTCCAGCCCGACCCGCAGAGCAAGAACTTCCTGACGATGCTGCTGCGTCAGCTCGTCATCAAGTACCTCGACGACAACGCCGAGGTCGAAGCGCCCGAGACCGGCCTGCCCGACCACCTCGCGCTGCGCGTCAACGGTCAGGACATCCACGTGGACACGATCTGGCAGATGATCCGCGATCAGGTCACGCCGCAGGCGGTCGAGGATTCGCGTAGCTGGCTCGTCAACACGACGCTCGCGCGCCAGGCGCTCGAGAGCGTCGAGGTGCCCGCCGGCGAGGGCGAGTCGACTTCGGCCTGGCTCACCGACGAAGAGTTCGCGGCGGCCTACGAGGCGCACAGCGGCCCCTACAAGGCCTCGCCGTTCAGCGTCGAGATGATCGCGGTGCAGTTCAAGAAGTTCCCCTCGGTGAACGACTACCGCTTGTACTTCCGCATCACCGAGTCGTTCAAGCGGATGATCCAGGACGAAATGACCGACGAAGCCCTGCTGGCCCACGGCAAGAGCCGCACGAACCAGATCGTCGCGCAGGCCAAGGTGGACGTGGACGTGCTGCTGTGCTCGGCCTACGACTTCAAGAACAAGACCTGGAAGGAGAACGGCTGGGAAGCGGCGCGGCGCGAAGCGATCCAGGTCGCCGAAGCGTTGACCAAGGGCGACAAGACCTTCGACGAGTTGCTCGAAGAGCACTCCGACTACTACGACCCGCCGATCGCCGAGTCGCAGAGGGAACAGCTCCAGCCGGGTCAGCTCAACGACAAGGGGCGCTTCCGCGGCGTTTCGCGCAACGACCTGCTGCAGAAGACCTTCGAGAGCGACTTCTCGATCTTCCTGAACGGCAACTCGATCGCCGACGAGATCTTCTTCGAGATGGAGGTCGGCAAGATCGGCGGTCCCTGGCGCGGCCAGAACGGTTGGTACATCGCGCGGCTCAACAAGCGCATCCCCGCCGCTCGCACGCTGAACCCCAGCGATCCGAGCGAGCGTAGCCTGCTCGAGCAGGAGTTCATCGCGAGCCGGCTCAACGACTACGTGCAGACGCTCTACGACGGAGCCAAGATCCAGGGCCTGTAACGCTCGGAGTCCGACCGCCCGGCGATCCCCGCAGAACCCGATAGCGGGTTCGGCGGGGATCGCTCGCTTTCGACCGCACCTCTTCGACATCATCGCCCCCCGTGCGTCAGTTCCTCGAACTCCTGCGTCCCCACGCCCTGCCGCGCCTGAAGTGGTTCGGGCTCGCGGCGCTGTTGGGCTCGCTCGCGGCGGCCTTCCAGGTCGGCGCGCTGCTCCTGATCGAGGTCGTTTGGGAGGACGTGCTGTTCCCGCGGCCCGACGCGCAGACCGAGGGGGTCGGCAGTGGCGTGCGCCGCTGGATTCGCGACGCCGCGCACGGGCTCGAGGGCCTGTTCGATCCCGGCACCCTCGATTCGCGCTGGGCGCTGCTCGCGATGGTCGTGCTGGCCGCGCTGGGCTGCGCGCTGTTCGGCGCGGCGGCGCACTACGGCTTCACCTGGTTGTCGCGCCGGCTGGCGATCGACCTGGTCGTCGAGCTGCGCATGCGACTCGCGCGTCACCTGATGGGCTTGAGCCTGCGCTACCACGGTGAGCGTCAGCTCGGCGATCTCTTGTCGCGCATCAGTTCGGACGTGCAGCAGACGCTCGTCGCCGTCAACGTCGCCTTTCGGAACATCCTGCTCGAGGGCGTGTTCGCGCTGGTCTCGACCGCGCTGCTCCTGTCGCTCGCGCCCGGTCCGATGTTGCTCGTGATGCTGGCGGCTCCGTTGGTCGTGATTCCCGTCTCGCGCCTCTCGCGCAAGGTGCGACGCGGCTCGCGGCAGAGCCAAACCTCGTTGGGAACCTCGATCCAGGCCCTCTCGCAGATGTTCTTAGGCGTGCGCACGGTCAAGTCGTTCGGCGGTGAGCAGCGCGAGCTCGAGCGCTATCGGAAGATCAACTCCGAGTATCGGCGCAGCTCGATGCGCATGGTGCGCGCGCTGTCCCTGACGCAGTCGTGGACGGCATTCTTCAGCCTCGCCGGCTTCGCGATCCTGATCGCGATCCTGGGCTCGATCCAGGTGGCGACCGGCGAGTTCGGCGTCAGCGGCGGAGCCATGACGACCTTCTTCCTGTTGGTCGCGCGCATGAGCAATCACGCCAAGAGCGTGACCCGCGGCTGGACGCAGGTGAACGAGTCGATGGGCGCCGCAGCGCGCATCGAAGAGTTGCTGGAGCAACCCGTCGACGTACAGGAGGCGGCGAATCCGCGCCGGATCGACGGACTCCGCGACGCGATTCGCTTCGAGAACGTGACCTTCTCCTATCCCGACACGGACGCGCCCGCGGTACGCGGACTCGACCTCGAGCTGCGGGTCGGCGAGACGCTGGCCCTGGTCGGCGAGTCGGGTGCGGGAAAGAGCACCGTGATGGATCTGGTCGCGCGCTTCTTCGACGTCGACGAGGGGCGCATCACCGTCGACGGCGTCGATCTTCGTGACCTGGCGCAGGCCGATTGGACGCGTCAGTACGCGATGGTCGGGCAGGAGCCGTTCCTGTTCCACGCCTCGATCGCCGAGAACATCGCGTACGGCCGACCCGACGCCAGCGAGGACGAGATTCACGATGCTGCCCGCGCGGCGGGCATTCACGCGTTCGTGCTCGGACTGCCGGACGGCTACGCGACGAACGTGGCGGAGATGGGTTCGCGGCTGTCGGGCGGACAGCGGCAACGCATCACGATCGCGCGCGCCTTGTTGAAGGGCGCGCCCCTCTTGTTGCTCGACGAGGCGACCAGCGCGCTCGACAGCCGAACCGAGGCCCAGGTGCAGGCCGCGCTCGACGTCTTGATGCGCGACCGGACGGTGCTCGTGATCGCGCACCGGCTCTCGACGATCAAGAACGCCGACCGAATCGCCGTCTTGGACGAGGGTCGCTTGGTCGAGCTCGGCTCCCACGCCGAGTTGCTCGCGCGCGGCGGGTTCTACGCGAAGCTCGTCTCGCTCCAGCAGCTCGAGACGGAGGTCGCCAGCTCGTGACGCGCTCCTTGTCGCGCCGCACGCTGTTGCACGGGACCGCCGCGGCGGCGGGAGCGCTGGCGCTCGGCGGGCTGAGCGGCTGTGGCCCGCGCGAGAGCAATGCGCGGCCGAACGTGCTGGTGCTGCTCGCCAGCGGTTGGCGTGGCCAGGATCTCGGCTTCCTGACCGGCGGTCGGGTCCGCACGCCGAATCTCGATCGCTTGGCCGCCGGCGGCGTGCACCTTGTCAACGCGTTCGCCAACACGCCGGTCGCCGCGTCGGCGCGCGCGAGCCTCCTGACGGGGAAGTACGCGCTCGACCACGGCGTCCTGGGCAACTCCCTGCCACTCGCGGTGGGGCACGACACCTTCGCGCGTTCGCTCACGATGCGCGGCTGGCGCTCCTCGTACATCGGCACGTGGCGCTTGGCGGGTCATCCCGAGAGCACCTACGTGCCGCCCGGGCCCGCGCGGCAGGGCTTCGACGAGTACTGGGCGCAGGCGATGAAGCCCTTCGACCACAACAGCTCGATCCTGCTGACGGATCGGCCGCCGCCGCTCGTCGCCAAGGAGTACGGACCCACGACGTTCTCGAACCTCGCCATCGAACGCCTGGGGCAGCACGTCGCGTCCGGCACCGTCGACCCGTTCCAGTTGACGGTGTCGTACGGACCACCGCACCCGCCGTTCGAGCAAGTCCCCGACGAGCACCTCGCCGTCTACACCGAGGACGAGCTGTCGTTGCCGCCGTCGTTCCAGCCCAGCGACGTGGTCCCCGACGGCGACGCCGCGGGCTCGCTCCGGCGACTGCGCGCGTACTACGCGCAATGCACCGCGCTCGACGCCGAGATCGGCCGCGTGCTGGACGAGCTCGACCGGCTCGAGCTGGCCGACAACACGGTCGTCGTGTTCACGAGCGATCACGGAACTCTCTTGGGCGAGCACGGGCTCTCAGCGGCTCAGCAACCCTTCGACGAGTCGATCCGCGTGCCCTTGATCGTGCGGTGGCCGCGCCGCCTGCGCGTGAACGCCTCCAGCAAGGTGCTGTTCTCGTCGATCGACTTGGCGCCGACGCTGCTGGGGCTGTGCGACGCGCCGATCCCGTCGTCGATGCGCGGGCGTGACCTCGGCTTTGCCTTGCACGGCCGGACGGGCATCTTGCCGGAAGCCGTCTACTGCCAGGAGATCCTCGGGATCGGAGCGCTCAACGTGCATCGCACGTTCTCGTGGCGCGCGTTGCGCACGCCGCGCTACCTGTATGCCGAGGATCTGAGCGGCCCGTGGTTGTTGTTCGACCTCGAGCGCGATCCGTACCAACTCGAGAACCTGGTCTCGGCGCGCGATCAACGCCCGACCGTGCACGCGCTCGGCGAGCGGTTGCGCAAGGTGTACGCGCGGCTCGGCGAGCAGTACCGAACGCCGCTCGAGCACCTCGAGGCGACGGGCCAGGCCGCGGTCTTGCGTCAGACGCTGAATACGCAGCTTGCCCGCGCGCGCGGTTCGATGACGAGTCGCGTGCTGCGCGCCTACCTCGAGGAGGGCACGACCTGGACCAATCCGCGCTACCTGCCGACGAACTCCGGGACGGCGGCCGATCGATGACGGAGCGCCGGCTCTCCACCGTGGACGCGACGCTCCTCGTGATGGGCGGCATCCTCGGCGTCGGCATCTTCTTCACACCCAGTCAAGTCGCCGAGCGGGCCTACGAGCCCTGGGCCTTCCTCGCGATGTGGGTCATCGGCGGTGGCTTCGCGCTGGCGGCGGCGCTGACCTTCGCCGAGTGGGGCGCGAGCTTCCCGAAGGCTGGCGGCTGGTACGTGTTCCTGCGCGAGTCCTTCGGCGGGCTGGCCGCCTTCCTGTTCGCGTGGGTCGTGCTGTTCGTCATCTCGACGGGGGCGATCGCGTCGGTGGCGAGCTTCGCCGCACGCGCCGTCGACGAGGCGTTGCCGGCCTACGATCTCGAGGCCTATCGCGGCTGGATCGCGGCCCTTGCGATCGTGGGCGTCACCGGTGTGTGTCTCGCGGGCGCGCGCGCGGGGGCGACGTTCCAGAACGTGCTGATGGCGGCGAAGCTGGGTGCGATCGGGTGCCTGCTCGTGGCGGGCCTCGCGCTGGCGACGCCGATGGCGCCGCTGGAGCCCGTCGAAGCCAGCGGCGTCGTCGAGCGCGGGAGCCTGTGGGCGGGCATGGCCACAGCGCTCTTGCCCGTCTTCTTCGCCTATGGCGGCTGGCAGATGGTGTGCTACGTCGCGCCCTTGGTCGAACGGCCGGAGCGCACGCTTCCGCGGGCGATCGTGGGCGGCGTGCTGGGCGTGATCGTGATCTACCTGGCGCTCGCCTGCGCCTACTTGCGTGTCCTCGGGATCGATCGCCTCGCCAGCGATGCCGGCTTCGCGACCGTGCTCGGCAATCACGTCTTCGGAACCAGCGGCGGCGCGCTGCTCTCCGCCGGGCTGGCGGTCTCGGCGCTCGGGTGGCTCGTCGTCACGATCTTCGGGTCGCCCTGGCTGTACGTCGCCATGGCGCGTGAGGGGCTCTTCTTGCCGCGCTTCGCCCGGCTCTCCGGCCGCGGCGCGCCGACCGCCGGTCTCTTGCTGCAGCTCGGGCTGGCCCTCGCCTACCTCGCGCTGCCGCTCAGCTTTCTGGTCGATGCGGTGGTGAGCGCGGAATGGCTCTTCCACGGCCTCGTAGCCTGGGGCCTCCTGCGTTTCCGTCGCCGGAATCCAAGAGCGCCGCGACCGTTCCGGAGCCCGCTCTACCCCTTGGCCCCGCTGCTCTACCTGGCGGCCGCCTTCGCCACCACCCTCTCGCAACTGACCGTGGGCGAGCCGCGCGTCCTGGCGGTCGGCGCGGCTGTCATCGCCGCCGGCGCTCTGGTCTACGCCCTCTGGCACCGGCGCCCGCTCGTCCCGGCGACGACCCCGGCGGTGACGCTCGACGAGCCGGACCTGCGCGAGCCCTGACGGCGCCGCCGAGGGCTCGAAAGATCGCCAGACCAAAGGGCATCGCGGGTATGGTGCGCGGCATGTCGCTCAAGCGTCGTCAACGCTTTGGTCAGTACCGCATCGAGGCTCGTTTGGCGACCGGTGCGTTCGCCGAGGTCTATCGTGCGTACGACACGGTCGAGGGCATTCAGGTCGCGCTCAAGATGCCGCATGCCGAGCACGTGGACGCGGAGACGCTGACGCTGTTTCGGCGCGAGGTGCGCTTGGTGGCCAAGCTCGACCACCCGAACATCCTGCCGATCAAGACGGCGGGCATGATCGACGGGCGCTTCGTGATCGTGACCGCGCTGGCCGAGGAGAACCTCGCGGAGCGGATGACACGACGCATCGCGCGCAAAACGGTACTGGGCTACATCGACCAGCTCTTGGCGGGACTCGCGCACGCGCACCGACGCAAGACGGCGCACCTCGACGTCAAGCCGGAGAACGTGCTGGTGTTCCCAGACAACCGCTTGCGCTTGGCCGACTTCGGGTTGGCGCGCGTGATGGAGCGTACGCTGCAGGCTTCCGGCTCGGGCACGATCGGATACTTGGCGCCCGAGCAGGCGATGGGCAAGCCGGCGCTGCGCTCGGACGTGTTCGCGGCGGGGCTCGTCAGTTGGAAGTTGCTCTCGGGCGCGTTGCCCGAATGGCCGTTCGAGTGGCCGTACCCGGGCGCCGAGCGCGTGCGGCGTGGCTACCACCCCGACCTCGTGCGACTCTTGCAGCGATCGCTCTCGGTCGACCAGGAGAAGCGCTTTACGACGGCGGATGCGATGCACCGCGCTTTTGGTCGAATCCGCGACGGAGCGCTCGTCTGACGCACGATGGAGATCACCGGCGGAGTCCTCTTCCTGGAGCACACGAGCGAGGCCGCGCTCCAGGTGCCGCTGCCGTTCGGCGAGGCCGTCGTCTTCTCGCGCCCGAGCCCGGTCAAGGAGTCCAACGAGGACGCGGCGGGCATCCTGCCCTATCCCGGCGGAGCGCTCTTCGCCGTGGCCGATGGGATGGGGGGGCTTGCGGCGGGGGAACGCGCGAGCCGCATCACGCTCGAGACCTTGCGCCAACGCATGTCGACGGGGGAGGAGCGCGAGGAAGCGCTGCGCCACGCCGTGCTCGACGGGCTCGAGCTCGCCAACCGCGCGGTGCTCGACCTCGGGATCGGCGCCGGGACGACGTTCGCCGGTGTGATCGTGCGCGACAACAGCGCGCGCGCCGTGCACGTCGGCGACTCGCTAGTGCTGCACGTGGGTAGCCGAGGCAAGATCAAGGCGCGCACGATCTCGCACTCGCCCACGGGCTACGCAATCGAAGCGGGCATCCTCGACGAGGAAGCGGCGATGCATCACGAAGAGCGTCACCTGATCTCGAACTTCGTCGGGCGCGACGGCATGCGCATCGAGTTCGGCGCTTCGGTACCGATCGCGCCCAAGGACACCCTGCTGGTTGCCACCGACGGTCTGTCGGACAACCTGACGCTCGAGGAGATGGTGACGATCGTTCGCAAGGGACCCTTGCTGGATGCGGGCGTCCAACTGGCCGAGCTCGCCGAGACGCGCATGCGAGCAGCCGTCGCGGGACGGCCCAGCAAGCCCGACGACTTGACCTTCATCCTCTTCCGGCCGTGCACGGGCGCCTCGTAGTTCTCCGCGCGGAGTGCGTCGTCGCCGCTGTTGCGTGCGTCGCCTGCGGCGACGACGGCCGGCGCGCGCCCACCGTCACGCCGACCTTTCGCGAGTCGACCGAGGCCTCCGAGCTGGCGTCGCTCACGGGCGCGCTCGAGTCGCTCGAACTGGGCGATGCCTTCGCTCCTTGGGCGCTCGACTTTCACGTCCGCGGCGGCGCGTTCGGTGAGGTCCATCGCTTGGAGGCATCCGAGGCGCGGCTCGAGTCCCAGGTCGTGCACTCTGGCAAGACGGGCGTCGTCGCGACGACCTACTACCAGGCGCTGTTGCCCGAACCGCTGCCGCCGATCGTGCTGGACGTGATCACGAAGTGGCGCACGAACCCTCGCGGCGACGGTTTGTTGGGCACGATCGAAGTGCAGCTCGACGAGCGCCAGCCGCCTGACATCTACCTCGCCGCCGTCGAGTTTCCGCGGCTCGCGCTCCCGTCGTACGGCGCGGACGATCGGTTGGTGTTGCCCTGGGGCGGTGGCTACGTCGTCGAGGATCCGATCTCGCAGCCCTTCGCGATCGACCCTTCCGAACCGGGCATCCTGTCGTTCCCGGCGCTGGCCCTGATCGACGGCGCGAGCGGTGCGCACATCTACCTGTCGAACACCGACCGCGAGGCGACCTGGAAGCGACTGCGACTGCGGTCGGATCCGGTACGCCGGGAACTGCGCTTCAGCGTCGTGCAGTATCCGGCAGAGCCATGGGTCCAAAGCGACTACACGTCCCCCTACGCGGTGGAGATCGCGCTCGGCCACGGCGATTGGTTCGACGTCGGCAAGCGCTACAACGCGTTCCTCGCGGAGGAGTCCGCGCCGCGCTCGGAACCACGCGGGCTCGACGCGGAGCCCGTTTGGTTCGGCGACTTCCGCGCCGCGCCCGGCGCACTGATGGCGTCGGCGCGGCACACCGACGCTCTCGCGCGCGAGCTCGGCCCGGGCCTCGTCGCCTGGCACGACATCGCGACGCCGGGTGGCCTCGGTCGTTGCGCTCCGGGTCGTCCGCACGGGACGAGCGAGTACGCCACGGCACGCCAGCGAGCCATGGTGAGCGGCGCGGTGCGCCTGGCGCCCTGGATGGAGAGTGCGCTCGGCCGGAATCCCGAGAGCTTCTCGAACGCCCGCGAACGCGAGACGCAGGAGTCAGCCGTCATACGCCTGGAACACGGCAACCGTTCCATGGGCCAGCGAGGCGACGACGCCAGCGTCTACTTCTGTCCCGGTTCCGAGTGGTGGGCGTCGAAGCTGCCCGAGACCGTCGCCGCGTTCGACCAAAAGTTCGGTCTCGACGCCGTCTTCCTCCGCAACTTCGGAATGCTGGGTTCGTGCTTCGACCCGACACACGCTCATCCGACCGGGCACGGATCCTGGTTCGCGAGCGCGAAGCTCGCGCAGTTGGAGCGAATCGCAGCGGAGCTGAAGCGCGAGGCGCAGCCCGAGCGCGTCGTCCCGATCGCGATCGAGGGCCTCATCGGGCGGTTCGCCGAGCACGCCGATTTGATGTTCCTCGATCCGTTCGTGAACACGACGCCGCTCGCACCGACGCGGCTGCACAGCGTGCCGCTGTTCCGTGTGGCGTGGGACGGCGTGCGCCTCGCGACGCTCGGCGTGCGTGACGACGTCGCCGCCTCGCGCACCGGAGAGCTGGCGTACCAACAGGCGTTTCGTTGCCTGCAGGCGGGCCTCGTGCTCTCGACGGGGCGGTCGCTCGGCAGCGCGAGCGAGCCGATCGCCGGAGAGGACGCGGCGTATCGCCGCTACCTGCGTTCGCTCGCGACGCTGATCGGCGAGCACGGTTTCGCCCGCTTCCATCGCGGGCAGCTCGGCCGCACGCCACGGCTCGAGATCGACGGCTTGTTCTCGGCGCGCTCGGACTTCGGTCCGCTGTCGGTCCACACGCCGAGTCAGATGCAGTTGCTGCCGCTCGGGTTCTACGCCGACCGCGACTCCGACGAGTGCGCCTTCGTGATCACGAACCCCTGGATTGGTCCGTGCCCGTTGCGCGACGGCGACGTGACGGTCGACTACGTGGCGACCGTCGAACTGAGTGAGCACCATCCCGAACTGGCCGGGCGCTTCTTGGTACGCGAGCTGACTGCGCTCGGTGGTTCCAGTCCGGCGCACATTGCCACGTACGGTGACGAGTTACGCTTCGTCGGTCGCCTGCAGCCCGGCGAGACGCACTTTTGGACGTTGACGCCCACGCGCGAGCGACGCTGAGCGCCGCGCGACCTCACGCGTGCACGCCGGGAGCTTCGAGGCCCGTGCGCTCCGTCCATTCCGCGTAGCTGCGCGAGTAGATCTCGGGCGCCTGTGTCTCGCGCACGCCGGGCAACACCAACACGCGGTTGGCCAGCCCGCGCAGGAACGTGCGGTCGTGACTGACGAAGAGCATCGTGCCGCTGAACGCCGTCAGCGTGCGCACGAGGACTTCCTTGGTCTGCAGGTCGAGGTGGTTCGTCGGCTCGTCGAGCACCAGGAAGTTCGGCGGGTCGAACAGCATCTGCGCCAGGATCAAGCGTGAGCGTTCGCCGCCGGAGAGCACGCGGATCGGCTTGTCGATCTCGTCGCCGGGGAAGTCGAACGCGCCGAGCAACGTGCGCTTCGACGGCGTGGTAGCCGTGGGGAAGGCCTGATCGATCTGCTGATAGACGGTCAGCGCCGGATCCAGGAGGTCGAGCGCGTTCTGCGAGAAGTAGCCCAGCTTCAGCGAAGCGCCCAGCTTGACCTCGCCGCTGTCGGCCTCGAGGTGGCCCGCCATCAACTTGAGCAGCGTCGACTTGCCGGCGCCGTTCGCACCGAGCACGCACCAGCGCTCGCCGCGCTTGATCTCGAAGTCGAAATCGTCGTAGACGACCCGCGCACCGTACGCCTTGGAGACCTTTCGCAGCGTCGCGACGTCGTTGCCCGAGCGCGGCGGCTCGCGGAACTCGAACGGCACCAATTCCCGCGTGCGCGGCGGCTCGAGCTTCTCGATCTTGTCGAGCTTCTTCACGCGCGACTGCACCTGTGCCGCCTTGGCGGCGTGCGACTCGAAGCGCTCGATGAAGCGCTCTTCCTTCTTCAGCATCGCCTTCTGCCGCGTGAACTGCGCGGCTTGCTGCTCTGCACGCACGAGCCGTTCGCGATCGTAGAAGTCGTAGTCGCCGGCGTAGGCCGTGAGTTCGCCGCCGTCGATCTCGACCATCTGTGTGACGACGCGATTCATGAAGTCGCGGTCGTGACACGTCATCAAGATCGCGGCGTCCTGCTCGAGCAGGAAGCTTTCGAGCCACAGGATCGATTCGATGTCGAGGTGGTTCGTCGGCTCGTCGAGCAACAGGACGTCCGGCGCACCGATCAAGACCTTCGCCATCGCGACCCGCATCTTCCAGCCGCCGGACAACTCGCCGACGTCGTTGTCGACCTGCGCGTCGTCGAAGCCGAGCCCGGCCAGCACCTCGCGCGCACGCGCCTCGAGTTCGTACCCGCCGCGCTGTTGGTACTCGCCCTGCACGTCGCCGAAGCGTGCGAGGATCGCGTCCATCTCGTCGGCGCGCTCGGGGTCCGCCAGGGCGCCCTCGAGTTCGGCCAGTTCGAAGTGCAGGTCGCCGAGTCGTCCGCTCCCGGCGATCGCCTCGTCGAGCACGGTGCGTCCCGACATCTCGCCGGCGTCCTGACGGAAGTATCCGATGGACAACGCCTTCGGTACGGTCACCTCGCCGCGGTCGGGTTCTTCCTCGCCGACGATCAGACGAAAGAGCGTCGTCTTGCCGGCACCGTTCGGTCCGACGAGCCCCACGCGTTGGCCCGGATCGAGCTGGAACGAGGCGTTCTCGAGGAGGCTGCGACGGCCGTAGTGCTTGTGAATCTTGGAGAGGGAGATCATGGCGGCCGGACACGGTAGCGGGCCGGCCGCCGGGGCTCACTCTTCGGTTTCCGCCTGCTGCCGCGGAAAGCTCAACACGGGCAGCGGCGAGTGCCTGAGGACGCTCTCCGCGACGCTCCCCAGCATCAGCCGCCGAAAGCCCGTGCGGCCGTGGGTCGAGAGCGCGATCAGGTCCGCGCCGGCCTCCTGCGCGTAGTCGACGATCCCGCGGGCGGCGCTGCTGTCGACCGTGACGGCCAGCTCGGCCTCGAGCCCCGCTTCGTCACGCTGGAACTCGAGCAGTCGGCGCGCCTCCTCCATCCGTTCGTGCGGGTCGGTCACCGGCGCGGGCGCGGCGTAGGGAGCCACCGTTGGCGGCACCACGTGATCCTCGACCACGTGGAGCAGCGTCAAGCGTGCTCCCACGTCCTTTGCCAGCGCCTCGACGCGCGCGAACCCACGCGACGCTTCGGTCGAGAGGTCGGTCGAGAGCACGATGTGCCTGAAAGTCATGGGGTCGAAGGTACGCAGTCTGGGCCGGTTTGGATTTGGAACGTCGAGCGTCGCTCCGGGGCGCCGCGTCGGTGCAGCGTCGGTGAAGCTCGACGAAGGCGTGCTGCGCCGGCGTACGAAGGATCCGAACCAAGACCTTCCCGCCTACGCGATTGCCTTACAATGCCTCGCGTCGCCCGCCAGTGTAGGAAATCGAATGTTTCCGCGCGTCTGCCCACCCGAGCGCGTACCCATCCCGAGTCGCGCATCGCCGCTGAATCGGGGATCATGCTCGCATCCCGTCCCGGGCGCCGCGCCCGCTCGCTCCATGTCGTCCTTCGCTCGCTATCTCGCCCTCGGCACGCTCGTTCTCGCAGCGACTGGCTGCGCGTCCTGGCTGCGCCCGATCGCGCCGCCACGCAACGGTCCGTCCCACGAGGGCGACCGTCAGTCCGTGCGCGAGCTCTTGACGGGTTCCGAGAGCCTGCCGGAACGCGCGGAGGCACCGCGCGGTGAGGCACCGGGGGCAGAACCGCTGGACGAAGAGCCGCCGGACGAAGAGCCGCCGGACGAAGAGCCGCCGGACGAAGAGCACGAGCGCGATGCACCGCCGCAGGCCGCAGCGACCGATGCTTCCAGCAAGTCGGGCGCGGCGTCGCCCGAGCCACGACTCGACGAGGGCGCCACCGAAGCGCCCGCGCCGCCCTCGACCGCGAACGAGGCTGGCGGGCCGCCGAACTCCGGCTCCTCCGCCGAGCGCCGGCGTGTGCCCGAGAAGGAGGCGCGCTTGGCGGTGGGGGATCCGATCACCGCGCGCGCCAAGGTCCCGACCGTTCCCGAGCGGGCCAGTCGCCTGTTGCTCGGCGATCGGTTGATCGGTGTGGAAGCGTGCGACGCGCGCGGCGTGCAAGCCGGCTTCGTCCGCGACCTGTTGATCGAGCGCAACACCGGCGATGTCGTCGCGGCGTTGACGCACTCGGAGGAGGCGGACGGCGTGCTGCGCTTGCTGCTCTTCCGCGGCATCCGGTGGGACGAGGACGCCGCGGCCGTCGTGGTGGCGCCCGCCGAGCTGCGCGAACCCGAATGGCTCGACTTGTTCGAGCTGCAAGAATCACGCGAGATCAGCGGCTTGGTCGTGGACGTCGAACTGATCGTCAAGTCCGAGCAGACGACGCTCTCCGTCCTCTTGCGAAACCCTGAGAACCTGCTGCACCGCGTCGCGATCACGCCCGGCGAGCTGGCGCTGCGCGCGCTCCCCGAGCTGCAACCGGGCCTCGAAGTGTACGCGACGGGCGTCGAAACCCGTGACGACCGCGGCAAGCTGTTCCTGCCGAACTCGTTGCGCATCGGCAGCTTGACGCTGCCCCTACGCGACGCGACCGGCACCGTCGAATGGAACGCCTTGGCCGCCCGCTTCGTCTCGGCGGCCGCGTTCGCGCGCGACGAGATTCGACCCGCCGAAGGCCCGCCCCTGGCCGTCAGCGGTTGGGTGCTGGACTGGCGAGCGGGGCGCGTCACGCACCTCCTTGCGCAATACGAAGGCGCACCTCGGGCGCTATCGCTCTTGTCGCTCACGCGCGTCGATGGCGGTTGGAAGGCGAACCTCGGACTCGAGGCGCTGGGCACGCTGCCGGTGTTCGTCACCGACGTTCCACGGGCCGCCGTTGAAGCTGCCGCGCCGAGCGCGCCGAGCGCGCCGGACGGCGACGAGGGCAGCGACGAGGACGTCGGCGACGCGGTCGACGTCGCAACGAAGACCGCGCACTAAGACAGATCGTCGTCGTCGGCCTGCTCGAGCCCGAGGAGCGGCAGCACCACGGTGAAGGCGGCACCGCCTTCGGCACGATTCGACGCCGAGAGGCTCCCGCCGTGAAGCACCGCGATCGTGCGCGCGATCGCGAGCCCGATGCCCGTGCCCGAGCGCGGCCCCTCGACGCGCACGATGCGCACGAAGCGCTCGAAGATGCGCTCGAGGTCGTCCGGCGGAATGCCCGGCCCACGGTCGAGGACGTCGATGTGGACGCCATCGCGCTGCAGGGAGGCCTGCAACAGCACTTCTTGGCCGCGGGTGGAGTGCGCGATCGCGTTCTGCAGCAGGTTGTCGAGCATCGTGCCCAGCAGCCCGTCGTCACCGCGCACCACAGCACCGCTGTCCTCCTCGAGCAGCCGCGTCACGACGCGGACTCCGCGCGCTTCGGCGGCGGCGCGCGCAGTGGAGACGCCGTCGACCAAGACGTCGTTGACCGCGATCGGCTCCAAGGGAAGGTCTTCCTGGAAGTCGGCTCGCGCGAGGATCAAGAAGCTCTCCACCAGGCGGCCGAGGCGCTGCATCGTCGACTCCGTGCGATCGACGAACTGCCAAGCGCGCTCGTCCTTGCGCTCGCCGAGCTTGGCAACCTGCGCCTGGGTCAGGACGACCGCGATCGGTGTCTTGATCTGGTGTGACACGTTGCCGATGAACTGCTCCTGCTCGTCGTAACGCTGCTTGAGGCGCGCGAGCGCGTTGTTCAGCTCGTCGGCGAGGCGCACGACCTCTTGGTCCGAGGTGGGGACGTCGAAACCTCGATCGAGCTTCGCCGCGTCGACGGCACGGGCGGCGTTCGCGAGGCGGTGGATCGGTTGCACCGCGCGGCCAGCGATCGTCCAGGCCGCGATCGACGCAGCGATCAGTCCCAAGGGCACTCCGATCGCGACCAGATCGAGGACGGGTCCGAAGAAGCGCTCGAGCGTCTCGTCGCGCGCGGCGACCTGGAAGTAGTACACCTCGTCGGTGTAGCGAAACGGCAGCGTGACGACGCGCAACGCCTCGGCGCCCGGCACCAGAGCGTGGGCACGTTCGCCGCGGACGACGGTCGAAACGTCCCCGATCGGTCCGGCGGGCACGACCTCGCGTCCGGAGAAGGGCAGTTGCGTCGGGTCTTCGACGTTCCAGGACGCGTACACCTGCCCTTCGCGGCCGCGCACGGCGAACAGCTCGAATTTTGCGCCGATGGGCACCAAGGACAAGAGCGCATCCGTCTCGAGCTTCGCCTGGGCCGCCAGCACGTTGTCGATCATCGCGCTGGCCGCAGCGGACAAGCCCTCGTCGAGCGAGCGGTCGATCAGCTCACGCCGCAGCAACACTGCACCCAGGACGAGGACGGTTTGGATCAGGCCGAAGACGACGACGAACCACGCGGCGAGCTTGAAGCGCAGGGACCGGACGCGCAGCGCCATCAGAAATCCTCGGGCTCACCGAAGCGGTAGCCCGCACCGACCACGGTATGGATCAGCGGACGATCGAAGTCGCGGTCGAGCTTCTTGCGGAGCGACGACACGTAGACGTCGATGACGTTGCTCGAAGGCTCGTAGTTGATGTCCCAGACCTTCTGCGCGATCGTCGTGCGGTCGAGCACGCGGTCGGCGTTACGCAGGAAGAACTCGAGCAGCGCGAATTCCTTGGCCGAAAGCTTCAGGCGCTGCTCGTCACGCGTCACGCGCCGCCGGACGAGATCCAACTCGACGCCGCCGAACACGAGCTTCGTGGCCTCGGTCGCCTGGCCGCGCCGCAACAGGGCTCGTACGCGCGCCAGGAGTTCCTCGAACTCGAACGGCTTCGCCAGGTAGTCGTCCGCGCCTGCGTCGAGGCCGGCCACCTTGTCGCTGGTGCCCGAGAGCGCTGTCAGCATCAAGACGTACGCGTCGACGTTGAGCCTTCGCAGCGTGCGACACAGCTCGACGCCGTCGCGATCGGGCAGCATCACGTCGAGCACCAACAGGTCGTAAGACTCGCTCGTCGCCAACTGCTCGGCGCGATACCCCTCGTGGGCGACGTCGACGCTGTAGCCGTTCTCGCGCAGGCCCTGGCAGACCGCGGCAGCCATATCGGTGTTGTCTTCGACGACGAGGATGCGCATGGATCGGGGGGGGGACGGCTTCTAGGTGGCGGAGCGCAGGACACCATAGGTCGTCGCGCGGGCGTTGGGGAGCGGCTGACCGGAACGCCGTTCGCACGACTCGCGGGAAATCGATGCGTATGAGACCCGATTCACCGCCGGCTCACGCGAGCTTCAGCCTCGGTCGGCTAGATGAAGGTGGACGCGCTCGCTGCGCCTCGCGCTCCGAGTCGCGTCCGCTCGGGCGAGCCCGACCCATGCGGCCATGCTCGTCCGACCGCACCCCTTCCCGATATCGAATCACGATGAAGTACTCATACACGCTTCCGATCGCCGCCTTCCTGAGCTTGACCGCTCCGACCGTCGCCCAAGAGGATGACGACAAGGACACCGTTCGCACGGGCGCCATCGCCCAGCTCTCGAAGTCTCCCAAGCTCGTCGAAGCCCCCCTCGGTGCGACCGCTGTCCTGGTCGACCAGGACGGGCAGCGGCTCGGCTACTTCGAGGACCACGTCATCGACCTCACGACCGGCGCGATCGTCTACGTCGTCGTGAACGCCGATGACGTCAAGACCGACAACCCCTCGCGGCTCGTTCCGTACTCGCGCTTCCAATGGGATGCCGAGACCCGCGAGTTCGCGTTGCGCGCGACGAAGGACGAGCTGGCCGAGATGCCGCCGTACGTCGCCGAAGAACTGCAGGCGATCGATGGCTTCGGCCGCGTCGCGAAGGAACCCAGCGGCGTCGCGCGTGAAGCTTCGGCTCCCGACGACGAGATCGTCATCCGGAACGTCACCGCGCAGCGCCTCCTCGCAACCAAGGTGTTCGTCGAGGACGCCGAGTTCGCGACGACCAGCGGGCTCTTGATCGACCCCATCATCGGTCGCATCGGCTTCGTGCTGGCGGAGGATCAGCCGGGTCGCACGGCGTCCCCGTTGATCATGCCGTGGCGTGCCCTGGCGTGGGAGCAGCAGCCGGCGCAAGCGGGCCTGGCCGAGCTGCCCGGTCGCTTCGTCCTACCGCTCACCAAGGAGCAGTTGGCCTCGGCGCCCCGGCTCGAGAACGGCGATGTGATGACGCTCAGCGAGCGTGACGCGGTGCAGGCGATTCGCGCCTTCTATCGCGCAGCGGCTCCGAATCGCGCCGGCGCGGCCGTGCGCGAGAAGGGCAAGGCCGGCAAGGGTCAGCGCAACGACTAACTCTCGTCGCCAGGCATCCTGACCGCCGCCGAGGCTCACCCCCAAAGACACCGGGGGTGAGCCTCGGTCGCGTTGGGGCCGCTCGGCGCGCCAGTTTCGAGCGCTTGGCCTGCGGGCCTCGATCGTCGCGGCGGATAAGCTCTTCGCTCGATGGCGCTCCCGCAAGATTTCGCCCAGTGGTACTTCCCGGCTGGGATCGTCGTCGGTGCGTACTTCCTCGGCTCCGTGCCCTTCGGGTGGCTGCTCGGCAAGCTGCGCGGCATCGACGTGCGCCATCACGGCTCGTGCAACATCGGTGCGACGAACGTCGGCCGTTTGCTCGGGAAGCCCTGGGGCCTCGCCGCGTTCCTCCTCGACTTCGGCAAGGGCTGGCTTCCGAGCGCCTTCCTCGCGGGTCAGCTCGGCGGCGCACACGAGCCTTCCAGCACCGCCGCCGTGTTGGCTGGAGCCGCGGCCGTCGTGGGGCACGTCTTCCCGATCTATCTCGGGTTTCGCGGGGGGAAAGCCGTCGCGACGGGCTGCGGCGCGCTCGTCGGGCTCGACCCGCGCATCTTCGTCGTCGGCGGGATCGCTTGGCTCGTCGTCCTGGCGACGACGCGCTTCGTCTCGCTGGCTTCGATGGCGATGGCGGTCGCCTTCCCGTGCGCCGCGGCGTGGTTCGCGCGGTCGTCACCGTACGGTGCCGAGGTCGTGTGGGGCGCGGCAGCGCTCACGGGCCTCGTGCTCTTGCGGCATCGAGCCAACATCGCCCGTCTCGTGCGCGGCGAAGAACCCAAGTTCGGAGCGCGCACAGCGCCCGGTCTCGACGAATCGAATTCACGCGCGGAGAACCAGCTATGACACGCACGAAAGAACGCGTCGTCGTCCTCGGCGACGGCAGTTGGGGGACGGCGCTCGCCCTGGTCCTGACGTGGAACGGCGTGCCCACGACGCTGTGGGCCAACTCACCCGACCAGGCCGAGAAGCTCCGCGCGAAGCGCGTGAACGAGCGCTACCTGCCGGGCGTGCCGTTGCCGAAGGAACTCGGCGTGACCGCCGATCCGTTCGAGGCGGCGGACGGCGCGACGATCGCGCTCTCGGTCGTCCCAACGCAATTCCTGCGCAGCGTCGCCGAGCGCTTCGAGGATGCCCTCGGCGGCACGGTCCCGATCGCCAGCGCGACGAAGGGCATCGAGATCGAGAGCTTCCGTACGCCGACGGAGATTCTGCGCGAGGTGTTGGGCGAGCGTCCGCTGGCGGTGCTGTCCGGCCCCAGCCACGCTGAAGAGGTCGCGCGACGCCTGCCGGCCAGTTTGGTCGTGGCCAGCGACGACGGCGAGCTGGCGCAAGCCGTCCAGGCCGCGCTGACCGGCGACGTCCTGCGCATCTACACGCGCGCCGATCCCATCGGTGTCGAGCTCGCGGCGGCGCTCAAGAACGTGATCGCGCTCGCCGCGGGCATCGCCGACGGGCTCGAGCTGGGCGACAACGCGAAGGCGGCGCTCGTCAGCCGCGGCATGGTCGAGATGGCGCGCTTCGGCCAGAAGCATGGCGCGCGTGCGGACACCTTCTTCGGACTGGCCGGAATCGGCGACCTGGCGGCGACGTGCTATTCGCGTCACTCGCGCAACCGCGGCGTCGGGGAAGCGATCGGACGCGGCAAGACGCTCCAAGAGGTGCTGGCGGAAATGAGCATGGTGGCCGAAGGCGTGTGGACGACGCGCGCCCTGTTCGGACCGGAGTCCGAAGCCCGCGGCGTCTCGATGCCGATCGCCGAAGAGGTGCACTCGATCCTGTTCGAGGACAAGGACCCGCGTCAGGCCGTGCACGACTTGATGACGCGCGAACCCACCTCCGAAATGGAGGATCTGCTCTAGGAGTCTGCGTCACGCAGGCTCCTAGCCCGGCCGATCCTCCAACACGCCCCCCATGAACTCACCCGAGATCCGTTTCGTCGTCGGTCTGTTGACGACGATCCTGTTGCTCGTCCTCGTCATGTGGACGGGCAAGCGCCGAGCGCGGCGTGCGCACATCACGCTCGTCGTGACGGCCGTCGCTGCCCTGGGCGTGACGATCTACTTCGCCGAGCGTCTCGGCGAGGTCTACGACATTCGCGCTGCGGGCGTCATCACGCCCATCCACCTGTTCCTGGCGAAGTTGACGACGGCGTTCTACTTGGCGCCGATCACGACGGGCATCCTGACGCTGCGCCGAGCCAAGGTCGTGCGCTATCACCGCTGGGCCGCGTACACCGTCCTGACGCTCACGGTCGTGACCGCGGGCACGGGCACGGCGATGATCCTCCTGGCCGAACCGCTGCTCTCCTGACGCCCGACCCTCAGCGGTCGAGCGTCGCCAACCACTCTTCCACCAGCCACGGCACGAAGAAGAGGCTGGCATTCGCCAGGATCGGGAACAGGACGAACACGAACCACGTGCGCGTCGCGCGCAGGCTGAAGAGCGCCACGAGCAAGCCCAGGGACGCCAGCCCGAACGAGCCCGCGCGCACCCACGGCAACACGACGATCGCATCGTGGTCGAGGCGCAGGACGAAGAAGAACACCCACCAGACGCCCCACGCGATGCTGGCCAGCATCATCGAGCGGACCCAACTCCGGTGGCGACGGCGCGCGTAGAGCGGTCGAGAACTGCGGCGCGGCCGGGGCATGGCCGCATCGTGGGGCGACGGGCCCCGGGCTGCAACGGCGCCCCGCGATTCAGCGCTCGCGCATCCATGCGACGAGCGCCGTCATCCGCGCGCGCCGCTCGTGCTCGTCCAAGCGGCAGAGGCGTCCGTGCCCCGGCAACACCCACTCGAAGTCCACGTCGACGAGTCGCTCCATCGAGCGCGTTTGCACGTCCCAGTCGAACCAGCAGGCCGACCTGAACGCGACGAGGTCGCGGCGCTTCGGACTCCAGGCCAAGTGGTCGCCGCTGAACAGGAACCGCTGCCGCCAGAGAAAGACGACCGAGCCGCGCGTGTGTCCCGGCACGGGGAGCAGCGTCCATTCGTCGTCGAGCTCGATGGCGTCATCGCCGCGAACCAATCGTTCGACGCCCGCCAATTCGGCTTCGCCTGCGCGCACGTCGTCCGCGTGCAGCACCCGCGTCGCCCCGAAGTGCTCCTGGAAGCGGGCGTGGTCCGCCACGTCGTCGCGATGGGTCAAGAGGATCCAGTCGACGCCGCCCAGCGCCTCGAGCCGCTCGACCAGGGGTTGCGACCAGCGCGGCGAATCGATCAGCACGTTGCCCCGCTCGGGCCGCTGGACGAACCAGCTAGCCGCGCCGAAGCTCGACTCGGCGTGGTAGCCGGCGTGGAGGACCCGCGCCGAATCGCCGTCGGCCGCGCCGCCCCAGGCCGCGCCGTAGGTCGCCAGCGGCACCGGGAACGCCCGCCGCGCGGCCAGCACGTCCTCCTTCGACGCACCGCCGATCGAGGCCGTCGGACAGGCCACCAGGGCCAACGCCGCCGCCTGCCGCTCATGCGCGCCCACCGGCTGCCGCACGACCGCCGAGGCGTCGCCGACGCGCTCGAACAGCCCCTCGGCGATCCACCGGCAGGCATCGCAGTCGATGCAGCTCTGATCCACGAACAGCCCCGGACACGTTCTCCTTCCGACGCAGCGATGCCTTGGCCATGCCCCATCCATAGGCTCCACCTCGAGATCCGTCCAACCTCGTTGACGCCCACCGTCCCCGACCGTACTCTCCTCGCCCCTCGGTCGGGGCGTGGCGCAGTTTGGCTAGCGCGCTGCAATGGGGTTGCAGAGGTCGGAGGTTCGAATCCTCTCGCCCCGACCATTCCCGAGTCGCACCATTTCTACCCGAGTTGCTCGGTGCGCTCGATCGCCGGATGGCAGGCCGCGAGAGCGACCGCTCCGATCGCCGCGGCTCTCTGCGTGTAGGCCTGGTCCTCCTCGAGCAGGCGGTGATGCAGGGCGAGGCGTCGTTTCATCCCAGCGCGCACGTGCGTGGGGGCGCTCCCGACGAGATCCTCCAACTCATCTCGGCCGCGTCGTGTGGATGAGATCCGGCTCTCGACGAGCCGGTCGGTCGCCTCGTCGAAAGGCGCTCCGAACGCGTGGACGTAGTCCGCAGTCATGACAATCTCCTGCTAATCTGCATCCGCTGCAATGTGAGTAGGGGAACCGCGGCGATCAAGTGCCTGACCAGTTCGGCGCGACCAGTTCGGTACGAGCAACGGCTGCCAGAGGCCGTGTTCGATGCCGCCCTGGAAGTAGATGGCGATTTGGGCGCGGTTCGGAATCTCGGTCGGGGGAAGAGCGATCTGGGCACCACCGCGAGTGACGGAGTCGACGGCGGATCCGATGTCGGCGACCTGTCGGTAGGGGCGCACGACGGGTGTTTCGTCGTCGCGGAGAGGAGCGCGAACGCCGAGCAGTCCGCCGCCGAGGAGCGGCGCGGTGCGCGCGTCACCGAGCTCGGGCTGTGGGTCGCTGAAGCGAATGCCATGCAGGCTCTCCAACGCGCGGCACGTCGCGTCCACCTCGGGTGTCACGATTTCGAGGTACCCGAGCGCGAGGCCGGGCTCGTCTTGTGCCTTCGCCATGGGGGAGTCTGCCTGGGTCGGGGGTGTCTCGGTCGGGGCGTTCAGGCACCCCGCCAGCAAGAGGAGCACGGAGAGGAGGGGCAGTGTCGAGGTCACCATGCGGCGATCCTAGCCCGGTTCCCTCACCACGATTCGATCGGATTCGTCGTAGATCGTTGTC
>JBBDIB010000088.1:0-72153 GCA_040880665.1 Planctomycetota bacterium
TCGATCCGATGCTCGGCACCTGGCGAACCGCCACCCGTGACGCAGACTCCTAGCGAGCTACACGTCGAGGTCGTCGACGTCGGCTTCGGGCGGGGCGGTCAGGGCTTGGTGGATGACTTGGGCGACGTCCTCGGGGCGGCTCATGGACGGGCGATCCCATTCGCCGGGGATGGTGTCCCAGATGGTCGTGTCGGTCTGGCCGGGGTAGACGGTGGTGAGGCGGCCGTCGATCGCGGCGAGGTCGTGCCGCAAGGCGTCGCCGAAGCCGCGCAGGCCGTACTTGGTCGTGCAGTAGGCGACGTTGCCGGGGAAGCCCTGCTTGGCCGCGACCGAAGCGATGTTGACCACGTGCGGCGCTGCGGCGCGCTCGAGGCCCTTCCAGGCCATCAGGGTGACGTGGAAGGGTCCGTTCAGGTTGACGGCCAGGAAGCGGTACCAGGTCGCGGGCGAAAGCTCGGGGAAGGGCGCCATGTCGAAGACGCCCGCGTTGTTGACCAGCACGTCGAGCTTGCCGCCCGTCCACTCGAGCGCCGCGTGGACGCCTTCCTCGACCGAGCGCAGGTCGGTGACGTCCATCACGACGGCCAACGCGCGCCCACCCTCGGCCGCGATTCCGGAGCACACGAGGTCGAGCTCGCGCGACGTCCGCGCTGCGACGACGACCGCGTAGCCTTGGCGCGCGAGGAGCTCGGCGGTGGCGCGGCCGATGCCGCGTCCGGCGCCGGTGACGAGAGCGGTGAGGGCGTCCATGCCAAGAACAATAGCTTCGCGTGCGGTTCGAGCCCGGCGGCGGCCCGTAGAATCCCCGCGCCATGGGCTGGAGCCTCCTCGCGACGCAGTTCTCTTGCCAGCTCGCCTTCGGCGTGCTGCTGGCCATGGCGTTCGTGCCGCGAGCGCCCGTCGGCGTCTTGTTCTATCGCGTGATGGGCACCAGCGCCGTCGCGCTCGTCGCGGTTTCGATCGCGGCCTCGCTGGCGATGGGCGTGGTTGCGTGGAGCCATCCCGCGATGCTGGGCGGAGCGCTCGCGCTCGGCACGTATCCCTTCTACTCGGGGCCCGTGCGCGGTGCGCGCTGGGCGACGGCGCTCGGGTTGGCGCTGCTCGGGACGGCGGTCGCCGTGGGGGCTTGCCTCGCGGACTTGGCGGCGCTGCCCGCGACGGGGGGGCCACTGTTCGCCGAGCCCGAGCTGCGCGCGCTCGGCGCGGGCGAGTTCGCTTTGGCCGTCGCGAGCGCGCTCGCCACCGGGGCCGTCGCCGGCAGCGTCGGGCTCGCCATGGTGCTCGGACACTGGTACCTGACCGTGCCGAACCTCGCCGTCCGGCACCTCGTGCGCCTCAACCGCGTCACGATCGGCGCGATGGTCGCCAGCGCCGTCGCGCTCGTCGCCAGCGGCCTCGCGTTTCACGAGCCGCTCGAGACGCTCTCGCCGAGCCTCTTCGGCGCGACCGGGCTCTTCCACCTTTCCGCGCGCGTTGCCGTCGGGTTGGTCTTGCCGCTCCTCTTCGCGGCGATGGCGGCCAGTTCGCTGCGCTACCAGAACACGCGCTCGGCGACGGGCATCCTGTACGCGTCGACGGTGCTCGTCCTGATCGGCGCCGCGCTCAGCGTGTCGTTGCAGGACACCTACGGGGTGCCGCTGTGAGCGTCAGCCTCGAGTTCGAGGTCGAGACGCCCGGCGCCGAGACGGACTCCGAACGCGTGCGCATCGACGCGCGCCGGCCCGCGGACCTGCCCGAGCGCGTGGCGGTCGGCGGCGGCGGCGAGGTCGAGCTGCGCCTCGACTCGCTCACGGCCGCGGGCGGACTGCTCGGCTGCGTGCGCTGCGGGCACGCGGAGCTCTTCCGGCAGAAAGACTTCCCGCGCAAGATCGGCATCGGGATCGTCGTGTCCGCGGCCGTCTTGGCGCCCTTCACGATGTACATCAGCCTGGGCGTCGCGGCGCTCGCCGACTACGCGATCTACCACCTCAATCGCGAGATGGTCGTCTGCTACGTCTGTCACACGCGCCACCGCGGCTTCGCGGAAGAGCCCAAGCATCCGCGCTTCGATCGCGAGATCGACGAACGCCTGAAGTACGGCGAGAAAGCCGTGATGGGGAAACCGATGCGCCCCGGCGGCACGGCCGGCGCGCCCGAGCCGGAGCACTAGGCGCGTGACGAAGCGCGACGCACGCAACCTCGCCGTTCTGTTCGCGTCGCTCGTGGCGTTGGCGCTCTGGCGCCTCGACCTCGCGCCCATCGTCACGATGGAGGGCATCGTCGGCGCCGGCGCGCGCCGCATGCTGGCGCAGGGCGACTGGGCCGTGCCGCACCTCTACGGCGAGTTCTACACGTTCAAGCCGCCGCTCGCGTGGTGGCTCGTCGCGGGCTCGTTCCGCGCCTTGGGGGAGAGCGCGTTCACGCTGCGCTTGCCGTTCGCTCTGGTCGGCGCGGCGATCGCGCCGATGACCTACGCGTTGGTGCGAGCGCACACCGACGCCGCGCGCGCGCTCGTCGCCGGCCTCGCGGCGACGACGGGTTTCCTCGTGCTGCAGAAGCTGCGCTTGGCCGAGACCGACATCCTCTTGGCGTTTGGAGCGGGCGGCGCGATGCTCGCGGCGTCGAGCGCGCTCGCCCGCGGCTCGTGGTCGCGTTGGTCGGCGGCGTACGCGCTGTTCGCGTTCGGCGTGCTCGCGAAGGGCGCGCCGGGCGTGTTGTTCTTCGCGCCCGGGCTCGTCGTGGCGAGCTTCGCCCTCGGCCGCTCGCGCGAGCTCGTGCGCGCGCGCCACGCCGTGCCGCTCGTCGGCGCGCTCGCCGTCGTCGGCGCGTGGGCCTGGTGTGCGTGGCAGCAATCGGCGGGCGACGCCTTCGCGCAACCCCTGGCGGAGGCGAGCGATCGCGCCAGCGCCTGGACGTGGTCGCGCGCCGGCGAAGCCCTCGCGCGGCCGCTGCTCGTCCTCGTCCTCTTCCTGCCCTGGTCGGCGTTCCTGCCGAGCGCGCTCCTCGCGCGACCGAAGTCCGAGTTCGCGCGCGCCGCCGCGCTCTTCGTCGTCGTCGGCGTCGTCGCGCTGATGCTCGTGCCGCGCGGCAGCTCGCGCTACTTCCTGCCGCTGACCGTGCCGATCGGAGCCCTCGTCGGCCTTCACCTTCCCGCGCGCCGCTTCGCGCGGTTCCCTCACCACGATCCGTCTGCGCTCGTCGACGTGGGCTTGGCGCTCGTCGGTGTGGCGGCGATCGCCGTCTCGGCGGGCGTGCCCGGCGGCCGGTTGCCGCTCGACGTTCGCCTGATCGCCTTCGCGCTGGGCGCGCTCGCGCTCTTCGCCGCGTGGCGCGGACTGGTGCGCGGCGATCGGCTTGCGCTCGCCTTGCGCCTCGCGTTGACGGCGCTCGCACTGTGGGTGATCGTGGTCTTCGGACTGGACCTGCGCCGCGCCCGGCGGCGTTCGCTCGACGCGACGGCGGAGCGCTTCCGGGCGCACCTCGCCGCCGACGACGTCCTGTGGGTCGATCTCTTGGACAAGCATTCGAACCTGTTCTTCCTCTTGGACCGGGACGTCCGCCGCTTCCGGCTCGGGGTCGAGCTGCCGCCCGCGGGCGAGTGGCTGGTGCTGGAAGAGCGCCAGGAGCCGGCCCTGTGCGAGGTCCCGAATCGCGCCGTGCGGCTGATCGAGCGCAGCGCGGAAAACCAGGCGCGGCTCGGGCTCTGGCGCGTCGAGCGCTGACCCCAAGGAACCCAGGCGCCGACAAGCGCCAAGTTTTGCTCGCGCGGCGGCCTCGACGACACGATCCTCTTGCGCTTGCGCGGCTCCCTCTACCTGCTCCTCAAACCGCTGCTAGCGGCCATCTTCCGGGTCGCCGTGCGGTCGTGCGTCCTGGGCGCCGAGCACACGCGGCGGCAAGGCGCATACTTGCTCGTCGTCGCGCACCTCAGCCACAACGACCCGATCCCGGTCAGCGCCGTCTCGGTGCGCGAAGTCGACTGGATGGCGCGGCAGGAAGCCTTCGACACGCGCCTCGGCGCGCGCTTCATGCGGCTGATGGGATCGTTCGCGATCGTGCGCACGGGCGAAGGATTGTTCGCGCGGCCGGGTTTGCGCGAGGCGCTCGGTCGCTTGGACGAGGGTCGCGTGGTCGGCGTCTTTCCCGAAGCCGAGGTGATGAGCGGCGAGCGATCCGTGTTGAACGGTGGCCCGTACCGCCTGGGCGCGTTCTGGCTGGCGCGACGCGCGCGGGTTCCGATCGTGCCGTGCGTCGTGCTCGGCAGCGGGTGCTTCAGTCGACCGACGAGTTGGCTGCCGCTCAAGCAGGCGCGCGTGTGGGTCGCGTACGGCCCCCCGATCGAGCCGAACCTCGACGTCGAGCTGAGCCGCGAGGGTCGTCAGCAACTCGGCCAGTGCGTCGCAGCGTCGCTGCGCTCGTTGCACGCGGAACTGGCGACGACGTTCGAGCTGCCCGCCGAGACGCGCCTTGTCTGAGTGGAGCGTCGCTCCCGGCGACCGGTTTCACCGTTGGGTGCGCAGGATCGGCCGCCTCGGCCTCGCGGTCTGCTCGCGCGCGACCGTGCTGCACGCCGAACGCACGCAGCTCGAGGGCGGTTGGTTGTTGGCGGCGAATCACGTCAGCCACTACGACGTGGCGCCGATCGCCCGCTCGACGGCGCGCCTCATCGACTGGGTCAGCATCACCGAGGTCTTCGCCGTGCCGTGGTTGCGCTGGTTCTGCGGGCGGATGGGCGCGTTTCCGATCGACCGCGGTCGACTCGATCCCCACGGTCTGCGCGTGATCTACCAGCGCCTGTCGGCGGGCCGCGTGGTCGGGATCTTTCCCGAAGGCGCCCTGGCGACGACCGAGCGCACGATCCTCGAGGGCCACTTTCGCTCGGGCATCGGCAAGCTGGCCTTCGCCGCCGACGTTCCGATCGTGCCGTGCGTTCACCTCGGCACCGAGTCGATGGGCGCCTGGTACACGTGGCTGCCGCTCAAGCTCGTCCGGTACGGCGTCGCGTTCGGAGAGCCGCTGTACGTCGATCGCGGCCTCGGTCGACGAGCCGCCGCGCTGGACATCGAAGCGCGAATGGTGAGCGCGATGGAAGCACTCGCGCTGGAACTGGAACAGCACGGCTTGCGTCGACGGCCGCCCGACCGGCGGCCGTGACGCAGGCTCCTATCCGTCGATGCGAACGACGATGCCGTTCGAGTCGAAGCGCACCACGCGCGTCGCCCACCGGTTCTTCCAATAGGTCCAGACGAAGAGATCGGTCGACGCCGTGGCGTGGATCGGCGGCGGACCGCAGGCGATCAAGACGCCCGTCTTCGTCATCCCGATCAGCGCGGCCCCTTGTTGGATGCCCTCGCGGTCGATCTCCGACAGGCCGCTCGCATCGGGAACCTGATCGGGCGTTCCGAAGAACAGCGTCAGGTTCTCGCCCAACGAGTTCGGCGTGTGCTTGCTGCGCTCGAAGGTGTACTCGATGCCGGTTTCCTCTTCCTTGAAGGTCAGCTTGGACCTGTTCCGGTCGGTGATCGTCACGGTGCTGCCGACGGGAATGAAACCCGCCTGCTGGTAGTTGAGCGACGAGAGCTTGTGGCGCGCCGGATCGGGGTGCAGGTTCGACAGCGTGACCAAGCGTTGGCCCACCTGGGGACCGACGTCCGGCGTCGCCGGCACACTGCTGCAGGAGAACAGGAACAGGGGTAGTAGCAGCGTGAGGAAGCGATGCATCGAGAGACTCTCCTGGATCGGTGAAACGGGCGTGGCTCGGAACGCCGAGTACCCTACGAATCAACGCGCGAAAGTCGACACTCGAGCGCTGGCGACGATGCGGCCGTCGAGTTCGAGCCGCGTCTCCCAGGTGCGGAGCGGCGGGGCCGCGGCCGAGAGGACGGCGTGGGCGACGAGCGGCGCGTCGGCGGGCAACTCGGGCTCGTCGTAGCGCACGTCGCTCGCACGAACCAGGTAACCCGCGCGCGGCGCAGCGTCGCTCGGGCCCTCGAGCGCTCGCCGCTGACGCGCCTCCGCCGCCGCGGCGGCCTGCGCGCCGAGCTCGACCACGAGGTACGACGGGAACCAACGGGCGCCGTCGCGAGCGCGCACGAACGCGCTGGCGGAAGACACCGCAGCCTGCGCGCGCGCGTCTTCGGCGTCGCCCTCGAGCAGCTCGCCGATGAAGAGCGCCGGGCCGCCCTGGGGGAGGTAGGCGTGAAGCGGTGCTGCGTTCGAGGCGGAACTGGGCTCCGGCGGCTTGCCGCGCCGCGCACCGGCGGCGGCGATCAAGACGCCCTCGGCGACGCTCCGCGCAGCGCTCCTCACGCGCCAGCGCACGCGCTCGGAGTCCCCGATGCGCGCGCAGCGGAGCTCGAGCGTCGCTCCGGGGCGCACGGCGGCGCGCAAACGGAAGGAGCTCACGCCCGCGACGTGCAGCGGCTCGTCGAGCGCGCCGCTTCCCAACACATCGTCGGCGAGCGCGAAGTGGGCGACGGCGGGCAACATGGGCTCGTCCGCGAAATGACCCTCGAAGTAGCGACACGCGGCGGGCACGCCGACGCGCAGCAGCCCTCGCTCCGCGCCGCGTTCGAAGGTGAATTCGCTCAACTCGCCCGCGCTTCGGCCGCGCGTGCGTCGACCGGCTGACGCGTGCGCAGGAAGCGCGCAGCGAAGTCGTGCCATTCGGCGGCGAGCCACAGGCCCAGGCCCTTCCTGTGCGCCGAGGTCAGGCGCAGCTTGGCCGAACCGAAGTCCGACACCATCCAGCGCCAGCCAACGTTGCGCCGACCGTACGTGCCGCGCGCGCGTCGGTTGCGAGCGAGGCGAACGAGGCGTCGATTGACGAAGCGCAGGACCTTGAACGCGAGCGAAGCCTTCCATCCTTCGCGTCCGAGCGTCGGGATACCGAGCTCGCCAGGATCGCGATAGACCGGCTGCACGACGCCCAAGTAGTACATCGCCGTGTCGATCGCAAAGGCGGCGGCGGTCAGCTCGGCGTCGCCGAACAGCTCGTACTTGTCACGGTAGAGCGCGTCGTACCAGCGCGTCGTCGAGCGCACGAAGCGCTCGTTGTGCAGCGCCAGCTTCGCGTCGAGCGCGTCGTCGCAGCGATCGCGCACGTCTTCCAGGACGAGGTTCGTCGTCGCCGTGACCGACATCGCCACGTGATCGAGCCCGGGGCTGTAGTAGGGATCGAGGAACGCCGCCGCGTCACCGATAAGCGCCCAGCCGCGGTCGGCGTACTGCGTCGAGCGGTAGGCGAGGCGCTCGCGCAGCGTGAAGTCGCCCTCGATCAATTCGGCGCCGGCGACGACCTCGCGCAGACCGTCGTGGCTGGCGAGGAAGTCGCGGTAGCGCGCTTCCGTCGTGCTCGCGGGAGGCGGCGCGAACAGCTTCGTGTCCCAGACGAGTCCGATGCTGGTGTCGCCGTTCGCCAGCGGAATGACCCACGCCCACCAGCCGTGCCCGGCGAAGTGATTCGTCGCCAGGAGGCGCGACGTCTTCAGGCGCGGCAGCGGCGGCTGCGTGCGGTCGAGGTCCAGCGTGCCCCTCCAACGGCCCCACATCGCCGAGGTGCGATGGCCGTCGAGCTCGACCAAGAGCTGCTTGCGGCGGGCCAGGAACGCCTGACGGCCGGACGCGTCGATGATCCAACGCGCGCGCAGCGTCTCCGTCGAATCGTCCGATTCGACCTCGATCTCGCTCGTGGGCCAGCCGTGCTCGACGCGCTTGACCTTGGCCGGCCGCAGCACCTCCGCGCCCGCTTGGCGCGCGTGCTCGAGCACCGTTTCGTCGAGCAGCGAGCGGTCGAGCTGGAAGCTGGCCAAGGACGGCTGCGTCACGGCGCCGACCTCGGTCATCTCGGCCAGCGAGCGACCCTGGCCGTCGCTGAAGTAGTAGCGCAGGCCGTGCTTGAAGAGGTGCTGGTGCGAGAGCGTCTTGAAGAGCCCGAGGACGTGCGCGAGGAAGTAGCCCGAGACCTCGACGGTCGCTTCACCCACCTTGCGGTCGAAGTGCTCGGTGCGTTCGACGACGACGATGCGGAGGTCGGGGCGCGCGCGAGCGAGGAGCAGCGCCGTACTGGAGCCGCCGAGCCCGCCCCCGATCACCAGCACGTCGACCTCGCGCTGCGACGGCGTCACTACCACGCGCGCCGTCCTCGTTTCTGAATGCCGAGCGCCGCCGCTTCGCGGTCCGCGACCGGCGCGACGATCGCGCGCCGGTAGATGTATTCGACTGCCATGACGAGGCCCATCATGCCGTAGGCGAGGAAGCCGGAATAGAGCGCCCACCAGGCGACCGGCCCCCAGGCCGCGAGCGACGCGGCGATGCTCGCGTTGACGAAGAAGAACGCTGTCCAGATTCCCGTGACGCGCCGACAGTAGGCGCGCGCGGTGGGGGGCAGCTCGCTCGTGCCGTACGTCTCGCGCGCGAGGCGCTCGACCCAGCTCTCCGTGCCGGCGCGCAGGCTGAGTGCAAATGCCACGCCAAGCGCCGCGCTGATCACGGCCGGTAGGAACATCAGGAAGCGCTCGCTCTCGGAGAACCACGCCGCGAGGGCGAGCAACGCCAAGAGAGCGCCAAGTCCGGCGACTTCGACTTTCGACGAGCGCTCGCGCACCGCGAGGCGGACGACGATCGCGATCCCGACGGCGAGGCTCAGAGTTTGCACGCGAAAGCGCTCGAGCCCGAACCACATGAGGATCGGATAGCCGACCAGCAGCACGGCGATGGCGATCTGGATCGATTTGCGGGGAAGGGGCTTCAAGGGTGACTCCGTGGAGAAGAGGGTAGTCTTTGGACTCGCTCCACCGCGCGCGAACCAACCATGTCGAAGACCAGTGAAGCTCCGTCACCCAGCGAACCCGCGACGAAGGGCAAGGTCGTCTTCGTCAACCCGCCCTACGAGCGCATCGCGCCCGGCTACGACTTCTTGCGGCACGTGACCAACCGCGCGCCGTCGTTGGGTCTCTTGCACCTCGCGGCGATGGTGCGCGAACACGGTTGGACGCCCGCGATCGTCGAGGGCGACGTCGAGGGTCTCGACGAGGAGGGCGTCGTCCAGGCGGTGCTGCGCGAACGACCCGACTACGTCGGCATCACGCTGTTCACGGTCGGGGTCTGGTCGGCCGCGAAGATCGCGCGGCGACTCAAGCGCGAGCTGCCCGGCCTGACGATCATCGTAGGCGGACCGCACGTCTCGTCGATGGGCCGCGAGACCCTCGAGCGCTTCTTCGAGTTCGACGTCGCGGCGGACGGCGAAGCGGAGTGGATCCTCGTTCATCTCTTGGAAGCGCTGCGCACGGGCACCGACCTCGAGGCCGTCGACGGGCTCTTGATCCGCACGGACGAGGGCGTCGTCGCGACGAACAAGGCCCAGGCCCTCGACGAACTCGACAGCCTGCCGCTGCCCGCCTGGGACTTGCTCGAGGGCTTCCCCGGCGCCTTTCGACCGGCGATCTTCGACTTCCCGCGCGGGCCGGTCGCGACGATCGCCGCGTCGCGCGGCTGCCCGTTCCACTGCCGCTTCTGCGACACGTCGACGTTCGGCGCGCGGCTGCGCGCCTACACGCCGGCCGGCGTCGTCGGCCTGATGCGCCACCTCTCGGAGCGCTACGGCGTGCGCCACATCATGTTCGTCGACGACCTCTTCCTCGCCAGTCGCCAGCGCGTGATGGAGTTCTGCGATCGCTTGGAGGAGTCTGGGCTCGGCATGACCTGGACCTGCACGGCGCGCGTCGACACGGTCAAGCCGGACATCCTGGCGCGCATGCGCGAGGTCGGTTGCTGGGAGATCAGCTTCGGGCTCGAGACCGGTTCCGACGCGCTGTTGAAGGCGATGGACAAGGTCGCGAGCGTCGCGAAGAGCGAGCTCGCCGTCGGCTGGACCGCGGCGGCGGGCATCCGCACGAAAGGCTTGTTCATGCTGGGCTATCCCGGCGAGACGCTGGCGACCATCGAGGAGACGAAGGCGTTCGCGCGACGCATTCCGATGGACATGATGAACCTGACGAAATTCACGCCGTACCCCGGTTCGCCGATCTACCGCGATCTCTACGGGACGAACATCCGGGCCGATCACTGGGAGAAGATGAACGGGATGAACTTCCTGTGGGCTCCCGAAGGTCTCACGGACAACGAGCTCGACGCGCACTACCAGGAGATCCTGCGGCACTTCTATCGTCAGCCGCGGGTGCTGCGACACTACCTGGCGCTGTCGCTGCGCCATCCTGGTCACGTCGGGCGGCTCGTGTGCTTCGGCTTCGGCGTGCTGCGAGCGAAGCTGCGCGGCGTGTTCCGCGGACGTGGGCCGGCGCTCATCCCCGAGTCGTCGCCGCAGCTGTAGCGGTCGTCGGTTCGGCGCTCGCGACCTCGCTCAAGCCGAACCATTGTTCCGGTGCCTCGCCGATCGCCCACTCGAGGTCGCGCGCGAAGTGCTCGATCGCCTGGCGGTGATCGCGGTCGCGGTCCGTCGTGCGCGGCACGTGGATCGCGTCGCGGAACACGACGCGATACTCGCGGCGACCGGTGCGCAGGACGAAGACCGGGACGAGCGGCACGCCCGCGAGCCGCGCGATCGTCGGGACGCCGAGCGGAAACTCCACGGGGCGCCCGAACAGCGGCACGCGGACCGTGCGTCCGCCCGCGCGCGGCCGATCGCCCTGCAGCGCCACGATGTGCCCGTCGCGCAGCGCGCTCAAGAGCTCGAGACCCAACGCCAGCTCACCCTCGGCGAAGTGCGTGCGATAGCGCGGGCCACCCAGCCCCGCCAGCAGCTTCTCGACGAAGGCTTGGCTGGCGCGATCCAGTTCGGGTTCGCGGACGAGGTGGATCTCGAGCCCCGAGCGCGCGGTCGGCAGCGTCGAGCCCAGCTCCCAGTTGCCGAGGTGCGCCGTCACCAGCACGAAGCCCTCGCCGCGCAGGATGCGTTCGTCCCACGCGGCGCGATTCTCGATCGAGTGCCGGAAGGTCGTGCCGGGGACGAACTGCTCGTAGCGCTCGGCCATGCACCACGCGAACGTGCGCAGCGCGCGGAAGGAGCGCCGCCGTGCCTCGGCCTTCGTCGCCGGGCCCAGCGCCAGCTCCAGGTTCGCCGCCAAGGCGCGCCGGACGCCGGGCAAGGTCCCCCAGAAGAGCGTCGTCGCGCAGGCGACGACCGCCGGCATCAGCCAGTCGGGTACGACGCGCACGATCAAGAGCGCGAGGCGGTACCAGACGATGCCCGTGAAGTAGAGCGGTCCGAGCAGCCGCCGCAACCAGCCCGTGCGCGGCGCGTGACGCGACTCGGCGGCGCCCATCAGCGCACGCGTTCCAGCCGCGCTCCGAGCACCGCGCGCGCGATGCGCAAACTGTCGAGCAGCGGGCGGAAGTGGCTCGTCGCGCGCCCGTCGACCTCCGCCATCGCAACCGGCGTCGTCGTCACGCGATAGCCGCGGCGGCACGCGCGCACGATCACCGCGCTCTCGGCGTCGAAGCCGTCCTCGGGCAAACCGACCTCGTGGAAGAGTCGGCGCCCGTAGAGCCGAAAACCCGTTTGGATGTCCGCGAACGACTCGCCCGCGACGTACGAGATGATGCGCGACGACACGCGATTCGACGTACGGCGCGCGGCGCCCATCGAAGCGAACAGGTGGTTCCGGACGCCGAGGACCAAGTCGGGCGCGTCGACCAGGCGCTCCTTCAGGTGGAACAGTTCCTCGGGCAAGTGCTGACCATCGGCGTCGATCGTCGCGACGTAGTCGAAGCCCTCGGCGAACAGGACGGCCATGCCCGTCCGCAGCGCGGCGCCCTTTCCGCGATTGCGATCGTGCGTGATGACTTCGACGTCGATGCCGGCCAACGCGGCGCGCGTGCCGTCGGTCGAACCGTCGTCGACGACGATCAAGCGGTCGACGGCGCGCCGCGTGCGCTCGACCACGTCACGCAGCGTGGCTGCGGCCTGGTAGGCGGGCACGACGCCGCCGATCGAGAAGCGCTCGCTCACGGTCGTGCGAGCGCCACCCACGCGGCCGGCCCGCCCGAGGCGAGCGAGGTGACGAGCGTTCGGCGCGCGGGGGCGAGCGTTACACCGCCCATGGCGACGAGCCCCAGCGCGGGATCGGGCACCGCGGTCGCGAGCGGCTTCGGCACGACGTCGCTCGTCGCGAAGTGCAGCGCGCTGGCGAGGAATCCCGAGCCGTACTCACCGACGATGGCCTTGGGCGCGATCACTGGCGGAACGGCGCCCCGGAACGCCTTCAGGAGAACTTGCGCCTCGAGCGCGTCGCCCCGCCTGGCGCCGGCAGCGCCCGAAACGACGCGCTCGATCGAAGCGAGGTCGATGCGCCCGGACAAGGCCGCGGCCAAGCCGTCGGCGCCCACGCCCCAATCGGTCGCGCTGGCGGAGGGGTCGTTCGCGCGCGCCCAGCCCGCGATGCGCGCGCGCACCACGGCGCCGCGTGCGCGAGCCACGTCGGCGGACTCCAAGACGAAGACCGTCGCGCCCTCGGCCGCGATGAAACCGTCGCGCCGAAGGTCGAAGGGCCGAGCGCGGCTCTCCCGCGTGAGCGCGCCGAAGCGTCCCAGGATCACGTGCAGGATCGAGCTCATCTCGGCCACGGTTCCTGCCAGCACGCGCTCGGCGCGGCCGCTCTCGATCAGGGCGGCGCCGCGCGCCAAGGCGGCGACGTCGCTCGCCTCGCGCTGCGTCAGCGTCAGGTTCGGCCCGCGCGCGCGCTGATCGAGCGCGACCTGACCCGCGGGCGCGTTCGCGACGGTCTCCATGAAGAGATACGGCGAGATTCCTTCGGGCCCGCGCTCTTCGAGCTGTTGCAGCAGTTTCTCGGTGTAGAGCGTCGAGCCCCAGGCGTTGCCGAAGCAGACCGCCGTGCGCTCGTCCGCGTGCCACGGCTCGTCCGGTGTCGCGAGGCCGGCGTCCACGGCGGCCGCGCGCATCGCCGCGACGCCGAAGCGCGACGGGGCGCTCATGCGGCGCGCGACGAGGGGTCGAATCCAGGCGTTGGTCGCGTCCTTCGGCACCAGCGCGGCGTGGCTCGGCGCACCGGCCACGAGTCGCGCGTCGTCGAGCCGTGTCAGCGGAAACTCGCCCGCGTCGAGCGCCCGCGTGAACTCGGCGTAGCCCGCACCCGTCGCGGCGATCGTGCCGACGCCCGTGATCACGACGTCGCGCGCCTTCACGAGCGCACCTCCGGCCGCGCGATGACGAGCGCGGCGTTGGCACCACCGAACGCGAGGTTGACCGACAGCGCCGCTTCCGCGCCCCGAAGCGCGCGCGGCGCGCCGAGCACCAGGTCAACCTCGGCGTCGACGTCGACCGGGCCGTCGCCGGGCGTGGGATGGACGGACTCGCGCACGAGCGAGAGCAGCGTGACGATCGCTTCGATCGAGCCGCACGCGCCGAGGCTGTGACCGATGGAGCCCTTCGTCGAGGTCACCGGCGGCGCGCTCGCGCCGAACACCGCGCGGATCGCACGCGCCTCGGCGGCATCGTTGTGCGGCGTGCCCGAGCCGTGCGCGTTGATGAACGCGATCGAGGTCGCCGCCAGGCCGGCGTCGGCCAGCGCGCCCGTCATCGCGCGCGCGGCGCCGAGACCTTCGGGGTGTGGCGCGGTCATGTGGCTCGCATCGCAGGTTGAGGCGGCGCCGGCGAACATCGCCAGCGGTCGAGCTCCGCGCGCGCGCGCATGGCTCTCGGTCTCGAGCACCAAGAGGCCCGCGCCTTCACCGAGCGACAGGCCGGCGCGGTCGGCGCGAAACGGGCGCGCGCGGCCGGGATCGACGGCGCGCAGCGAGTTGAAGCCTCCGAAGGTCGTCTGACACAAGCCGTCCGAACCGCCGGCGAGCGCGATCGCCGTCTCGCCCGCCCGCAGCGCGTCGAGCGCGGCTTCGAGCGCCATCGTCGACGCCGAACACGCCGTCGCCAAGGTCTCCGTCGGGCCGCCGAGCCCGAAGACGCGCGCGATCTCCTCGGCGGGCGTGCCGTTGGGCTGCGCCGCGAAGGCGCGCGCCCGCGCACGCTCGGGGCGGCTTCGAACGAGTGCTCGGTACGCGCGCTCGCCCTCGAACATGCCGCCGGTGCTGCTGCCGAAGAAGAGTCCCGCCGCGGGGACGGAGCCCGGCTCGCCGAGCTCGGCCATGACCCAGGCCTCGTGCGCCGCGATCAAGGCGAAGCGGTCGGTGCGCGAAAGGGTCCGCGACGGATGCCGCGCGAGAACCGCGGTCGGCAGCTCGAGCGCGTCGCCCGGAACCGTCGCCGCGAGGTGCGTGCGATGCGGAGCTACGTCGAAGAGCTCGACCCGCTCGATCGGCTGCTTGCCGCGGTCGAGCCCGCGCCACAAGACCTCGACGCCCGCCCCGAACGGCGTGACGGCACCGATGCCGGTGATGACGATGCGCTCACGAGTCAACGCGCGGATGCCGCCAGCTGCGCCGCGACGAAGCTGGCGAGGGACTCGATCGAGTGGAAGCTGGCGCGGTCGAGCCCTTGGCCGTCGATCTTGATACCGAACGCCTTCTCGAGACCCAGCACGAGTTCGAGCGCGTCGACCGAGTCGAGCCCCAACTCGTCCTGCAACGGCGTGTCGTCGGCCAGCTCGCCGGGCTCGAGCCCCTCGAGCGCGAGGCTCTCGATCAGCACCGCGCGGATCCGGTTCTTGATGTCGTCGTTCATGCGTGATCGTTCGTTAGGGAGTGGCTTGCAGGTGGGAGATCGCCGCGGACGGCGCGGTCGCAACGGAAACGCGCGGGACGAAGTGCAGCCGTTCGTTGAGCGCCACCAACGCCCGGAAGCCGCGCACGCGTAGCCGGTCGGGGAGCGAAAGCCGGTCGACGCCCGCGAGTAGGGCGGCCATCGCGCGCACCCCCTCGGGCCAGCGTCCGGGCTGGAAGAAGAGGTCGCGAAAGGCCGAGGAATAGAATCCTGTCACGACGTGGCGATACTTGGAAAGGCGCCGTCGCTGAAGTTGCTCGGATCGTCGCAGGGAGCGCGCCGTGACGCCGTGCCCGCGCGCCAGCGCGCGTTCGACGTCGTCGGCCACCTCGACTCCGTGGCTGAGCGCCAAGTGGATGCCCGTCGAGAAGACGGGATCCAAGAAGGCCGCCGCGTCGCCGATCAGGGCCCAGCCATCGCCCGCGAAGGCTTTCGCCGAGTAGGCGAAGTTGCCCTCCCAGCGCGGCGTGTTGCAGCGCTCGGCCGCCTCGAGGCGACGCGCTACCGCGGGCGTCGAGGCGATCCAGCGCGCGAGCGCATCGGCGGGGCTCTCGGACGCGAAGCGCATCGTTTCCGCGTGATCGAAGACGAAGCCGACGGACGTGCGCCCACGGTCGAGCGGCACGAGCCAGGCCCAGCCGCCGTCCGCGCGCGCGACGACGTGGATGTCACCGGGGTCGCCGTGGGCCAACGGCGCGGCACCCGTGAAGTGTGCGAAGAGCGCGGCCTTGCGCAGCGCCGGGTCGGCCACGCGCAGGCCGCGGGCCTTCGCCACCACTCCGGCGCGGCCGGAGGCGTCCAGCACGGCGCGGCCGCGCGTCCGCTGTTCGCCCGCCGGCCCGGTCCAGGTCAGCGTGGCCCGGCCGGGCTCGGTCTCGACGCGGGTGACGCGCGCCGCTTCCACGACGACGACGCCTGCCGCGCGCGCGTTGTCGAGCAGGAGTGCGTCGAATTCGTCGCGCGGGACGTGGTAGGTCGTCGGTCGCGCGAGCCCGCGGGCGCCCGTGAAGTCGAGCCGCGAGCGGTGCGTACCGCACTCGGTCTCGAACGTGCCGCCGCGCTTCGTGACGTAGCCCTTGGCGTCGAGCGCGGCGGCGACGCCGAGCCGCTCCAGGATCGCGTTCGAATAGGGCAGCAGCGACTCGCCCACGTGGAAGCGCGGAAAGCGCTCGCGCTCGAACAGGACGACCGAGCGTCCGTTGCGCGCCAGCACGGTCGCCGCCGCCGAACCACCGGGGCCGCCGCCGATCACCAGGATCGAGTCGTTGCTGGCGAGCGAATCCATGGAGTGGGGGGGAGCGAGGGCACCCCTGGCGTGGCTTCGGGGGTCGGGGCCTTTCTATACTAGGAGTCGAGTCGGCGCAACGGCAGCACTCCTGCGTCCGACGCGGCCGCTCTCGCTCCCAGATGGACCCCTTCGTCCAAAGCTTCCAGCGCCTCACCACACGCGATCCCGGAGCACCCGCGGTCCTCGGAGTCGGTGCCTCGACCCGCGACGAGCTGTGGTCCGCCGCGCACGCCGCGGCCGATGTCCTGCGGCGCCGGGGCGTCGAGGCCGGCGACGTGGTCGCGCTCGGGGCGCCGAGCGGCGCGCGCTTCCTCGCCGGGTGGTTGGCTTTGCGGCTGATCGACGCCTGCGCGCTGCTGGTCGACTGCGCGACGCCGACGGAGGCTCGCGAACAACTGCAAGCGCGCGTCCCCGCGGCCTTCGACTGGCGCGTCGGCGCGGGACCGGGTTGGCCGCCGCCCCGCGCGCTCGACGGCCGCGCGCGCTGTCCCGGACACGCGTCGATCAAGCTCACGTCGGGTTCCTCGGGCGAGCCGACGGGCGTGCTCGTCAGTGCCCTGCAGCTCGAGGCCGACGGTCGCCAGTTGGCCTCGACGATGGGGCTGACCCCGTCCGATCGCCTGCTCGCGGCCATTCCGATGAGTCACAGCTACGGGTTCTCCGTGCTGCCGACGACGCTCTTTCGCGCGGGAGCAGCGTTGGTCGTGCCGGGCGACGAAGACGCCGTCGAGTGCGCGCGCCGACACGCCGTCACCGTGCTGCCCAGCGTGCCCGCGTGGTATCGCGTGCAACTCCGCGTGCGCGGCGCGGCGTTCCGCTGGCCCGAGTCGGTGCGGCTCTTCCTGACGGCGGGCGCACCGCTCTCGCGGGAGTTGGCGCGCGAGTGGTTGTCCGCGACCGAGCGCCCCATCCAGGGCCTCTACGGCAGCAGCGAGTGCGGCGGCATCGCCTTCGATCGCACCGGCGCCGCGGGCCTCGCGGGTCGCGTCGGCGCGCCGGTCGACGGCGTCGAGGTGGACCTCGTCGGCGAAGCCGAGCAGCGCTTCGTTCGCGTGCGGTCGGCCGCGGTCGCGACGGGCTACGTGCCCGCCGTGGCGACAGGTCGCCTGGGCGACGGCGCCTTCTTGACCGAGGATCTCGGCTGCTTCGAGGACGGCGAGTTGCGCTTGTTGGGGCGGGCGAGCCGTTGGATCAACGTGCGCGGCAAGAAGGTCGATCCCGCCGAGGTCGAGGCGACGATCGCGCGGCTCGCGGGTGTGGACGAGGTCGTGGTTTTGCCGAAGCGCCTGGACGACGACAACGGTGACGTCGTCCGCGCCATCGTCGCCTGCTCCGACGCCAGCCTCGCGTATCGCGATGTCGCCGCGTGGTGTCGACGTCACCTCGCCGCGCACAAGGTGCCGCGCAGCATCGTGGTCGTCGCGGCGCTGCCGCGGACGGCGCGGGGCAAGCTCGATCGCGCGGCGCTCGACGCGCTCGGTGCGGCGACGCCGTGACGTGCGCACGATTCCTTCTCGCGCTGTTGTTCGCCACCTTGCTCGCGGGTTGCGGCGCCCTCGAGCCCGCGTCGCCGGCCTTGCTGGAGCGCGTCCAGGATGAAGTCGAGGCGCCGCGCTATGTGCGGCGCCGCGCGACGGTGCGCTTGGAGTCCTCACGGTTGTCGGGAACCTTTCGAGCGATCCTGATCGCGCGCCGGGGCGTCACGCCGGCGGCGCGCTTGCAGCTCTTTCCCGCGGTCGGCGCGAAGGTGCTCGACCTCGCCATCGCGCCCGACACGATCACGGGGATGCTCGTAGGCGCGCCGCCCTTCGAGCACCAGCGCGGTGATTCGGCGCCGCGGCACCTCCTGGCGTTCCTCGCGGCGAGCCTGCTGGAAGAGCTCGCGCCGATCACGGCCGGTCGCGTACGCGGCGCGCGCGGCGACGAGCTGCACCTCGCCGGCGTGCTCGAGGGCACGCGCGTCGCCGTCGAGTTCGATGCTGCGGGTGCCGTCGCGCGCCGGAGCTACGCGCTGCGCGGCGTGCGCTGGACCGAATCGATCGACACGTCGGTGGGGGCTGCGAGCGAGCGCGAGTTCCGCGGGCGCGACTTCCTTTGGACGCTGCGCGAAGTCGAGGAGTCGGAGCTCGCCGATGCGCCGGACGCCGCGCTGTTCCGGCTGGAACTCGCGCCTTGAAGTCGTTGCTGGCGTGGCACGCGCGACAGATCGCGCGGCATCCGCGGCGCGTCATCGCGGCGCTCGTCGTCGTGACGCTCGGCGCGGTGCTGTGCCTGCCGCGACTCACGATCGAGAGCGACCTCAGCGCGCTCCTGCCCAAGGACCATCCATCGCTGCGCTTGGCGGAGGCGCTCTCGAGCGAGGAGGCCTCGCGCACGATGTGGCTCTTGCTCGAAGGCGCCGATCTCGCCGAGCGACTGCCCGTGCTCGAGGCGCGGCTCCTGGAATCGCCGCTCCTCGAAACGGTCGACGCCAGCGCGGACCTGCCCGAGCGCGCCGGGCTCGCGCGCGCGACGCCGGAGGTGCTCGACGCGCTGGCCGACGCCTTGGCGCCGGCCGAGCGGCGCGCGGCGCTGGAGCGCGCGAAGGCGCTGTTGGCGCAGGACCCGATCGCGGGTCGAGGCCTGGTGCAGCGCGATCCCTTCGGGCTGCGTTGGCTGCTCGACGAAGCGCGCCTGGCGGCGGCGCCGCCGGGGCTCGACCTGGATTCGGGCTACCTCTTCTGGCCGGAGCGCGAACTGGCGCTGCTCATGGTTCGTGGCCGCCGCGAGCCGTTCGACATCGACTACTCGAACGCGCTCCTGGACGACCTCGCGGCGCGGCTCGAGGGCGTCGAGTGGGAGGCGCTGGGCGGCTACGACGTCGCGCGACGCGACTCGACGCGCATTCGCGGCGACATGACGCGCTCCTTGGGCTGGTCGATCCCGCTGCTCTTGCTGGCGCTCGTGCTCTCGACGCGCAGCCTCGTCGTGCCGCACCTCTACGTCGTGCCGACCTTGCTGGCGGTCGTGTGGGCGCTCGGGTACGGCGGTGCGCTGGTTGGGCCGTTGACGCCGCTCGCGGTCGGCAGCGCCGCGATCCTGATGGGTCTTGGCGTCGACTTCTGCATCCACTACCTCGATCGCTATCGCGAAGAGCGCCGCACCGTCGGGCACGCGCTCGCCGTGGAGCGCGCGCACGTCGGCACGGGCCGCGCCCTGTTCCTCGGCATGGCGACGACGCTGGTCGCGTTCGGATCGTTGGCGTTGGGCTCCTTCCCGGGGACGGCGAGCTTTGGCGTGCTGTTGGCGCTGGGGCTCGTCGGGGCGTGGTTCGCGGCGCTCAGCGTGCTGCCGTTGCTCGCGCCGTCGTTCCCGAGCCTCGCGCGCCGCGACGACTCGCCGTCGCGGGTCGTCGCGGCGTTGACGCGCCTCGGCGCATCGCGCGCCGGCTTGCCGCTGGCGCTCGCGGGCGGCGCTCTCGCCGTCGCGGGGTGGGTCGGCGCGCTGGCGGGCGGCCTGCGCTTCGATGCGGATCCGAGCCTGCTGCGGCCGCGCGACGAACGCTTCGCGGCGCGCGCGGCGGAATTGGATGCAGCGCTGGGCGCGTCGCCGCTCGGTCTTCGCGTCCTGGTGCCGGCCGAGCGCGACGTGACGGCGGCGGCGACCGCGGTGGCGAGCCTGCTGGACGACGGCCTGGTCGCGCGGGCCGAGGGGCCGTTGGCCGCGGTGCCCGGGCGTCGGCAGCGCACGACGCTCGCGGAGTTCGAGGAGCGCACGGCGGGTTGGCGCGCCGGCGCCGAAGCGGACCTCGTGGCGCTCGGATTTCGGCTGGAGCCCTTTCGCGCGACGCTCGACGAATTGGCGGACACGCTGGCCCGGCCCGGCGACGCGCCGACACCGGACGTCACGTTCGAAGGCCGGGAGTATCGCTCGCTGACGCTGCACCCGCCGAGGACGCTGGCCGGTCGCCCGGCGCGCGCGGCCTTCCGCGCCGAGGTCGAGCAGCGCCTCGGCGCGGACGTACTGTTCGTCGACGCCGCCGGCCTGGGCGACTCGCTCGGGCCGCTGTTGCGCGGCGACCTCTTGTGGTCGCTCGGCGTTTCGGCGCCGCTGGTCGCGCTGCTGGTCGTCCTCGTGCTCGGCGCCGGGCGGGCGAGCTTCGCCGCGCTCGTGCCGGTCTTCGCGGGGCTCGGGATCGTGCTCGGCGGCCTGGTCGTGACGGGCTTCCCGCTGCATCCGGGGAACCTGTTGGCGTTGCCGTTGATCCTGGGGCTGGGCGTCGACGACGGCATTCACATGGTGCTGCGTTGGCGCGAAGCGCGCGGCGCCGCCGGCCCGTTACGTTCCACCGGGCGCTCGATCTGGCGCACGACGATCACGACCGGCATCGGCTTCGGCTCGCTGCTCTTCGCGCGCAGTCCCGCGATCGCGTCGCTGGGCGCGCTGGCCGGCGTGGGCGCCCTGGTCTGCTTCCTGGCGACGATGCTGGCGGTGCCGCACGTCCTCGGACGCTACGATCGAGCGCGATGAAGCGCAGTCCGTCGTTCGTGGGGTTCGCCTTGGCTCTGCCGCTGGTTCTCGGGCTGGTCGTGCCCGCGGCGCAGGAACCCGAGCCGGTCGAAATCCCCGCCGCCGAGCTGGCCGCCGCACGCGCCGTCTTCGGTGCGGTGGGCAAGCGCCTCGCCGACGTGCGCGAGCTGCACGCCGACTACGTCCAGCGGCAGGAGTCGCTGCTGCTCGACGAACCGTTGGTGTCGCGCGGGCGGTTCCACCTCGCGCTCGATCGCGGCGTGCTCGTGCTCGACCTGACCGAGCCGGTCGAGACGCGGATTCGCTCGGACGCCACGACCCATCGCATCCACCACGTCGCCGAACGGCGCGCCGAGGTCTTTCGCTTCCGGGAGAACCGCGTGACGAAGGCGCTCTTGGCCTGCTTCAGCGCCGACCTCGCGCGCGTGGAAGAGGTCTTTTGGATCGCGGGGCACCAGGTTAGCGAGGTCGAGCGCGAGGGCCAGGAGCCGCTGCGCCTCGCGACGGTCGCACTGATCCCCAAGGAGCCCGAGTTGGCCGCGTTCATCGCGTCGCTGACCGTGGTCTTCGACCGCGACCGACAGGTGCCGCTGAAGGTGCAACAACGGAATCGAGAAGGCGAGCTGGTCCAGTTCGAACTCGCCGACGTCGAGCTCGTGCCGCGCACGGAGGAGCCGAGGGCGAGCCTGTTCGACCGCGAACTCCCGCCGGGGACGCGCTCGGTCGAGACGCGCGTGCGCTGAGGGAACCGGGCTACGCCTGCGCGGCGACGGCGAAGGCCAGCGCGAAGCCCGCGTCGTGGGTCAGCGAGAGGTGCCAGCGCCGCGCGCCCTGGCGGGCGGCGATCTCGGCGGCGACGCCCGTGAGGCGCAGCTCGGGGGCGCCGCCGGGAACGCGCAACGTTTCGACGTCGTGCCAGGTGACCCCGCCGCTCCAGCCGGTTCCGATCGCCTTCAGGACGGCTTCCTTCGCGGCGAAGCGTCCGGCGAAGTGTTCGGGCTCGCGGCCGGGCGGTGCTTCGGCGCGCTCGCGCTCGGTGAAGAGGCGCTCGTAGAGCGCCGAACCATGGCGGTCGAGCGCGCCCGTCAGCCGCTCGATCGAGACCAGGTCCGTTCCGATGCCGACGACGCTCATGGGGGGAGCTTAAACGAGAAGCCCCCGCGACGCGCGCGGGGCCTTCTTTCGTGATCGCTTCGGGGCGCGACGCGCGCGCCGCCGAAGGTGGCGATCCTCGGCCCGTCCGACGCGCGGAGGGCGAGGTGCCTTACGCGTCCCTAGGACGCATCACCGGGGTTTAGCGGGTCGAGCCGAGGACGAGGCCGACCTGGAGGAACGTGCCCTCGTTGGCGTCCGTGTCCGCGGAGACGTCCGTGATGTTGGCTTGCCACTTGGCGTTGTGACCGCTCTGGAACCAGTTGACACCGGCCGTGAGAAGTCTGCGATCGTCGGCGTCGTCGACGTCCTGGAAGCGCAGGGCCACTTCGAACTCTTCGTTCAGCATGAAGCTGCCCGTGAGTGCGAAGGGGGTCGAGTCACCGGCCAGGAACGGCTGGACGCCGCCCAAGGGGCCACCGAAGTAGTTGCCGAAGTCACCGGCGGTCGTCATCCCGAAGTCGTCGTCGACGTCGGCGATTTCCGCGCCGAAGCCGATCTGACCGAAGGTGCCGTTGAAGTCGACGCCGAACAGCGAAGCATCGCCACTGATCGAGTCGTCATGGACGTAGACACCGCCCACCGTGGCGTTGAGGTCGTCGCCGGCGCCGTAGGCGCCTTCGTACTCACCGACGCCTTGGCCCAGGTCGTACTCGACCCGGAAGGTGTAGCGCGAGTCGTTGCCGTCCGCGTCTGCACCGTTGAAGACGTTGACCATCCAGTCGATCATCTCGTACTGGCCGTTGGCGCCAGCACCGAGGTCCCAGAAGTCGAACGCGGACCCGAGCAACGTGCGGTCGATCATGACCTGGTTCTCGGGATCCACGAGGTTCGAGAAGAACACTTGCGGCTTGAACTGGCCCAGTCGAGCCGACACGTAGTCGCTGAACTGCCACCAGGCGTAGGCGTCCTCGAGGACCGCCACGCCGCTGTCTGCGTCGACGTTGATGCGCCAACCGAAGTCACCCACCTCGCCCGAGACCGCGATGTCAACATCGTCGAGTTCGAATCCGGTGATGTCGGAGCCGCCGCCGGTTTGGGCGTCGTCGTCTCCGTAGGTGCCGTAGACGCGGATCAGCGCGGTTACGTTAATGCCCCCCTGTTGAAAGAGGGACGGACTCGTGAGAGCGTTGATCTCACGGTCGAGCTCCAGCCAGTCGTTGCCGGTGGTCGCCGAAGCGGACGCACCGAGCGTCGAGAAGGCGAGAGCCGTCATTGCGAATTTGTTCATGTACATGCACTCCTTACGGTGCTCTAGCGAAGGCAGTGGGGATCCTTCCGAGCGCGGATGGTGTGCATTCGTTCGCCCGTGTCCAACCCGGATCGGGACTTTTCCTGAGGAAGTTGCTCACCGGCGCGAAGTTTCGGTTCTTGCCCCGAAACGCCGAAAAACGCGCGGAGGGTACCGAGACGCAATCTCTAACCCCGGTGAGCGCTAGGGGTTGGGTCCGACCGGGGCTGGAACCACCAGATGCGGACTGGAAGGCGCCAGCGCCACGCCGGCGTCGCGCGGCCTGCGGCCTTGCGCGCGCGAAGCCCCGCTTCCGGGCCGTCGTTGCGGGGCGTGCTAGGAAGTCGCGTTGCGTCGTCGCTTCGCAACGCCCCGACGCACCCAGCTCTAGCCCTGGTTCGGATCCAACTTGCGCAGCAGCGGGAAGGGATAGATCCCGGTGTCGTGCCCGTCGCCGAAGCGCACGGAGAGAGCGTAGTTGCCGACCATGCGCACGTCTTGGTGCTCGAGATCGTCGGGCACGCTGGCGGGATCGAGGATCTTGCGACCCGTGAACTCGTCGATGCAGCGCGCGCAGGGACAGATGCGCCGCAGCTCTGCCGTGGTGTAGCGCGTGACGTGACCGTCGTTCCAGGTCACGGTCAGCTCACCGGGCTCGCTGGTCTTGATCACCTTCGGTGCTACATCCACGGCGTCACGTCCAACGAAAGGTCCAGCGTGGGTGGGCAGAGCCGGACTTGAACCGGCGACCCCGGCATTTTCAGTGCCGTGCTCTACCAACTGAGCTATCTGCCCCTGGGCGAAGCGGCGCAGTCTGCCGCCAATCGCGGGGGCCGTCAACGATCGTTTCACCCGTGGGGCCCCGTCGGCGTCCCGCGCTTTGCCAGCAACTCGCGGGCCTGCCGGGCGTCAGCGCGGATCTGCTCCTCGAGGGCGTCCAAGCTGGGGAAGCGTCGCTCCTCGCGCAGGCGCGCCAGGAACTCGAGCTCGAGGCGACGCCCGTAGAGGTCGCCGTCGAAGTCGAAGAGATGCACCTCGACCAAGGGCGAGCCGGCCTCGGACGCGGACGTCGGTGCCTCGACGCTGGGCCGAAAGCCGACGTTGGTGACCGAGGCGTAGGGGCCCGCGCCGGGCTCGTCCAGGACGTGCGCCCGGGTGGCGTAGACGCCGACGGGGGGCGACAACTCGTGCTGCAGGTCCAGGTTCGCGGTCGGAAAGCCCAGCGTGCGACCCAGTTCGCGGCCGCGCACGACCTGGCCGAAGACGCTCACGGGCCGCCCGAGCATGGCCTCGCGGATCGCGGTCGACGAAACGGCGCGGCCGGCGACGGCGACCTTCGGGACGACCTCGACGGCGAGACCGGCGGCGGTCAAGGTCTCGGGCGTGCCCGTTCGATCGCGACCGAACTTGCTGTCGAAGCCCAGCACGAAGTGGTGCACGCCGAGTCCTTCCACGCAGACCCGCTGCACGAACTCGTCGCTGCTGAGTCGGCGGAGCTCGTCGTCAAAGGGCAGCGCGACGGCGTGCTCGATGCCCGCGCGCTCGAAGAGCGCCAGGCGGTGTCCGAGCGTCGTCAGCGTGCGCGGCGCGCGTCCCAGCAGGAGCTGCTTGGGATGCCCCTGGAAGGTGACCACCGTGGGCTCCGCGCCGAGCGCGCGCGCGCGGCGGACGTTCGCCGTCAGGATCGCGACGTGCCCGAGGTGCACCCCGTCGAAGACGCCGATCGAGATCACCGCGCCCTCCGGCGCCGGTTCCAGCCCGTCGATGGTGGTGGAGGTGCGCACGCGGTCAGCCGCGCTTTTGCTTGAAGGTCTCGATCAGCTCCTCGAGGTCGCGGCGCAGGCGCTGCTTGTCCGCCGGCGTCATGCGGTCGGTGAACAGCACGCCTTCGAGGTGGTCGAACTCGTGCTGGATCACGCGGCTGGGAAAGCCGCCGAAGCTTTCCTCGATCGTCTCGCCAAGGACGGTCTGGTAGCGCACGGCGCAGTCCTCGGGCCGCAGGATCTCGGCGAAGATGCCCGGGAACGAGAGGCAGCCCTCCTCGTAGGTCGTGACGGTGCGGCCCCGGCTGAGGATCTCGGGGTTGACCATGACCGTCTCGTCGCCCTCCTTGCCTTCCGGGCTCATGACGAAGATCCGGACTCCCAGGCCGACCTGGGGCGCCGCCAAGCCCACGCCGCGGCTGGCGTGCATGCGTTGGACCATGCCGGCCGCGATCGCTCCGAGCTCGTCGTCGAAGCGCTCCACCCGCGCGGTGGACTTGCGCAGCACGGGATCGGGGAAGAAGGAGAGTTCGAATTCGCGGGGTTCGGTCATCGGTCGGAAAGGGCGCGGTGCGCGGTGGCTCGGCGGGAGCGGGCATCCTAGCCGGACGAGGGCGCTGCGTTGACGCCGAGCGGGCCCCGAACTATGCTTTTCCGCCCTCCTGCGCGTCGTTCGCCTCGCGCGGCGCGGCGCGTGCCCGTGACCTCATGGTCGATTACTCGAAGCATCTCCAGAAGGCCGAGGAGTCTCTCCGTCGGCGGAACTACGACTTTGCGGTCGAGTTGTATCGACAGTTGATCGACCTCGATCCCGACCTCGGCGACGCGCGGCGCGGGTTGCGGCAAGCGTTGAAGAAGCGGCACGAGACGAAGTCCGGCGGCCGGCTCTTGCGCGCCGTCTCGGGCGCGTTGCCGTTCTCGAAGGCGAAGACGATGCACAAGCTGGGCAAGCACGGAGCTGCCGCGAAGGCGCTCGAGGACTACCTGGCGACGAACCCGTTGGACGAGGACGCGAACCTCTTGCTGGGCATCTGCTTGGAAGAGCAGCAGCACTATCACTCGGCCCGCGCGGTGTACGAGTTCGTGGCCGAGATCGCGCCCAAGAACCCCGACGGGTTGAAGCGCGCCGGTTCGATGCTGCAGCGCACGGGCGATCCGCACGGCGCGCTGGAGTACTACGAACGCGCGCTCAGCGCCGATCCGCGCGACCAAGAGGCGTTGAAGGCGCGCAAGAACCTGGCGGCGGAAACGGCGCTCTCGGGTTCGCGCTCGGACACCGTCGCGCACTCGCGCGAGCTGATCAAGGACAAGGCCGAGGCGCGCACGCTCGAGCGCGCGCAGCGTCGCCACCTGTCCGACGAAGAGCTGCGCGAGGAACTCGAGCAGCTCGAGGCGCGCTTCGCCGACGACGGCTCGAACCCCGACCTGATGCTCGAGATGGCGAGCCACCTCGAGAAGCTCAAGGACCCCGAAGCCGCGCTCGACCTCGTGCGCCGCGCGCAGTCCTACCGCCGGGATTCCTACGACATCGTCATGCGCCTCGGCTTGCTCGAGGCCAAGGTGCAGAAGCGCAAGATCGCCCAGGCCGACAAGGCCGGCGACACCGAGCGCGCCGGCGCGCTCGAGCGCGAGCTGTTCGAGCTCGAAGCCGAGGACTACCGCCGCCAGGTCGCGATGCGGCCGTCGGACGCGGCGCTGCGGCTGCAGCTCGGCAAGCGCCTCTTGAAGATCGGCGCGACCGACGAAGCCTTGGCGGAACTCCAGCGCTGCCAGGGCGAAGCCCGCGTCAGCGACGAGGCCGTCTTCCTCCTGGGACGTTGTTTCCAGGAGAAGGGCATCCTCGACCTGGCCATCAAGCAGTACGAGAAGGCCCTCGAGGGCCGTTCCAAGATCGACGAGCGCGCCAAGGAGATCCTCTACCATCTCGGCACCCTGGCCGAGACGAAGGGGGACACCGAGGCCGCGCGCTCGAACTACATCCGAATCTACGAAGTCGACATCGCCTACAAGGATGTCGCTCTCAAAATGCAGTCCTTGTAGACCACCCCGAAGCTCCCCATGCCGAATACGAAACAATCCAAGAAGCGCGCTCGCCAGGACGACGAGCGGCGCGAGCACAACAAGGTGCTGAAGACCACCATGCGCAGCGCGATGAAGCGCGTCCTGCGCGCAGAGACGGCCGAAGAGGCCAGCGCCGCGATGCCCTTCGCGATGAAGCGCATCGACAAGGCCGCCAAGTCGAACCTGATCCACGAGAACGCCGCCGCGCGCTTCAAGTCGCGCCTGCACAAGCACGCGGCCACGAAGTAGACGCCCCGCGCTGAGGTACGGAGTCAGGCACACTTCCATCGCCTATCCGCTGCGGATAGGCGATGGAAGTGTGCCTGACTCCGTACCTCAGACTCCGTACCTCAGCGCGCGTCCGCCACCTGCGCGTAGCGGTAGTAGACCTCGAGGCACAGCACCATCATCGCCGTCGAGTAGACCCGGCCGCCCAAGAACCCCCAGGGCCCGACGGGATCCCAGGAACCCTTCGACGAGCCGTCGCGACGTTGGGAGTCGACCACGGTCATCTTCATCGCCTTGTTCCAGTTCTGCCAGTGCGTGCCGCCCATCTGGAACATCGCGTAGGTGCCGTAGTACCAGTAGTACATGTCGCACCCGAGGTCGGTGTCCCACTCGGGCAGCGTGCGCTGCAAGAGGTCGGCGTGCCCGCGCATGATCTGGGACTTGCTCGGGTCCTGGTCCAAGAAGAAGCGACACAGCAGCGCAACGGCGGTCATCGCCTCGCCCTTCTCGCGCGGGAAGTGATTGTTCTCGATCAGTCGCGAGGAGAGCGACCCGGTCGAGTCGTAGCCGCAGCGGCCCGTCGCCGGGTCGGTGAACGCGTCGATCAACGCGAGGGCGCCCGCCAGCGCCGCTGGGTCGATCTCGAGGCCCGCTTCCTTCGCGCTGGCCAGCGCGACGACCATCCAGCCCGTGACCGACATGTCGTTGTCGCCGATCGGCGGGACCTCGTAGCGCCAGGCACCGTTCGGGTTGCGCGCGCGCAGGATGTACTTGATGGCGCTTTCTGCGGCGACCTTGACGAGCGGCTCCCGCGAGAAGCAGTAGGCTTCACACATCGCGATCGTCGCGATCGCGTGGCCGTAGAGGAAGTCGTGCGAGGCGGATTTGCCGAACAGGCCCGTGTCGGCGTTCTGCTGCCCGCGTAGCCATTCGATGCCGGAGGCCACGACGTGCTTGTAGGCGCCGTCGTTGGTCGTGCTGCCGTCGCCCAAGAAGGCGAGCAGCGCGAGTCCCGTCAGGCCGACGTCCTGCCCCATGTGGCCAGCCCCGTCGCAACGGTCCCCCGCCGGGTCATGCTGCATGAACTGGTCGGCGTCCCACTTGCCGTCTTCGTCCTGGTGGCCTGCCAGCCAGGCCAGACCGCGCTCGAGGGCGTCGCTGGTGCCTCGTCCCTGATACTTCGCCCGCGCTTCCTGCCGGTCGATGCGCGCGAGTTGCCAGGTGGACGAAACGGGCGGTGGGCTCGCATCCTCGACGTCGTCGGGTTCAGGCGGGTCGGCGACAGCAGCCGGGTCGGCGACGGGAGCCAGTCGATCGGCGAGCGCGATCCGCTCGCTCTCGTCGAGCCGATCGAGCGCTAGGCGATACCAATGGCGAGAGCGCTCGCGGGCGCCGTCGACACCACCTGATATGCGCTCCTCGGCCGACTTCTCCTCCTGGGTCGACGCCCAGGTCCACCACAGGTCGCCGAGACGTCGCTGGGCCGCTGCTGCTTGGGGCGCTGCCAAGTCCTCGCGGGCGCAGATGGCGAGCGCCTCGTCGGCGCCCTTGGAGAGGTGGTCGAGGGCAGCGTCGAAGCGCTTGCACACGAAGGCGAGGTACCGCCCGAGCTCCAGGTTCGCGGCCGGGTCGTCCGGTGTCTCTCGAAGCCGGGCGCGCGCCGCGGTCGCAGCGTGCAGCAGCGCCAGCGCCTCCGTGTAGGTGTCCAGCGCGCTGCCGAACGTCTCGCTCGAGGGGTGGCTCCGCACGCCCCGCGTGCCATGGAACTTCCCGAGCGCGAGCAGCAGTCGCTCGGCGAGCGCGGCTCGTTCCTGCTCGAGGCACATTCCGAGGCGCGGGAGGGCCGCATCGAAGAGCGACTCGAAGATTGCGCGGCGACCATCGTCCGCGATCTTGGCCAGCGCGTCGATCTCGAGTGCGAGCGTGTCGCAGCCCTCGAAGGCCCGGTCGAGCCGCGCGATGCAGTCGATCGCCTCCTCGGCCCCGCGTCCTCCGATCGCTGCGGCCAGGGCCGCTTCGAGCGTGACGAACCTTGCGATCGGATCCGCGTGGAACTGCTGCGCCAGCTCGAAAAGCTCGCGCATCCGCTCGAGCTCGTCCTCACTCCTACGGCGCGGGGTGAACTGCTCGGTGTACTCGTGTTCGAGCACGACGCGCATGCGCTCGCAAGTCGACGACTCGGGCTGCGGCTCCCGTTCTGCCTGCGCCTCTTCCTGGACCTCGTCCTGGACCATCGCGGGCCTTGGCTCACCTCCGTCAGCGAAAGTCGGCGCGCTGCGCTCGAGGGCGAGCAGCATCAGCGTGAGAAGCATTCTTGTATGCCTGGGCTAGGACCAGCGTGTGGCGTCGCTGGGCCCAGCCAAGGCTAGGCCCAGCCAATGTCTTGGCTGGGCCTAGCGTATGTCATGGTTCTCGTCGTAGGCGAGAACCGTTGCCGTTCAGCGCGCGCGCGCGCCGAGGACCTTCGCGTAGCGGAAGTAGACCTCGAGGCACAGCGTCATCATCGCCGTCGAGTAGACGCGTCCGCCCGAGTAGCCCCAGGGGCCGATGGGATCCCAGGAACCCTTCGACGAGCCGTCGCGGCGCTGGGAGTCGACCACCGCCTTCTTCATCGCGGTGTTCCAGTTCTTCCAGTGCGTGCCGCCCATCTGGAACATCGCGTAGGTGCCGTAGTACCAGTAGTACATGTCGCAGCCGAGGTCGGTGTCCCACTCGGGCGGCGTGCGCTGCAGGAGGTCGGCGTGCTTGTTCATGACGTCGACTTCGCTGGGATCCTGGTCCAGGAAGAAGCGGCAGAGCAGCGCGACGGCGGTCATCGATTCGCCCTTCTCACGCGGGTAGTGCTCGTTGGCCGGCGTCCGCGAGGAGAGCGACCCGAACGAGTCGTAGCCGCAGCGGCCCGTCGCCGGGTCCGTGACCTCGTCGATCCACGCCAGAGCACCCTCGAGCGCCGCTTCGTCGACCTTCAGGCCGGCTTCCTTGGCGCTGGCCAGCGCGAAGACCATCCAGCCCGTGACCGAGGTGTCGTTGTCGCCGATCGGCGGGACGTCGTAACGCCAGGCGCCGTAGGGGTTGCGCGCGCGCACGATGTAGTTGATCGCGTTCTGAGCGTTCCGCTTGATCAGCGGGTTCTTCGAGAAGTAGTAGGACTCGCACATGGCCAGCGTCGCGATCGAGTGGCCGTAGATGAAGTCGTGCGAAGCCGCCTCACCGAACAGGCCCGTATCGGGATCCTGTTGATCGCGCAGCCACTTGATGCCTTTCGCGACGACGTTCTTGTAGGGGCCTTCGTTGGTCGTGTTGCCGTCGCCCAGGAAGGCCAGGAGCGCGAGGCCGGTCAGGCCGACGTCCTGGGTCGAGTGGCCCGGCCCGTCGCACTTGTCGTTCGGCGGGTCGTGCTTCATGAACTCGTCGGCGTCCCACTTGCCGTCTTCGTCCTGGTGGTTCTTGAGCCACTCGAGCCCGTCCCGAACCGATTGCTCGGTGCCCGAGCCGCCGGCCGCGCGCAGGTTGCGGCGTCCACCGAAGCGACCGCCGAACTTGCCGCCCGCGCCGCCGCCGATGCCCAGCTCGTTGTTGAAGGCCTCCGAGTCGAACGGCGAGTCGGAGTTCATGTCGGGGTCGCCCTCCGACTCCGCGGTCTCCATCTCGTCCTCGGTCTCGTTGTGGTCCGAGATCTCGGCGTCCTTGAGGATCGGCTCCTCGATCGGCTCTTCCTCGATCTCTTCCTCTTCCTCGATCTCCTCCTCCTCGATGAACTCCTCCTCGGGAGGCGTCGCGATGGAGGCTTCGATCGCGGTCGGGGGCTCCTGGCTGAACATGCTCCACGGCACCGCCGCGAACACGAAGTACGCTAGGAGGTGAGCCGCCGCCGAGATGGCCAGCCACGGCGCACGCTGCATCCAGTCGTACAGCATGTCGTTGAACGTGACCTCTTCCTCCCAGGGCTTGGGGAGGGTCGACTCGATGTGAATGTCCGAGAAGGCGTCTTGGGTCATGGCTGGCTCGAGGCTGTCCGGGGCGGCGCTCCACAGGAGGGCCTTCCGGCGGAGCGGTGCGCGGTGGTCGGCGGATGTCGTCCGAAGGGCGAACGACGGCCGTCGGGGCCGAAAATTCGGCGTCCAGGTCGAAGAACGCACCCCGGCGGTGCTGGTTCACTCGGGAACCCGCGGGGGAAGCGCCCCGTTGGGGGAACCGCTGGGGGGGAAGAGGGGAAGCGAGCGGACATCCTATCCGCCCTCGTGGGCCTCGACTACGACCCGCTGGTCGGTTCCTCGGGCGCGCGGCGCGGCGTCAACGATTGCGGCGGCGCGGGGGGCAGCGGCTCGGGGGTTCCCGGCCGCACCCAGGCGTAGGCACGGTCGAAGAGCCGCCGCTGCTGCGTGAACAGCAGGCGCTCGCGCTCGACCTCGGCGATGCGGTCGCGCAGGAAGGCCTGCAGCTCGGCGTCGTAGAAGGGCGGCGGCGGCTCGCCCGCTTCGTACTCGACGATCTTGAGCAGGCGATAGGCGGCCAGGATCGGGTCGGGCACGCCCTCGCGCCGGATCCAGACCTCGATCGGCTCGGAGATGTCACCCTCGGAGCCCTGGCGGGCGAAGGCGCGCACCTCGGGGTCGGCCAGCTCGTCCAGCGTGAACGTCGGCGTCAGGCCGCGTTCCTCGGCGCGCTGCGGCGGATTGAACTGGGTCGCGAGGAGGTCGAAGCTGGTCCGGCCCGTGAGCACGTCCTCGCGGATCAATTCGGCGTACTCCAGCGTGGCGACCGGATCGTCGCCGCGGATCCCGATCAGGACCTCCTGGAAGCGCAGGCGCGTGGGCTTGCCCAGCGCCTCGCCCTGGGAGCGATAGATCGCCAGCATCTTGCCCGGGCGCAGGAACTCGTCGCGTCGGGCGCGCTCGAGACCGAAGCCGCGCCGTCCGAGGACGTGGTCGCGCCAGATGCGTCGCAGGATCATCCGCCCGCGCTGGTGCTCCCAGTCGAGCGCGTCCGAGCCCCCCTGGCGCAAGAGGTCCGAGAAGCCGCCGGCGCCGCGCTGCAATCGCTCTTCGCGCTGCTCCACCCGCACGATGCGCGCGATGTCCTGGGGCGCGAGGCCGAGGTCCTCGCCACCCTGCGCCTCGAGCATGGCCAGGAGCTGTTGGTAGAGCGTGACGCCCATGAGCTCCTCGTACTCGGCCGGCTCCAGCTCGCGGTCGGGGCGCCGCGACGCCTCGAGCAGCCGCTGGGCCTGCTGCTCGAGCTCGCTCCGAGTCACGACGGCGTCGCCGGCCTGCGCCACGACGCCGTCCAAGAGCCGCCAGGTCTTGCCATCCAACACGAGGGTGTCGTCGGCTTGGACGCCGAGCGCGAGCACGAGAGCCAGATGGAGCATGGCGCTGAGGATACGCCTCGCCGCCTCCGGAAGCCACGCGGCCCCGCGGGCGTGTTCGAGACGCGGGGCCCCTCGGTAACTATCCTGCAGCTCGTGCTTCTTTTCTTCTTCGCACTCGGTCTGGCGGCGCTGGTCGTCGGGGCGGAACTGCTCGTGCGCGGCAGTGGTCGCCTGGCGCTGTCGTTCGGGATCTCGCCCTTGGTCGTGGGCTTGACGGTCGTCGCCTTCGGGACGAGCGCGCCGGAGGTCGCCGTGTCCGTCGGGGCGGCGCTGCGCGGGGTACCGGAGCTCGCGGTGGGCAACGTGGTCGGCAGCAACGTGTTCAACGTCCTGTTCATCCTGGGGGTCTCGGCGTTGATCGTCCCGCTGTCCGTGAACGCGCAAATCATTCGCCAGGAGGTTCCGATCCTGATCGGTGCCTCTTTCCTGCTGCTCGTTCAGTGCCTCGACGGCGTCCTCGGTCGTACGGAAGCGGGTTTGCTCCTGTTCCTGCTCGTGGCCTACACCGTCTTCCTCGTCCGCCAGTCCCGCCGCGCGCGGCCGACGGTCGTGGAGGAGTTCGCGGACGTCGCTCCGCGCGGGCGCTGGGACCGTCACTGGAGCGTCCAGGTCCTGATGGTCGCTGTCGGCCTCGGGCTGCTCGTGGTCGGCGCCAATGCGCTGGTTCGAGCGGCGACGTCCTTCGCCGAGGCGCTCGGGATCTCGGACCTCGTGATCGGCCTCACGATCGTCGCGGCCGGAACGTCGCTCCCCGAGGTCGCGACGTCGATCATGGCGGCGGTGCGCGGCGAGCGCGACATCGCCATCGGCAACGTCGTCGGCAGCAACACCTTCAACCTCCTGGGCTGCCTCGGAACGACGGGCCTGGTCGCCGAGGGCGGCTTGCCGATCGCCAGCAGCGTCCTGGGCTTCGACCTCTGGGTCATGCTGGCCGTCGCCCTCGCCTGCTTGCCCGTCTTCCTGACCGGTCGCGTGATCGCCCGCTGGGAAGGCGCGCTCTTCCTCTCGTACTACGTCGCCTACACCGGCTACTTGACTTTGAACGCCATGGAGAGCGCGTGGCTACCGACCTTGCGCGTCGCGATGCTCTCGTTCGTCCTGCCCCTGACCATCGTCACCCTGGTCGTCTGCATCATGCGAGCACCCCGATCCGAGGTCTGACGCCCTGACGCCTGTGCGGGGGGTTCCACCCGAGGCCCAGATGCGCCAAGGTGGGAACCTAAGGACAGCTCATGAAAAAGTACTTCCTGCTCCTTTGTGCTCTCGTTCTCGGGTGCGCAGGTCTATGGCTGCTGGTTCTGAAGTTCCACGGGCGCGGACCGAACGTCGGTGGTCAGAAGGCGGAGAATCATGCGAGCACCTCGTTGGCTGAAGCTCATGAGTCCCGCGAGCCCGCCCTGCCTAGCCGCCGCCCGAGCGGCCTGAGCCCAGCCAAGAATGGAGCATCGGTCCGAAGCTCCGATTCCGAGCGGTACCAGATCGCCATCGTGGATTCCAAGAACCGCATGCCGGCTCAGCGAGAGCTGGTGCTCGTCTCGAGGGAGGGCGGACACGAGCAGGTCGAGCGGCACGCGGTGTCCTCGCACTGGAGTGCGCCGTTGCACGAAGACATGACGGTGGAAGTGATCGGTGTCGTGGTCGACGGACAAGCGGAGTCCTTCCGTGCTTCGGGCATCGTGGCTCGCGACAATCCCGAGATCACGGTCTGGCTCGAGCCGATCGTCCGCGAGATTCGTGTGCTCTCCTCGGCTTCTGGCATGAATTTGACCGAAGTCGTTGCCTTGACGGAGGCGGGTGACGAGTACTGGCGCGGGCCCTCGCCCATCCTCGTAGAAGAGTCAGACTTGCCCGTGGTTCTGCACTGCGGAGCCGCCAGCTACGAATCCAAGACGGTTCAGCTTGCTGGGAAGAGCCCGCGTCTTCAAGTCCTCGAGCTCTCGCCTGCTGGAGGCGTACGGGTGCGGTTGTCCGGCAGCGCCCATACGCCTCTCTTGGAGCACTTCCAGCATGTAGCGAAGGGCTCGCTCACTGGAACCAACGTACTAGTCGACCTCAGACCTCAGGATGGGGAGCGCAAAACGTCACTGATGCCGCTCAACGGGATTCCCGAGGCTCTGTTCGAGGGTGTTTTGGGTGGTCCTGCAACGATCAGCCTCTCGTGGCCGCACGGAAGCGCGTGCTATCCGAGCGAGTTCTGGAAGCGAGAGCTGCATGTGCTTGCTGGTGAAGTTCAAAATGTAACGGTGAATTGGTCACCAGATGATGTGCCGGCATCGGAGCCCGTCGCGATCCTCGTTGTTCCTCCAACCGGAACCGGCGAGCTTCAGGGTTCCTTGATCGTTGAAGGCTTGACGGGCGACGTCGGACCCGGGAAGGTGTCCGTGAGGCTAAGCGATTTCCAGGTCGATGAGGCTCACCTGCGATATGAAATGCGAATGCCCCTCAGCTCCGTACTAACTCTCTCGTTGTGGCCCCACGAAGTCCAGCCACAGACCGTCCAGGTCGCTGAGGGTCTCCAATGCGTCTTCGACTGTTCAGGTGCGAGCGGGATGTACCTGACGGCCGTTGACTCGGAAGGTCTTCCTCTAAATAGGATTTCTTTTCGCGCTCGCAGGATCGATAGTGGCAAGATCTTTACTCGCCGTGCCGATAAAGCTGAAGGCTGGTCGTTGTTGTGCAGCCCTGGGAAATATGAGGTGTGCGCAATCGACGAGCGCGGCGATCAGGTCAGCGAGCTCGTGCAAGTTGATGTAGGTTCTGTGGCTACGAGGAGCTTAGCGTTCAACGACGAAGCAAAACGCTTTGAAGCCATAGTGCGCCTGTGGCCTGGTGGCGATCACGAGCCCATTACAATGGAATGGTGGACACGCCTCAAGGTGCTTCCCGTGGGTCACGTGGGTGAAAAAGTGAGGCTAAGCTTCGGAGGGCAAGGCATGCAGCTCAGTTACGCGGCAGGTCGCTCGATGGCGGATTATGCTACAGCTCGCTTCCTTTTTTCGGGGCCTGGGAGATACGATTTCGCCAGCCGCGAAGGCGATGTCTTGTTTCAAATTAATGTACGCGAGGGCGCTGGCCACCAAATGGATGTAGTGCTGCCTAGTTCCGGACGATGAGTCGAAGCGTGCCTCTGTTGGATCTCCGAGCGACGTCAACAGGCCTTTCCCAGCGGCGCATGTTCGCGCGCTGAAAAAACTTACGACGCTGGCGATCCCACGCAGCGGAACCGACCTGCTCCCGTTCATCCTCGCGGTGAGCGCCAGACAAGCGGGACGACAGGAAGCCCGCAGCCATCAGCGGAAGAGCGTCTCGATCCAGGTCAGGGCCTTGGCGGCGGCGCCACGGGCCTTGGGCGGGATCACGAGGTGGGCGATGCCGGCGCGCAGGACGCGGAGTTCGACCTTGGAGTTGAAGGCCGCCTCGAGGGTGACGCGGTCGGTGAACTCGATCACGTAGGTGTCGTCGCGCCACAGCAGGCGGCGGACGCCGAGTTCGGCCAGGCGAGCGCGCAAGCGGAAGAGGCGCACGAGGTTGGTGGCATCCTCGGGGACGCGGCCGAAGCGGTCCTTCAGCATGGCGAGGGCGTCCTTGGCGTCGGCGTCGGTGCCGATCTTGCCGAGCTCGCGCAGGAGGTCGAGGCGCTCGTCGGCCTTCGGGATCCAGTCGGCGGGGACGAGCGTGCGCACGCCGAGTTCGAGCTCGACGGCGTGCATCTCGATCTCGGCCGTGACCGCCGCCGGGACGCTCTTCGCGAGCGCGTCGACGTCGCCGCCCTCGTACTGCAGGCGCTCGACGGTCTGCTTCAGGAGCCGGCAGTACATGTCGTAGCCGACGGCGCCGATGTGGCCCGACTGCTCGGGCCCCAGGAGGTTGCCGGCGCCGCGCAGCTCCAAGTCCTTCATCGAGATCTGGAAGCCGGCGCCGAGCTGCGTCAGCTCCTCGAGCGCGGCCAGGCGCTCGCGCGCGATCTTGCGCATCGGCTTCGTCTTGTCGAGCAGGAGGTAGCAGGCCGCCTTCTGGCTGCCGCGACCGACGCGGCCGCGCAGTTGGTGCAGCTCGGCGAGACCGAACATCTCGGCGTCGTCGATCAGGATCGTGCCGGCGCTGGGGATGTCGACGCCGTTCTCGATGATGGTCGTCGCGACGAGGCAGTCGACCTGGCCGGACTCGAAGGTCTGCATCACCGCCGAGAGCTCGCGACCGGTCATCTGGCCGTGGCCGATCGCGAAGGTCAGCTCCGGCACGAGCGTCTGCAGTTCGCGCGCGCGGCGCTCGATCGACTGCACGCGGTTGTGCAGGAAGAAGACCTGCCCGCCGCGCGCCTTCTCGAACAGAAGCGCTTCGCGCAGCTTGTCGAGCTCTTGGCTCCAGCGCAGTTCGGTCGCGATCTCCTGCCGGCCGGCCGGGGGCATCGTCAGCGCGCTGATGTCGCGCAATCCCGAGAGCGACATGTGCAGCGTGCGCGGGATCGGCGTCGCCGACAGCGTCAGGACGTCGATCTCGGCGCGCAGGCGCTTGAAGTGTTCCTTGTGGGTGACGCCGAAGCGCTGTTCCTCGTCGATGATCAACATTCCGAGGCGCTTGAACGCGACGTCCTTCGAGAGGATGCGGTGCGTGCCGATCAGAATATCGGTCTGGCCCGTGGCGACGCGGTTCAAGACCTCCTTCGCGAGCTTGCCCGTGCGGTAGCGACTGATCGTCTCGACGGTCACGGGCAGCCCGGCCAAGCGCTTCGCGAAGGTCTTGCCGTGCTGTTCCGCCAGCACCGTCGTCGGCACCAGCACGGCGACCTGCCCGCCGCCCGTCGCCACGCGCACGGCCGCGCGCACGGCGAGTTCCGTCTTGCCGAAGCCCACGTCCCCGCACAGCAAGCGGTCCATCGGCTGCTCGCTGGTGAGGTCGTCGTGGATCTCGAGGTCGGTCTTCTCCTGGTCGGGCGTGTCGATGTGCGGGAAGGCCTCGACCAGGTCGTGCATCAGCTCGGCGTCGACGCGCCACGGGTCGCGCCGCCGGAGCTCGCGTTGCGCCTGGACCTCGAGCAGGTCGCCGGCGAGGTCGATCAGGGCGCGCTCGACCTTCTCCTTGCGCTTGCGGAACGCTTGTCCGCCGACCTTGTCGAGCTGCGGCGCGTTCGCGCCCGCGCCGATGTAGCGCTGCACCAGGTCGATGCGCGAGACGGGCACGAACACCCGCACGTCCTCGGCGAAGACCAGCTCGAGGTGCTCTTCCTCGCCGCCCGCGCGAGCGATCGCCTCCAGGCCCACGAAGCGCGCCAGCCCGTGCACGGCGTGCACGACGAGATCGCCGACCTTCAGCTCGAAGAAGTTCTCGAGCGCGCGAACCTTGTGCTGCTCCTTCTGTGTCCGCTGACGCCCGCGCGCGCCGAGGATGCCGAGCACCTCGCGGTGCGCGATCGCGACCAGTTGCGTCGCCGGAATGCGAAAGCCCTTGGAGAGCGAACCCGTGACGATCTCGGGCCTGGGCGTGTGCTTGGCGAAGCGCTTCTCCCAGCGCTCCGCTTCGGCCGCATCGTTCGCGAAGACGAACACGTTCTCACCCTCGCCGGAGACCTTCGCCAGCGCTTCGGCGGCCTGGTCGACGCCCAGCGCGAAGGACTGGATCGACTTCGTCTCGAAGTTGATCGTCTCGCCGGGCAGGCTCGAGAGTTGCAGACGTTGGCGTTCGCGGAAGCCCGTGCGCAGCTCGACGAGCCCGCGCGCGTGCGCCGTCGACCGCACGCGCAAGCCCTCGGCGACGTCCTCGATGCGCAAGGGTTCGAGCTCGACGATCACCATCGTCGCCGGCAGGATCGAGAGCGGCGGGATGCCTTGACCGTCGGTCACGCCGCCCGCGTCGGCCGCGATCAAGAGCGCCGTCCGGTCGAGCGATTCGACGCTGCGCTGGGTCTCGGGGTCGAAGGTCCGAATCGACTCGATCTCGTCGTCGAACAGCTCGACGCGCACGGGCAGGTCCGCGGCGAAGGTGAAGAGGTCGAAGATGTCGCCGCGCAGCGACAATTCGCCGGGTGCCTCGGCCAGCGGCACGCGCGTGTAGCCCGCGTGCACCAGGCGGTCGAGCAGCGCTTCGACGTCGAGCTTGTTGCCGCGCGAGAGGTGCAAGTAGTCGCCCGAGAGCTTCTCCGGCGACGGGATCGGGTCGAGCAACGACGCGATCGTCGCGATCAGGACGCGCGGCCGGCGCTCGGGCGGGCCGGTCAATTCTTGCGCGACCTTCAGCCGCGCGCGCACGCTGTCGAGATCGACGCCGGCGCGCCCGCCGCGCTCGATGCGTGCTGGCAGGAGCGTCGCGGCGACGTCGAACGCCGCCAGGTCGTCCTGCGCCAGCTCCGCTTCGGCGTCGCTCGAAACGACGATCAGCCAAGGCCCTTGCGCGCGGTCGATCAGCGCAGCCAGCAGCAAGGCCTGGGACGAGCCCCACAAGCCGCCGACGGAAATCGCGCGGTCGAGTTCCAGCCGCCCGACCAACGCGCGGAACGCCGGCGTCTCCGTCAGGAAGCGGGGATCGAGCAAGGTCGCGGTCGTGCTCATGCCCGGCCGTTCTCCACCACGTCGTCCGTGGCCTCGAAGCACAACAACGCTTCGTGCGCGGCCCAGCGCTCGGCTTCCTTGCGCGTGCGGCCCCAGGCGCTCGGGAACGCGCGCGCTCCGTGCACCGCGCGCACGCGGAACGCGCGTGCGTGACTGTGTCCGCGCTCGTCGAGGAGTTCGTAGACGGGCGGCGCGCCGCTCGTCGTCTGGCAGAGGTGCTGCAAGGTTTGTTTGGGATTGCGGTCGCTCTCCAGCGAGCGCTCGGCTTCGGCCAACAATCGATCGAGCGTCACCAGCGCGAAGTCGCGCGCCGGTTCCAGCCCACCATCCAGATAGATCGCGCCGAGCACCGCTTCGTAGAGATTTGCGAGCACCGAACGCGGCAGCGCGGCGCGATCCTGGATGCCCGCGCCGAAGTGCGCCAGCTCGCCCAGGCCGAGGGCCTTGGCCGCCTCCGCCAGCGCGCGGCGCGAGACGACCGCCGCCTTGCGCTCGGTCAGCTCGCCCTCGGAACGCGAGGCGTCACGGCGATACAGCTCTTCGGCGACGATCAGGTCCAGCACGGCGTCCCCGAGGAACTCGAGGCGCTCGTTGTCCGGCGTGCGACCGGTCGAGGCGTGGGTCAGCGCCTCCTCGAGGAGGGCCGGATCGCGGAACGAGTGGGGGACGTTCAAGAGCCGCATCGTATCGGCCCGGAAGAACCGCATCGGAAGGGCAAGCGCGGCGCTTTTTTGCTTGCGACTGAGACCGAGTCGCAATACAAGGGCGTCATGCGGTCCTTCCTCGTCCCGATCCTGCTGCTTGGCGTCCTGGTCCAGCGTCCCCTCGCGGCCGCGGACGAGCGCGTCGAGCGCCGGCTGGTGGCGCTCGGCACCTGGCTCGAACTCGAGCTGGGCGCCGTCGACCGCGCCACGGCGCTGGCGGCCTCGGGCGCCGCGGTGCGCGCGATCGAAGCGGTCGAGGCGCGGCTCTCGACCTGGCGCGACGATTCGGAGCTGGCGCGGCTCAACCGACAGCCGGTGGGCGAGCCCTTGGCCCTGTCCCCGGAGCTGTCCGGCTGGCTGCAGCGCGCCCGCGGCTGGTGCGAGCGCACGGGCGGCACCTTCGATCCGTCGGTCGGCGCCTTGGTTTCGTTGTGGGGCTTGCGCGCGGGCGGCGTCGCCGAGGCGCCCGACGACGCGGCGCTCGGAGAAGCGCGCGCGGGACTCGGTCGCTGGTCGACGGCCGAGGGCTACGCGACGCGGCTCGACGCCCGCGTCGTGTTCGAGGAGGGCGCGTTCGGGAAGGGCGCGGCGCTCGAAGCGGGGCTCGAAGCCGCCCGGGCGGCCGGCGCGCACGACGCCCGCATCGACCTCGGGGGGCAGCTCGCGTTCCTCGGGCGCGCGGCGAGCGTCGACGTGGCGCACCCCGATCGCCGCGACGAGGTCGTGGCGACCCTGCGGCGCGCCGGCGGTTCGTTCGCGACGACCGGCAACTCCGAGCGCGGGATCGTCGTCGCGGGCGTGCCGCTGGCGCACGTGCTCGATCCGCGGACGGGGTGCCCGGCACCCGACTGGGGCAGCCTGACGGTCTGGGCGCCGCGCGCGCTCGACGCCGATGCGCTGTCGACCGCGCTGTACGTCCTCGGTCCGGCGCGCGCCGTCCGCTGGGCCGACGAGAACACCGACGTCGAAGTCCTCGCGCTCGAGCGCACCGACGACGGATCGCTGCTCCATCACGCTTCGCGCGCCTTCGTGCGCGCGCTCAACCCCAGCACCCCAAATCCCCCCGTACGATGATCCTTCCCTTCCTGCTCGCCGGCGTGATCGCCGGCGACCCCCAAGCGACAGCGGACGAGCCGCAGGCGAGCGGCGATCTGCAAGCGCAAGTGGACGAGCTGAACCGCCGGCTCGATCTCCTGTCGCGCGAACTCGAGACGCGCGAGTTCGCGGAGGAAGGCATCCTCGCGCTCGACGATCCCAGGAGCTACGGCGTCTCGCCGACGGCGGCGCGCGTCTACGACTCCGACGGCGACGTCTCGATCGGCGGCTACGGCGAGGTCTTCTACCAGAACCGCGCGGGCTCGGGTGACACCGCCGACGCGCTGCGCGGCGTGCTCTACATCGGCAAGCGCTTCGACGATCGCTTCGTGCTCAACTCCGAGTTCGAGTTCGAGCACGCGGGAACGAGCGGCGGCGGCTCGTCCTCGATCGAGTTCCTGTACCTCGACTGGTTGATGCGACCCTCGTTCAACCTGCGCTTCGGCCTCTTGTTGGTTCCGATGGGGCTCGTCAACGAGCTGCACGAGCCGACGACCTTCCTGCCCGCGATGCGACCCGTCGTCGAGCAGCGCATCATTCCCTCGACGTGGCGCGAGAACGGGATCGGGGCCTATGGCGATCTCGGCCCGATCTCCTACACGGCCTACGTGATCAACGGACTCGACGCCAGCGGCTTCAGCGCCGGCGGGTTGCGCGGCGGTCGCCAGAAGGGCAGCCGGGCGATGGCCGACGATCTGGCCCTCGTGGTTGCGGCGGACTACACCGCGCGGCCGGGGCTGGTCGCGGGTGGCTCGGTGTACGTCGGCGATTCGGGCCAGAGCCAGCCGGGCATCGGCGACGCCGGGACGGAGATCGCCGAGGTGCACGTCGACTACCGGCGCGGCGGCTGGCGCGTGCGTGCGCTCTTTGCGATGGCGCGGCTCGACGACGTCGATGCGTTGAACGCGGGCCTCGGGCTGGCGGGGGACGATTCGGTGGGCGAGGAGCTGCGCGGCGGCTACCTCGAGCTGGGCTACGACGTCTTGGCCGCCGTCACCGAGGAGACGCGCGCCAGCCTGACGCCGTTCGCGCGCTACGAGACGCTCGACACCCAAGCGTCGGTTCCCAGCGGCTTCGCGTCGGCCGACGCCAACGACGAGGAGATCCTGACCTTCGGCGTCGCCTTCCAGCCGATCAGCTCGATCATCTTCAAGGTCGACTACGAGGATCGCGATCAGAGCACCGACCGTTGGAACGCTTCCATCGGCTACATCTTCTGAGGAGACCTCGACCATGCACCTTCGTTCGCTCCTGTTCGTCCTGCCGTTCGTCGTCGGCGCCGTTCCGCCGGTCCCGGCCGTCTGGGCCGGCAAGGTCTTCCTGTCCGTCGAGGAGGCGCTCGAGTTGGCGTTTCCCGAGGACGCCGACGTCACGCGACGCACCGAGTACCTGACCGAGGATCAGTTGGAACGAGCGCGCGACCTGGCCGAGGTCGACGTGCCCTCCGCGATCGTGCATCCCTACGTGGCGCGCGACGCCGAGGGTCACGAGCTGGGCGTCGCGTGGTTCGACACGCACACCGTGCGTTCGAAGCGCGAGACGGTGATGTACGTCGTGGCACCGGATCGGACGCTCGTGCGCATCGAGGTCTTGGCCTTCGCCGAGCCGCTCGAGTTCATGCCGCGGGCGAACTGGTACGCCCAGTTCCTCGGGCAGCGCCTGTCGCCCGAGCTGTCGCTGAAGCGCGGCATTCGGGGCGTGACCGGCGCCACGCTGACCGCGGTCGGCACGACCGACGCCGCGCGGCGCGTGCTCGCGTTGCACGAGGTCGTGTTCCCGGCGCCGGAACCGGAACCGGATCCGGAGCCCCAACCGGACCCCGGCGCGTGACGCGCGGCGAAGCCTACCTGTCCCATCTCGCCAGCCTGCTCGTCGGCGGCACCGGCCTCGTCTACGCGTGGATGCGCTACTTCGCCGAGCCCGTGGACGAGTTCGCGCTCGTCAACCACCCGCTTGAACCGGAGGTGCAAGCGGCGCACATCCTCTTGGCGCCGCTCTTGGTGCTGTCCCTCGGTGCGATCTGGCGCACGCACGTCCTCGGGAAGCTACGCGCGAATCGGCGCGGCCGGCGCCGGACGGGCTGGGCCCTGGCGCTGGTCGCGTTCCCGATGATCGCGTCGGGCTACCTCTTGCAGGTGGCCGGCAGCGAGACCTGGCGCACGGTGTGGATCTGGCTGCACGTAGGCACGTCGATCGTGTGGATCCTGGCCTACCTCGCGCACCAGCGCGCGGACCGCTTCGCTAGATGAACTTCCTAGATGAACTTCTCTGTGCCGTTCTGCTGGTAGCGAACGGCGTAGAGGTCGGTGCGGCGATCGTTCCAGTTCTGCACGGTTCCGTGCAAGCGGTGGCGGCGCAGCAGCTCGACGTCGACGTCCCGCACGACGAGGGTCTCGATGTTGGGCGTACACTCGGCGGCGACGCCGTCGCGTGCGAACGGCACGTCGTGGGGCGTGAAGATGCCCGACTGCGCGTAGTGCACGTCGGCGTTGTCGACGAACGGCAAGTTGCCCGTACAGCCCGAGACGACCGTGTAGACGTGGTTCTCGATGCAGCGGGCCTGGGCGCACGTCCGAATCCGGAGGTAGCCGTCGCGATCGTTCGTGTTGAACGGCACGAACAGGATCTGCGCGCCTTGGGCGGCGGCGATGCGCGCCAGCTCGGGGAATTCGATGTCGTAGCAGATCAGGATCGCGACCTTGCCGCGGTCGGTGTCAAAGACGTCGATGTCGTCCCCCGGCAGCACGCCCCACCAGCGGCGCTCGGCCGGCGTGATGTGCAGCTTGTACTGCCGGTCGATCGTCCCGTCGCGGTGGAACAGGTAGCTGACGTTGCGCAGCTCCTCGCCCTCGACGGCGAACTGCGAGCCGCCGACGATGTTGACGTTGTACTCGATCGCCATCCGCGTGAACGTCTCGAGGTAGCGCGGCGTCAGCTCGGCGAGCGCACGCGCAGCTTCCTGGGGTCGCTGCGTGCGCTCCATGAACGAGAGCATCTGCGTCGTGAACAGCTCCGGGAAGACGATGAAGTCCGCCTTGTAGTCGGACGCCGCGTCCACGAAGAACTCGCACTGCGCGAAGAACTCCTCGAACGAACCCAGCGAGCGCATGTGGTACTGGACGCTGGCCAGGCGCACGTTGCTGACGCGCTGATAGCGCCGCGTCGGATCCGCGACGTAGTCGAGGTTCGTCCACTCGAGGAAGGTCGCGTAACCGCACGAGTCAGTGTCGGCCGGGAAGTAGTTCGGGATCAACTGCTTCAGCACGAACCCGTTCGCCGTCTGCGTCGTCAGCACCGGATCGTAGAGCCCGCCGTCGATCACCTTCTCGGCGTACTCGCGAGCCGACATCCGATCCTGGTAGAGGTGATAGTTCGGGATCCGGCCGCCGACGATGCTGCGCGCCAGGTTGAAGCGCCGCGCCAGCTCGCGCCGGGCCGCGTACAGGCGCCGCGCCAGCTTGAGGCCCCGGAAGTCGGGGTGCACCATGATCTCGATCCCGTACAGCGTGTCGCCCTCGGGATCGTGGTTGCGGATGGAACCGTTGTCCGAGAGCACCTTCCAGTCGTGCCAGGCCGAGTAGTCCTCGAAGTCGACGACCAGGCTGGAGGAGGATGCCGCGATGCGCCCGTCGATCTCGATCACGATCTGCCCTTCGGGAAACCGCTGGAGCTGGCTCTGGATCTGCTCGCGACCCCAGTTCTGCATGCCCGGGAAGCAGACGCTCTGCATCGCCACGAGCTCGTCGAAGTCCTCCATCGTCAATTGACGGAGGATGATCTCGCGCTCGTAGTCCTCGAGCTGAAGTTGGTTGTCGTCTGCGTGGCTCATGGGGGAGTCGGTCGTCCTGGAACGACCCGGCGAGAGATGGATTCGTCGAGTCGCACCAGCGTCTCGTAGTTGAAGCTCTTGGTCCGGTCGGCGAAGGATGCGACGGAGATCTCGCGATCTTCCTGGTGTCCGATCAAGACGACCTCATCACCTTTCTTGACGCCCGGTCGGTCGGTCACGTCGACCGTCAAGAGGTTCATGTTGATCGTGCCGACCAGCGGACACACCGCGCCCCGGATCAGGACGTAGCCCAGATTACTCTGCGAGCGCGGGAAACCGGCCGAGTACCCGATCGGTACGATCGCAAGTTGCGTCCGGCGCTCGGCCTGGAACGAGTTGCCGTAGCCGACGAACTCGCCGAAGGGGACCTGCGTCAGGTCCATGACCCGCGACTTCCACTCGAGCACCCGGCGCAGCGGCGAGCGCTTGCGGGCGCGCCCGGGCCGCGCGCGCAGCCAGGCCACGTAGGTCTCGGGGCTGGGCCAGTAGCCGTACTGGGCGATGCCGAAGCGCACCAGGTCGAAGCAGGCCTCGGGATAGTTGAACGCGCCGGCGCTACAGGCCGTGTGCCGGAGGGCGCCCGGGAAGCCCAGCTCGGTCAGGAGCGCCGACCGCTGGCGAAAGATCGCCAGTTGGCGCGCCACTCGCACGTGGTTCGCGAACGATTCCGCGCCCGCCAGGTGGGTGCAGAGGCCTTCCGCCACCAAGCAGTCGGGGCTCTTGGCGATGCGCTCGGCGGCCGTCCGGAGCGCACGCTCCGAGAGGCCCGTGCGGAACAGCCCGGTCTCGACCTCGAGGTGCAGGCGCGCCGGGCGACCGACGCGCTTGGCGACGCGCTGCGCGGCATCGATCCGCGCCAGGTCGAAGGCGAAGAAGGCCACGTCGTTCGCGATGACCCACTCGAGATCCTCGGCCGGGACGTAGCCCATGATGCCGAGCCGCGTGTCGGGCGAGCGCAACGCGGTGTGCGCGACCACGGCCTCTTCCGTGCTGAAGGTCCAGAACATCTCGACGCCCAACGACTCGGCCAGGGGCACGTAGGTCGCGAGGTCGTGGCCGTAGGCGTTGCCCTTGACCACGGAGCTGAGCCGCGTTCCCTCGGGCAAGGAGCGCCGCAGGAAGTCGAGGTTGGCGGCCAGCGCGGAGCGACTGAGCTCGATCCAGGAAGCGGGGCGCGCGGAGCTCACGGCAGGTCGGCTTCGAGCAGGGAGCGGACGCAGGCCGTGAGGTACTCGGCGCCCGGTTCCAGCAGCGCGTCGGGGAAGTCGAAGCCCTCGGTGTGGAGGCGCGGCTGATCGACGCCGGAGCCCAGGCCGAAGAGCGCGCCCGGCCAGCGCGAGCTGAAGTGCCCGAAGTCCTCGGACCACGGGAAGGGATCGGCTGGGCGCTCGACCGTGCGCCCAAGGCCGAGCGCCACGCGCTCGAGCCTGTCCACGACGCGGCTGTCCGTCGGCGTGGCGGGGAACTCGTCGGTCCAGCCGATCTCGACCTCGAGCCCGTGCGCCGCGGCGAGGCCGCGCGCCAGCGCGACCGCGCGCTCCGCCAGCCGATCCATCGTCGACTCGTGGTGCGAGCGCAAGGTCGCCATGACGCGCGCCACGCCGGGGCTCGTGCCGTAGCGCGCGCCGCCCACCAACAGGCCGACGATCGTGAGCTGCGCGCCCTCCTCGAGGGCCGTTGCGTCCTGCGGCATCGCGGCCAAGGCCTGGGCGAGGCTTGCGGCGGCTTGCACGGGACTCTTGCCCGCCGCGGGTTCGGAGGCGTGCGAGGAGCGCCCGACGAGGCGCACACAGAGCCCGCGCGACGCACTGGCGAAGATGCCGTCGCGCAGCACGACGTGCCCCAGCTCGTAGCCCGGCAGGTTGTGCGTCGCGAGCACGACGTCGGGCGTGAAGGGACGGAAGCGCTCGTCCTCGATCAGCGCGCGCGCGCCAGCGCCCGTCTCCTCGGCGGGCTGGAACCCGAACACCACGCGGCCGCGCGCCGGCGGCTCGGTGGCGAACGCGCGCGCGACGCCCAGCGCCATCGTCATGTGTCCGTCGTGCCCGCAGCGGTGCGCGACGCCGCCGCGCTCGGAGGCGTAGGACAACGCCGGATCGTCGTCGAGCGGCAGCGCGTCGAGGTCGGCGCGCAACAGAACCGTCGGGCCGTCCTTCGGGCTCGCGATCTCGGCCAACACGCCGTGCCCGCCCACTCCCTTCGTCACGTTCCCACAAGAAAGCCGTTCGAGTTCGTCGGCCACGGCACGGGCGGTGCGCTGCTCGTCGCCCGAGGGCTCGGCGAGCCGATGCAGTTGATGGCGGAGCGAACGAAGGTGATCGATGGTCATGAAGCTCGGGCCCCGCGCGGGGCGTGGATCCTCGTGGGAGCGGTGAGAGGCGCGTGTCGTAGCAGATGTGCGCCCTGAACGTGGCGCTCCGTCGACGCTGCGCGTAGACTGTTGCTCGAAAATGGCGGCGGAGGGACCCGCGCTTCGGACCGGTTCCGCTGGCCCGTCGGTTGTCCCCAGGCTCTTGATCGGCCCTGGCCGCTCGAACCTCGAGCGCCAGCCCCCAGTTCGATGCGTTCGCTCGATGCTGTAAGGTCGAGCGCCCGCGGGCTCGCTCCGGCAGCTTCCACCGCGGGGCGTGCCCGGGCACCGCACCCCACGTCGCGCCGGCCCCCAGGCCTAGTTCCATGAATCGCCTCACGATCGACCTCGAAGCGCTGCGCCACAACATTCGCGTGATCGACGGCTGGGTGCAGGCGCACGAAGCCTCCTGGACGCTGGCCGTGAAGGTGCTCTGCGGCCACGAGCCGACCCTGCGCGCGCTGCAGACGATGGGCGTGCGCTCGATGGCCGATTCGCGCATGGGCAACCTGGCGACGATCGATACGCTGCCCGGCGACGTCGAGACGTGGTACCTGCGCTTGCCGCACCTCTCGGCCGTGCCCGAGGTCGTGCGCCTCTCCGACGTCAGCCTGAACAGCGAGACGCGCGTGATCGAGGCGATCGACGCCGAGGCGGGTCGCCAGGGGAAGCTGCACCGCATCATCATCATGCTCGAGCTGGGCGATCTTCGCGAAGGCGTGCTGCCCGGTTCCTTGGTGCACTTCTACGAGCACATCTTCAAGCTGCCGAACATCGAGGTCATCGGCATCGGCAGCAACCTGGGTTGTCTCTCGGGAGCCATCCCGAGCGTCGATCAGTTCGCGCAGTTGAGCCTCTACCACGAACTCCTCGAACTGAAGTTCGGCCGCTCGTTGCCGCTCATTTCGGCCGGCACCAGCGCGACGCTGCCCTTGCTGCGCGACGGCTCGTTGCCGCGCACGATCAATCACTTCCGCATCGGCGACGCGGCGTTCCTCGGCTCCGATCTGATCTCGGGCGGCACGCTGGCGGGCCTGCGCGACGACGCGATCACGCTCGAGGTCGAAGTGGCCGAGATGAAGGAGAAGAGCCTCAGGCCGATGGGCGAGACGACCGACATGACGCCGTTCGAGGCGCTGGGCGTTCCGACGGTCGATCCCGGTCAGCGCGGGCACCGCGCGGTCGTGACGATCGGACAGTTGGACACGGCGGTCGGCGGGCTCAAGCCGCTCGAAGAGGACTACGTGATCGTGGGGGCCAGCAGCGACCTCTCGGTGGTCAACCTCGGCGACAACCCGCACGACGTCGGTGTCGGCGACACGATTCGCTTCCGGCCGTCGTACGGCGCGTTCGTGCGCCTGATGATGGACAAGTACATCGACAAGGTGCTGGTGGGCGAACAGACCGAGAACGAGCGCCTGTCGGACAGCGGACGATTGCTCGACGTGGCTCCGATCCTGACGGGGATCGAGGACGGCACGTTGTCACCCTCTGCGATCAAGCTGGAGCCGCCCGGCACGCGCTCGCCGCTCGAGCGACTTCAGGAAGGACGCGAAATCGAACAGGACGAGCGTGGCCGCGAAGCTGCGCGGGAAACGGAGCGCTAGGAACTACACCGATGTCCGAAGCACAGCAAGCCAGCTACGAGTGGTTGACCGTCGAGAAGCAAGCGGACCTGCCCGACTGGGCCTCGCGAGCCGAGCTCGCGCGCTTCTTCCACGAGACGATGGCCCCCTGGGGTGACCGTTTGCACGACGTCGACGGTGCGCTCGACTATCTGTTCTCCACCGAGCCGGGCAAGGGCGGCTTCCTCGAGTTGCTCGGCGTCGATGGCCGCCTGGGCGGCGCGTTGGCGATGCTCGAGACGGGGATGGGAGGCTACGTGCCGGCGCACATCCTGCTCTTCGTCAGCATCGACCCGAGCTTGCGCGGCAAGGGCCTAGGCGGACAGCTCGTGCAGCGCGGGCTCGATCGCTGTCCCGGCGACGTCAAGCTGCACGTCGAGTACGAGAACCCCGCGAAGCGGCTCTACGAGCGAATGGGGTTCACGTCGAAGTACGCCGAGATGCGTTACACGAAGCCCCAAGCGAAACCGAGCGAGTAGGTCCGCATGCATCCGATCGATATCGTTCTCCTCGTCGCCTACTTCCTGGCGATGTTCGGCGTCGGGGCCTACTTCCTGCGCAAGAACGCGAACGACGACGATTACTACGTGGGCGGGCGCTCGATGGGCGCGACGCACATCGGGCTCTCGGTCGTCGCGACCGACGTCGGCGGCGGCTTCTCGATCGGGCTCGGCGGGCTGGGTTTCACGATGGGCATCTCCGGTTCGTGGATGCTCTTCACCGGCCTCATGGGCGCGTGGCTCGCCGCGGTGTTCCTGATCCCGACGGTCTCGCGGCTCGGGACCAAGCACAAGCTGCTGACCTACCCGCAAGTGTTCGGCACCGTCTACTCGAAGCGCGTCGCGCTGGTCGCCGCCGGGATCAGCGCCATCGGCTACCTCGGGTTCACGGCGTCGCAGCTCCTGGCGGGAGCGAAGCTCGCCTCGGCGACGATCGCGCCGCTCTCCTTGACCGTGGCGCTGTTCGCGATGGGCATCCTGGCCGTCGCCTACACCTCGATGGGCGGCATGAAGGCCGTGATCTACACCGACACGGTGCAGTGGATCCTGTTGCTGCTCGGCTTGATCTTCGTCGGTTTGCCGGTCGCGTACTTCAAGCTCGGTGGCTACTCGGAGATCCGCGCGTCGGTGCCCGCTTCGATGCTGCGCCTCGACTCGGTCGGGACGCCTGAAACTTCAGCGCCCGTGCAACTGATCAATTGGGCCTTCACGATTCTGCCGATCTGGTTCGTGGGCATGACGCTCTACCAGCGCATCTTCGCTTGCCGCGACGAGCGCACGGCGCGCCGCGCGTGGTTCCTGGCGGGCCTGCTCGAATGGCCGACGATGGCCTTCCTGGGCGTCGTGCTGGGCTTGTTCGGGCGCGTGGCGTTCGAGCAGGGATTGTTCACCGCGTCGGGCTTTGCGCCGGGGTCGGAACTCGATCCCGAGTACGGCCTGCCGCTGCTCCTCCGCGAAACGCTGCCCGTCGGATTGCTCGGCGTGATGCTCGCGGCCTACTTCAGTGCGATCCTGTCGACGGCGGACAGTTGCTTGATGGCGGCTTCGGGCAACGTGTTGACGGACCTCCTGCCGCGGAGTCGTGCGCGCTGGCGCGCGCAGATCGTGACGCTCGTGATCGGCGCCGCGGCGCTGTTCCTGGCTTCGCGGATGGAGAACGTGCTCGAGCTGATGCTGCTCTCCTACGCGTTCATGGTCTCGGGACTGCTCGTGCCGACGATCGCACTGCTGGTCCTGAAAAAGCCCTCGTCGCGCGCCGCCCTCGGCGCGATGTTCGTCGGCGGTGGAACGACGATCTTGCTGACGGTCCAAGAGATCGAACTCTGGGAGGACTTGGACCCCAACATCTTCGGCATGACAGCGGCGCTCGTCACGTTCATCGTGCTGCACCTGACCGACCGCCCCGCGGAGCCCGAGTGGCAGCCACGCCCGAACGACGCCAAGGTCGAACCGATGTACGAGGGCCTCGGCGTTGAGTGAACCGAGGGCGAGTTGCTGGTTGGCAGTTCTGCTCGTAAGTCTGCTGACGGCCTCGGCAATCGCCTGCTCAGAAGCGACGGACGAGGACGGAATCGCAGCGGAGGGAGCTGTTCGGGACGAGCTCGAAGCGAGGTTGGCGCAGAGCGGACGCGAGGGCCCGGCTTCTCTCGGTTCCACTTCTTATGGCTGGGTTCGCGGAGTGCACGCCCTCTACGAGGATGATCTCCTCGTGGATTGGAGCGTCAGCCGGTTCGAGCCGGAACTGAGTGACTTCGGCCCCGTGACTCCCGAAGTGCGCGAACGTGCGATGGCTGTGGCCGAGGAGTTCGTTCGGCGTGAGGAAACCACGCTCGATCCCATCGGGGTCATGTACCAGACGACGAACCTCGAGCGGATGCTTGCGGCTTGCATCGAGCTTGCGCTCCAAGACGGTGACGCCGAGTTCGTGGCCCGAGTCCTTCGAGCCATTTCGCGCGAGGGCGTCCAGTTGCTGCAACAGGACTCGATCACGCTCCAGGAGCTCGGGTTGGTCTTGCTCGATGCTCGTCACGTCTTCTCGGTCCTGTTCGCCGAGGAGTCCTTGCCCGAGGCTTGCTGGTCCGCGATCAGCGACGGTGCCGCGCTGGAGACGGAGGCGCTCGGTTGGCGCTCGCTCGCAGCCGAGGGTTCGCTCTTCTTGTTGTTGGAAGGAGCGTCCGCGCGGCAGCCTTGGGCTGAATCACTGTCGCTCTTCGAACGAGAGGCCGTCTTCGAATTCGGCCCCAAGCCACCCGGATTGGCGCCCGGAGTGGTGTGGAGCTTGTCCCGCAGTGCGCCCAAAGCCGCTGACGTGAGGAGCTGGACCCGGGACTACTGGGACACGCCAGGATCCGGCTGGAGCTACCTCCAGGGCCTCGAAGCCGACTTCGAACGCGCCAAGCCGAAAGGCCACCATTCACGGCTGCAGCTCTTTTGGGGACGTGTCGTCGCTTTGGAGTCGAGTCGGCGGTCCGTCCTGGCCAAGAGCTTGGCGCGCGGAACCCTCGCCGACGGCCTGGATCCGGACGAGGCTCGGGTCCGCTTGGCAGCGCACGGTTTCGACGGCTCCTTGCAGGCGGACGCCGACAGTCGGACGGTTCACGCCGGAAACGTCTGCTTGGAGTTCAGCGAGCTCGAGGTGCGCGCGCCACGTCGGCGCTGAGGCCTCAAGCGTTCGCGCGGCGGCGCTTCCACTCGGGCGGGCGGCCGACGAGACGTTCGTACTCGCTCTCGGCGAAGCGGTCGGTCATGCCGGCCAGGTAGTCGCCGATCGCGCGCTCGAGGCCGGTCGTCTCGGCCCAGCGCTGGAACCAGGGGGAGAGCTCGGCGGGGTTCTGGCGGAAGGCGTCGAAGAGCGCGGAGAGCACTTCCTGGGCGTGCTGCGTGAGCTCGTCCATGCGCGGATGCCGGTAGAAGCGCGCGTAGAGGAAGGCTTGTAGCTCGGCGACCTCGCCCGCTAGTGCGTCGCTGTGGACGGCCAGCATCCGGTCGTGCTTCTGCGCCGCCTCGGGCGAGTCGATCGCGTGCAGCTCGAGCTGGTCGCGCGTCGCGGCGATCAGGTCGTTGATGCAGATCTTGAGGAGCTCGTTCGCGACGCGTTTGACGGCCAGCTTCTCGTCCTGTGTCGCTTCCAGGAAGCCAGGGTGCCGCAGTTCGACCGACTCGTGCGCGCCGCGCCAGAGCGCCGAGGCCTCGAACAACTCGCGCTCGGCGAACACGCTGGCGCGCAGGCCATCCTCGACGTCGTGCACGTTGTAGGCGGTCGAGTCGGCGAGATCCACGACCTGCGCCTCGACGCACGGGCGCTTCGGGCGCGGGCGGAACTCGGCGGGCCAGTCCTCGGCCTTCTCGTGCTTCAAGAGCGATTCCCGCAGTTCGCGCGTCAGGTTCAAGCCCGGGTAGTCGGGGCTGCGGCGCTCGAGCTGATCGACGACGCGCAAGACCTGCGCGTTGTGGCGAAAGCCGCCGTGCTCCTGCATCAACTGATCGAGCGCCCACTCGCCACGATGCCCGAAGGGCGGATGCCCGAGGTCGTGCGCCAGCGCCAGGGCCTCGCACAGGGGCTGGTTCAAGAACAGCGCGCTGCCGACGCTGCGCGCGACCTGGGCGACCTCTAGGCTGTGCGAGAGGCGCGTGCGGTTGTGGTCGCCCTCCCAGTTGACGAAGACCTGCGTCTTGTACATCAGCCGGCGGAAGGCGACCGAGTGCACGACGCGGTCGCGATCGCGCTCCCAGACCGTGCGCAGATCGTCCTCCTCCTCGGGATGCCGGCGCCCGACGGAATCGGCCGAGCGGCGCGCCCAGGGCGCGAGGCTCTCGGTCTCCTGGCGCTCCTTGGCGGCCCGGTCGAAGAATCGCGGCATCGTACGCATGGGGAAAATCGTCCAGCCTGAGGGGGGGGTCGCGGGCGTCACGCCTTGCACGACCCTGGGTACCCACCCATGATGCGGCGAACCCCCTCCACGACGAACCATGCGACTCCCGGTTTCCGCCCTCCTTGCCCAGATCGCGCCGCCGACGGCGTTGTTGCTCCTCGCCGCGTGCGGGCAGCCGCCCGTGCCCGTCCAAACGACGAAGAGCGCGTTGCCGCCGCCGCAACGCATGCCTGACGCGGCCAGGCTGCCCGACGGGCACCCGACCGGGATGACGCATCCAGGTATGGAACGTGCCGGCGCGTCGACGGCGACCTTCACCGGCACCGTCCGGCTCGAGGGCGAGTTGGCCCAGCGCGAGGGCTTTCTCTTCGTCAACGTGATGCCCGAGGGCGTGCGCATGCCGTGCTACTCGCGCAAGTTCACACTGGCCGAGGCCGACCCGGCGATGCGCATGGACGGAGACACATTGGTCGTCGACTTCGTGCTCGATCAGCAGTACGAGCTCGGCGGGCTCGTGTCCGGCGCGCTGGTTCTCGAGGCGGTCTTCGATCCCGACGGCTACGTCGACACGAAAGAGCCCGAGCGCGTCGTGGCCAGCGTCGCGACCGAAGCGGGCGACGAAGGCATCGAACTCACGCTGACCCGCTGACCAGCGCGATGGGCGGCGACTGGTTCGTCGAGGCGTTCCGCGATCGCTATCTTGAGGTGTACCCGCACCGCGACCTCGCGTCGGCGCGCGCCGAGATCGATGGCCTCCTGGCGATGCGCGGGCCAGCCGAGGCGTGGGGACGGACGCTCGACCTCGGCGCGGGCTTCGGCCGCCACACCCTCGCCTTGCTCGAGCGCGGCGTCGATGTCGTCGGCATGGACCTCTCGGCCGAGTTGCTCGCGCGGCGGACCACGCTGCCCGGAGAGGAACTCGAGCGCCGTTTGGTGCGTGGCGACATGCGCCGCCTGCCGTTTCGCGACGCCTGCTTCGACACGATCGTGTGCCTCTTCAGCTCGTTCGGTTACTTCGACGAGGCCGGCAATCGCGCGGTTCTCGACGGCCTGCGGCGCGTGCTGGCCAACCGTGGGCGCGTGCTGCTCGATGTCATGAACAGCGCGCGCATCCGCACAGAGCTGGTACCGCGCTCGGTGCGCGCGGTGGGAGCGGGCGCGTTGACCGAGGAGCGCTCGCTGTCGGCCGACGGCAGCCGCGTGCGGAAGATCGTGACGCTTGCGGCGCCGGACGGCGCCGAGGAGCGCTGGCACGAGGACGTGCAGTTGTTCGCGCCCGACGCGCTCGACGAGCTGGTGGCCGGCGCCGGCTATCGCACGTTGGCGCGTTTCGGCGACTTCGATTCGCGCCCGTTCGACGACGCGGCGCCGCGCCAGTTGGTCTGGCTGGAGCGCGCGTAGTTCAGGGCAAGCTGCTGGATTGAGAGGCCGAGGCGGGGCCGCGGTGATTGGCGTAGAGCGTCTCGTAGGGCCAGTCGCCGATGCCTGCGAGGCGCAGGTCCTCCGCGATCCAGGCGCGCATTTCCTCGACCTCGATCGCCGCGGGATCGCCCACGACGACGGCGTCCCAGCCGAGCACCTCGGTCCCAAGGCGCCAGAACTCCGCGCGCGTCGTCGCGGGGTCGGCGAGCGCCTGCTCGAGCGCGGCCAAGGGGTGCACCTCGATCACCGCGGGGGGCGCCGCGTGAGACGCCGCGTGAGACGCCGCCGTGCCATGGGTCGCTTCTTCGCCACCGCAGGCGATGGCGAGCGCGAGGACGAAGGGAACGGCGTGGTGGAGCTTGCGTAGGAGCATGGGAGGAAGGCGGGGGCCACCCCAAGGTACCCGACGGCGCGCCCCGCGGGACGGGCGACGCTCGACGTGGGCCGGTGATAGACTCCGCCCTTCCACCTCGCGCCCCCGAGAACACTTTTCGATCGCCCCCCCGGGCTACCCCCCGATGCCGCACGACATTCGATTCTCCGAGAAAGCCCTCGAACTGCAGGCCCTGGCCCGTCGGATCGCGGATGAGCACGTGCGTCCCTTGGCTGCGAAGTACGACAAGATCCAGGAGTACAACTACGAAGCGGCGCGCGCGGTCGCGGAAGCGGGTCTCTTCCGAACCTTCATCCCCGAGGAGTACGGCGGCCACGGCGCGGGCGTCCTGGCGCTGTCGCTGGTGACCGAGGAACTGGCCAAGGCCGATTCGGGCTTCGGCGTGGCCTTCGCGGTCAACGCCTTGGGCTCGTTCCCGATCATCCTGGGCGGCACGGAAGCGCAGAAGCAGCGTTGGTTGCCGCAGATCGCGAACGGCGAGAAGTTCGTCGCCTTCTGCCTCTCCGAGAAGTTCGCGGGCTCCGACGCCGGCGGTCTCGCGGTCACGGCGGAACTGGATGGCGACGAGTACGTGATCCGCGGCGAGAAGAAGTGGACGACCAACGGCGGCGTCGCAGACATCTACTCGGTGTTCTGCGTGACCGACCCGACCTCGAAGTCGCGTCGCATCTCGGCCATCGTCGTCGAGAAGGGCACGCCCGGTTTCACCGTCGCGAAGGTCGAGGACAAGATGGGCATCCGCTGCGTGCCGGTCGTCGAGACGCACTTCGACAACGTGCGCGTGCCCAAGTCGAACCTGATCGGCGAGCGCCCGGGCATGGGCTTCAAGCACGCGATGGCGACGCTCGACTGCGCGCGGCCCGGCGTCGCGGCGCAGGCCGTCGGCGCAGCGCAGGGAGCGCTCGACCTCGCCAACGTCTACGCCAACCGTCGCAAGCAGTTCGGCGCGCCGATCTCGAGCTTCCAGATGGTGCAAAAGATGCTGGCGGACATGGCGATCAAGACCGAGGCCGCGCGTTGGCTGGTCTACGCCGCCGGTTCCGCCGCCGACCTGCAACTGAAGAACATCACCAAGGGCGCGGCGATGGCGAAGTGCTTCGCGACCGACGTCGCGATGGAGGTCGCGACCGACGCGGTGCAGATCTTCGGCGGCTACGGCTTCATGGAGGACTACCCGATCGCGAAGTGCTTCCGCGACGCCAAGATCCTCCAGATCTACGAAGGCACCAACCAGGTGCAGCGCATGGTCATCGCGCGGAACCTCATCAAGGAGGTCGCCGACCTGCAGCACCTGCAGGAGTACATCCCGCAGGAAGAGCAGAAGACCTACCGGGAAGAGCAGGCGCTGGTAGCCGGCGCGAACATCTCCTAGCGCGGTCAATCCGCGGAGCGCCAGATCGACAACGTGACCTTCCCGTCCTCGTCGATCCAGCCGCGGTACATGCCTTCGGTGTTGAACGGCATCGCGATGTTGCCCTCGGCGTCGAGTGCGATGATTCCGCCCGTTCCGCCGGCGGCGGTCAGCTTCTGCAAGACGACGGCGTCCGCCGCTTCCATCACGTTCTCGCCCAGGTAGCGCATGCGCGAGGCGACGTCGTGCGCGACCGCGCCGCGTAGGAAGTACTCGCCCCAGCCCGTCGACGAGATGGCGCAGGTCGCATCCTCCGCCCACACGCCGGCGCCGAGGATCGGCGAGTCGCCCACGCGGCCGAAGCGCTTGTTCGTCATGCCGCCCGTCGACGTGCCCGCCGCCAGGTGCCCGTTGGCGTCGAGCGCGACACAGCCGACCGTTCCGTGCTTCTGGTCGAGGATGAGTTGCTTCAACTGCTCGCGGCGACGTTCCGTCTGGAAGTGCTCGTTCGGCACCGGGGTGAGCCCTTGGCTGGCCGCGAACTCCTCCGCGCCGCGCCCCGTCAGGAGCACGTGCTCGGAGTGCTCCATGACCGCGCGGGCCGCCAGGATCGGGCTCGAGACCGTCGTGACGCCCGCCACCGCGCCGGCCATGCCGGTCGCACCGTCCATGATCGAGGCATCCAGTTCGCAGCGTCCCTCGGCCGTGAAGACCGCGCCGACGCCGGCGTTGAAGAGCGGCGATTCCTCCATTGGCCGGAGAGCCGCCGTCACGGCGTCGAGCGCGGAGCCGCCGTCGACGAGGACCGCGTGACCCGCTCGCAACGCGTACGTCAGCGCCGCCTTGTACGCGGCCTTCTCGCCCGGCGTCATCGCGTCGCGCGCGATCGTCCCGGCGCCGCCGTGGATCGCCAACACGACGGGCACCTTGGATTCGCTGGCGCGCGTCGAAGCGCAGGCGGCGGAGAGGCAGAGGAGGAGCAGCAGGTAGGCGTGACGCATGATCGAGCTTCGATGGGGGGTCGGTGAAGAGAGCTCAGAGAGTCTAGCGGGGAGCGCGGAGCGAGAACCGGACCGTGCCGCGAAACCCAGCCCTCGCCGAGCGTAGGATCGAACGACCGGCTAGAGGATCCCCGATGCAAACCACACGCTTTTTGTCCGTCGCGCTCGCGACGCTTGGAACGATGACTGCGATCGACGCCCAGTGGCGCACGGGCGACGCGCTGCCCGCGCTGCGCCTGCCCGAAGTCCGGTCCGTCCTGGAGCCCCGCGCTGCCGCGGCGATCGATCTCGCGCAGTACCGCTCGCGGCGCCTCGTCCTGATCGAGTTCGCCTCGTGGTGAGCCGGCTGTCGCAAGGCCGTGCCGGTCTGGCACGCGAAGACCCGCGCGGCGGTCGCGAACGGTGAGTTGGCGGTCGTCGGTATCGCCCAGGAGCAGCATCCCGAGCGCATGGCGCTCTACGCCGCGTGGCAGCGCCTCGACTGGCCGCTGCTCTTCGACCCCTTCAACCTGACGGACGCCGAAGTCGTGCTGAACGCGTACCTCGTCGCGCCGGGTGGCGTGATCTGGAAGGCGGGCGCGCGGCCCGACGATCTCGAAGCGTTCCTCGCGGCGGACTTCGATTCGAGTGCCGCGCTGGCCGGAATGCCCGAGCCGCGCCTCGTCGCGCTCGATGGCGAGGCCGTGGTGCCGACGGACGCCGGTGGGTTGAAGCCAGTCGCGGCGCAGCACGTGTCGCGCGCGCTCTTCGGTGCCGGCGAGCCGCGACTCGCGGCGCTGCGCCACCTGGCCTTCGACACGCTCACCGTCGACGAACCGCGCGCGTGGTTCCGGCGCGGCGTGGCCTTGCGGATGCTCTTCGACGACGAGGGGCCTCGGACGAACGCTGCGGCTTCCGCGTCGCTGTTCACCGGCGCCGTCGACGCCTGGGCCCGTGCGCTCGAGCGGCGACCTTCGCAATACATCTGGCGGCGGCGACTGCAGCAGTACGGCCCGGCGCTCGACAAGCCCTACCCGTTCTACGACTGGATCGACGAAGCCCAGGCCACGCTGCTCGAGCGCGGCGACGCGCCCATCCCGTTGCGCGCGGCGCTCACGCCGACCGAGCGCCTGGGTCGCGACGCGCCGGTGCGCGAGCCCGGCGCGGAGCCCGACCCCGACGCCCGCTTGCCGCGGGACGAGGGCTGGTTCGAGGTCGACGTGACCGTTGTCGCCGACACGCAAGGTCGACCGCGAGCCTCGGCACACGTCAGCATCACACCGCTCGCCGCCGAGGACGCCGAGTGGAACGACGAGGCGGGCCCGGTCGTGGTCTGGATCGAGGGCGTCGAAGCGGTCGTCCCTGCGCAACGCCTCGAACATCGCCCCGCGCCGGGCGCCGACGCGCGCGAACGCCGGACGCTCTCGTTCGAGCTCGATGCGCGTCCGGGCGCCGTGCTCTCGGGTTACGCCGTCCTCCAAGTCTGCGAAGCGGACGTGTGCCGCACCGTTCGACACGGCTTCTCGTTCACGCTGAAACGATGAGCACTCCCAAGAAGCGGCGCGACACGGGCTTCGTCTACTCCACGCAGCACGGCGAATTGTGCGGGACCTGCGAGCGACCGATCGCGGCGTGCGTGTGTCCGCGCTCCGATGGCGCGCCGCGCGACGGCGTCGTGCGCGTCAGGCGCGAGACCAAGGGCCGGAAGGGCAAGGGCGTGACGATCGTCACGGGCATTCCGCTCGCGGGCGCGGAGCTCGCGGTGCTCGCCAAAGAGCTCAAGGCCAAGTGTGCAACGGGCGGCAAGCTGGCCGGCGACGAGCTCGAGCTGCAAGGCGATCACCGCGATCGACTCGTCGCGCTGCTCTCGGCGCGCGGCTGGACGGTCAAGCGCGTCGGCGGCTGAACGCTCCGTCGCCGGGGTTCACCAGGTGCCGCGGTGCACGATCTCGTCCAAGGGCTTGCGCTTGCGCGGCGCACGCTCGGCCTCGGCGAGCTTGTCGGGCAGGCGCTCCGCCGGGCCGGTGTGACCCATGGCGACCGCGGTCACGGCGACCACGCCCGCGGGCAGGTTCAGCTCCGTCTTCGCGCGCTCGGCGTCGAAGCCGGCCATCTGGTGGACGGCGAGGCCCAGCGCTTCGGCTTGCACGGTCGCGAGCGCATTCGCTGCACCGCAGTCGTGACGCGCGTGTGCATTCGGCTTGCCCGTGCGCTCGAAGGCTTCGCGCGCGCAGGTGATCCAAAGCACCGCGGCGTTCTTCGCCCAGACCTGGTTCTGCTCGACGAGCAAGCCCAGTAGCCGCTGGAAGTCGTCCGCGTCCTCGCGCCGCGCGACGATGAAGCTCCAAGGCTGATCGTTGTAGCTGGACATCGTCCAACGCGCGGCTTCGAGCACCGCGGTCAGTTGCTTCTCCGTCACCGCTTCGTCGGTGAAGGAGCGCGGGCTCCAGCGGTTGGCCAGGAGGTCGTGGATGGGGACGCTCGTGTCGGCGCGGCGGTCGTCGGTCATGGTCGCAAGTTTCCTCTGCTTCGCGCGCTGCGTGCAAAGACGTTCGGTACTCAGTCCTCGAGCGCGCCCGAGGCGGCGATCGCCGCGAGCACGCGATCCTTCACCGCCGGGCGACAGATCACCAGTTCGTGATTCTTCGGGTCCGGCCGGTTGTAGGTGTGCTCGTCGCCGCGCAGCTTCGAGACGTGCCAGCCCAGGGCGCGCGCCACGGTCTCGGGCGCGCAGGTGTCCCACTCCTTCAAGCCCCGCTTGTGCACGTAGAGGTCCGCCTCGCCGACCAAGAGGCGCGAGACCTTGTAGCCGACGCTCCCGCAGCGCAAGAGCTCGGCGCCGAACGCGCCCGCGAACGACTCGATCCAGCGCGGCGTGTGGCTGCGCGATGCAGCGAGCTTGGGCTGCGCGGGCGACGGCGAATCGCCGCGGATCGTCGGCAATGGCTCGCCCTCGACGCCCGCCGCCTCGTGACCCGGGATCGTCACGCCCCACAGGGTCGCGTTCTGGCACGGCAACCCGACGACACCGATGGCCGGTGCGCCGTCGATCGTCAGCGCGACGTGCACGGCCCAGTCGTGGCGGCCTTGGCTGAACTCCTTGGTTCCGTCCAAGGGATCCACGATCCAGGTCCGCGCCGCACTCAAGCGCTCGGGCGAGTCCTTGGTCTCCTCCGACAGGATCGCGTCGTCCGGGTAGCGACCCCGCAGGAACCCCTGCAACAGGCCGTCCGCCGCGTGGTCACAGACGTCCGCCAACTGCTTGCCCTCCCAGCGTTCGGTGGCCCGCAGGTTGACGGACCGCCGTCCGGCGTACTGGGCGATTTCGATGGCAAACCGGAGGTCGCGCTGGATTTCGTCGGCATTCATCGACGCCATGGGACCAGCGGTGACGGCTCGCGACCAGCCTCGACCCTGAAGAAACCCGGGCGAGCTGCAAGGTCGACGACAGGCAGGTTCTCCTCCGAAGCTGCGGCACGCACACGCCGGGCCTGCGCTGCTCGAACGCCTTGGACCTCGTGCAGACTCCTACGCGCCGCGGAAGACGGCGACCGATGCCGTGAAGCCGTGCAGGAAGTTGCGGCCGCCCACGGGGCCGATCTCGCCGGCGGCGAAGAAGCCGGCGGTCGGGATGTCGCGTCCTAGGCCGGCTTGCACGTGGCGGACGTCGTGGTCCTTGCAGCCGAAGAGGCGCGAGCCGCGGCCGTTGCAGGTGAAGACGAGCGCGCCGGCCGCGCTGTCGGAAGCCAACGCGCCGCCGCCCTGCTGCTGGACGAGCGCTTGGAGGTCCTCGCCGGCGCGCTCGGGGTCGCGCACTTGCAGGTGGATCGTCTGGCCGCGCCGGACGAAGTCCGAGACGGAGAAGGAGCGCGCCGCGTGGTTGACGCCCATCACGCCGCGCACGAGGAGGTCGCCGCGCTCGAACGTGGAGCGGGTCGCGTCGACCGCCAGCCCGACGAAGGGGCCCGACTGGAAGAGGCGCTGCTCGCTGGGCTCGAGCTGGCAAACCGTCTCGAACAGGACCTCGAGCGCGGGGCGACCGGCGAGCTTCTGGATCTCGTTGCGCTCGCAGGCCGTGATCACGAACGGCTTTCCCACCGGGCGACAGCCCTGACTGACGACCGCGCGGGGCGACTCTTGGCCGGAGAGCATCAAGCCTTGCAACCCCGACTCCTCGACGCCGTCGGCGGTGAAGAAGAGGGTTTGTCCCGGACCCATCGCGCCGCTGGCGATGCCGCCGGTCATCGGGAGCGCGGGGTAGTGCTCCTGAACATGATCGAGGAACGCGTCAACCGGAAACGTAAAGGGGTCCGCCAGGACGAGCAACGAGCCGCGCTCGCGCTCGGCCTCCACGGGTAACGAGCTGAAGGTGACCACGCCGTCGGTCCGGCGCGCGACGGCGTGAAACGGTTCGATCTTCGTGCCCGGTAGCGTGGCGGCCCACAGGACGAGCCCGGGGCTGCCTTCGATCTCACGCCCGTCGCCCAGCACGCTTTCGGCGGTGCAACCCGCGAGGGCGCGCGCACCGGTGGCGCGGGCGACGGTCGGCCCCAGCGTTTCGAGGCTCGCCCCGTAGTGATGGGTGGCGAACGCGAGCACGAGATCGGGTTCGACGCCGTCCAAACGTTGCTCGAGCTGCCTGAGCGCGTCGCTCACCGCCTCCGAGCCGCTCGACGCGGTCGAGAGGGCGCAGGCGAACCGTGCGGCGCCAGGCGTGTGATTCATGCTGTGGGCAGCACCCCGATGGACGTGGGTCATGGACGTACGAGCCAGAACCGGTGCGCGCCGGTCGAAGCCGCGCGCAGATATCCTAGGCTATGCAGCTGATAGTCGGCCGCGGTCCTCCGTCCAAGACCTCGCTTCCAAAGCAGGGGTTCTCGCGCAGGGAGCCGCGGTCGCGCGCCCATCCAGGCGGCTTGACGGCCGTAAATCGCTCCCTCCCACTCGACACCAGATGACGACCACCCAAGAACCGGGCTCCGATCTACCGCTTCAGCAGCAGGAGACCGTCGTGATTCGCTTCGCGGGCGACTCCGGCGACGGCATGCAGATCACGGGGAACCAGTTCACGAACACCTCGGCGCTGGTCGGCAACGACCTGGCGACGTTGCCCGACTTCCCCGCGGAGATCCGCGCACCCGCGGGCACGCGGCCCGGCGTGTCCGGCTTCCAGATCCACTTCAGCTCGAGCGACATCCACACGCCCGGCGACAACCCCGACGTGCTCGTGGCCATGAACCCGGCCGCGCTCGTCGTGAACCTCGCGGACCTGAAGCCGGGCGGGACGATCCTCGTCAACACGGGCAACTTTCGCGCGGGCGACCTGAAGAAGGCGAACCTGGACACGAACCCGCTCGAGGACGGAATGGTCGAGGGCTACCGCGTGATCCAGATCGACATCAACCAGCGCGTGACCGATGCGCTGCGCGACTCGGAGCTCTCGCCGAAGGACGTTCAGCGCTGCAAGAACTTCTACACCCTCGGGCTCATGTACTGGCTCTACAGCCGGCCGCTCGAACCGACGTTGAAGTGGCTCGCGGCCAAGTTCGCGAAGAAGCCCGAGCTGGTCGAGGCGAACCAGATCGCGCTGCGCGCCGGCTACAACTCGGGCGACATCCACGAGCTGTTCCAGGGGCGCTTCGAGGTGCCGCCGTGCGATCACATGCCGCCCGGCACGTACCGCAACATCATGGGCAACCAGGCGTTGGGCCTCGGGCTCGTGGCGGCGGCCAAGCAGGCCAGGCTGACGGCGTTCCTCGGCGCCTACCCGATCACGCCCGCGTCGGACATCCTGCACCAGTTGGCCGCGTACAAGGACCAGGACGTGATCACGTTCCAGGCCGAGGACGAGATCGCCGCCATCTGCGCCGCGCTCGGCGCTTCGTACGCGGGCGCGCTGGGGATGACTTCGACCTCCGGCCCCGGAATCGCGTTGAAGAGCGAGGCGATGGGGCTCGCGGTGTCGGTCGAGTTGCCGCTCGTGGTCATCAACATCCAGCGCGCCGGCCCGTCGACGGGCATGCCGACGAAGGTCGAGCAGGCGGACCTCTACCAAGCGGTCTTCGGCCGGAACGGCGAGGCGCCGATTCCTGTCGTCTCGTGCAGCTCGCCCGCCGACGCGTTCGACGCAGCCGTCGAAGCCTGCAAGATCGCGGTCGAGCACATGACGCCCGTCATCCTCCTGTCCGACAACTACATCGCGAACGGCTCCGAGCCGTGGAAGCTGCCCGACCTCGACGCATTGCCCACGATCACGGCGCCGCTCGCGGTCGAGGGCGAGGAGTACCTGCCCTTCCGCCGCAACGAAGAGACGCTCGCGCGCCGTTGGGCCATTCCGGGCACGCCCGGGCTCGAGCACCGCATCGGCGGCCTCGAGAAGGAAGACCTCACCGGCAACGTCTGCTACGACGCCGACAACCACGAGCGCATGTGTCAGTTGCGCGCGGCGAAGGTCGACAAGATCGCCGACTCGTTCCCGACGCCCAGCGTCACCGGTCCCGAGACGGGCAAGCTGCTCGTCCTCGGCTGGGGCAGCACGATGGGCGCGATCCAAAGCGCTTGCGACATGTCCCGTCGCGACGGGCACGCCGTGGCCAACGTGCACCTGCGGCACCTCTGGCCGCTGCCCAACGGGTTGCGTGAACTGTGCGAACGCTACGACAGCGTGCTCGTTCCCGAACTCAACTCGGGCCAGCTCGCGACGATCCTCCGAGCCAAGTATCCCGGCGTGGACTTCCAGACCTACGCCAAGATCCAGGGCCGTCCCTTCACCACGCTCGACATTCTCAACCGCATCTCGACCGCCCTGGAGGCTTAGATCATGGCTACCACGAACGGAACGCTGACCAAGAAGGACCTGAAGTCGGACCAAGAGGTCCGCTGGTGCCCGGGGTGCGGCGACTACGCGATCCTGAGCTGCATCCAGGGCGCGCTCGCCGACCTCGGCGTCGTGCGCGAGAACCTCGCCGTCGTCTCGGGGATCGGCTGCTCGAGCCGCTTCCCGTACTACATGAACACGTACGGGTTCCACTCGATCCACGGGCGCGCGCCCGCGGTGGCCAGTGGACTCAAGATCGCGAACCCCGAGCTGTCCGTCTGGATGGTGACCGGTGACGGTGACGGCTTGTCGATCGGTGGCAACCACCTGGCGCACCTCCTGCGGCGCAACCTCGACATCAACGTGCTGCTGTTCAACAACGAGATCTACGGACTCACGAAGGGGCAGTACTCGCCGACGTCGCAGCGCGGCTTGCGCACGAAGGCTTCGCCCTTCGGCTCGATCGACAACCCGTTCAACCCGATCAGCTTCGCCCTCGGCGCTGGCGCGACCTTCGTGGCGCGCACGGTCGACAACAACATGAAGCACATGGCCGAAGTCGTGAAGGCCGCCGCGGCGCACAAGGGGACGTCGTTCATCGAGATCTGGCAGAACTGCGTGATCTTCAACGACAAGGTCTTCGACGAGACCTCGGACAAGAAGGTGCGCGACGAGATGACCGTCGACCTCCGACCGGGCGAGCCGATGGTCTACGGGGCCAACCGCGAGCGCGGCATCGCCTTCGACGGCTTCGAGGTGAAGCAGACCGACGCGGCGAGCGCCGACGTCTGGGATCCGAGCCGGCCCTCCGCGGCTCCGTCGCTGATGCTGGGCGAGATCCTGCGCGGCACCGGCCTGCCCGTCCCCGTCGGAATCTTCCGCGACGTTGAAGGCCCGGTCTACGAAGCGGCGTTGCACGCACAGATCGACGCCGTCAAGGCGAAGAAGGGACCGGGCAACCTGAAGGACCTGGTCTACGCCGGCGACCTGTGGACCGTGGACTGATTGCGGTCGGGCGAGCGGCCAGGGCAGCGCGTTCGTTGCCCTGGCCGCTAAGCTGGGCGAGATGGAAAGCATCCCTGAGAAGTGCGTGCCCTGCGAAGGCGGGGTCGAGCCGCTGAGCCGCGACGCCGTGCGGGCGAAGCTCGAGTTGCTCGACGGCTGGCGTCTGAACGACAGTGAGCCGCCGTCGATCGAGCGCCGCTTCGAGCTGCCGGATTTTCGCAAGGCGCTCGCCTGGGTCAATCGCGTCGGCATGCTGGCCGAGGAGGAAGGGCATCACCCCGATCTCCACATCGAGTCCTGGAATCGCGTGCGCATCGTGCTCTACACGCACGCGATCGGCGGCCTGCACGACAACGATTTCGTCGTGGCGCAGAAGATCGATCGCTTGTTCCAGAAGCGCTGAACGCGGAGCAGCGCTCGTCAGTCCTTCGCGATGTCGCCGAGCACGCGCACGCGCTTGACCGCGTGGGCGTCGAAGGTGACGTTCTTCTCGTCGACGGGGATGCCGAACTTCGCGGTCTGGCGCACGAAGGCCTCGACGTCCTCGCCCGCTTCGATGGGGTGGACGCAAGCGTCGTGCATCAAGACTTGAAAACCGTTCGAGCTGTCGAACCGGCCGATGTAGACGGTCTCGTCGGTCTCGACGACGAGATTGATGCCGTGCGGGGCTTCGTGGATCTGCATGGGGAGGCGAAGATACAGCCACGCCCATGAACGACCAGCCCCGAAAGGAGGAACCCGCTCGCGAGCCGCGCCCGGGCCTGTTCCGCGACGTCGTCCTGGCGCCCGATCGCGACGCCGACCTGGCGCCGCGGCCGATCGTGTCGTTGCACGAAGAGGACGAGGCTGCGTATCGCCGCGAGGTCAGCGAGCGCGAGACGGCGCGCGTGACGCTGCACCGCCGCGGCGTCGAACACGGCACCTATGCGGTGCTGGATCCGGCCGGGCTGATGGGGCCGCGGCTCCGGCGGAAGCGGCGCGAGGCGTTGGAGCGCGAGCGCTGGTTCGCGGCTCGGCCGATCATGCTCGAGGCCCAGTTCGAGCAGCTCGCGCGCGAGACCAAGGGCCTGGCGCGAGGCCTCTTCGAACGGCTGGCGCGCGGAGAATTCGAGTCCTGGCTCGCGGCGCGCGCCTCGGCGCTGGAGCCACGCTTCGTGCGCGAGGCGCTGGAAACGGCGCCCGCAGCCCTGGCCGATCCCGAGCGCGACCTCGCGCGCGCCGGCTTTTCCACGCGCGACGGCCTGGCCGACTTCTGGATCAAGTTGGCGCGGCTCTCGACGCATCCCGACGATCGCTCGCTGCGGTTGCGCCTCTCGTTCGGGCAAGAGGGCGAGGACGACGCCTCCTTGGACGAGGAGCGCCACGGCGTGCTGGCCGAGATCGCGCGCCCCCTCTTGCCCGGCTTCACGGGCGTCGAGCACCATCAGCCCGTCGTCGAGCGCCTGGCCGCGTTGGTCGGCGCGCCGATCCTGTTCACGCAACCGATCGGTTACTGGAACGTCGCCGGCGGCGGCGCGCGCTTCCATCACGACTCGTTCGGCGAGAACGACGGGCAGCGCGGCGTGCTCTTCGTGCAGTTGACGGGGCGCTCGTTCTGGCTGGCGCTCTCGATCCGCGATCTGGCCGATCGATTGCGCGAATTCGTCGGCGAGGAGACTTCCGAGACGGCCGAGCTCGCGCGGCGACCGGCGGCGGCGCTGGCCGAGCTGGCGCTGCCCGACTGCGGCCGCTTCGGCGAACTGATCGATGCGCCCAGTTTCACCGCGTTTCTCGCCGATGCCGGGCATGCGGTGCTGCTCGAGCCGGGCGACGCGATCGTGCTCCCGAACCACGGGCCCGACCGTACGGCGATGCATTCGGTCTTCGGTGTAGCCCGCCGTCCGGCCTATGGCTTGTCGCTCGCGATCCGCGCCCGGTAGAGTCGCGCCTCGATGAAGCGGCTCGCACTCCTCGGCTGGCTCGCGGCGGTTTCCTGCGGAACCGACGTCGAGCGCGTCCCCGATGTCGTCCTCGTGACGCTCGACACGATCGTGCCCGGACGGTTGGGCTGCTATGGCGGTGACGCGCCGACGCCCAACCTCGATGCCCTGGCGCGCCGGGGCGTCGTCTTCACCGAGGCGCGCAGCGTCGCGCCGATCACGTTGCCTGCCCACGCGTCGATGCTGACGGGGCTCGTTCCCGCGCGACATGGCGTGCGCGTGAACGGGGCGACGCGCCTGTCGGAGGACGCCGAAACGCTCGCCGAGCGACTGCGCGCCGAGGGCTACGCCACGGCGGCGTTCGTCGGCGCGGAGGTGCTCGATTCCACCTACGGGCTCGACCAGGGCTTCGACGCCTATTCCGGCCCGGGGAGCGCCAGCGACACGTCGTTCGTCATGGGCGAGCTACCGGCAGCGACGGTCGTCGATCGCGCGCTCGAGTGGTGGAACACACGCGACGCGGATCGGCCCGCGTTCCTGTGGGTGCACCTGTTCGATCCGCACATGCCGCACGTCGCGCCCGAGGAGCACGTTGCGCGCGCGGGCGGTGACACCTATGGCGGCGAGATTGCGTACGCGGACGCCGAGCTCGGGCGCTTGCTGGCGCGCGTGGACGACGACGCGCTGATCCTGTTCGTCGGCGACCACGGCGAAGCGTTCGGCGCGCACGGCGAAGCGACGCACGGTGCCTTCGCCTATGACTCGACCTTGCGCGTACCGTTCGTCGTGCGGTTGCCCGGCGCGGCTCGCGCGGGCGAACGGAGCGCCGCGAACGTCAGCGTCACGGATGTCTTCGCGACCGTGGAACACACGCTCGGCCTCGCCCAGCGCACCGGCTTGGACGGCTTGGCCGTGACGGACGCCGTGCCCGACGATCGAGGCGTGTACTTCGAGAGCTACTACGGCTACTCGGCCTTCGGCTGGAGCCCGATGGCCGGCTGGCTCGCGGGCGGTTGGAAGTTGATCCAAGCACCGCGCCCCGAGCTGTTCCACGTGACCGTCGATCCCTTGGAAGCGAACGATCTGTCGCGCGCCGAACCCGCGACCGTCGCGGCGCTGCGCGAAAGCCTGCGGGCGCTGATCGACGCACCGGCGTTGCCGGTCACGCCCATACGAGCCGGTGCCGCGCACGAGTCGACCCTGGCGCAGCTCGGCTACGCCGGCGGGGGCGTCGACGCCGAGACGCCAGCCTATCCCTCGCCGTTCGAGCGGGAAGAGCTGCCAAGTCCCCACACGCGCGCGTCGTTCCTGGGTGCGTTCAGCGACGCGCAGGCGCTCTACGAGCGCGGCGACGCGCAGCTCGCGATCTCGAAGCTGCGCGAGATCCTGACCGACAACTCGCGCAACCACAGTGCGCAGCAGTTGACCGGCTTGTGCTTGATGCGCTTCCAGCAGTGGCAAGCCGCGGCGCAAGCGTTCCAGAGCGCGATGCGGTACCGCGAAGGACCCTGGGCCGGCGGCTGGCTCAACCTCGCGATCTGCTTCGACAACCTGGGCCAGCAAGAGCGCGCGCTCGACGCTTACCTGCGCTCGCACTCGATCGCGCCGCTACCGGAGGGGGTGCGGCCGCGCGTGCGCGCGCTCTTGGAGCATCGCGGCCGTGAAGGCGACGCCGAGCGTTTGTTGGGGACGGAATGACCCCGAGCGCGGAGTTCCTCTGGAACCACGGCGGGCTCGAGATCACGCCCGCGACGCTCGACCGGTGGCCTGCCTTCGAGGCGCTGTTCGGCGAACGCGGTGCCTGCGCGGGTTGCTGGTGCATGTGGTTCCGAGTTTCGCGGCGCATCTTCGAAGCGGGGAAGGGTGACGTGAATCGAGAGGCCATGCGGGCGCTGTTCGCCGGCGACGAACCGCCGGGGCTCCTGGCCTTTCGCGGTGCAGAGCCCGTCGGTTGGGTCGCGGTCGGCCCGCGCACCGCCTTCCCGCGCCTCGAGAGTTCGCGCGTTGCGCGCCGCGTCGACGACGTCGAGACCTGGTCGATCGTCTGCCTGTTCGTCGCCCAGTCCGCGCGGGCGAGCGGCGTCGCGACGGCACTCTTGGAGGCCGCAGCCGCCTGGGTCGCGTTCCGCGGCGGCGAGTTCGTCGAGGGCTACGGCGTCGACCCGGGGCAGAAACGTCTGCCCGACGTGTTCGCGTTTCACGGCCCGGCGGCCGCCTACCGCGCTGCCGGCTACGACGAGATCGCGCGCCCGACCGAGACGCGCCCGACCTTCCGCCGCGAGGCGGGGCGCTCGCGCTAGCCGTCGAGCATCGGACTCAGCGCGTGTGTTCCAAATCCGCGCCGTCCAAAGCGGGCGCCGACGAGAGGGGCGCGAGCAACCGCCGTGCTCCGGCCGGATCGGCGGCGAGCGCCCGTCGCGCGGCTTCGCGCGCGTCCGCGGGCAGGTTGCGCTCGACGGCGAGCGCGGTCACGCGGCTCCAATGCACGGCGGACGGCGCGATCTCGACGGGCCGCGGCAGGCGCAGGGCCAAGACGGGTAGCAGCACGATCAAGATCGCCGTCGTGCGTCCGCCACCCTCCGTGAACCGGCGCAGGAGGATCACGACGCCGTGCGCCGCGAAGGGCAGCGCCAAGGGAACGGTGGCGAGGCGATAACGACTCGAGACGTAAAGGACCAAGAGACCGAACACGAGCAGCGCGATCGAGATCAAGAGCGGTAGGGCGCTGCGGCGAGAGTCGCCCGCGAGCACCGCGCCCAGTACGCCGAGGACGAACAAGGGCGCGAACGAGAACGGGTAGGACAGCGCGCGCAAGAGGAGTGACGCGTCGAGGTAGGCTTCGAACGCGGCGCGGTCCAGCGGTTCCGAGGGCGCGGTCGCCAGCAGCGCCTTGTCCGTGAGTCGCCACGCCGCTCGCTGCGGAGCGTCGAGGATGTCGCCGACGCCGCGCTCGATCCAAGCCAGCGACGTCGCTGCCGGCGACTGCTCCGGCTCCGGCGCTGGCAGCTCGCGCCAAGCGCCCGTCGCGTCGGCTCCGTTCCCGATGAAGAAGCTCGCGCCCGGCTCGGGCGTCGTCCACCAACCTTCGCCGCCGTCGCTACGGTAGGCGGCGATCCAGGGAACGATGACGAGCAGCAATCCGGCGCCGGCAGCGGCCACGTAGGGCAGGCGTCGGTGCTCGCCCCAGGGGAGAAGCGCCGCCAGGAGCAACAGCGCGTTCTCTTGGACGAGCGTCCAGAGCCCGAGCGTCGCGCCCGCCAGGAGCGCGCGCCAGATCCGCGCTTCGCCGGCGATGCACCAACCGAACAGCGCCGCGCCGAACAGCGCCAGCGACGTCGGCTCGAGCAGGAAGCTCGTCCAGATCCAGGCCGCAAAACCCGCGCTGGCAAACGCCGCGATCCACGCCGCCCGCCGCGAGTAGAGTCGCCCGGTCGTGGCCGTGACGAGCGCGGCACCGAGCGCCGCCAGCAGCATCTGCCCGAGGACGAGTTGGTGACCGTCGAGCTTGGCGACCAACCAATCGTAGGGCGAACCGGCCGCGGCGCTGGGCGGGAGCGGCAATCGGACCACGAGGTCGCCCCGGAGCTCGAACGCGACGGCGAACTGCACGAGGAGCGCCAGCGCCAGGGCGACCCACGGCGGCCGACGATCGGGCGAGGTTGTCCGAATTCGCTGTTCCACGGTTCGGTCGTAACCCGCACCCCTTTCCGCGGCAAGGAGCGGGCTTGGCGCTTTCGGTTTGCCAGACTGCGCGTCCGTGAAGTTCTGTCCACAGTGCGGCGCCAAGGTCCACCTGCGTGTACCCACCGGCGACGATCGCTCGCGCTCGGTTTGCACCGTGTGCGAGTCGGTCTTCTACGAGAATCCGCGCGTCGTCGTCGGCTGCATGGTCGAGGTCGACCTAGGGAAAGACTTGCCCGGCCTGTTGCTCTGCCGTCGCGCCATCGAGCCCGCGCTGGGTCGCTGGACGCCGCCCGCCGGCTATCTCGAACTGGGCGAGAGCGCGCGCGCCGGCGCCGCGCGCGAGACGTGGGAAGAGGCGCGGGCACGCGTCGAGATCACCGCTCCCTTCGCCGAGTTCGACCTGCTGCACGTCGGTCAGCTCTATCGCATGTACCGCGCGCGCCTCGTGCAACCGGGCTTCGCAGCGGGGGAGGAGAGCCTCGAGGTGCGCACGTTCTCCCTGGCCGACATTCCGTTCGGCGAACTCGCGTTCCCGGTGCTGGAGGTCGCGCTGCGTCTCTACGTCGCCGACCGACGCGCGAACACGCGCGCCGTGCATCTTGGCTCGCTCGTGTGGAGCGGCGAAGGCTCGCGCTTCGACGTGAGCAACTACACCGTCGAGGGACACCTCGCCTTCCGACTGGCATGACCGCACCGACCCCGTGTCCCTTCCACCGGTCCGGCGAGCCCGAGCGGGCGGCTCTCCCCCAGGAGCATCCGCCCGTCGCTGACCAGAAAGTGGGCGTGCTGTTGGTGAACCTGGGGACACCCGACGCGCTCGACTACCGTTCGGTGCGCCGCTACCTGTCGGAGTTCCTCAGCGATCGGCGGGTCATCGAGCTCAATCCGCTCCTGTGGCAACCGATCCTGCAAGGGCCGATCCTGACCTTCCGTCCCAAGAAGAGCGCGCGGGCGTACGCGAAGATCTGGAACCGCGAACTGGACGAGTCGCCGCTCCGCACGGTGACGCGCGCACAGAGCGACGCGCTGGCGGCGCGCCTTTCATCCGGCGAGCTGCTCGTCGACTGGGCCATGCGCTATGGCAATCCGTCCATCGCCTCGCGGCTCGCAACGCTGGTCGAAGGCGGCGCGAGCCGCGTGCTGATCTTCGGCCTGTATCCCCAGTACGCGTCCAGTACGACCGCGACGGTCTACGACAAGGCGTTCGAGGCGCTCACCAAGCTGCGCTGGCAACCCGCCGTGCGGACGGTGCCGCCGTTCCACGACGACCCGGTCTGGATCGACGCGATCGTCGCTTCGATTCGCGCGCACCTCGCGACGCTGGAACAGCAGCCGGAAGTCTTGTTGACCTCGTTCCACGGGCTCCCGCAGGAATACGTCGACAAGGGCGACCCCTACCGCTGCCAGTGCGCCAAGTCCGCGCGTTTGATCGGGGAAGCGCTCGGGTGGGAAGCGGACCGCGTGCGGCTCGTCTTCCAGTCGCGCTTCGGCCCGGCCGAATGGCTGCGGCCCTACGCCGACCAGACCGTCGTCGAGCTGGCGAAGGAGGGCGTGCAGCACCTCGCCGTCGTCACGCCGGGCTTCTTCGCCGACTGCGTCGAGACGCTGGAGGAAGTCGACCTAGGGCTGCGCGAGTCCTTCCTCGCCGCTGGCGGGACGAGTTTCGCAACCGTGCCTTGCCTCAACGCGAGCAGAGCGGGCATCGACGTCCTCGAAGCGATCGTCCGGCGCGAACTGAGCGGGTGGTGGTGAGCGCTGCCGGTGGCGATACGGTGCCGCACTCTCCT
>JBBDIB010000088.1:72163-76251 GCA_040880665.1 Planctomycetota bacterium
GTCGTTTCGTCACGGAAAACGACGAGGAGAGTGCGGCACCGTATCGCCACGCGGGTACCCTGCCGCCGCGATGAACGTGCGTGAACGACTGAAGCACGTGCCCCAACGTGGGCGCGTCGAATGGATCGGCCTCGCGCCGGCGAAGCACGCGCCGCTCGTGCCGGTCGAGCGAGCCCGCGTCGAGATCGGCACGGGCTTCGAGGCCGAGCACCACTCGGCGACCGGGGAGGGGCAGCGCCAAGTCACGTTGATCCAGGCCGAGCACTTCCCCGTCATCGGTTCGCTGCTGGGTCGGGAGGTCGGACCGGCCGACACGCGCCGCAACGTCGTCGTGTCCGGGATCAACCTGGCTTCGCTCAAGGAGCAGCGCTTTCGGATCGGCGACGTGCTGCTCGAGTACTCGCGGGACTGTCCGCCGTGTGGACGGATGGAGGAGGTCCTGGGCGAGGGCGGCTTCCAGGCGATGCGCGGCCACGGCGGCATCTGTGCGAGCGTCCTCGAAGCCGGCTACCTGGCCGTCGGCGATGCGGTCGTCGTCGTGCCCGCCGAGTAGCTGCGCCGCCCGTGGATCTTTCCGGCCTGAATCCCGAGCAGCGGCTCGCCGTCTCGACGACCGAAGGCCCGGTGCTCGTCCTGGCCGGCGCAGGCTCGGGCAAGACGCGCGTCGTGACGATGCGGATCGCGCACCTCTTGGCGAACGGCGTGCCGCCGACCGCACTGCTCGCGCTGACCTTCACGAACAAGGCCGCCGGCGAGATGCGCGAGCGCGTTGCGGGTCTGGTCGGGAAGAAGCGCGCCGAAGAGATCCTGTGCGGCACGTTCCACTCGTTCTGCGTGCGACTCCTGCGTCGCCACGGCGAGCCCGTGGGCGTTCCGAGCAACTTCACGTTGTGCGACGCCTCGGACCAGTTGGCCGCCGCGAAGGCCGCGCTGCGCGAGCTGCACGTACCCGAGACGAGCCTGTCACCGGGTGCGCTCAAGGCGCGCATCAGCCTCGCGAAGAACCGGCTCGAGAGCTACGACGCGGCGCTCGAGGGCGCGCGGGACGACGACGACGAGTTGATGGCGCGCGCTTGGAAGCGCTACGAGGAGAGCCTGCGTCGCTCGCGGGTGCTGGACTTCGACGACCTCTTGATCAAGGCCGTCGAGCTGCTCCGGACCGACGAAGAGACGACCGCTCGCCTCCAGGATCGGTTCCGGTACGTGATGGTCGACGAGTTCCAGGACACGAACGCGCCGCAGTTCGAGATCGTGCGCCGCATCGTCGGCGACCGACAGAACCTGTGCGTCGTGGGGGACGACGATCAGTCGATCTACGCCTGGCGCGGTGCCGATCCCTCGAAGATCCTGGGCTTCGAGCGCGATTTCCAGCGGCCGACGATCATTCGGTTGGAGACCAACTATCGCTCGACCGAGCCGATCTTGACGGCCGCGAACAAGCTGATCGTGCACAACCTGAAGCGTCACGCGAAGGAACTGCGCTCGGCGCTCGGCGAGGGCGAACCCGTGCGACTGTTCGGGCTCGCGGACGAGGTCGAGGAGGCCGACTTCTGTGCGCTGCAGATCCTCGAGGACGTGCGCGCGAAGAAGGCCACCTTGAAGGACTACGCGGTGCTGATTCGCACCGCCGTGCAAGCGCGCGTCTTCGAGACGCAGTTCCGGACGCGCGGCATTCCGTACGTGCTGGTCGGCGGCATGTCGTTCTTCGATCGCAAGGAGGTGCGCGACGTGCTCGCCTACCTGCGACTGTTGATCAATCCCGACGACGAGACCGCCTTCCTGCGCATCTTGAATCGTCCGTCGCGCGGGATCGGGAAGGCGACCATCGATCGCGTGATCGAGTTCGCGACCCAAGAGGGCATCTCGGTCGTGCGCGCCTTCGAGCGCGGGGCCGAGATCGAGAAGCTCTCGAGCATCGCACTGGAAACCGTCCGCCAACTGCGCCACGCGCTCGAGTCGCTGGGTCGCGAAGATCCGCGCAGCGCGCTCGTGAAGCGCATCGAAGAGGTGCTCGAGGTCGTCGGCTACCGGCAAGAGGTCGAGCGCGCGTATCCCAACGAAGAGACGCGCGAGGATCGGTGGCGCGCGGTCGAGGAGGTCTTGAACATGGCCGCGAACTTCGTTCAGCGGCGCAAGCGCCCGACCCTCGTGCGCTTTCTCGAGGACCTCACGCTGCAGGCCGAGGACAAGTGGGAGGAGGACAAGATCGGCCAGCGCGAGGTCGTCACGCTGATGACCCTGCACGCGGCCAAGGGCTTGGAGTTCCCGCGCGTCTACCTCGTGGGCATGGAAGAGGGCTTCCTGCCGCACCTGCGCGCGGTCAAGGAGGACACCGTCGAGGAGGAGCGCCGTTTGGCGTACGTCGGCATCACGCGCGCGCAGTTCCAATTGACGATCACGTATTGCCAGCAGCGCGCCAAGTACGGTCGCAAGGTCGCGACGCACCCGTCGCGCTTCCTGTTCGAGATTCGCGGACAGCCGCCGCCCGCCGACTGGGTCGCGGCCGGCGAGGTCGCCCCCGAGCCGCCCAAGAAGAAGAAGCGGGCCAAGCGGGCCGGAACCAAACGGGGTTAGGTCGAAGCGCAGCGGGTGCGTATGTTCGCGAGCAACGGCGAGCGCGCGTGGGGCGTGCCGCCGGCCGCCGAACCACCACCCAGAATCACGCCATGCTGCGACTCAGCGCCTCCTTCGTCCTGTTCCTCACCAGCGCCGCAAGCGCCCAGAGCGGGCTGGTTTTCGCCGTCTCCCAGACGGAGACTCTGCTCGACGGTGCCGGGGGCAACGCCGCCAACGCCGAGTTGCGCCCCAGCGAGCTGGCGCACGTCGTGCCGAACCTCGTCTTCGATTCGGCGCGACCGTTCCTCAGCGACGACGCACAGTGGGTCTTCTTGGGCGACTTCGACGCCGACGGCACCTTCGTCGACGACGGGCTGTTGGGCCCCGGGGGAGCGATCGACTGCGTCTTCGTGCCGCGCTTCGGCGCGCTGGCTGGAGCCAGCGATCCGCGCGACGTCTTCATCAGTCGGACGAGTCCGACGGACCTCGGAGCCAGCCTGCGCGACGGCGACGTCTACCGCTACTCGACCCAAGGATCGCTCGAGGTGTTCCTCAACGAGGTCGATCTCGCGGCCGGGCTCGCGGGGGTCAGCGACTTCGACCTGGACGCGCTGGCGCAATCACCGGCCGGCGACCTGTTCTTCTCGGTCAGCGACGACACGCTCGGCACCCTGGGAACCGACGGTTCGATCTTCTACGTGCCCGCGGCGTCGGTGTTGTACGGGCCAGGTGACATCGTGCTGGGCGTCGCACCCAACTCCGCGGTGGAGATCGCGCGCGAATCCGATGTCGCGACGTGGATCCAGCAGAGCGGGATGAAGAGCGCCGACGGCACGGCGCCGTCGACGGCGGACATCGATCTGTCGGCGCTCGAGCTCGACCCCTTCGGGGGCGCGTGGGTGTCACCGGTCGACGGACAGCCGTACCCGAACCTGTGGTTCGCGTGGGATGCGCCTTCGTCCGACGCGGCCGTGCTCTCGACCGCGGGCGGCGGCTCGGTGGCGAATGCGGGTAGCGCGTTCCTCTCGAGCACGAGCAGCACGACGGGAACCGCGTTGGGCCTCCTGCCCGGCTTGGACGGCGTCGGCGGACTGGCCGGCTTGGCGCTCTACGATGCGCTGCCGCCGATCGTGCTGGAGAACTATCCGACGAGCGTCTTCGGGGCCTCGACGCCGCTCTTCACTCGTCAAGAAGTGTCGGGAGTGACGCCGGGCGGCGCGGCCTTCTTCTTCTGGAACAGCGTCTCCAACGCGCCGGGGTCGGTCGCGCCGGCGACGAGCCTGCCCGCGCTCTTCGGCGGCCAGCTCTTCGGCGATGTCGGCGTGCATCTCTACGGCGCCACCTTCGCGGACGCCGCGGGGTACGCCCGAGTCAGCTCGTCGTTGCCGCCGCACGTCTCGGGCTCGAACCTGCACCTGATCGTACAGAGCTTCGACCTCGGCTCGTTCAGCTTCAGCACGCCCGCGCCGCTGGACTTCTAGCCCGGTTCCCTCACCACGATCCGTCTGCTTCGCCGTATCTCATTGCCCTGC
>JBBDIB010000089.1:0-9712 GCA_040880665.1 Planctomycetota bacterium
ACAGGACAACGATCTACGACGAATCCGATCGAATCGTGGTGAGGGAACCGGGCTAACGCCCTCCCACGGTCTACGGGATCGGCTCGGGGTCTCGCAACCTCGAGCGCACCCGCATGTTGAGCAGTTCCACGGTCAGCGAGAAGGCCATGGCGAAGTAGATGTAGCCCTTGCCCACGTGCTTCCCCATGCCCTCGACGATCAGCATCACGCCGATCAGGATCAGGAAGGAGAGCGCGAGCATCTTCATCGTCGGGTGGCGCTCGATGAAGCTGCTGATCGTCTCGGCGAAGATCATCATCACGCCCACGGCCATGACGACGGCGACGATCATGACCCAGATCTCGTCGGCCATACCGACGGCGGTGATGACCGAGTCGAGCGAGAACACGATGTCGAGCACGACGACCTGCGCCATCACCGACGCGAAGCTGGCCGCGACGGCTTGCTTGGACGGAACGCCCGACTCACCCTCGATCCGGTGGTGAATCTCGAAGGTCGCCTTGGCGACGAGGAACAGCCCGCCACCGAGCAGGATCAAGTCGCGGCCCGAGAATGCGAGGTCGCCGATCGCAAACAGCTCGCGCGTCAAGCCCATCACCCACTTGATCGCGAACAGGAGCGCGATGCGCATGCCCATCGCGAGCAGCAAGCCGATCATACGCCCGCGCTTCTGCTGCTCCTCAGCCAGCCGACTCGTCAAGATCGAGAGGAAGACGATGTTGTCGATGCCGAGCACGATCTCGAGGCTCGCGAGCGTGGCGAGGGCGATCAGGTTCTCGGGCGTTAGGAACTCCATGGGGGCGCGCGCGTGGGGACCTCGGACGGACGAAGAGCGCGAATGCTACGCTCGGGGCCGTCCCAATTCTCCACTCCAAGACACGAGCCTCCGCACGCGCCATGTTCCGACGTACGTTGCTCTTCCTCGTCCCGGCCCTCGCCTCCGGCCTCCTCGGCGTCGGTTGCCAAACCGCCTACTACAACACCTTGGAGCGTTTCGGCGTCTACAAGCGCGATGTCCTCGCGGACCGCATCGAGAAGGCCGCGACGAGTCAAGCCGAGGCCAAGGAGCAGATCCTGACGACGCTCGCAGCGTTCCAGGCCGTGACCGGCTTCGAGGGCGGCGACCTCGCCGAGGCCTACGAGCGCCTGAACGACGAGTACGAACGCTCGGTCCGAGCGGCCCGCGAAGTCAGCTCGCGCATCGAGAGCGTCGAGTCCGTCTCCGAAGCCTTGTTCGAGGAGTGGGGCGAAGAGGTCAAGGAGATCAGCGACGTCAGCCTGCGCCGACGGAGCGAGGATCTACGGCGCGACTCCCTTCGCCGCTACGACGACCTGATCGCCACGATGCACTCCGCGGAAGCGAAGCTCGCGCCGGTGTTGACGGCGTTCAACGATCGCGTGCTCCTCTTGAAGCACAACCTCAACGCCGAGGCCATTCGATCGCTGGACGAGGACTACCCCGAGATCGAAGCACGGGTGGAAGACCTGATCGCCGACATGCAGAAGGCGATCGACGAGGCGGATGCGTACTTGAAGTCGCTGGAGACACCGGAGTGAATGGCACGCCATGTGCTCGCTCGTGGAGCCGGAGCCGTGGCTCCTGCCCGTTCCTCCGTTCCACGACAAGCACACCAGGAGACAAAGACCATGTTCCGCCCTCTCACACTGTTCCTTCTGCTCGGGACCGCCGGCTGCGGCGCCCTCCGCGACGACGAGCCGCGGGTCGACCGGGCCTTGCTCGCGCACATCTCGGAAAATGACCGTCAGGCCGTCGCTGCCGAGCGCAATGAGCTGGCCGACGCGCGCGACAGTGTCGCGACGGCCAAGTCGGACTTCGAACGCGCGAAGATGGCGCATAAACTGGCGCAGGACGAGCTGGACCTCGCCAAGCAACGCGTGGAAGCGAAGCGCGCGTCCGTCAGGCTCGTCCGTCAGCCGGGTGGCCGAGACGACATCGAGGCCGCCGAGAACGAACTCCAGCAGGCGATCGACCGTGAGGAGGCGCTCCAGACCAAGGTCAAGCTCCGCCGTCATCAGGTGCAGCTCGCCGAAGCGGCCGTGAACTACGAGGAGGCGCGGGTGGACCTCGCCGAGGCGCAGGTCGAGCTGACCATGGCCAATGCGGTCGCGACCGTCGAGCGCACCGATGTCGACCCGCTCGATGTCGAGCGCTTCCAGGAGCGCGTCCGCCAAGCGCGCACCGAGGTAGAGGTCGCCAAGGTCAAGATGGAGGCGGCCGCCCAGGACGTCGCGTACTTCCAAGATCTGTACAACGGGGTGCAGGACGAGGAAATGATCCGGCCCTTCGAGCGGGTCGATCCGCAGGCCGGCATGAATTCGAACCAGGGCGGCTCGTAACGGCGCTGCCAGCGGCTGCAAACCCTACAAGCGGTCCCAAGGAGCCTCGAGGGACATTCTCCCCGGTTCGGGTTGGGCAAGGACAGGTTCCTCGCCGATGGTGACGGGGTAGCCTATGCTTACGACCCGCCGATGATTGCCCTCGCACGACTCCTGACGCTTCTAACCCTGGCCCTGCCAGGGCTCTTGATTCCCCAAGGGATCTCGTTGTCGGTGTGTTTGTGTACTTGGCTCGACGGAGCTCGAGCGCAGACCTTGGCGGCGGAAGCCTGCTGCTGCCGCCACCAAGAGTCTTCGTGTTGCACGCCGGCTCGAGGGTCGGAGGAAGAGCGCCCATCGGGTGAGAGCGATGGCGCGCGACCCCCGGCCGCTGAGCATCGTTCGGTCGGGGATTGTTCTGTCGGCGGTCGCTGCGATGCTTGCCTGTCGTTGGATCTCGAAGATCTCGAGCTCGCTTTCGAGCAAGGTGCCGAGAGCAAGATCGCCCTGCCCGCCCTTGGGCTCGTGCCGGTCGACTTGCTCGTCTCGCCCCCCGTCGCCCTGTCGGTGGCGCTTGGTGCGCGGGCTCCGCCCGAGGTGACGCGCACGCCCGCGGAACGCGCGGGCGCTCTGCCGCTGTTGATCTGAACGCGAAGGCCTCTACCTCGAATCCCGTGCTCGCCCATCGAGACGGAGTTCGAGTCGTGCTTTCCTGCGTTCGATCTTCGGCCAACGAGCCCCCATGCATTGCGACCCCGCGTCCCGGCGCGTTCACCTCTCCCACTCACTGCCAGCGATGGTGCTCGGTGCGCTCGGCGCGTGCCTCGCTCCCGAGCCCGTCGAGTTGCGCCTCGACGACGCGCGCGACGCGCTCGCTCGCCGCGCCGATCCCGCGACGCTGGAAGAGGTCCTTGCACTCGTCGAGCTGCCGCCGACGGCGCTGGCGATTCCGCCCGCGGCCGAACGCCAGCATCCCGGACAACCCGGCTTCTGGATGGTGCGCGCCCTCGCGTGGTCGCCCGCCGTGCGCGCGGCGCGCGGTGAGTGGCGCGCGCTCCGCGCAGAAGCCACGAGCGCCGGCGCACCGGCGCCGATCGCCATCCAGGTCGTCGATCACGAACTCGGCGGCGACGACGAACTCGTCGAAGCCATCGGTGTGCTCGACCTCATCGGGCTGCTCGGGCTGGGTCCCTCGCGTGCCGAACGACGTCTTGCACACGCCGACGCGGCGCTCGCGCTGGGCCGACTGGAACTTGCCGTCTGGGACGGTTGGCTGGCCGTCGAACGCGCGCGACTGCGCCATGTCGCGGCCGGCGCGCGCGAGCAGATCCTCGGCGAGCTCGCGGAAGCTGCGCGCGGCGATCTCGAACGCGTCGCGATCCTGGAGCGCACGGGACGTCTCTCCTTGGCCGAGTCGGCGTCGGCGCGCGCCGCCGTCGCGACGATCGAGCGCCGCCGTTCGGCGTGGGAGGAGTCGACGCTCGCCGCGCGTGCAACGCTGGCCCTCGCGGCGGGCGTGAGCGGTGACGAGCCGGAGCTCGCACTCGCCCAGGGCCTCGCCAGAGAGCACGTGGCCGCGGTGACTCTTCCCGCCGAGCTCACGGGCGACGCGCCGCTCGAACCGCTCGACCGCTACGACCGGCATCCGCGCCTGCGCGCGGCGTGGCTGCGCTTCGCGCTGGCCGAAGCCGCGATTCGCCGTGCCGCGGCCAGCGCCTGGCCCGGCCTCGCGCTCGGCCCGCACGTCGGCTACCTCGACGAAGCGCAGATCGGCGCCGTGCTACGCCTCGCCGTGCCGTTTCCGTCCAGTTGGCGCGGTCGACTGGCCGCGGCCGTCGAGCGCCGCGACGCCGCCATCGACGCGTTCGAGGATCAACTTGCGGCGCTGACGATCGCCGAGCGCGAAGCGCGCGCACGACATCGCACGATCGCGCGCCGCGCGAGCGGTGCCACGCCGACGGCGCTCGCCGCCGCGCACGCTGAATGGCGAGCGGCACGAACAGCGTTCCGCGCCGGACGCGGCGGGCTGCTCCAGTGGATGGTCGCGCTCGAACAACTCGCGGCTCGCAGCACCTGGTCGATCGACGAAGCCGAAGCACTGGCGCTCGCGACCATGGCGATCATCGAAGCACGCGGCCCCGCCGCCTCTCCCTTCGCCCCCCCGGCGGTCTCCCAATGAGTCAAGTCCAAGACGACATCGACCTCGCTGCGCTCGCGCGCCCGGTCGAGCGCATCGAACCGCCGCGCCGCGGCTGGCTGCGCATCGTGCTACCGCTCGCCATCCTCGCTGCGTTCGCCTTCGTGCTGCGCGGTGCGTTGGTCGAGTTGCTACGGCCGCGGCCGGAGGTTTCGGTCGTGCGGCCCGTACGCATCGAGGGACCGGTCGAGGGAGCGCCCGCGCGCGCCGCTTCGGCGGGCACCGGCAGCATCGCGGTGCAAGCAGCGGGCTGGGTCGAACCCGATCCCTTTGCCACGTTCGCGCCTGCGCTCTCCGGCGGCGTGCTCTTGGAGGTGCTCGTGCAGGAGTCGGATGCGGTGCGCGCGGGCGATCCCGTCGCGCGCTTGGTCAGCGACGACGCGGCGCTTGCGCGCGACCGAGCCGCGGCCGATGTCGCCGGCGCGGAAGGCGCGTTGCGAATCGCCGAGGCGCGCGCCCGCATCGCGTCCGAACGCTACGACGCGGCGCTCGAGGTCACGGAGATGGCGCGGAGCGCGGAGGCGCGCCGCCTCGGCGCGGCTGCGGAGGCGGAGCACCGCGTAGCCGCCGTGGCCGAGGGCGAGGCCCTGGTCGACCTCGCGGAGAGCGAAGTCGTCGTCCAGCAGGAGCTGGATGCCGCCGGCGCCGCGGGCGCTCGCCAGGTCGAACTCGCCGAAGCCGCGCTCGAGGTCGCGCGGGCCAAGCTCGGCAGCTTGCGCGCGGACCTGGCGCGGGTGCGAGCGAGCGCCGAAGCGGCGGCGGCCACCGCCGACCGCGCGACGCGCGACCTCGAACTGCGCTTCGTCGACCGCTTGGAGCGCGACGTGAGCGAAGCCGAGGTCGTCCGCGCTGCCGGCGAACTCGAGCGCGCCCGCGCCGAACTTGCCACCGCGGAGCTGTGGCTCGAGCGCACGACCGTCGTCGCGCCGGTCGACGGCGTCGTGCTCGAGCGCCTCGCGACCGAGGGCGAGAACTTGGGCGTCGGCGCGCCGGTCTGCTCGCTCTTCGATCCGAGGCATCTACGCGTGCGGGTCGACGTTCCCCAGAGCGACCTCGAAGCGCTGTTCGTCGGGCAAGCGGCCGAGATCCTGGTCGACGCGCGCGGCGGCCGCCCCTACCGCGGCGAGGTTTTACGCATCGTGCAACGCGCCGACATCCAGAAGGTGACGATGGAAGCGCAGGTGACGATCCTCGAGGCCGACGGGCTCGTACGGCCCGATATGTTGGCGCAGGTGCGCTTCTTCGATCAACGTGCCGACGGCGGCGCCGCCGCGGATGGCAGCGGGCGCGCTGCCGACCCGACGCGACTTCGCATCGCGATCGAACGACGCTTGGTCACCGACGGCGGCGTCTGGGTCTTCGACCCGGTCGCGGGCGTTGCGCGGCATCGAACATTGGAGCTGGGCTCGGTCCTGCCCGGCGAAGTCGAACGCGTCGAGGTCTTGGCCGGGCTGAACCTGACGGACAAGGTCATCGCACGCGGCCGTGACGCTCTCGGAAACACGCACGAACCCGACGCAGCCATTCCGGTACGCGTCGTCGAGGACGAAACCCAAGGAGAACTCCAATGAGCTTCATCGAACTGCGCGGCGTGACGCGTCGCTACGTGAAGGGCGAACACACGGTCACGCCCCTTGAAGAGGTCGACTTGGATATCGCCGAGGGTGAGTTCCTGGTCTTGATCGGTCCATCGGGTAGCGGGAAGACGACGCTCTTGAACCTCTTGGCAGGCATCGACGCGCCGCAAGCCGGCAGCGTGCACGTCGGCGGTTTCGACGTGGGGCACGGTCGCTCGGGCCAATTGGCCCGTTGGCGCGCGCGTACGGTCGGTTACGTCTTCCAGCGCGCGAACCTGGTGCCGGTCCTGACCGCGTACGAGAACGTCGAGCTGCCGCTCTGGCTGCAAAAGCTCTCGCGTCGCGAGCGCCACGATCGCGTGACGTTGGCGCTGACGGCGGTGGGTCTCGCCGACCGCGCGCATCACCTGCCCAAACAACTTTCGGGCGGGCAGGAACAACGCGTTGCGATCGCGCGCGCCATCGTCGCCGATCCCGACCTCTTGGTCGCGGACGAGCCAACCGGCAGCCTCGACGCCGAGAGCGCACGCGGCATTCTGACACTCTTGCGACGCCTCAACGATGAACGTGGCAAGACGATCGTCATGGTCACGCACGATCCCTTCGCGGCCGGCTTCGGCAAGCGTGTACTGCACCTCGACAAGGGCAAGCTGCTTGCCAAGGACGACGCGAGCGGTGCGCCGCGGGCGGTGGCGCGATGATGAAGCTCTTCAAGTTGGTGGCGAAGAACCTCGGGCGGCGCAAGGGGCGCACGGCCTTCACCGTCTTCGGCGTGGCGAGCGCGCTGGCGATGCTGGTGCTCGTCGAGAGTCTCGGCACGGGCATGTCGCGCGCGATGGATTCGACGGATGCCGCGCGCACGTTGGTGGTGTTCCGCAAGAACCGCTATTGCCCGCAGACGTCCTTCCTGCCCGAGTCGTATACGCGACGCATCGAGGACCTCGCCGGCGTCGAGAGCATCCTGCCGGTGAAGGTGTTCTTGAACAATTGTCGGGCGAGCCTCGACCTGGTGACGTTCCAAGGCGCGCCCGTCGAGACGTTGCTCGAGCAGCGCAACGTGCGCATGGTGGCGGGCGATGCCGAGGCGTTCCGGCGTCAGCACGACGCCGCGTTGGTCGGCGCTGAATTTGCCCAGCGCAAGGGCTTGGGCGTCGGCGACCGTTTTCGCTTCGGCGACATCGACGTCAAGGTGACGGGCATCTTCGAGTCCGACGAGACGACGCACGAGTCCTTGATCCTCACGCATCTCGAGTACCTGCAGCGCGCGGGCCCCGTCGATCGTTTGGGGACCGTTACGCAGTTCGAGGTCTTCGCGGAGGCCGATGTGGACGTCAAGGACTTGGCGACGCGCATCGACGGGCTGTTCGCGACGGCGGAAGAGCCCACCGACACGCGGCCGCGAGTGGCGTACCTCGAGAGCGCCACGCGCGACCTGCGCGAGATCCTGCGGTTCGGCCGACTGCTCGCGCTGGCCTGCGTGGCGGTCGTGCTGTCGCTCGTCGCGAACACGATTTTGATGAGCGTGCAGGAGCGCGTGCGCGAATTGGGCGTCATGCGTTCATTGGGCTTCCGCGAGTCCCACGTCGTCGTGCTGATCCTCGGCGAAGCGCTGGCGTTGGCCGGCCTCGGCGCCCTGATCGGCGTCGGCGGCGCGCTGTTCCTGCTCGGATCGATGCCGCTGGCGATCGGCAGCGAGGGCGTGACGGTCAGCTTCGCGGTGACGCCGGGGCTCGTCGCGCGCGGCTTCGCCGTGGCGATCGCCACCGGCGTCGTCGCCGGGCTCGTGCCCGCGATTCAAAGCTCACGCCGCGGCATCGTCGACTCGCTGGGGAACTGACATGGCGCTACCCCTCGACTACGCGGTCCGCAGCCTCGGCCGGCGACCCACGCGCACGTTCCTGACGGGTCTCTCGAGTGCGTTGGTCGCGGCGCTGTTCGTCGCGACGACCGCGTTCGTGCGCGGCCTCGGCGACACGTTCGCCGGCGCTGCCAGCGACGACACGGCGCTCTTGCTCTCGTCGGTCGCGGATCGCGACGTGGTGCGCTCGACGACCACGGCGGGACTCGCGTCGCTCGTCGAGGCCAGCGTCCCCGGCGTGATCGCTTCGGACGAGATCCACATGGGGACGTCGATCCTCGCCGCGGGCCTCGTCGAACCCGGCGCGGGCTTCCTGCGCGGCATCACGCCGCGCGCCTTCGAGGTGCACGACGCCCTGACGCTGGTCGCTGGCCGCTTGCCGGGTCCCGGCGAAGCGATCGTCGGTCGACTCGTCGGGCGACAGCTCGGCGTGCCCGAGTCGTCGATGGCGCTCGACGCGACGCTCGAGTTCGAAGGCGCGCCGCATCGCATCGTCGGTCACTTCGTCGCGCCCGGAACTACGCTCGAAGCCGAGATCTGGACTCCGCTCGAGCCCTTGCGCGGCTTGGTGCAGCGCGACGATTCCTCGGTCGTGTTCACCAAGCTCGCCGATGAAGCGGCGGGCAAGCGGCTCAAGCTGTTCACGGATCGACGGCTCGACCTCGAACTCGAGTTCCTCACGAGCCGCGAGTACTACGGCGAGCTCGTCGCCTACTTCAAGCCCATCCGCCGCATGGCTTGGGCGCTGGCCGCGATGATCGCGGTCGCCGCGCTCTTCGGCGGCGCGAACACGGCTGCGGCTTCCGTGCAGGATCGCATCCGCGAGCTGGCGACGCTGCGCGCCATCGGCTACGGCAGCGCGGCGATCATCGTCTCGCTCCTGGTCGAAGCGCTCTTGCTGGCCGCCGCCGGCGCCGTCGTCGGCCTGCTGTTCGCGCACTTCGCGCTCGCGGGCAGCGCCGTGAGCCTGGCCATGAGCGCGTTCGCGCTCGACATCGACGCCATCGCCGTGCTGGCGGGCTTCGTGGGCGCCGTCTTCCTGGCAGGGGCTGGCATCGTGCCGGCCGCGCTGCGCATCATTCGCCTCCCTATCGCGACAGCGCTCGGCGAAGACTGAGCCCGAGCAGAGATCAATCTCGTCCCTCTGACCCCTACATCACTCATGCAGAACCAACTCTTGCCGCTCGGCACCCTTTCGTTCCTGTTCCTCGCGCTGCCGCTCGTCGGTTGCGGCGACGCGACCGAGGGCGCGGCCAAGCCGTCGTCCACGCCGGCGTCGAGCGAGGCCGCCACCGCCAACTCGATGCCCAGCGCCCTCTGGGCCGACGCACCGCTCGCCGAAGCGCGCGACGTCAAGGACGTGCGAGACACGGCTGCGGACGGCCAAGCCGTCGTGTTGCGCGGAACGCTGCAGGACTTCGGCGACCTCGCCACGTTCCGCCTCGTCGAGGACTCGCTCGACGATTGCACCGAGATGAGCGAGGAGGATCACTGCCCGACGCCCTGGGACTACTGCTGCGAGGATCCCGAGAAGCTGCGGAAGTACACCGTCAACGTCGAGTTCCTCGACGGCGAGTTCCCCGCTGCGTGGAGCCTACGCGGCGAGCGCGGCCTCGACCGTCTCTCCGAGGTGACGGTCGCGGGCAAGCTGCGCCTGGACGAAGCCGGCAACCTGCGGCTCGAGGCCGACCGCATCGCAATGCAGTAGCGGGCGGGGGGGGGGGGGGGGGGGGGGGGGGGGGG
>JBBDIB010000089.1:9722-68915 GCA_040880665.1 Planctomycetota bacterium
CCGAGTCGCGTCGCGATTCGGGTGACGCGCTCCGAACTCGCTACTTCGGCACGTCGCTCAGGCCGAGGCTCGCGGGACTCTCGATCGTCCACTGCGTCAGGCCGGCGTTCCACACGCCGAACACGAGCGTCAGGATGCCGAGCGCGACGATGATGCCCGCGAGGAAGGGCTGCGGGGTGGTCGGCGCCTCGCTGGGGTCGGCCAGGAACAAGGCCTTGCCGATGCGGAAGTAGTAGAAGAGCGAAACGACGCTATTCACCATCATCACCATCACGAGCCAGCCCAGGCCGGCGTCGATGCCCTCGACGACCAAGAGATACTTGCCGTAGAAGCCAACGGTGGGCGGCAGTCCGGTCAAGCTCACCAGGAAGACGATCATCGTGATCGAGACGACTGGGTACTTCCACCCGAGCCCTGCGAGGTCGTCCACCTTCGTCGCGTTGCGTGCGCCCTCGAAGTAGAGCAGGAACCCGAACGCGCCCAGGTTCATGAAGTAGTAGGCCGCGAGGTAGAAGATCGACGCGCTGTAGCCCGTCGTCGTCATCGTCGCGAGGCCCATCAACACGTAGCCGGCGTGCGCGATCGACGAGTAGGCCAAGAGGCGCTTCAGGTTCGTCTGCCGCAGCGCGGAGAGGTTGCCGAGGGTCATCGTCACCGCGGCGAGGATCGCCAACAGCAACCCGACGCGCTCGCCGTAGGCCGAGACCGTGTCCTCGACGCCGTTGCCCAGGAAGAGCGCGCCGATGAAGCGCAGCAGCACGGCGAATCCGGCCGCCTTCGAGGCGACGGCGAGGAACGTCGTGACCGGCGTCGGCGCGCCCTCGTAGACGTCCGGCGTCCAGAAGTGGAACGGCACGACCGAGACCTTGTAGGCGAAGCCCGCCAGCACCAGCACGACGGCCACCGCCACCGGAACCGGGCTGCTCTCGAACTGCGCCGCAAGACCGACGGGGAAGCCGTCGGGGCCGCCCGTGCCCATCGCGATCAGATCGAGCGTTCCCGTCAGTCCGAAGAGCAGCGAGATGCCGTACAGCATCACGCCCGCCGAGAGGCCGCCGAAGATCACGTACTTCAGCGCCGCTTCGGCCGAGCGCTTGTCGCCCTTGTGGAACCCGGCCAGCGAGTAACTGGCCAGCGACAACAGCTCGAGCCCGAGCATCAGCAGCAACAGGTTGTTCGTCGAGACCATGAAGAAGATCCCGATCGCCGCGCCGAGCAAGAGGAAGTAGTACTCCCCGATCCCGTGCTTGCGCTCGTTCCTGTCCAAGAGCACGAAGAGCGTCACGATCGCCAGCGAACCGACCGTGAACAGCTTGAAGAACGTCCCGAAGAGGTCGATCGTGACCATGCCGAAGACGGGCTCGATCAGCGCGCCGCCCGCGACCAAGGGGCTCATCCCCGTCAGCAAGCGCCACTGCTGCAAGAGCAGCAGTGCCGTGATGCCGAGACCGCCCAGCGTCAGGTAGGCGACCTGATTCGAGTCACGGCCCTGCTTGACGAGGTCCCAGACCAGCGCCGTGAGAGCGACGACCGTCAGGACACATTCGGGCGCGATGTGGCCCAGTTGCTCGAGATACGCGTCCAAGGTGGATCTAGCCTCCGAGGGTCAACACGAACTTCTGGATGGAGGGCTCCATCCAGTCGAGCAGGAGGAACGGGAAGATCCCGAGCACGACGCACAGCGCGAGGAACGGCACCTGACAGAAGATCTCGCGCGGCGTGATCTCCTGCTTGTCGTAGTTCGCGTACTTCGGGTTCAGGTCGCCGAGGAAGACCTTCTGCATCGCGAGCAGCAGGAAGGCCGCCGTCAGGATGATGCCCATCAACGAGATCACGACCAGCAGGCGGAAGCGCACGTCGTCCGCCTGGTAGGCGCCGATCAGCGTCATCGCCTCCGACACGAAGCCCGCGAGGCCCGGCAGACCGATCGCGGCGAAGAACGCCAGGGTGGTCAAGGCCCAATACCTGGGCATCACCTGGGCCAACCCACCGAAGCCGTTCAGGTCGCGGTGGTGCGCCCGGTCGTAGATCACGCCGACGACCATGAAGAGCACGGCGGAACTGGTGCCGTGGTTGAACATCTGCAGCGCGGCGCCGCTGGCACCCCACTCGGTCAGCGCGGCCAGCCCCAGCAACACGTAGCCCATGTGGCTGACCGACGAGTACGCGACCATGCGCTTGAAGTCGGTCTGCCCCAGCGCGACGTAGGCGCCATAGACGATGCTGATGACACCCAGGACGCCCAGCGCGTACGCGAACTCCTGGAACGCGCTCGGCACGATCGGGAAGCACGCGCGCATCATTCCGTAGCCGCCGAGCTTCAGCAGGATGCCGGCCAGGATGACCGAGATCGGCGTCGGCGCCTGCACGTGCGCGTCGGGCAGCCAAGTGTGGAACGGGAACACCGGCACCTTGATCGCGAAGCCGATGAAGAGGAACCAGAACACCCACGTCGTGAAGCGCATGCCGAGGAGCTCGCCGCCGCTCGGCAGGTTCGCGCCCGTCAGAAGGCCCTGCGACGCCAACTCGGTCAGTTGGGGAATCGAGAAGGTCCCCGAGTCGAGGCGCAGCGCCACGATCGCGACCAGCATCAAGACCGAGCCCGCCAGCGTGTAGAGGAAGAACTTGATCGCCGCGTACTCGCGGCGCGGTCCGCCCCAGATCCCGATCAGGAAGTACATCGGGAGCAACATGATCTCCCAGTAGACGTAGAACAGGAAGTAGTCCTGCGCCACGAACACGCCGATGATGCCCACCTCGAGCAGCAGCAAGAGCGCGTAGTACGACTTCTCGGCCTTCTTGATCCCGAAGCTCGTCGGGATCGCGATGAACAGCAACAGCGTCGTCAACCAGACGAGCGCCAGCGACAACCCGTCGATGCCGATCGCGTACTCGACCCCTAGCGAGGTGATCCAGGGGACCGTCTCGGTGAACTGCAGGGCAGAGCTCTGCTTGTCGAACGGGCCGAAGTAGATGTACGTCACCAGGATCAAAGGGATCCCGGTGAAGATCATGCCGATCGTCTTGATCAGCCCCGTGTTCGCCTTCGGGACGAACAGGATCGCGATCATGCCCGCGAGGGGCAGGAAGGTGATCAGCGTAAGGAGGTGGTCTTGCATCGAGGGAAGGGGGCGAACGGGGGGATCCCGTTCCGTTGAATCAAGCCAGGATCAGCCAAGCGGCGGTGAGGAGGCCACCGCCCACGGCGAAGGCGGCGTACTGCTGAATGCGTCCGGTCTGCAGGAGGCGCATGGCCGAACCGCACAACTGCGAGACGAGCCCCGTCAGGTTGACGAGGCCGTCGACGAAGGTGCGGTCGAACCAAGCCCAGAAGCCACCGGCCATGAGGTTGACGCGACCGACGGAGAGCACGAGGCCGTCGATGATCTTCTCGTCGAACCACTTCTGCGTGTAGGCGAGCGCCATCGTGCCGCGGATGACCGTGGCGTCGATGAACTCGTCGTAGAAGTACTTGCCCCGGACCGTGTCGTAGACGAGGCCCAGCGAGCCGGCGATCTTCGCCGGGATGTCGCGGCGCTTCACGTAGAGGTACCAGGCGCCGACGAGGCCCGAGAGCATCACGATCGTCGAGACGACGAGCGCCAGGTTGTGCGTCAGATGCCCGAGGTGTGAGCCATGCGGATCGCTGATCGCTTCCGAGACGGTGCTGACCATCCAGGTGCCGACCGCGGGTCCGTACAGGCGCTCGAACGTGACGAGGTCGAGGAAGTAGGAGTGGCCCGGCAGGTGCGTCAGTTGCAGCAGCCAGAAGCAGCCGCCGAACACGCCGAAGAACGCCAGGATCATCAGCGGGATCGTCATCGTCGCCGGCGACTCGTGCGGACCGTGAGACGCGTGCGCGTCGTGCCCGTGATCGTCGTGCCCGTGATCGTCATGCCCATGGTCGTCGTGCGCCGCGTGCGCATGCCCCGGACCGACGATCCCCGCGGCCGCCTCGGCCGCCAGAGCTTCCGAGTACATGTGGTGCTCTTGGTCACCGCGGTACTCGTTGAAGAAGGTCATGAAGACCAGGCGGAACATGTAGAACGACGTCATCGCCGCGGCCAACGCCAGCGAGAGCAGCGCGAACAGCGACCAACCGCTGAAGTGCGAGCGATCGACGACGCCCGCCCACGCTCCTTGCAGGATCAGGTCCTTCGAGTAGAAGCCCGAGAACAGCGGCACGCCCGCGATCGCGGCGGTGCACAGGGTCATGCACCAGAACGTGACTGGCATGCGCTTTCTCAAGCCGCCCATGCGGCGCATGTCCTGTTCGTGATGGCAACCGTGGATCACGGAGCCCGCCGAGAGGAACAAGCACGCCTTGAAGAACGCGTGCGTGACCATGTGGAACATGCCGGCGACCACCGCGCCGCAACCCACGGCCGCCACCATGAAGCCCAACTGCGAGATCGTCGAGTACGCCAGCACGGCCTTCAGGTCGTAGGCGGTCAGTCCGATCGTCGCCGCGCCGATCGCGGTGAAGGCGCCGATGAAGGTGATCGTCGCCAGGACCTCGGGCGAGAACAGCGGGAACATGCGGCCCAGCAACATCACGCCGGCCGCGACCATCGTCGCCGCGTGAATCATGGCGGAAACGGGCGTCGGTCCCGCCATCGCGTCCGGCAGCCAGAGGTGCAAGGGGAACTGCGCCGACTTGCCGACGGTGCCGCCGAAGACGAACAAGCCCGCGACGGTCATCCAAGCGGGGTACTCGCCGCCGTTCTCGGCGACGGTCAGCCGCGCGGCCTCCCACATGCCGGTGAACTCGAGGGTCCCCCACTCCCGGTAGAACATGATGAACCCGAGCAGCAAGCACACGTCGCCGATGCGCGTGGTCAAGAACGCCTTCTTCGAGGCCCACGTGGCCCAGCGGTGGAAGAACGGCTGACTCGGGTCGTGCGCGAAGTGGCCGATGAGCAGGTAGCTCATCAAACCCATGATCTCCCAGAACACGAACAGGAACAGGATGTTGTCCGAGAGGACGAGTCCGAGCATCGCGAACGTGAACAGCGAGATGTTCGCGAAGAAGATGTTGTAACGCCGGTCGCCGTGCATGTAGCCGCGGCTGAACAGGTGCACGCAGAACGAGACGATGCCGACGACGGCCAGCATCGCCGCGCCCAAGCTGTCGAAGTAGACGCCCGCGACGATGTTCTGGACGGTGCGGCCGACGCGCTCGTTCGAGTACAGCCACTCGAATTGGATCCCGAAGTCCTTCGACGACCAAGCGAACGGCAACCCGTGCTTGGCCGCGTAGATGGCCTTGGCGGCCATCAGTACGGTGATGCACATCGCCACGAACATGCCGCCGGTCAGGGCGACATCGCCCCACGGCCACCGCTTGCGGAACGCAATCTGGAGCAGGTACCCGACGAACGGGATCAGCGGCACCGCGAGGAGCAGCCAGAAGTCGATGTTGGGATCGAAGGCGAGATCGAGAGCGGCAAGCACGGGGGGGGAAGTCCTTGGCCGTTTGGGTGAAGTGCGAGGGGGCGGATGGGTGCGGAGAGCAGGGGCGGCCGGAGCCTATTCCCGCAGCGTGTCGGCGTCGCTCGGCTTGATCGAATCGAGCAGGTAGAAGACGTTCAGGACGATGGCGAGCGCCACGGCGGCTTCCGCGGCCGCGAGGATGATCGTGAAGATCGCGAACATGCGACCGTCGAGCCCGTTCCCGCCGAAGCGGTTGAAGGCGACGAAGTTGATGTTCGCGGCGTTGAGGATCATCTCGATCCCCATCAACACGTAGATGACGTTACGGCGCGTCACGATCGCGACGATGCCGAGCGCGAACAGCGCGGCCGAGACGGCGACGTAGGCTTCGAGGCCCATCTAGCTCTGCTCCTTGGGCAGCGGTTCGAGATCGGAGACGCGGCGGCGAGCGATGTAGACCGACGCGACCAGCGCCACGGTCAAGACGACGCCCGCCAGCTCGAACGCGACCACGTACTGGTCCGGCGCGAGGAAGCCGACGCCGATGCGCTCGGCCGTGCCGATGGCGGCTTCGGCGCCGCCGGTCGGCGTGCCAGCACGCACGACCCAGTCGACGCTGCCCGCCACCTGCCACGAGACCCAGCCGACCGCGAGACCGACGAGGCCCAGCCCGGGCAGCACGCGCCAGAGGCTGCGCTCGGCGAGGTCGGGCGGCGACATCATGACCCCGAACAGGAGCAGCGCGAGGATGCCACCCACGTAGATCAAGAGCTGCGCCATCGCCAGGAAGGCCGACTCGAGCAGGATGAAAAAGCCCGCGACGCCGGTGAAGGTGGCCATCAACGAGAACGCGCTGCGCACCACCGACCGCTCCCAGATGCAGACGAGCGCGCCGCCGATCGTCATCGCGGCGAACAAACCGAAGGCCAAGCCTTCGGCGCCAGCCGAGGCGAGCCCGACACCGAGCGCCGCCAGCGTAAGCAGCGTCAACACACCGTAGAAGATGCGCTGGAGCATCCGGTCGTTCATTCGCTGGCCTCGTCGTCTTCGGCGGCAGGCTCGTCGGCGGGCTCTTCGGCGGGCTCTTCGGCGGGCTCTTCGGCGGGCTGCTTGGGAGGCTCTTCGACGGCGACTTCACCGCTTTCGGCCGCCTTCGCCGCTTCCTTGGCGGCCTTGGCTTCCGCCTTGGCCTTCTTCTTGGCCTCGGCCTCGATCATGCGCGTCTTCGCTTCGCGCGCCATGCCCTTGTACGAGAGCAGGTCGTGCTTGAACTCCGAGCGGTCGAACGAGACGAACGCGTACTCGGTGCCCATGTGGATGCAGTCCTTGGGGCAGGGGTACACGCACAGCTCGCAGAACATGCACTTCTGGTAGTCGAGCGTGAACGAGATCCACTCGAGCTCCTTGCCGTGCCGAATCGCGTCCATCTCGATGCAGTCGATCGGACACGCGCGCGCGCAAGCGAGGCACTCGATGCACTTCTCCTGCTCGAGGTAGTGGATCCCGCGATAGCGGTTCGGGATCGGCAGGCGCTCGTCGGGGTACTGGACCGTGATCGGCTTCTGCAAGAGGTACTTGCCCGTGATGCGCATCCCCTTGAGGGTCGTCATCATCGAGTCGACCACGTTCTTGACGTACGCCCTGGCCGTCAGCGGTCGGACGGTCGGGTGGTTGTGCGTCGGTCGGTGCAGGGTGCTGCTCATGGTTGCAGGAAGTCGGGCCACCAGGGCTCCAAGAGGGACGGCCAGATGAGCGCTTCGTGCACGCCGGTCACGAGCACGCACAGGAGCGACAGCGGCGTCAGGTACTTGTATCCCATCGTCATGACCTGATCGATGCGGATGCGCGGCAGCGTCCAGCGGATCCACATCATCAGGAACAGCCCGAACGACGCCTTGACGCAGATGCCGAGCGCCGCGGCGAGCGTCAGCGCGATCTGACCGCCGAGCGTCGTCATGATCGGCGTCCCGCCAGGCGAGAGCGGCGCACCGGTCTCGGCGAAGATCGCGCGAGCGCCCCAGGTCAACGGGCTCTCGAAGCCGCCGAAGAAGAAGAACGCGCCGACGGCCGAGAAGAGGAACATCGCGGCGTACTCCTCCATGAAGAAGAACGACCAGCGGATGCCCGAGTACTCGGTCAGGAAGCCGGCGACCAGCTCGGACTCCGCCTCGGGCAGGTCGAACGGCGCGCGCTTCGTCTCGGCGAGGATCGCGATGAAGAACAGCACGAAGGCCGGGATCATCATCGGGCTGCGGAAGATGTACCAACCCATGCCGAACCAACCAGCCTGCTGGTCGGAGACCTCGATCAGGTTGAACGTCCCGCACACGATCAGCGGCACGAGCAGGCTGATGCCGAGCGGGATCTCGTAGGCGACGACCTGCGCCGCCTCACGCATCGCGCCGTACAAGGACCACTTCGAGTTCGACGACCAACCGGCCATGATCACGCCGATCGTCGTCGTCGACGTCAGCGCGAGGATCGCAAAGATCCCGAGGTCGATGTCGGCGAAGTAGAAGTCGGGCGCCAGCGGGAAGACCGCCATCGCGCCGAGCAAGGAACCCAGGACGAGCGACGGCGAGAGCAGGAACAGGATCTTGTCCGCGCCGATCGGGATCATGTCCTCCTTCAGCATCAGCTTCACGCCGTCCGCCAAGGGCTGCAGGATCCCGTGCCAGCCGGCGCGCATCGGGCCGTTGCGACACTGGATGTGTCCCGACACCTTGCGCTCGGCCAGCGTGCCGAACGCGGCCACGATGGACACGATGCCCATGGCGACGGCGACGGCCAGCAGCACGGCCGTGATCGGAACCGCCCAGGCCGGCACGAACTCGGGCTTCACGCCCGTGAGGAAGGTGCGGAGCTGGTTGGTGCCGGCCGCGGGGGCGGCGGCGGCCACGGTCGTCGCGACATCGGTGATCGCAAGCTTGCCGATCATGGGGAGGGTCAGCGTCAGCATGGCTAGCGATCCGTCTCCCCGACGACGATGTCGGTCGATCCGATGATCGCGACCGCGTCGGCCACGAGCGTTCCGGGCAGCAGTGCTTCGGTCACGGAGATGTTGCTGAACGAGGGTCCACGAACGCGGCAACGCACCGCGACCTTGCTGCCGTCCGAGACGACGTAGTGTCCGAGTTCGCCACGCGGGTTCTCGATGGCCACGTACGCCTCACCCGGCGGCACGCGCAGCGTCTTCGGAATGTCGGCCAGGACCGGGCCCGGCTCGATGTTCGCAAGACACCAACGCACGATCTTGATCGACTCGCGCATCTCCATGACGCGCACGTAGAAGCGGTCCCAGCAGTCGCCGAGCGTGCCCTTCGCGCCCGTGCCGAGCGGAACCTCGAACGCTCCATCCGCGCAGATCTCGCCGTACAGCTCGTACGGCATGTCGCGCCGAATGTCCCAGTCGATCCCGCTGCCGCGCACCATCGGCCCCGAGAGACCGAAGTCGATCGCCATCTCCTTCGGAATCACGCCCACGTCCGCCGTGCGTCCGACGAACAGGTGGTTGTTCATCAGCAGGTCGACGTACTCCTGCCACTTGACGTCGAAGACGTCGCAGAAGCGCATCACCTCCTCCAGCCAGCCGGGGGGCGCGTCGTTGAAGACGCCGCCGATGCGAATGTACGAGTAGGTCAATCGGGCGCCGCAGATCTTCTCGAACAGCGCCATCATCCACTCGCGCTCGCGGAACGCGTAGAGGAAGGGCGTGAACGCGCCGAGGTCGAGACCGTAGGTCCCGTACGCGATCAGGTGCGAGCCGATGCGATTCAGCTCGGCGCAGATCGTGCGCAGCATCAGCGCGCGGCGCGGGATCTCGAGCCCCATGACCTTTTCGACGGCCATCGAGTACCCGAGGTTGTTGTTCATCGCCGCCAGGTAGTCGTAGCGGTCGGTGTACGGCAGGTACTGCAACCACTCGACGCTCTCGCCGATCTTCTCGGCGCACCGGTGCAGGTAGCCGAGGTGCGGCTGCGCGCCCGTGCAGAGCTCGCCGTCGGCGCGGATCAGGATTCGCATCACGCCGTGCGTCGCCGGGTGCTGCGGACCCATGTTCAGCTCCATGTCCTGCGTGCGGACATCGAGCATGTACTCGCGTTCGCCCGTGTCGAGCGAACGCGCTTCGCCCTCTGTGTAGCTCGGCTCGTGACGGTCTGGTTGGTTCTGGATCGCCATGGCTACTTGCAGCTGATCCCGTGGTACTCGTCGGGGAACACGTAGTCCTTCCGCAGCGGGTGCCCGACCCAATCGTCGGGCAACAGGATGTTGCGCGGGTCGGGGTGTCCGCTGAACGTGATGCCGTACATCTCGGCGGCCTCGCGCTCGGCCCACTGGCTGGCGCGGTGCACCGGAACGGTGCTGGGCATCACGGGGTCAGCCTTCGGCAGGACGCACTTGATGGCCAGGCGGTGCTTCAGCTCCATCGAGAGCAGTTGCACGTTGATCCACAGGTTCTCGTCGTCCTTCGCCGGATCCGTCGCCGTCAGATCGGCCAACAGGTCGAGCTTGAGGCGCTCGTCGCTGCGCGCCGCCTCGAGGAACGGACCCAAACGTTGCGGATCGACCAGCACAAACGGATCGCCGCTGCGACCCTTGTCCTTCTTGTCCTCGGGATCGGGCGCGCGCGGTTCGTCCGCACCCAAGAGACCGGGCGCCTGGATGGCGCGCAGTCGGTCGTGGATCGCTTGAAAGTCCATGCTGCTGGGGAACGGGGCGGCTAGGCGAGGCGCGCCGGCTTGCGGATGACGGACGAGTTCTGAATCTTCTCTTGGAGCTTCATCAACCCTTCGAGGAGCGCTTCGGGGCGCGGCGGACAACCCGCGATGTAGACGTCGACGGGAATCACCCGGTCGACACCCTTCACGACCGTGTAGCCGAACTTGTAGTAGGGGCCGCCGCCCGTCGCGCAGGCGCCCATCGCGATCACGTACTTCGGCGCAGGCATCTGGTCGTAGAGCCGCTTGATGCGCTCGGCCATCTTGAAGTTGACCGTGCCGGCCACGATCATCAGATCCGCCTGGCGCGGCGAGGCGCGGAAGGCGCCCGCGCCGAAGCGATCGATGTCGTGGTGCGCGCACCCGACCGCCATCATCTCGATCGCGCAGCAGGCGAGGCCGAACGTCATTGGCCAGATCGAAGACAGGCGACACCAGTTGATGAGCCAGTCCACCTTCGTGGTCAGGACGTTCTCGTCGAACTGTTTCTCCAGGAGTCCCATGGGCGTGTCGTGCGGTCGAAGGGGCAGGTGTTCGGGGAAGGGGCGCGGTTCGCTCGCGGGGGGAGCGTCGCGGGGGGAATCGGGCGCGACCGGAACGGCTCAGGCGGCGGCGTCCTCGTCGTCGCCGTCCTCGCCCTCGGGCTCGGCCTCGGCGGCCGCAGCGGCTTCGAGCTCCGCCACACTGGGCAACGCCACGCGGGCGCGTTGGCTGGGCGGCGAGTAGTGCTCCTTCTTCCAGGACAGCACCCAGTCGAGATCACCCTTGGCCCAGACGTAGGCCAGACCGACGAACAGGATCACGATGAAGAGCACACCCTCGACCAACGCGAAGGCCCCGATGCCCGCGCCCGCCGCCGCGCCGGTGTCGTAGACCGCGTCGCGCAGGACCAAGGCCCAAGGGAAGAGGAAGGCGATCTCGACGGCGAAGATGACGTAGACGAGCGCCACGGTGTAGTAGCGGATGTCGAACTGGATCCAGGCGTCACCGATGGTCTCTTCGCCGCACTCGTAGGTTTCGAGACCTTCGTCCGTCTTGCGCTTGGGCCGCAGGACGGAGGCGACCAGCATGTTCGCGGCGACGAACACGATGCCGACGGCCGCGAAGACCAGAACGTTGAGGTAGTCGAAGTACATGGAAACAGAGGGCGTGCCCGGAAGGCGCTGCGGCGACTCGACCCGGGGGGCGTTCGAAGAGGGTCGGGCCGCGGGCGGGCGCAGTATCCTATCCGCCGAACTGGCCCCTCACCAGACCGCCTCCGGCCGCGGTTCGCGCTTCTAGGCCGGTTCCCACGAGACGCGCGCTTCCCGCGGGTCCCTGCGCGAGGTAGAATCTCGCTCTTGTGTTCCGGCTAGCTTTCTCCTAGGGAGCGGAGCTTCCCGCTCCCCCCGTCGCGCGCCCCCTCGGCGCCCGTGGCCCGTAGAAGGACCCCGTATGATCGCCCAGTGGCTCGACCAAGTGGTGAGAGGACCCGTCGAACTCGAGACGTTCGGCCGCTCCATCACCATTCATCCGATGCTCGCCTCGTCCCGCCCGGGACGCTTTCCCTCCCAGGCCGTGGTCGTGACGACCGCCGCTCGCCGCTTGATGGAGCTCTCGAAGGAGGGCGACAAGATCAAGTCGATCGTCGTGCTCGGCGACGACGCGGACCCGTCCGAACACCCCGAGTTCCACGAGATCAGCGAGCAACTGCGCGAGGTCTGCAACAAGTGGTTCCCGAAGGGCAAGCTGTGCGTCATCTGCCGCGTGCCGAGCCTCGACCGCCAGCAGACGCGCCATGCGTTGAACTTCTACGATCACCCGATCGCCCGCCTGGACGCCGGCACGCAAAAGACCTTTGCGGCGCTTACGGGGCAAAAGCCGGCTGTTTTCAAGTCAGTTGTCGAGAACTTGACCCGCCTCGAGAACGATCGCTTGATCGTCGAAACCGAGTTCGTGCGCGGCGACGTGGACAACTCCAAGGACACCGAAGTGCGTGCATGGTTACGCCATCTAGCCGACATCCGCCCGTCTGCTGTGCGCATCCTGACCCCCACCAAGGCCGCCGCGAAGGGCGGCAAGCCGATCACCAAGACCCGGATGACCGAGATCGCGGATCTCGTCGCCGAGAAGACCGGGCTCAGCGTCGAAGTCGTCGGCGGGTGAGCCGCAGGAGCCGGTCGTGACGTCGCTCGCTCAGTTCCACGGGGCCACGCGACGCTACGGCGAGCGCGTGGCCCTCGATGCCCTCGAACTCGAGGTGCGGCGCGGCGAGGTGCTCGGGCTGGTGGGCCCCAATGGCGCGGGCAAGACGACGGCGCTGCGGCTGTTGATCGGACAGGACGCGCCGGACGCGGGCCGCGTCTCGATCGACGGTCTCGACGTCGGGCAAGAGCCGCTCGCCGCGCGCGCGCGCCTCGGCTACGTGCCCGACGGCGCGCCGCTCTACGCCAACCTCTCGCCGCGCCAGCACCTCGAGCTGGTCGGGCGGCTGCACGGGCTGGCGGAGTCCGTGCTGACGCCGCGGCTCGAAGCCTTGATCGCCGCGCTCGATCTGACGGAGCGCATCGACGACCCGGTGGGCACCTTCTCGCGCGGCATGCGCCAAAAGACCGCGGTCGCCTGCGCCGTCCTGCCGCACCCGCCGCTCTTGGTGCTCGACGAACCCTTGACCGGGCTCGACATCCCGACGGCGGCGCTGCTGCGCGAAGTGCTGCGGGGCTGGGCCGCGGAGGGCGGCGCCGTGCTCTATACCTCGCACCTCCTCGACGTCGTCGAACGCGTCGCCGATCGCGTCGCGATCCTGTTCGAGGGCCGCCTCGTCGCCCTCGGCAGCTTGGCCGAGCTGCGGGCAAACGCCGGTGAGGGCACGACCCTCGACGAGGTGTTCCGCGCGCTGACCCGCGCGAGCGATCCGGCCCGTGGCGCGGCGGAACTCCTGGCCGCGGTGCGCGGCGAGCCGCGCGACGCGGGCTGAGCTAAGCCGGCGCCGCGCTACTCGCTGCCGACCGCCACCTTGGCCCCATCGGCGTCGACCGCGACCATCGTCACCTCGGCTTCGGTGACGAAGACGTCGTCACCGTTCGCGAAGCGCCGCTCGCCCCAGACCAAGACGTGCACGGTGATCGACGTCTTGCCGACGTGCTTCGTCGTCGTGAAGAACGAGACGAGATCACCGACGTAGACGGGCGCGCGGAAGATGATCTTGTCCATCGCCACGGTGACCACCTTGCCGCCGTGGTGTCGGTGCGCTTGGACCGCAGCCGCGAGGTCGATCTCGGCGAGGATCACGCCGCCGAAGATCGTGCCGAACGCGTTGGTGTCGCGCGGCATCATCACGCGCCGGATCGAGGGCGCGCCGGTGGGCATCGTGTGGCTGGAGGCTGCGGGCATCGAAAGGTGGGGGGTTGGCGCCGTTCAGGCGGGGGCGTGCTCGAGAACGTACTCACGGAAAGCGTCTTCGACGAGCGGCGTTCGTCCGCGGAAGAAGTGTTCGGCGCCCTGGATCTCGGCGACCTCGACGCGCCCGACGAGCTCGGGGAACGCGCGCGCGAAGTCCGAAGCGGTGCCGAAGGGATCCTCCGCACCGAAGACGGCGAACACGGGCTGCGTCACCTCGGTCAGGAAGCGAAGGTCGTAGTGGTTGACGGGAAACGCCAGGAGCAGCACGCGCTCGATCCGCGGCTCGCTGCGCGCGAGCGAAGCGACGGTGCGCGAGCCGAACGAATACCCCGCGGCCCAGACGGGCAAGTCCGAGCCGTAGCGCTCGACGAGCCAATCGAGCGCGGCGCGCGCGTCCTCGTCCTCGCCGCCCTGACCGTCGTGTTCGCCCTCGGATTCCTCGACGCCGCGAAAGTTGAGGCGCAGCGTCGCGAAGCCGCCCGCCCGCAGGGCCCGCGCCGTGCGATAGACGAGCGTGTTGTTCATCGTTCCGCCGTGCACGGGATGAGGATGGCAGACGATCGCAAGGCCGCGCAGGGACTCGTCGGGTTCGTCGACGAGGCCCTCGAGCCGCCCGACGGGACCTTGGAATTCGATCCTCATCGCGGAGACTGTAGCGAGTCACGAGCAACGTCGTGAGCGGTCGCTTTCCGTCGCCGCAGCGCGGCTAGACTGAACCCCAGTTATGCAGAACCCCACCGAACCGAGTCCTTCCGAGCAGAGCCCTTCCGGCCAGAGCCCCTGGATCGTCGACGTCGACCCCCGCAACTTCGAGCAAGTCGTCCTGCGCGGCTCGACCAACGTCCCCGTCGTCGTCGACTTCTGGGCGACGTGGTGCGAGCCGTGCAAGGTGCTCGGACCCCAACTCGAACAGGCCGCGCGCGCGGGCGACGGACGCTTCCTCCTGGCCAAGGTCGATATCGACAAGAACCCCGAGCTGGCGCAGGCCTTCGGCGTGCAGAGCGTTCCGGCGGTCTTCGCCGTTCGGGACGGGCGCATGGTCGATGGTTTCCAAGGCGCGCTGTCGCCCGCCGAGCTGACCAAGTTCCTCGATCGCGTCGCGCCCGCGGGTCCCGGCGATCCCTTGACGGAGGCGCGCACCCGCGCGACCGACGGCGACCTCGAGGGAGCGCTCGCCGAGGTGCGCGCGCTCGTCGACGATCCGTTGCACGGCGTTCCCGCGCGCGCGCTCTTGGGCGAGCTCTTGCTCGAGTCGGACGATCTCGACGGCGCGCGCGAACAGTTCCAACTGCTCGGGGACATGGACCTGCCGCCCGATGTCGCCGAGGCCGTCGCGCGAGCCCTGCGCGCCCTCGAGGGCCGCGAGCAAGCTGGCGCGCTGCCCGAGCTGGAAGCCGCGGTCGCGGCGAACCCGAACGACGCCGCGGCGCAGCTCGCGCTCGGCCGCGCGCTCGTCGCTCACGGCAAGTACGAGCGTGGCCTCGAAGCCTTGCTGGAGTCGGTGCGCATCGACCCCGTGCTCGAGGACGGCGCCGCGAAGCAAGCCATGCTCGACTCCTTCGAGGTGCTGGGACTCGAAAACCCCTTGGCGAACGAGTACCGCTTCCAGCTCTCGCTCGAGATCCTCGCGTGACGACCGTCGCCGCCGGCGCGCGACGCCGCGCGCTGCTCGGCGCGCATCGCGCGGCCGACCGCGCGGGCTTGCCGTGGCTGGCGTCGACGACGCGCGGCCTCGCGACGGCGGTCCTCCTGGGCCTCGTGCGCGACGCCTTGCCGCCGTTCGCGTACGGCGTCTTCGCCGCGACGATCTTGGCCGCGTGGGTGGCCTTCGCACTGGTCGGCGAGTGGGCGCACCTCCTGCGCGCGACCGACGAAGAGGATTGGCTCGCGGCGCTGCCGGCCACCGCGCTCGACCGACGCGTGGCGCGCACGTTGCACGTCGTCGAGCTGGTCTTGATGCTCGCGCTTCCGAGCGCGTTGATCGCCGCCGCGTTGGCGCCGGGCGTCGGACTCGTCGAGCGCGCGGTCTTCGCGCTCGCTCTGCTCGGCTGTGCGATCGCGACCGCGGCGCTCTTCGCGGTCTTGATCCTGTTCTTCTCCGGACGGCTCGAAGGTCTTTGGATGACGCTGCAAGCCTTGGGTCTCGGCGCGTTCGTCATCGGACTCCTCGAAGCGTTGGGCTCGCTCGAGCGCTTGGCGTCGCTGCCCGAGATCGGCGCTGCCACGGCACCGTTCCTGTGGCTGGTGCCGCCGGCCTGGTTCGCGGCGCCGCTCGGCTCCGGCGACGTCGCGTGGTGGCGTTTCGCGCTGCCGCTCCTCCCCACGCTCGCCGGCGCCGGCGCCTTGGCGTCGTTGCCCGCGGCACGCGCCGAGCGCAGCGTCGCGGGCGGTTGGCTGGGCGCGTTGCTGTCGCCCTTGCGCGCGCTCGCCGCGCGAACCTGGGTGCGCTCGCGCGAGCGCGCCACGTTCGAGCTGGTCTACCACGCGCTTCCGCGCGAGCGCGAAGTCGTGCTGCGCAGCTATCCCCTGGTCGCGCTACCGCTCGTCTTCTTGGTCCTCGGCGTCGCCGGCTCCGACGAGACGCGCACACAAGCCGACTTCCTCGCCGTCGTGCAGTTCGGCGCCGCGCTCTACCTGCCGATCCTGATGACGCAGGTTCCGGTCTCGCGCTCGTTCGCGGCAGCGTGGCTGCTCGAAGCCGCGCCCGCCCGCGCCGCCGACTTGCAACTTGGCGCGCTGAAAGCGGTCGTCGTGCGCTTCGTCGTGCCGCTCTATCTCGTGTTCGCCGTGCTCACCTGGTCCCTGCGCGGCCTCGAGTCGGTGCCACGCCTGACGCTGCCCGCCTTCGCGATCGCGACGCTGGCGGTCGTGCACCTTTGGCCCTTGTGCGTCGCGCGCACGCCGCTCTCGGTCGCACCCGACCAATTCGCGCCGCCGACCGACTGGTACGCCTTGCTGCTCGGCTGGACGATGGGTCTGACGTTCCTGGCGATCTTCGTCGAGCGCAAGGTCACGCTGCCCGTGGGCACCCTCGTGTTCCTCCTGGTCGTCGTGCTGGCCGAGCAATTCGCCGAACGCCGCCTCGGCGCGCGGCTACGAACGCCGCCGCACATGGCGCGGGAGTGAGGGGTCCGCGTCGCCCGTCGGCCAGGCTCAACGATCCCGAAGGAAGTCGACGAGGTCGGTGGCGAGCGGACTGACCACTTCGACGCGCGTCCCGTCGGCGCGAGCGAAACCGAGGCGATGGTGATGGAGCGCCTGGCGCGGCAGGCGCAGTGCGCGCTCGTCCGCGGGCGTCAGCTCGTCGCTCGCCGCGCGCACGAAGCGGCCCTCGTCGTCGCCGTACAGCTTGTCGCCGACGATGGGATGTCCGAGCGCGGCGAGGTGCACGCGAATCTGGTGTTGGCGACCGGTGAAGAGGCGGCACTCGATCAGCGACACGTCGCCGTGCGCCTCGAGCAAGCGCCAGTCCGTGCGCGCGGCGAGCCCGTCCTCGCGCACCGCCATCTTCAGCCGCACGGCGCTGGTGCGCGACGGCCCGATGGGAAGCCGCAGCGTGCCCGCGTCCGCGCCGGGAACGCCCTCGACGATCGCGAGGTACGTCTTGTCGACGCTCCCGCGCTCGAACTGCACGCGCAGTTCGCGGTGCGCGAGCGCGGACTTGCCCAGCAGCAGGACGCCCGACGTCTCGCGATCCAACCGGTGCGCCAAGCGCACGGGCATCGGCGCGTCGCTGTCTTCGAGCGCGTCCGCGTAGTGCGCGTGCACGCGCTGGATCAGCGTGCCGGTCAGGTGCTTCCCCGAAGGATGCACCGGAACGAGCGGCGGCTTGTCGACGGCCAGGAAGTCCGCCTCTTCGTGCAAGACGACGACGCCATCGGCCGTCCCCGTCACGGCCGGCAAGCGCAGCTCGGGTGGGATCCAGACGCGCACGATCGCTCCGTGCCGCAACTTCATCCCCGCGCGCTCGACCTTGCGAAACGCCGCCGCGCCGCGCCGTTCGGGTCCTTCCTGCGCGACCTCGACGAACCCGTCCTCGATCAGTTTCTGCACCGACGTGCGAGAACGCCAAGTCAAGCGCTCACACAGGAACGCGTCGAGCCGTACGACCAACTCGTCGTTGCGCACCCGATAGTCACTGCCGCGCACGGGCAGATCCACGCGCTCGACCCCGCGTGCCAGGTTGCGATTCGGCTCGAACAGATTCACGCCCGACACTCTACGCCAGCCTTCGGAAAGTCCGCGATGCTCCAACACGCGATGCTGCAACAGACAGCGTGGCTCCTGCTCGCCCTCCTCGCACCGCTCGGCGCCTGTGCCACGGTCGCGAGCTGCGACGCCCAAGAACTCGCGGCGCCGGCTCCCGAGCAAGTTCCCGCCGCGCTCTTCCAATACCCCGGAGCGCCGTTCGAAGCGAGCGACGGGAACCTCTGGTTCTCCACGGTCGGGGCGGGGCTCGTGGGCTTCGACGGAACGAACTACGTCACGTTCACGCGGGCCGACGGCCTGGCCGCGGATTCGGTGCGGGACATCCTCGAGGACGACGAAGGTCGGCTCATGATCGCCACGACCGGCGGCGTCTCGCGCTACGAGGACGGCACGTTCACGACACTGACCGACTACGGCGACCTCGAGGTGACCTCCACCTTCACGGAGGACGGCGATCATCGCGATGTCTGGGACTTGGCCCTGGACCGAAGCGGCACCCTGTGGATCACCACGCTCGCCGGCGTCTTCCGGCACGACGGAACGCGCTTCGTCGAGTTCCCGCTGCCGGTGGTCGCCGCCCCCGGAGCGTTCGAGTTCACGCCGAAGTTCGTCTATAGCGTCATGGAAGCCAAGGACGGCGCGCTCTGGTTCGGCACGGACGGCGCGGGCGCGGTGCGCTACGACGGCGAGACCACGCAGGTCTACACGGTGAAGGACCACGGTCTCGCCTCGGATCGTGTGTGCACAATCTTGGAGGACGGGCGCGGCGACCTCTGGTTCGGGACGTCGGACGGCGGCGTCAGCCGCTACGACGGCGACTCGTTCACGACGCACCTCGAGAGCACTGCCTTCTCGGAGCACACGGGCTGGGGCCGCTACATGGCGATCCACGAGGACCGCGCCGGTGACGTCTGGTTCGGAGTCGCGAGCCAAGGCGGCGGCGCCTACCGCTGGAACGGCGCGACGTTCCGCTACTTCTCCGAGCAGGAGGGTTTGAACTCGAGCGGGATCCCGAGCATCAGCGAGGACCGCAGCGGGACCCTCTGGTTCGGAACGACCACCGGAGTGTTCCGCCGCGAGGGAGAACGCTTCGTCGCGCTCGGCCGCTAACCGCGCTCTCTAGCCACGCTCTCTAGCCACACTCTCTAGCCGCGCTGCAGGCGGATGCGCTGGCGGCGGGCCGACTTCTGGATCATGCGGATCCGTTCGCGGCGTTCGCGGCGGCGCTTGTCCGAACGCTTCTCGTGCCAGGTCCCCGCCTTGGCCAGGCGGAAGATGCCGCCGTAGTTGCACTGGCGCTTGAACCGACGCAGTGCGGCTTCGAGGGACTCGTTCGAGCGGACTTCGACCTTGATCGACATGGAAGGGCTTCGTATGGGGCGAAAAGGGCCAGGTAAGGTACGGTCTCGACCGCTCCTGGCAAGCGAGAAGTCCGTTTCGTCGCGCCACCGAAGCCCTGATCGTCGTGCGCTCCCCCGACCCTCGCCCCCCCCAGAACACCGCCGCCGCGGACGAGGCGATCGTCCAAGGCACGATCGAGCGCGTGACCTACCACGACTCGGAAACGGGCTTCGCGGTGCTGCAAATCAACCCCGAGGGCGGTTTCGGCGACCCGAATCCGACGGGGCAGGTGACGCTGCTCGGCGACCGCGTCACGGCCACCGGGCGGGCGATCGAACCCGTCGAGGGTCTGCGCGTACGCCTGATCGGTACGTGGGAGGATCACGCCAAGCACGGCCGCCGGTTCGAGTTTCGCAGTTGGCAGGGGCTCGCGCCGCTCGGACGCCGCGGCGTCGAGCGCTTCTTGGCCTCGGCGCGCTTCCCCGGCATCGGCGCGGCCTGGGCCAAGAAGATCGTCGACGCCCTGGGCGCGGACGCGGTGGCGCGGATCCGCGCCGACGGTTCGGTGCTCGACGCCGTCGAGGGGATGACGCCCAAGCGGCGCCAGGCGTTGGCCGAGGGCGTCAGCAGCGAGCTGCGTCACCAGGAACTCTGGAGCTTCCTGCTTGGCGTCGGCCTGGCAACCTGGCAGTGCGAGGCGGCGCTCGCCACGCTGGGCCCGAACGAGAGCGAAGCCAGCGTGCGCGCCGACCCCTACGTCCTGATGCGCGTCCACGGCGTCGGCTTTCGCACGGCGGACCGCGCGGGCTTGGCGCTCGGGCTGGCGCCCGATCATCCGGCGCGCTTGCGCGGCGCGGTGCGCTACGCGCTCGAGCAAGCCAGTGACGGCGGGCACGTGCGCACGGCTGAAGCGGGCTTGCTCTCCGACGTGCGTGACGCGATCGGCGATGTCGCCGACGAAGACGCGGTGCGCGCGGCGCTGGCCGACCTGGCGCGCATGGGTGAAGTCGTGCTCGAGGCCGACCCCGACGATCCCGAGTCGACGGTCCAGGTCTACCTCGCGATGCACCACACCAGCGAGACGGCGTTGGCGCGGAACCTGGCAGCGTTGGTCGCCGCCGGCCCGGTGCGGGCGTGGGCCAACCCCGCGTCGATCCAGGCCTGGGAAGCGCGCGCCGGACTCGCGCTGCATCCGACGCAGCGCGACGCCGTCGAAACGTTGCTCTCGAATCCCGTCGCGCTGCTGACGGGCGGGCCCGGCGTCGGCAAGACGACGATCACACGCTGCGTCGTCGATCTGGCGATCGACGCGGGCGCGAAGGTGCTCTTGGCGTCGCCGACGGGTCGCGCGGCGAAGCGGCTCGCCGAGGCCACCGGGCGCGAAGCGGGCACCGTGCATCGCCTCCTGGGCTGGGAGGGCGGCGAGGGCTTCGCGCACAACGCGACCAAGCCCTTGGTCGCGGACCTCGTGGTCGTCGACGAGGTCTCGATGCTCGATCTCGTGCTGGCACACCACTTGGTCAAAGCGATCCAGCCGCCGACGCGCGTGCTCTTCATCGGCGATCCCGATCAGTTGCCCAGCGTGCAGGCGGGCAGCGTGCTGGCCGAGCTCTTGGACTCGGGAGCGATCCCCGTCGCCCGCCTGACGCACGTCTGGCGTCAGAGCGCGGGCAGTTCGATCGTCGAGAACGCGCACCGCATCCTCGCCGGTGAACGGCCACGCTTGCCCGAGCGCGACGAGGCCGGCGCCGACTTCTTCTTCTTCCCCGCGGACTCCGACGAGGCGACGGCCGACCGTTTGGTCGAGGTCGTCACCCAGCGCATCCCGCGCGCGTTCGGCCTGGACTGGGAGCGCGACGTGCAAGTCCTTTCGCCGATGTACCGCGGTCCGGCGGGCGTCGATCGCTTGAACGAGCGCTTGCGCGAGGCTCTGGGGGTCGGCGGTCGTGAGCCCGAGTATCGCGGCCGCGTCTGGCGCGTCGGCGACCGCGTGATCCAGACGAAGAACGACTACGATCGCGGCGTGTTCAACGGTGACATGGGTCACATCCAGAGCATCGACGCCGGCGGCGAGGCGCTGATCGTCAAGTTTCCCGAGCGCGAGCTCGTCTACGAGCGAGCGAACTTCATCGAGTTGCGCCCCGCCTTCGCGATCACGGTGCACCGCTCGCAGGGCGGCGAGTATCCCGCCGTCGTGCTGCCGATCGTGCCCTCGCAGCACCTGCTCCTGCAGCGCAACTTGCTGTACACCGCAGTCACGCGCGCGCGCCGCTTGTTGGTGCTGGTCGGCTCGGTCTATGCGCTCGACAAGGCGCTGGCCAACGCCGAGGTGTCGGTGCGGCGCAGCGGACTTGGCGCGCGACTACGGCGTCTGCTCGCTGGTTGAGACGAGCTCGCGCGGGCGCCGGCGCCCGAGGTACATCAGCGCCGGCAACAGGATCAAGTCGCCGAACCAGGCCGCGACGAGGCCGACGATGCACAACGTCGCGAACCAGCGCGTGGTCGGCACGCTCGAGGTCAACGTGACCCCGAGTCCGGCCGACAACACGATCGTCGTCCACGTGATCGCCTTGCCGACGTGGATCAAGGTCGGCCGCAACGGCGCATCGGTGCGCGCACGCTCGTCGCGCCAACGCGACAGGAAGTGGATCGTGTCGTCGACGGCGAGACCCAAGAGAACCGAGAACACGACCGCCGAACTCATCTCCAGCGAACGACCGCTGACGCGAATGACGCCCGCGATGACGACCAGTGGGAAGACGTTCGGCAAGAGGCTCGCGAGCCCGTAGCGGAACGAGCCGAAGGCCCAACTGATCGCGAGGAAGATGACCAGCGTCGCGAAACCGAGCGAGGTCGCGAGGTCCGCGATCATCGCGTGGATGTGCGTGCGCGCCACGACGTCGGTGCCCGTCAGGCGCAGCGTCACGCCGGGGTGCGCGGCGTCGAGCCGATCGAGTTCGGCCTCGACGCGCTGGAAGAGCGGCAGCATCACGTCACGTCCGGCGTCGGGGACGAGCGCCGCGACCAACAGGCGCCCGAGGTCGGGTCGCACGAGGCGCCCCGTGATCGCTTCGGGCACCAGTTCGAGCGCCGTTTCGGGCGACACGGGCGGCGCTGCCCGCAGCGCGTCGAAGACCGAGAACGCGCGGCCCGTATCGCTGTCGGCGTCGAGGAACGCCGAGACGTCGCGCACGGCGGCGCGTACCGACTCGTCGCTCCAAGCCAAGGACTCGTCCCACTCGACCAGCACGTACATCGGCAAGGCGCCGCCGAACGCTTCCTCGAGGTCGCGCAGCGCCGTGAACGTCGGTGAATCCTTCGGCGTGGCCTCCAAGAGATGGTTCTCGGTCTCGAGCGTCGTCGCCACGGCGCCGAGCCCGAGGACGAGCAGCGCACCGACGCCGACGATCCACGCAGCGCGGCGCTCGATCCACGGCACGAGCCGCGCGAAGAGCAGCTCCGAGCTGCGCCGCGTATCGCGCTGCCCCGGCCGCAGCAACAGCGCCGCGAGCACGGGCAGCCCGCTCAGAACGGCTACGAACGCAAGCCCCATCGCGAGCGCGCTCATCAGGCCGAAACGATTGATCACTTCGATCTGTCCCAAGGCCAACGAGCCGAACCCGATCGCGGTCGTCAGCGACGTCAGGAAGCACGCCTTTCCCACGCGCCGGATGGCGTCCGCCGCCGCTGCGAGCGGCGTGCGCCCCGCGCCGATCTCGTGGCGCGCGTGGATCGTCAGGTGCACCGCGTCGGTGAAGCCGATCACAGTCACGAGCATCGGGATGACGGTGCCCAAGAGATCGATGCGCCAGCCCAACCAACCGAAGGCGCCGCCCGCGAACACGGCGCCGAAGAAGGGCGGCACCGCCGCGACGACGACCGAGCGCCAATCGCGGAACAACCACCAGGCGATCGCCGTGCAGAGAAGCGACGCCAACGAGAAGAAGAGGATCTGCTCGAAGCGCGTGGTGCGATACAGCTCGACGCGCACCGAGGGGATGCCCGTGACGCGCGCGCGCCGTGGGGACTCGGCGGAGATGCGCTCGACCGTCGAACGGATCGCGTCGACGACCAGCGTCAGGTCCTCGACCTCGACGACGTCGGGGGCGATGTGCGCGACGATCAGCGCCGTCTCACCGTCCCCGGAGACGAGCCGGCCCGCGACCAAGGGATGCGCAGCGACGCGCTCAGCGAGCGCGTCGCGCTCGGCCTCGGTCAGCGCACCGAACGCCTCCGCCGCTGGCACCAGCGGTCGCGGCACGAGTCCGCGAAACTCGACCAAGCTCGCGATCGACGAAACACGCTCGACGCCGTCGATCCCGCGCAAGTCGCGCACCAGCCGCTCGAGCGCCCGTAACCCGTCGACCGACAGAACGGGGCCGCCGTCCAGTACGACCAGCGCCTCGTTGTCGTCCGCGCCGAAGTCGCGCCAAACCTCCTCCAGGAGCGCGAACTCCGGCGCGTCCGAGCGCAGGATCCCGCGCGGTTCGTCGTCGAACGCCAGCCGCGTCAGCCCGACCCCGAACACCCCCAGCGCGACGACGACGAACGCGGCGACCCAGCGGGGATGTGCGTGGAAGAAGTGGGCGTACGCGCGCATGTCGAGACGTCGCCGACGCCGCGGTTCAACTCTCGGCGCCGAGCCTTCGCGAGCCCCACCGCAACGTCGCCACCGGCTCGAACGAGGTGCGAGGTTGTAGAACCAGGCTCCGTCAGGAACAAGGCCCCGAGCGCTCTAGAGCGGTTCCCTCACCACGATTCGATCGGGTTCGTCGTAGATGTTGTCCTGTCGAGGCTTCGCGACTGAAGCGCGCGGAGGCGACCTCTGCAGGTCGCCGAACACGAGCGAGATGGCCGCTCTCGCGTCGACGGGCCTTGCCGCTCGGGATTCAGGTCGGACGGTGGACTGCTCAGCCATGAAACTCTCCGGGGTCTCGGGCACTCTCGAACCGAACTGAGTCGAGGAGACTTCATTGGTTCTGGACAGCCGCCAGCCCGACGCCCATGGCGAGCATGACGAAGAAGGCCAAGAGTGCGAGCGCCGTGAGGGCCAAACCGATCCAACCGAGGATCACGCCCGCCTTGGCCACGCCGTCTTCGGGCAAATCTTTGCCCACGACGATCGCGACGACGGAGCCGATGATCGGGCAAACCCCGGCGATGCCGAGGATTCCAAACACGAGGGAGATGACCGCTTTGCCGTTCGCTTGCTCTGCCATGATTTCCGTGGGGCGAGGACTGCCACTGGGGACCTGCGAGCAAGTCTACGGACGAGGGGCTCGAGATGCAGCTTCTCCGCTTGGCGAACTCAATCGAGGCTGACCGAGAGACCCAGGTTGTCGCCCGGAAGCCCGACCGTCAGGGACTCGCCCGCGCGCAGCGAGCGGCGTCGGTCGATCGAGAGGAAGAGCGCCTCACCGAACGTCAACGGGCCCATGAGGTCGTCCCCCAGGTCGACGGTGCGATCGGGCGAGCGCGCCGCGCGAGCGAAGCCGTCGAGGCGCACGGACGCCGTTTCCGGTTCTACCTCGGTGATCGAGCCGCGGATGCGCAGTCCCTCGAAGTCGTGCTCGATCTTCGGATCGCCCACGGAGACCGCGGCCGCGACCTCGACGTCGTAGTCCTGGACGCGCGACTTGCCGATCTCCAACACGACACCGAAGGTGCCGGCGGCGGGGATCTGCGCGTAGGCCCGCGCAGCTCCGGTGAGCTGCAAGCCGACGCTCGCCACGGTTCGACGGCGCGGCAAGCGCTGCAACGTGGAGAAGGTCTCTGTAGCGCCGCGTTCCCGTCCCTGCGCATCGCTGAAGGTGAACAACCAGGGACCATTCCAGCTCACGCGCGACGCGCCTTGCGCCACCAGGTCGACGATCCAATCCGTCACTTGAGGCTTGGCGGTCAGCATGAGGGCCGTGGAGAAGCCGTTGGGCGACGTACCTTCCAGATGCCAATCGAAGGCCAACTGCATCGGGGCGTAACGGCCTAGGTTGAAGAGCAGCAACTGGTAGCTCGTATCGCGGAAGTAGCTCGACCCCTTCAGCTCTCCCTCGACGTGCCGGACGAGCAGCACTTGGGACTTTTGCACGCCCGCCACGTCGATCGCGGAGGACATGCTGATCACGCGGTCGCTCGGGAGGAAGCTCTCGCACACCAGCGTTCGGTTCAGAACCGTCGGTGTCTCCACGAACGTGGGCATGGCTGGTTGCGTCGTTCCTTTCGTCGGACGCGTGTTCGGTGCTGCTGGCTCGAGGGGCTCGCTCATGCGCGCTTGGAAGTCGACGCGGGTTTGGCCCATGTCCCCGACCGGCTCGACCGAGCGCTGGCTGAGCGCCAAGAAGTGCCCGCCGTCCGCCGAATCGAGGCGGATGGCGATTTGGTCACCGGCCACGATCCTTGCGATGATCGGATCTGCGATCACCGAGGTATTGGCGATCTCGACGTCGAAGTCGGCCAAGTACCCGATGAGCCGTTGCGAGCCGAGCATCGTCGTGCGTCCCGCGCGCACTGCGGCCGGCCAGGACTTGACCTCGGCTCCGTTCGCTTGCGCCTCGCCGATGAAGGCATTCGCCTCCTCGGGCGACATCGAGCTGGGCGGGAGGGCTCCGTCCGCGGGCACGCCGTCCCACGTCACCAGTTGAACCTCGAGTTGAACCTCCTGGAACAGGTAGCTGCGCAGGTGGTTCAGAGTTTCACGAATGCGGGTGTGGATTGCGGGCGACGCCTCGGCGATCAACAAGTGGGACTCGCGCAGCATGAGTTGAATGTCCGCGTTGACCCGCAGCGACTCGCCGAGGACCGTGTCGATCACCTCGAGCACGTAGTCGACGTTGGCCTGCTGGGTGGCCACCCCGATGGGTCGAGCGGTCTCCAGATCGAGGAAGCGATCGTCCCACGAAGTCAAGTTCGACACTTGCTCCCGATCGTGGGTGAACGCGAACTCACTCAGGTCGTAGATGGCGAACTCGGTCGACTGGGCCTCGGTCGACTGGGCGCTGAGCGGCAGCGTGAGGAGAGCGGCGGCAAGTGATCGCATCATGGAGTTTGGTTCTGGGCTACGGTGTCGACGGTGTGGTCGAGCACGCGCGCGATGCGCGCCAGCCCGGCCGTGCTCGGTGAGCGCAGGGCGTCCTTGACCCGCGCGCGAGCGGCGCCCGCCAAGTCGGTGAGCAAGGGTTCGAGGGCGTCGGCACCGGCCGTGCGCTCCACCGCCAGCCAGGCTGCCGCGCGCGCGAAGCGGTCGAGCGCGAGGCCTCGACGGAGGTCCAGCGCCAACTCTTTGCCGATCGCTGCGTCGCCGACCTCCGCCAGCGCCAACGCGACCCAGCGCGGCGCCCCGTCGGGCAAGCGATCCGCGCGCAGCAGGAGCGCTCGCAGCGCGGGTCCCGCCGTCGCGTCACCGACCTCGAGCAGCCGCTCGACCAAGCGCGCGACGGCGACGGAATCGCGCGGCTCGCGCAGCACGCGCTCGACCAATGCCACGCCCGCAGCGGGGCTCTCCGCCAGCGCGCGTTCGAATCCGGTGCGCAGCTCATCGTCGCCGAGGCCACGATCCGCGAGTTCGAACCACACGAAGAGCGCACTCTCGGGCGACCAGTGCTCGAGACAGGCGAGGCCCTTGCGCCGCGTGCGGCGATCCTCGATGCGCGCCACGAGCCAGGAACACGCTTGATCGAACTCCACGATGCGCGCGTAGCGCCAGAGCGCGGCGTCGATGTCACCGCGGCCCGAGAGCCACGCCGCGAAGGGCGCCCGCGCCCGCGGCTCGCGGCGCAGCGCGCTCAGCCCCGCTTCGCGCGCCGCCTCGTCCGCCAGCCCTTGGAACGAGCCGAAGGCGACGGGCGCGGCGTCGACGTCGAGCAGTGCACCGAGGACGTCCCCCGCGTCGGCGCCCCGCTGTAGTCGGCGCTTCCAATCGGCCTCCAACGCGTGCACGGCGGTCTCGTCTCCCACGCGCACCAGCGACCGGACGGCGAGGGCGCGCCCCTCGCCCTCCAGCCCCAGCGCCAAGCTCGACGCGCCGCGCTCCCCGAACGCGACGAGCGCGTCGGCCACGCGTTCGAGCGTCGCTCGGTCTCGGCGCTCGAGCCAGGCCCGACGCAAGGCGCGCAGCGAGAGCAGGTCGACCTCGAGCGCCAGCACGCGCGCGGCGCCACGCGCCACCGGGGACTCGCCCGCGACCACGGCGTCCTCGATCAAGCGCACGCGCGAGCGCCCCGGGCGCACCGCCGCGAGCGCGGCCAAGAGCGCGTCGTCGTCGTAGGCCGCGTGCTCTGCGAGGATGGCGGCCAAACGGTCGGAGTCGCTGGGCGCGAGGGCTTCCGGCTCGCAGGCTTCGGCCTGCGCTTCCCCGCTAGCCGCCCGCGCGATCTCCTTTGTGTTCGAGCCGTCGAGCTCGAGCGTTGCTTCGCGCGTCGCGACGAGCACCCACGCGCTCGCCGCCAACACGACGACCGCCGCGGCAGCCCTCGCCAGAACAGGTCGCTGCCAGCGACGCGGCGCCGTCGTCCTCTCGCGGACGAGCCGCGCACGCACGCTCGCAACGGCGTGCTCGAGCTCGCGCGCCGACACCGGCGGATCGTCGGCCGCCTCCAACGCCGCCTCCAAACCACCGAGCCGCGCCGCGTACCACCGACACGCGCTGCACTCGCCCAAGTGATCCTCGAGTCGCCAGAGCGCAGCGACCGGCAACTCGCGGTCGACCCACCGCTCGATCTGGCGACGCATGCCGTGGCAGCTCATCGGCAGTCCTCCGCGTCCGCGTCGCCGCGCCACCACGGCTCGAGCCAGCGGGCCAAGAGTCGGCGCGCTTTCATCGCGCGCGTCCGACAGGTCGCTGCCGTGACGCCCGTGGCGTCGGCGATCTCGTCGTACGAGCGACCGTCGATCGCGCGCAGGCTGAGCGTCACGCGCAACCGCTCGGGTAGACGCGCGAGCGCCTGCTGCACCAAGCGCGTGAGCTCGCGCCGGTGTGCATCCCGACCAGCTTCAACGTCGCCCAGCGCCTCGAGCCCGATCGCCGTCGCGAACGCCGGCCCACGCCCGGCGCGTCGAAAGCGGTCGCGAATCTTGTGGACGAGAATGCGGCGCAACCAGGGCTCGAACGCGGTCGTATCGCGTAACCGCTCGAGTCCGCGGTGAACGTCGACGAAGGTGTCCTGCACCAGATCCTCGGCGTCCTCGCGGTTGCCCACCAAGTGCGTCGCGGTCGCCAACAGGCTGGCGTAGAAGGCCCGCACCAGGTCGTCGTACGCCGCGAGGTCCCCCGCGCGGGCACGCTCGAAGAGCGCGGCTTCGAGCTGCCGATCGTTCGGCGACCCGGCGGCCCGACGTGCTTCGTGGGAGGGGACCATGCGTTGCATGTCCCCATCCAGTCGCGCGGACGAGCGTTCTGTCGATGAAAAACGCCCCGAAACCGGGTTAAGCGGCGTCGATGTTCAGGCCCTGAGCCTTCGTGCGGAAGCGATCCATGCAGTCGTTCACGCGGGTCACGAACTCCTCCAGGTCCATCGGCATCATCAGATAGTCCGAGGCGCCGCTGTTCAGCGCCTCGTCCTGAAACGCGCGGCCGCGATAGATGTGCGAGCACAGGATCACCGGGAACGTGCGGTGACGCGTGCGGTGCATCTCGGCGCAGACCTCGAAGCCGTTCTTGCCGTCGATCAGGACGTCCAGCACGACGAGGTCGGGAGCTTCCTCGGCGATCGCGAGGAATAGGTCGCGACCGCCCTGGAACAGCCTGACGTCGTAGCCGGCCATCTCGAGGAAGTTCTGGCGTGAGGCGGGGCTCGCCTGCTGATCGTGACAGAGGTAGACGGTTTTCATCGCGGAGTTCTCGGGGGGGCTGACTGCTAGGAGGTGGAGGACAAGACGTCGTTCAGCGTCACCTCGCCGGCGACCGCTTTGCGCAGGCCGTCCGTGCGCAGGGTCTCGAGGCCATGGGCCAGGGCGTGTTCGTGAATTCGATCGGTGTTGGCGTTGCTCTGGACGAGCGCCCGCATCTCGGGGTCGACCTCGAGGATCTCGTAGATCGCGACGCGGCCCTTGTAGCCCGTGTGTCGACAGGCCTCGCAGCCCACGTGCTCGAAGAACGTGGCGCCCTCGACCGCGCCGAGGCCCAGCTCGGCCAGCAGCTCGGCCGGCGGCGTCATCGGCTTGCGACAGTCGGTGCAGAGCTTGCGCAGGAGCCGCTGTGCGATCACGCCCTTCAGCGTGTCGCCCAGCAAGTAGGGTTCGACGCCCATGTCGGCGAGGCGCGAGATCGACTCGACGGCGCCGACGGTGTGCAGCGTCGACAGGACGATGTGCCCGGTCATCGAGGCTTCGACCGCGATCCCGGCGGTCTCTTCGTCGCGAATCTCGCCGACCAGCACGATGTCGGGATCCTGGCGCAGGATCGAGCGCAAACCCTTGGCGAACGTCAGGCCCGCCTTCGGGTTCGCGTTGATCTGGGTGATGCCCGCGAGCACGTTCTCGACGGGATCCTCCAGCGTCACGATCTTGCGCTCGGGATCGGCGAGCTCCTTCAGGAGGGCGTACAAGGTCGTCGTCTTGCCGCTGCCCGTCGGGCCCGTCGCGAGCACGAAGCCCTCGCGGCAGCGAATGATCTTGGACAGCTTTGCACGTTGCTCGTCGCGGAGGTTCAACGAGGACAGGTCCTCGAGCTGACGCCCCCCGTCCAAGATGCGCAGCACGGCGCCTTCGCCGTGGATCGTCGGCGTCGTTGCGACGCGTAGGTCGACGCGCGTGTCGCCCACCTTGAACTGCGTGCGACCGTCCTGCGGCAGGCGGCGCTGGGCGATGTCGAGGCTCGCCATGATCTTGATGCGAGCGATCACCGGCCGCGCCCAGGCGACCGGCACGGTCGTCTTCTCGTAACACGACCCGTCGATGCGGAAGCGCACCGTGAAGCTGTCCGGTCCAGGTTCGAGGTGGATGTCGCTGGCGCCCTCGCGAAAAGCCTCGGAGAGGATGCTACGGACCAGGTTGACGACGGGCTTGTCGTCGACGACCTCTTCGACCTGCTCCTGTTCGTCCTGGTCGATTCCCGCCAGCTCCACCGTGGCGGGGTTCGCGTCGCGCTTGATGCGCATCTTCCCGCCGGGGTTGACGGGCAGGTCGAGTGCCACGGAGCTCGCCGCGGCTTCCGAGCGCGCGCGCTCGGCCAGCATCTCCACGCTGCTGCCGCCGCGATCGACGCGGACTCCGTCCAGCGAGAAGATGTAGTCGATCGCTTCGTCGATGCTGGACGGCTCGGCGAAGACGGGATGAATGCGGGTGCCGACGCGCAGTTGAATCTCGTCGATCGCGTAGATGTCGGTCGGATCCTCCATCGCCACGGTCGTGTAGCCCGCGATGCGGTTGACGATGACGGCGCGGTGGCGCCGCGACTGGGCTTCGCCGAATTCGGCGGCCAGGGTGGAGTTCAAGATCCCGTGCGACAGGTTGATGCAGTAGATCCTGCCCTGCTGTCGCAGCGCATTGGTCAGGTCGGCCTCCGTGACGAACCCGAGCTGCACCAACGCTTGACCGATCTTGCCGCCGCTGGTGCGCTTGTGTTCCAGCGCTTCCTCCAGTTGCTCCCGGGTGATCTTCCCGGACTCGACGAAGTAGGCGCCGATGGGCAACTGGGCGGACTTTCGGTTGGGGCCTTTCTGAACCATGGACGGAGCGGGGAGCAGGGGTGCGGGCGGACTGCACCGCTATCGGCCGTCCACGAACTTTCCCTGACCCTCTCCTCGGAAGATCTAGCCCGGTTCCTTCGGCGCGCGGCTCCGAGGGCATCCGCGGGCCCTTCAGCCGCGCCGCGGCGGCAGTCGCCCTTCATCCAGGTAGCGGCGGTCCCCGAGGCCCTCGGGCAGGCAGCGCATCTCGTCGGGGGCGGCCGGATCGTCGTGGGCGTAGCGATAGCCCGCGCCGTAGCCGGCGGCCTTCATCACGCCGGTCGGCGCGTTGCGGAGGTGCGGCGGAACGGGCTCGTTGCCGCGCGTCTGGATGTCCCCTCGCACCTCGGCGTAGGCGACGTAGGTCGCGTTCGACTTGGGCGCGCGAGCGAGGTAGGCGGCAGCGTGCACCAGCGCCAGCTCGCCCTCGGGCGAACCCAGGCGATCCCAGGCCGCGGCGGCCGAGAGGCAGAGCGTGACGGCGTGGGGATCGGCGAGGCCGATGTCCTCCAACGCGATCCGAATCAGCCGGCGCGCCAGGTAGCGGCGATCCTCACCAGCTTCCAGCATGCGCACGAGCCAATAGATCGACGCGTCCGCGTCGCCATTGCGCACGCTCTTGTGCAGCGCCGAGACCAGGTTGTAGTGCTCGTCACCGCCCTTGTCGTAGAAGAGCGCCTTCGTGCCGAGCGCCGTTGCGAGCGCTTCGTCGGTCACCTCGCCACTGACGATGTCCGCCAGCGACTCGAGCGTGACGAGCGCGCGGCGCGCATCGCCATCCGCGGCGCGCGCCACGAGCGCGAGTTGCTCGTCGGTGATCGAGAGCTTCCCCGCCAGGCCGCGCTCGTCGACGACCGCGCGGCGCAGCACCTCGATCAGGTCGGCCTCGTCGAGCGGTTCGAGCCGCACGACCCGCGCGCGCGAGAGCAGCGGACCCACGACCTCGAACGACGGATTCTCGGTCGTCGCGCCGATCAACAGGATGTCGCCCGCTTCGACGTGCGGCAGGAAGGCGTCCTGCTGCGCCTTGTTGAAGCGATGGATCTCGTCGATGAACAGCAGCGTGCGCTTGCCCGATCGCCGGCGCTCGCCCGACGCTTCGCTCATCACGCGCTTGATCTCCTTGATCCCGGACAACACGGCGGAGAACGGCACGAAGCGGAGATCGTTCGCGGCGGCGACGAGGCGCGCGAGCGTCGTCTTGCCGACGCCGGGCGGGCCCCACAGCAGGAAGCTCTGGCCGAGTTCGCCTTCGAGCGCGCGCGCCAAGAGCTTGCCTGCGCCAACGACGCCGCGATGCCCTAAGAATTCGGCCGGCGTGCGCGGGCGCATGCGTTCGGCGAGGGGCGCGTCCGCGGCGGCCTCTTCGAAGGGCTCGGCGCCGGCGGCGTCGTCGAAGAGCCCGCTCACGAGCGCCCTTCCGTGCGGCCGGCCGCGAACAGCAAGACGGCCGCGGCTTGTGTGACGTTGAGCGACTCGACGGCGGCTGCCAACGGGATCGTGACGCCTTCGAAAGCGCGCGCGACAGCGGGCATCTCGCCGGCCTCGGACGAGAGCCAGAGCGCGACCCGGCCCGACCAATCCGCGTTCGCGGGCGAGCTGCCGCCGCGCGTCGCCGCCTGCAGCGAGCGGACGCCACGCGCCTCGAGCTCGCGCGCGACCTCCTTCGCATCGGTCGCGATCAAGCACGGCAAGCGAAAGAGGCTGCCCATCGAGCCACGCAAGGCCTTGGGGTTGTCCGGCCGGCAACCGCCCGCCACGACGATTAGCGCGCTGGCGCCGGCGGCTTCGGCGGTGCGCGCGAGCGCCCCCAGGTTCCCGGGGTCCTGGATCCCAGCCGCGACGACGACGAGCGCTTCGGGGCCGAGGACGAGCGCTTCCCACGCGGGCGGCGTCGGCGGCACCGCGAGCGCCAACACGTCCGGTGTCGTCGTCACCGAACCCAAGCGCGCGAACAGGCTGGGCTCGATCTCGACCACGCTCGTCGCTGCGCCCCGCCAGTGCGCGGTCTCCGCGCCCGCTGGTACGGCGATCAGCTCGAGCGCGACGTCCGCGCGGCGAGCGTCCTCGATCAGGCGCCGACCCTCGAGCAGCACGAGCCCCCGGCCGCGGCCCTCGGCGGCGGCGCGCAGGCGTTTGATCACGGCATTGGCGCTGGAGCGAATCGGTTCCATCTCGCCCGGCATCCTATCCGCCACCCCCGCCGTCAGGAGCGTATGGGGTATCGTCGCTCGCCATGCCCGCCACCGCCGAAGGAACCGTCATCCGCACGGACGCCAAGGTCGTTCACGTCGACGTGAACGGCGAAGTCCGTACGTTCGCGCCCCGGGGGCGCCTCTTCGACACGCTCGACGAAGAGGTCAAGAACCCGATCGCCGTCGGTGATCGGGTCACCGTCAGCCTCGAGGGGGATCCGCCCGGCGTCGAAGCCGTACTGCCGCGCCGCAACTACCTGCCGCGCGTCGCCAGCTCCCACGACCCGCGCGCGCAAATCCTGTTCGCGAACGTCGATCAACTGATCGTCGTCGGCTCGATCGGCCAGCCGGGCTTCTCGTCCAACCGCACCGATCGCATCCTCGCCGCCTGCGCGTACCACGAGATCCCGGCGACGGTGCTCTTGAACAAAGCGGACCTCGATCGCGGCGGCGAGATCGAAACGATTCAGGCCACCTACATCGCGGCGGGCATCCCCGTGCTCGAGACCGCGGCGACCGAGGGGCGTGGACTCGATGCGTTCCGCTTCCTGCTCTCGGGCAAGATCACCGTGCTGTACGGCGCGTCCGGCGCCGGCAAATCGACGCTGATCAACGCGATCGAGCCGGGCCTCGACATCAAGGTCGGTCGCATCAGTCGGTACTGGTCGGCGGGCAAGCACACGACCAGCTTCTCCCAGATGCACCGCTTGCCCACGCTCGACGGCTGGGTGGTCGATACGCCAGGCATTCGTCGCTTTCGCCTCGCCGGCATCAACAAGGCGGAGCTGCGCGATCTCTTCGGCGAGTTCGCGCCCTTCGCGCTCAAGTGTCAGTTCGGCGGCGCTTGCACGCACGACCACGAGCCGGGATGCGCCGTGTTCGACGCGGTCGAAGCCGGTCACATCGCGCCCACGCGCTATCAGAGCTACGTGGAGATCCTCGACGAACTGGAGCCGCCGCCGGAAGAGATTCCCGACGTGGAACCGGAAGGGGAACCGGGCTAGGCCTAGTCGACCGCTGCGGCGAGCACGATGCGTTCTTGGCGCGAGACCGTCACGCCCCCGGGGCGTTCGACCGTCACCGCGAAGAGGGTCGGCTGTCCGACGGGCAGCTTGGGCGTGATCGGCACGACCAGCTCGCCCGCGGTCACGTCGAAGACGCCGCCGTCGACGGGAATCGCGCCCGCGCCCGCGACGCTGTTCTCCTCGGTGCGCGTCGCGTCGAAGATCCACAGTTGGTACTGCGCCGCGGTGGGGTCGTTCGGCGCGAGCCCGCGAATGCGCATGAAGCCGGCTTGGCGCTCGGTGCTCCAAACGACGTCGCCGCTGGCGCCCGCAGCGGCGGGATCCTCCGTCGCCGACCAGGGCAGCGTGCGCGCGTCGGGAGCGCTGGCCAAACGCTCGACGCGCGCGGCGGTCGAGAGCGACTCGGGTTCGCTGCGCTCGATCGAGAACGCGAAGAGCAAGGCTGCTGCGGCCGCGACCCAGCCCAGCCAGTGAAAGGGCGCGATCCACGTCGGTCGCGACGCCGCCACGGCTGGATCGCCGAGGCTGGCGACGCCGTCCTCCACGATCTCCTTCCGCAGATCGGCGCGCAGCGGCAAGGGCCGCAGACTCGCGAAGTGGATCTGAGCCGCGGTGAGTTCGTACGACGCGGCTTCCCGTCGCGACGCGCTGGGCGCCTCTGCCGCCAGCCGCTCGAAATCCGCGGCCTCGGGCGGATCCAGCCCTTGCCCCGCGCGCTCCAGCGCCAGATCGAGGTAGCGCTCATCGCGAGCCCGATCCTCACGTTTTTGATCGTCCGTCACGACGACACCCCCTCGCCTGCCGTACCCAAGATGTCGCGGACGCGAACGAGCCCGCGGCGCAGATGGCTCTTGACCGTCCCCAAGGGATGGCCGGTCAGCTCGGCGATCTCGCCGTGCGTCATGCCATCGACGACCCACATCTTGAGCAGCTCGCGCTGCTCGGGCTTCAGTCGCGAAAGCGCGTCGTTCGCGCGCGCGACCTCGTCGCGCAGGTCGACGCCGTCGATGCCCCCGTCGTCCGACTGCCCGACGGATTCGGGCTCGACCGCTTCGATGCGCGGACGCCGTTCGCTTCGCCGGTGCGCGTCGATCAAGCGACGGCGAGCGAGCATCGCGACGAAGGTGGCCTCGGATGCGATCGCCGGGTCGTAGCGGTCGGCGTTCTTCCAGACCTCGATGAACACCTCTTGCGTCGCGTCCTCGGCGAGCTCGATGTCGTGCACGTAGCCCTTGGCCAGGCTCAAGACCCACCCGCCGTAGCGGTCGACGAACTCCTCGATCGCGCCGGCGTCACCGCTCGCGATGCGTTGCAGGAGAGTGGGACTGTCGGAGGTCACGCGCCGCATCCTACGCAACGCGACCGTTTTCACGATCGAAGCTGCAAGAACTTCCAGACCCACGATCCAAGGACGAAAAGCCCCAGGGCGGCGATCACCCAGCGCGCCGGCGGACGCTCGATCCAGCGCCCGAGGTCGGCCCCGCGGAAGTGCGCGAGCGGCACGACGACCAGATACAGCGCGAGAAGCACCGCCACCAACGCTCCGAAGGGCTGGTTCACGAACGAGTCCCACAGCCGACCGTGCAGCGCCAGCGCCACCGAAGTTGTCACCCCGCAACCGGGGCAAGGAACGTCCCAAAGGCGCATGGGAAGGCAGCTCGCCAGGCCGAGCTGCTCGTGCGTGCCGAAGCCGCGCGGGTCGGGCTCGATCCTCGACAGCCAGAGGAGCACAGCCGCCACGAGCGGCACGCTGCCCAGCAGCGCCCAATGGATGAGGCTCTTCGATCGTGCTTGGCCGCTCGTCACGCGGGGCATCGTAGGCGCCCGGGACCGCCGACTCAGTAGCTAGTTGAAGTCGTACACGTACGACAGACGCGTCTTGTTCAGGATCAGGTACGGCAACTTCTTGAGGAGCGCCAGATCCTCGTCGCCATCGAGTCGCATCCCGCGCACTTCGGGCTTGTGCATGACGAAGAAGCGCCGTGTCGAGCGATCGTCCGACTCGTAACAACCCGGGCGCACCTCACCGGCGACTTCGACGTTGAGGTTGCCCGTGTAAAAGGTCCGCACGCGCTGATAGTCCATGCCACCCGCCAGCGCGGCGGCGTGGGGGTCCCCCGCCGTCTCGATCAGCTCGTGCGCCATCAGGATCTCGTCCACGTTGATGTGCAGCAGCGGCGTCTGGATGCGGTCGCGACTGTTGAGGTCGATCAACGTCGCGTCGCGCACCTTGACGAAGTACTTGCGGTACTCGTCGAGGAGCTGCGAGAGCCGCGTGTACTTGTTCTCGACCTGCCCCTTGATCAAGAAGGAGTCGGTCAGCAAGAGGTCGGAGACAATGGTCAGCATTGAGAGGGCACGCGAGGACACGGCGAGAGCTTCGGCGCTTGGTCCTTGTCGACCGGAAGGCCTTTCGCCTTGAGGGCCGAACTGCCGCCGGGCCGCCGATATCGGGCCGTTCCCGGCCGCCATTGGCTTCACGGCCGGTCGGCGCGCTCGCGGAGCAGCGGGCGCAGCGCGCCCGCGAAGTGCAGGGAGCCCGTCACGAGGATCCAGCCGGCGCCGGCGAGGGAAGCGGCCAGCCCAAGCGCGCGCGCGGCGTCGTCCGTCGCGATCGCGTTCAAGCCCAGGTCGGCCGCGCGCGCCGCGATCTCCTCCGGCGCTGCCGTGCGCACGTCCCAGCGCGGCGCGATGACGACGCGCGACCGGCCCACGAACTCGCCGAGCAAGGCTTCGATCGCCTTGTCGGGACGAGCGCCGAAGAGCACGGTCGGCGAACCAACGAGCGTCCCGTCGAGCCCCGCCTCGTCCAGCACAGCGCGCACGCTCGAAGCGACGTGCGCGCCGTCGAGCACGACCGGTACGCCGCGGTACACGAAACGCTCGAAGCGCGCCGGTAGGCGCGCCGCAGCTCGCAACGCCGGATCGTCGAGCGCGCTCGGTTCGAGCCTTGGGTCGTGTTGCGCGCACTCGCCGAGAATCGCCCGCGCGAGCGTCAGGTTGCGCACGTCGAGGGTCGCGCGGCTTCCCGCCCACGCGTCGACGAAGCGGGCGCCGTTGTCGCGCGCGACGCGCTCGGCGACGACTTGCGCCGGATCGTCGGCGGGGCCGATCCCGGAAACGAGCACGCCTCCCGGCTTCGCGATCGAAGCCTTCTCGAACGCGATCGCCTCGCGCGTCGAGCCCAAGACCTCCGTGTGCTCGAGGTCGATGTTGGTCACCGCGGCCACACCGGCGGGCAACGCGTTGGTCGAGTCCAACCGGCCGCCGAGACCGGCTTCGACGACGGCCAACTCGACGCCCTCGTGCGCGAAGACCCAGAAGGCGGCGGCGGTCAAGCAGTCGAACCACGTCGCGTGTTCGTCGGCGACGTCGAGCGTCCGCTCTAGCCCGGCGGCGAACAGGTCGGGCGCGACCGGCACACCACCGAGCAGGATGCGCTCGTTCCAGTGCTCGACGTGGGGCGACGTGTACAGTCCGGTCGCGACGCCGCACGCGCGCGCCGCCGCCGCCACGAGCGCCGCCGTCGAGCCCTTGCCCTTCGTTCCCGCCACGTGCACCGCGCGAAAGCGAGTCTCGGGCGACCCGAGCCGACGCGAGAGCCGACGAATCGGGTCGAGGTCGACCTTCATCGACCCGTTGCCGCGAGCGCGCTGCTCCCAATCGATGCGACCTTCGAGGCGCGCCAGGGCCGCGGCGAAGCGCGGCGTCGTTCGTGCGTGGTTCAAGCGAGGTCCCGGTCCCGCCGATCCATGCCATGGGCGGTCGTCCAGGGACTACCCTATACCCGACCCCTGCTCCACCGTGATGCCTCTCCTTCCCTTCGTCGCGCTGTTCGCCCTCCCGCTCGTCGCCCTTCAGCAACCGGGCTCGACCGGCAACCTCTCCGGCCTGTCGCCCGACGAGGCCGTTCGGGTCGTCGAGCGACGACTGGACGAAGGCCTCTTCCAGCGCGACCCCTGGATGGCGCGCGAACGCGGTGTGTTGCAGGAGCCGGTGACGCTGGGCCTCTTCGGCATCGCCGGACGCGATGTCTGGCGCACCTACACCGACGCTCGCCGCGCGGAGTTCGGCGCGATCGTGGTTCCGCGGGCGTCGCTCGAGCGCAAGCTCGAGTGGAATTGGGTGCGCGGTTGGCTCGACGCCGAGTCGACGCTGCTTCGCGCTCGGGCGATGGAGCAGGTCGACCCCTTGGCCTACGTCCGGCGAGCGGAGCGCACCCTCGCCGTGCTCGTCGATAGCGATCGGCCGTCGCCCGAAGCGCGCGCGATCGAGCTCAACCGAGTTCTGCTCGCCCTGCCCAACTACTGGAAGGCCGCTCAACGCTCGCTCGTGAATCCGCGCCAGCTCCTCGCGAAGTCGGCTCTCGACGCCTTGCCCGAACTCGTGCAATGGATGCACGCAATCCCCGAAGCGCTGGGCGACATGACGTGGGAGCCGACTTTCGAGCTTCTCTTCGAACAGCACCTGCGCCGCGCGCTAGCCGAGACGGAGGCGTTCCGGGGCTGGCTCGAGGACACGCTGCTCGGAATGGAGGACTATCAAGGCACCCTCGATCGGATGCGTTGGGAAAGCGTCGCGCGCTCCTTGACGGGTCGCGCCGTCGACGCCGAGGAGCTGCACGCGCGCGTGTTGCAAGAAACCGCCGAACTCTTGATGACGCTGCGGCCCGACGACGACCTACCGGCTGGGAACCGCGACGAACTCGAAGACGCGCTGGTCCGCGGTTCGCGCATGGGCTGGGATTTGGCGCGAGAGATCGGGCTGTTTGAGGGCGACCTGGCCGTCGCGCTCGTTCCACGCTGGACGGCGGTCCGGGGTGGCCTGACGCCTGCGCTGCACATCGCGAACCCTCGCAAGGATTCGATCGAAGTCCACCAGGCGATCGGAACGAGCGACGAAGTCACGCTGCATCCGGGGATCCATCCGTGGCGAAGAACCGTCGCTGGGCAACGCGTGCTCGGGCTGCGCCACGGCGCGATCGGCGAAGCCTGGTTGGTCTCGCACTACGTGCGCCAGCGCGCCGACGGCGAGCGGCTATGGAACGAGTTCACGCTCGGCGGCCTCGGCCTGTACGCCACCGATTGGCCCTTGCGGCTGGATCCCGAAGCGCTCGACGAGGACATCGACCTGATGCGCGCCTCGCTCGAATGCCGAGTCGAGGAAGCCCTGCTGCTGCTGGCCGCGATCGAGATCCACGCGATGAACCGCACCGTCGGCCGCGTGGCCGAGTCGCTGGCGCAGCGCGGCGGCATCTCGCGCGCTTCGGCCACGCACTTGGCACAACAAGCGCTCCGTGATCCATTGAGCGGCCTGCCGTTCCTGGCCTACGAGACCCTGTTGCAATGGGAAGCGCACTCCACACGAACGCGGACGCTGGAAGCGACGCTCGCCAAGATCTACGAGGTTGTGGCGAAGCACCCGACCGCGCACCTGAACGACCTCTACCAACTGGATGCCAAAATCCGCTGAGCTCGTGCGACGCGCCCCACGCCGCGCCGCCGACGCGAACGGGAAGGCGTTTCCCGGACAGCGCCGCTCCCAGGGGACTTCGCACGGCGTTCGACTCGCGCACCGCGCGCGTCGCGCCCGATAATGGCCCAGGCCCACGCGCCCCACGCGCCCCCCAGCCATGACCGAGCTTCTACATCGCGTCCGCGTCTTCGTGTACCGCTTCGACTCCGGCGAACCGCAGTACCTGCTGCTGCGTGCGCCCACGGGCATCGAGGCCTGTTGGACGCCGCTGCACGCACCGCTCGGCTTCGGCGAGCAGCTCGAAAGCGCGATTCGCCGCGGCGTGATCGAGGACACGGGCCTCGGTCGCCCGAATCACTTGATCGATCTCGACATGACGTCGCGGACGCTCTTCGGCGACGAGGAAGTGATCGAGTGGAACTACGGCCTCTTGCCCTCGGGGTCGACCGATGCCGTGAACCTGCGCGAGGAGCGCTGGTCGGAGTTTCGCTGGGAAGGCTTCGGCAACGCCTATCCCAAGCTGGAGTTCGAAACGGACCGCGCCGCCATCCTGCGTCTGCACACGATGCTGCACGCGGGTTGAAGCCCTGACCCGTCCGCGCGAGCGCTTGGACCGAGTACGAATCCGCCGGGAGACCTGGTGAGAAACCGGGGCGAGAGGGTTCACTAGACGGATCACCGTCCCTTCGACCCTCAAGACCTGGAGCGAGCCCACGATGGCCATCCGACTCGGCGACACCGCCCCCGATTTCCAAGCAGACACGACCCAGGGTCCGATTTCCTTCCACGAGTGGATTGGCGACGGCTGGGCGATCCTCTTCTCGCACCCGAAGGACTTCACGCCGGTCTGCACGACGGAGCTGGGCGCGGTCGCCAAGCTCAAGCCGGAGTTCGACAAGCGCAACACGAAGGTCATCGGCCTCTCGGTCGACCCGCTCTCCGACCACGAGGCTTGGTCGCGCGACATCGAAGAGACGCAGGGCACCGCGCTCAACTTCCCGCTGATCGCCGACCCCGATCGCAAGGTCGCCGACCTCTACGACATGATCCACCCGAACGCGCTGGCGACGGCCACCGTGCGCTCGGTCTTCATGATCGGCCCCGACAAAGCGGTCAAGTTGACCCTGACCTACCCGGCGTCGACCGGTCGCAACTTCGACGAGCTGCTGCGCGTGCTCGACTCGCTGCAGCTCACCGCGGAGCACCAGGTCGCGACGCCCGCCAACTGGAACGATGGCGACGACGTGATCGTCGTTCCGTCCCTCTCCGACGATGAGGCCACGGCCAAGTTCCCGAAAGGCTTCAAGGCCATCAAGCCGTACCTGCGGATGACGCCGCAGCCCAACCGCTAAAAGCCTGCGTCACGGGTGCCAGCGAACTCGGTTCAGACCGACCAGCCGAGCTTGGGAAAACTGGCGCCGAGCACGCGTTCGTGGGGCAGCTCGAAGACCGAGTCGATCGCCTCGCCGTAGACCGAGCGGAAGTCGGTCGTGAAGCGGAGGTCGCCCGCGTCCAAGTCCGTCAACGACGGCGGCTCGCCGAAGTGACCTCCGCGGACGCGATGGCCGAGGACGAACATCGGCCCGGCCGTACCGTGGTCGGTGCCGGCCGATCCGTTCTCGGCGACGCGGCGCCCGAACTCGGAGAACACGAGCACGACGGTGTCGCGGCCGGCTTCGCTCGTACCGAGGTCGTCGAGCAGCGCACCGAGCGCGGCGTCCAGCGTGCGCATCAGGTTCGCGTGGCGCGCCAACTGAGCGTTGTGCGTGTCGAAGCCGCCCAGTTCGGCCGAGAAGACGCGGCCGCCGAGCCCGGCTCCGACCAAGGCCGCGACGGTCGCGAGATGACCGCCGAGCGGCGAGTTCGGATAGCGCGCGCCGGGTCGACGCGCGGCGACGGCGCGACGAATCGCGTCGCTCGAGGTCCGCGCGTCGCGCAGGACGCCGCGCACGTGTTCGAGCGCGGCGCGCTTGCCCGCTTTCGTCGTCCCGCCCTCGAGGCGGCCGACCTCGCCCTGAATCTCGGCCCAGCGGTAGCTCTCGGGCAGCACGAACGACGCCGCAGGATGCGTCGCGGAATGCAGCGAGTACGGCAGCTTCGTTCCAACGTGCACGACGCGGTTCGGATCGGCTTCGTCCCCGTAGCGCGCGTCGAGCAGTCGCCCGATCCAGCCATCGCCCGCGGCTCGTCCGCGGGGATCGGCCGTGTGCCAGATCTCGAAGGACTTGAAGTGCGAGCGATTCGGGTTCGGGTACCCGCACCCCGACACGACGGCGACGCGCCCCGCGTCGAAGTGTGCGCGCAGGCGCGCCAGCTCGGGATGCAACGCCAGGTCGCGTCCGATCGGCAGCAGGTCCTGCTTCGGCAACCCGAGGCGCGGGCGCGCCCGGCGATACGCATCGTCCTCGAGCGGCACGACCGTCGACAGTCCGTCGTTGCCACCCGCGAGTTGCAGTAGCACGAGCGTGCGGCCACCGAGGCGCAGGCGCGGCGACGCGCCAAGGCCGGTGGTACCGAGCGCGACGAGCCCCGCGAGCCCGCCCAGGAGCGCGCGCCGGTCGAGCGTCGAACGCCGTTGGTCGCTGTAGCGCATGATTAGTGGAGTTGGGCCTCGGGCGACGAGAGCAGCAAGTGCGCCAACCGCCGCAGGAGCGGCTCCGACGCTTGGGGATCGTCGAGCAACGCGCCATCCGCGACGCCGAGGGCGTGTCGCTGTTCCGCCAGATGAGCGACGAGTTCGTACTCGGTCGACGCTTCCAGCTCGACGGCCAGGAGTTCGTCCGCCAAGCGCTCGACGATCGCGGCGTCCGTGCGCGCCTCCGCGAGGCGCAAGCGTGCCGTCAAGTTCAGGCGCGGGCGCCAGCCGCTGCGTTGCACACGACGCAGCGCGGCCAGCTCGGAACCGGCGAACGCGCGCCGCGGCGTGCCGGTGCTCGCGTCCATGGGCTCCATCAGCTCCATGGCTTCCAGGGCCTCACCGTCCATGGCGTCCAGCGCTTCGTCACGCAGCGCCTGCACGTGCTCCAGTTCATCGGCCGGCAACTGGATCAAGTCGTCGATCGTGAGACTGCCCGTGATCACGCCGATCAGGTTGCCGCGCAGCATCAAGGTCGAGGTCGTGATCCAGCGCGTCCCGCCCTCCCAACCCTTGACGTTCGGCGGGAAGAACAGGCGCTCGCCGAGGGCGGCGGCGCCGACGCCGGTCAGCCCGGGCGGCACGCTCACGCCCAGCCGCCGCGCCGAGCCGACCAGGTAGTCGAGCGGGCTCGCGATGCGAGCACTGCGGATCTCGTCGCGGTAGAAGGCGGGATCCTCGAACAAGCGCCGGAGGAAGCGGCCGACGTTCCACTCGACCTCGAGCAGAACCGCGGCATAGCGCTCGAGCCGCTCGTCGTCGGGGGCCACGCCCTCGAAGTACTCGAGCAGGCGGCTCGCGACCCATGGCGCACAGGCGGGGTGCGCCAGCAACGCGTCGATCACATCGTCTCCGTCCAAGCGCCCGGTGCGCCCAAGGACCGTCTTGAACCCGCGATCGTGGCGCCGGCGCACGGCGGCGAACTCGCCGAAGCGATCGGTCCAACCGGTGAACGCGCGCGCCGCTTCCTTGACGTCCGTTTCGGTGTAGTTGCCCTCGCCGAGCGTGAACAACTCCATCACTTCGCGCGCGAAGTTCTCGTTCGGGTTTCCGCGCCGGTTGGCGTCGTTGTCGAGGTACTCGAGCATGGCCGGATCCCGCGCTACGCGCCGGAGCAGCTCGTCGAAGTCGCCCAGCGCGAACTCGCGGAAGAGCTGGTTCTGCACGATGAGTTCGTGCCCGTTCTTCACGTCCTCGTACGACGAGGGAAAGTAGCCGTGCCAGAAGAGCGTCATGCGCTCGACGAGGCCCGCGTCGTCGTCGGCTAGGCGCTCGAGCCACCAGGCGGTGTAGTCGCGCAACTGCGAGACGTCCTCGCGGCGCAGCTTCACCGCGTGCTGGCGCCGGTCTTCCGGTGCCATGTCACGCATCCGGCCGACCATCTCGGCCGAGCCCCGCAGGCGAACGTAGAAGGGCTCGACCTGCTCGGCGGCGGGGCGGAACAATTCGTCGAGCAGCGCCGCCCGCCCGGCGGCGACCCAGCGCTCGATCGTGGCGGGTCGCGCTCCGAAGCCGGCGCGGTTCAAAAGGTGCTCCACGGCGCCGCGGTCCCAAGGAGGCTCGGGGCCGCTGACCGGGCTGGTCGGCGGCGCTTGCCCGAAGGCGGACGCGCTGAGCGTCAGGGCGGCGAACCACGTGAAAAGCAACTCTTGCATGGTCTTCTGTCGGTGTCCACGACCCCCGAGCCTCGCGCCCGGTGGCGGATCGTAGCTTTCCTGAACCGCTCGGAAGCGGCCAGGTTCCGCTCGCCTCGAACCGACCGCGCGAAGCTCCGAAAGGCTGTGTCACGTTGGCCGGCCGCGGTGCGTACCTTGGGCTCTGCACGCTGTCCCCACGTCGCCCATGAAACCGCTCCTGCGCCTGCTGATCGCCACGCTGCCCTTGTCCCTGGCCTGCGCCAACGGAACGTCGCCGGCGCTGGCGGGGCTCGAGGAGGCGCGCCAGGCGGAGGAAGAGCGCGAGGCGTTCGACCACGGGCATACGGCCTGGACACGGATCCTCGCCGAACACCTGCATGGCGAAGACTTCGACTACGGCGCGCTCCAGCGCGAGCGTGCCGCCTTCGACGCCTACACGCTGCGCCTCGCGCTGGTGACGCCGAAGGAGTTGGCGACGTTCTCCGAGCAGCAGCGCTACGCCTTTTGGCTCAACGCGTACAACGCATTCACCGTTCAGAAAGTCATCGACAACTACCCGCTCGAGAGCATCCGCGACCTCGACAAGCTGTTCGGAGCGGTTTCAGTCTTCGACAACGATTTCATCCCCCTGGCCGCGCACCATCCCGAGGGCGCCGACGACGCGCTGTCGCTCAACGACATCGAGCACGGGATCCTGCGCCCGCGCTTCCAAGATGCGCGCATCCACGCCGCCGTGAACTGTGCTTCCGCGAGCTGCCCGCCCCTCCGGCACGAAGCTTACGTCGCCAGCCGTCTCGACGAACAGCTCGACGAGCAGATGCGCGCCTTCGTCAACGATCCCGTCCGCAACGCGTTACGCCCCGAGCGCAACCGGATCGAACTGTCGAAGATCTTCGACTGGTACGCGGGCGACTTCGAACGCGAGGCCCATAGCGTGCGTGCCTACCTGCTGCGCTATGCGAACGACGAGCGCAAGCCGCTCATCGAGCGGGCGAAGCTGGGCTTCGGCGACTACGACTGGTCCTTGAACGACCACCGCTCCGAGCCCCAAAGCGAGTCGGAAGGGAGATAGCGGCCGATTGCGTCCAGTCGATCAGCCGTTGCGAAAGTCGTAGAAGGCCGCGTTCGAGAGGGGCGGGGTCGCGCTGGCGCGAATCTGGTAGGTGCGGGCGGCCCACAGGTCGCGGAAGATGCGATAGGTCGTCGCGGTCTTGTCCAAGTAGTCGACGCCCGCGCTGCCGCCCGTGCCCGTGCGGCGACCGATCACGCGCTCGACCATGCGCGCGTGGCGCTGGCGGAAGATCACGAAGACTTGCTCCATCTCGATGATCGCGTCGAGCACCTCGCGCGGCCACGCCAAGAGCGGCAGCTCGCGGTACGTCAGCAGGAACAGCGTCGCGGCGCGGATGCGTTGGCGCCGCGCGCCGCCCTCGTCCTCGCCGGGGTGTAGGAAGTCGAGCAGGGCCTGCTTCTCGGCGGCGTAGCGGGCGTTCAAGCGCTCGACGTCCTCGGCCGTCAACGCGCGGGTGCGGGCGATCTCGGCGCTCGCGTCGACCTCGGCGTGCTGCGCTCGCACGTAGTCGGCGATGAACGTCTCGAGCGCCTCTTGCGCGCAGGCGTCGTCCCAGGTGCAGCCGCAGATCGGCGTGCGGAACAGCCAGTCGTCGACCGCGTGCGCCAACGGCGGACCGGCGGTGATCTGCTTCCGGACGCGCTCGAGCGCGGGTGACGGCGACCCGTCGTGCGCCTCGAGCGCCTTCAGGTAACTGCCCTCGAAGCCCAGGGGGATGCGCTCCTTGTCGTCGAGCCCGAGCAGGATCTCGATCTGCCGCAACTGCGCGCTCTGGAAACCGCTGGCAGGCATCAGCTTGTCGCGGAAGCCGAGGTAGTCGCGCGTCGTCAACGTCTCCATGACCTGGAAGTGGTCGACGCATCGATGCAGGATCGTCGTGATGCGCTTCAGGCCGCGCACCGCGTCGGACAGCGCCTGCTCGGCGACGACATTCTGGGCGAACAGATCCCGCAGCGCTCCCAGCTCGCCCAGCATGAGCTTGAACCACAGCTCGTAGATCTGGTGGACGGTGATGAAGAGCACTTCGTCCCGCGTCAGCTCGCCCTCGTCCTGCGCCAGCCCGCGCTGCAGGGAAAGAAGCTCTTCGACGCGAATGTACTCCCAGTAGTTGGGCTGTCGGGCGGTCATGAGGCTCGGGAGGGTAGACTCCCGAGCGCCATGAGCCAACTCGCCACGACTCCGACCGTCCTGGAGGTGGAAGCCCTCCTTGCTCGACCGCTGCTCGACCTGGTCTTCGAGGCGGCCGCCGTTCACCGCGCGCACCACGATCCGGCCAAGGTCCAGTGCTCCCAGCTCCTGTCGATCAAGACCGGCGCTTGCCCCGAGGACTGCGCCTATTGCTCGCAGAGCGCGCGCTTCACGACCGCCGTCGAACGCGAACCGTTGCTCGCGACCGAGGAGGTCGTGGCCAAGGCGCGCGCCGCGAAGGCCGGCGGTGCCGACCGCTTCTGCATGGGCGCCGCCTGGCGCGAGGTCAAGGACGGGAAAGAGTTCGAACGCGTGCTCGACATGGTGCGCGAGGTGAAGGCCATGGGGCTCGAGACCTGCGCGACGCTCGGCATGGTCGACGCGCCGCGCGCCAAGCGCTTGGCGGACGCGGGGCTCGACTACTACAACCACAACCTCGACACGGGCGAGTCGTACTACGAGGAAGTCATCACGACGCGCACCTACGACGATCGGCGGCGGACGCTGGCCGCGGTGCGCGAAGCGGGTATGAAGGTCTGCTGCGGCGGCATCCTCGGCCTGGGCGAAGAGCGCCAGCATCGCGCCGAACTCTTGGCCGAGCTGGCTTCGATGGATCCCGCCCCCGAGAGCGTGCCGATCAACCAGCTCGTCGCGGTCGAGGGCACCCCCCTCGCCAACCAGGAGCCGCTCGATTGGACGGAGATGGTGCGCGCCGTCGCGGTCGCGCGCATCTTGATGCCGAAGTCGATGGTGCGACTCTCCGCGGGCCGCACGGAGATGGACGAGGCGGCGCAGGCGTTGTGCTTCCTCGCCGGCGCCAACTCGCTATTCGTCGGCGACGAACTGCTGACGACGCCCAATCCCGAGCGCTCGAGCGACGCGGCGCTGTTCGAGAAGTTGGGCCTGTCCCCGCTCGGTTCCTAGCGCGGTCGCGATGAGCCTCGAGCGAGCGCTCGCCCTCGAGAACGAAGCGCGCCGGCGGCTCGGCCTCGAGCGTCGTCGGCCCGACAACGACGTGGGCGACGGACTGGTGGATTTCACGTCCAGCGATGTGCTGGGCCAGAGCACCGATCCCAGGCTGCTCGCCCGTGCGCTCGAGTTCGGGGAGCGCCACGGCGCCGGGGCGAGGGCCGCGCGGCTCTTGGGCGGCGCGGCGACCGCCAGCCGACGCGCCGAACTAGCGGCGCGCGAGTGGCTCGGCGGCGACGTCGACGCGCTCCTGTTCCCAGCGGGCTACCAAGCCAACGTCACGACGATTCCCGCGCTGGTCGGGCGCGGCGACGTGATCCTGTCCGACGCGCTCGTGCACGCTTCCCTGATCGACGGCGCGCGTCAATCGCGGGCGCAGACGCGCGTTCATCGGCATCTCGACACAGAACACCTCGCGCACTGCCTCGAGCGTGCGCGCGGCGCCCGGCGGCGACTCGTCCTGACCGAGAGCATCTTCTCGATGGACGGCGACACGCCGGACCTCGCGGCGCTCGCGCAACTTTGCCGCAAGCACGACGCGGCGCTCTTCGTCGATGAGGCGCACGCGGGCGGCATCGTCGGCCCCAGCGGCCGCGGCGCGTGCTCCGAGGTGGACTTCGACGGCGTGACGCTCGTGCGCCTCTTCACCGGCGGGAAGGCGCTGGGCGCAGCCGGCGCGTTCGTCGTCGCGGCGCCCGAGGTCGTGCACTTCCTGGCGCAGGCGTCGCGCGGCAGCGTGTTCTCGACCGGCGTCTCGCCGCTCGTCGCGGGCGCGCTCGTCGCCGGGATCGAACTGGCGGAAGCAGCGGAGGCCGCGCGCGCCACGTTGCGCGAGCGCGTCGAGCAACTGGCGCGCGCCCTCGGTCGCGAACCCGGACGGGGCCCGATCCTGCCCCACCCCGTCGGCGACACCGAGCGCACGATGCGCCTCGCGACCGAGCTGCAATCAGCGGGCTTCGACGTGCGTGGCATCCGCGCTCCCACGGTGCCCGCGGGCGCGGAACGCCTGCGCTTCGTCGTGCGCGCGGCGCATACGCCCGACGAGATCGACGGCGTCGCGCGCGCGCTGCGCGAGGCCGAGCGCGTCGCGCCGCCGGCACCGCCCGTCGAGGTGCGAAGCCCGGCGCCGGAACCCGTCTTCGTCGTCGGCACCGACACCGACGTCGGCAAGACCGTCGCCAGCGCGCTCTTGGTGCGCGTCGCGCGGCGGCTCGGCGCCGTGCGCTACCTGAAGCCCGTGCAAACCGGCGACGACAGCGACACCGAAACGGTGGCGCGCCTGGCGCAGTCGAGCGCCGGGGAACGCTTGGAGCCGATTTACCACTTCGCGCTGCCGGCCTCGCCGCACGAGGCCGCGCGCGCCGCGGGGCGGACGCTCGAACGCGACGCGCTCGAAGCCGGCTTCCGCCAAGCCCGCGCCGAGGCCGGCGACGCGCGTCTGATCGTCGAGCTCGCGGGCGGGCTCCTGGTGCCCTATGACGACGCCGGCTACGACCAGGCGGCGTTCCTCGCAGCGCACGCGCGCGAAGTGGTGCTGGTCGCGCGCGCCGGGCTCGGGACGCTCAACCACACGCAACTGACACTCGAGGCGCTCGAGCGCCGCGGGCTCGTGCCGCGCGCGTTGATCCTCTCCGGCGCGCCCCATCCCTCGAACCGCGCGACGCTTGCTCCACTCGTTCGTCGCTTGATCGAGTTGCCGCACCTGCCCGAACTGACGCCCGGCGCACTCGACGCCTGGATCGACGCCCACTTCGAATCCGACGGTCTCCGCGACCTCTTGCCTTGAACGATCTCGCCCAACGCGACGCGCGCGTCCTCTGGCACCCGTACACGCAGCACCACACCGAGGTCGCGCCGCTCGCCGTAGCGCGCGCCGCGGGCTCGGAGCTGTTCCTCGAGGACGGTCGCGTGCTGCTCGACGCGATCAGCTCCTGGTGGACGTCCTTGCACGGACACGGGCACCCGCGACTGGTGCGCGCGGTCGCCGAGCAAGCGGCGCGGCTCGACCACGTCCTGTTCGCGGGCGCGACGCACGCGCCCGCGGTCGAACTCGCCGAGCGCCTCGTCGCCGCCGCGCCCACGGGGTTGACGCGCGTGTTCCTGTCCGACAACGGCTCGACCGCCGTCGAGGTCGCCTGCAAGATCGCCTACCACGCCTGGGTCCATCGCGGCGAACCCGAGCGGCGCACCTTCGTTAGCTTGACCGGCTCGTACCACGGCGACACGTTCGGCGCGATGGCGCTGGGCGACCCCGATCCGTTCTTCGAGGTCTACGCGCCGCTCCTCTTCCGCGTCGAGCGCGTGCCGCCGGACGCGGTCGCCCTGACCGCGACGATCGAGCGTCTCGGCTCGTCGCTCGCGGGCGTCGTGCTCGAGCCCTTGGTGCAAGGCGCGGGCGGCATGCGCTTCTACGCCCCGGAAGTCCTGACCGCAGCACGCGCCGCGACGCGCGCGGCCGGCGTCCCGTTGATCGCCGACGAAGTCATGACGGGCTTCGGCCGCACGGGGCGTCTCTTCGCGTGCGAGCACGCCGACGTCGCGCCGGATCTCCTGTGCCTCGCCAAGGGCCTCTCGGGCGGCATCTTCCCGCTGGCCGCGACCTTGGCGACCGAAGAACTCTTCGAGAGCTTCCTCTCCGAGGAGCGCTCGCGCTTCTTCCCCCACGGCCACTCGATGACGGCGTCGCCGCTCGGCTGCGCGATCGCGCTCGAGTCGTTGGCGCTGGTGCACGAGAACGACGTGCCGCGCCGCCTCGCGGCGATCGGCGCGCGGATCCACGCGCGCATTGCGGCCACCGCCGCGCCGATCGAGAACCTCAGGCACTTGGGCGGCATCGTCGCCTTCGACCTCGCCGTCGGCGACGCCGGCTACCACGCCACGCTGGGGCCGCGCCTGCGGGCCGCCGCGCTCGAACACGGCGTGCTCTTGCGCCCCTTGGGCAACGTCGTCTACGCGATGCCGCCCGCCTGCGTCGACGACGGCCAGGCCGACCAGATCGCCGACGCGATGATCGCGCTGGCGAGGCTCGAGCGCTGAGGTCGAAAGCGCCCGCAGGCAGCGAGCCGTGCGCGCACTCCGCAGGGGCGCTATCGTCGGGTGGTCCCGCTTCCCCGAACCCCGCCGCAGAGACCATGTTGCACCGCGCTAGCTTGCTCCATCCCTTCACGCTCGTCCTCTCCGTCGCCGCGCTCGTCGGGCTCTTGTGCCTCGCCTCGGCGCAGGAGGGAGACGCGAGCACCCCAGCGACCGGCACCTCGCGCTTCCGGGGCAAGACCGTCGTCGTCACGGGCGCGAACCGCGGGCTCGGGCTCGAACTCGCGACGCAGCTCGCCGCCGCCGGCGCGCGTGTCGTCGGCACCGCGCGCGAGCCCGCGGAGGCAAAAGAGCTCGCCGCGACCGGCGCGCGTGTGCTGCCGCTCGACGTGATCGATCCCGACTCGGTCGCGGCCTTCGCGCAGGCGCTCGGCGACGCGCCCGTGCACCTCTTGTTCAACAACGCCGGCGTCAGCGGCCGCGCCTGGACGGACCTTCCCACCGCCGAGCGCGCGCGCCGCGTGCTGGACGTCAACACCCTGGGACCGATGCGTGTCACGGACGCTCTCCTGCCGCGTCTCGCCGCGGCCGAGGGCGCGATCATCGCCAACATGTCGAGCCGACTCGGCAGCCTGAGCGACAACACGAGCGGCGGCTACGGCGGCTACCGCGAGAGCAAGGCCGCGCTGAACATGTACACGCGCAGCCTCGCCGCCGAGCACGAGGACGACGGGATCCTCGCCGTCTGCATGAGCCCCGGTTGGGTGCGCACGGACATGGGCGGGCCGGACGCGACGCTCGAGCCCGAGGAGTCGGTCCGCGGTCTCCTGCAAGTGCTCGAGGGGCTCGAGCCGGACCAGAGCGGGCTCTTCTGGAACCACGACGGCACGCAGCTCGAGTGGTGAGGGAACCGGGCTTGTTCCAGACGCCTCAAACGACGCCATAGGCGTACAAGGCTTCGGCGACCTTCGTGAAGCCTGCGATGTTCGCGCCGTCGACGTAGTCGATGTGCTCGCCGGCGGGCGCGTGGTCGACGCAGCGCTGGTGGATGCTCTTCATGATCGCGCGGAGCTCCTGGTCGACGCGCTCGCGGCTCCAGCTCATCCGCATGGAGTTCTGGGTCATCTCCAGCCCGCTCACGCCGACGCCGCCGGCGTTCGACGCCTTGCCCGGCACGTGCAGCACCTTGGCCTCCTTGAAGCGGTCGATGGCGGCGACCGTCGTCGGCATGTTGGCGCCTTCGCACACGACGCGGACGCCGTTCTTGATCAGCGCTTCGGCGTCCAACTCGTCGAGTTCGTTCTGCGTAGCACACGGCATCGCGATGTCACACGCGAGATCCCACGGGTTGGCGTCGGCCTTGTACTCGACGCCGTCGAACTGCTTGGCCAGCTCGGCGATGCGCCCGCGGCGCAGCTCCTTGAGCTGGTGAGCGAACCTCAGCATTTCGGGCGTCAAGCCGTTGGGAATGTACGCCGTGCCGCTCGAATCGCTCAACGAGAGCACGTGGGCACCGTCCTCGATGGCCTTCTCCGCAGCGTAGCGTGCGACATTTCCGCTGCCGCTGATCGCGATGCGCTTGTTCTTCAGCCCTTCGCCTTGGTGCGCGAGCACTTCCTCACAGAAGTACACGCAGCCGTAGCCTGTCGCCTCCGTGCGTCCCGCACTGCCGCCGGAGGCCTGGCCCTTGCCGGTCAGCACGCCGGTCCAGCGGTTCTCGAGGCGCACGTACTGCCCGAACAGGAACGAGACTTCGCGCGAGCCGACGCCGATGTCTCCGGCCGGCACGTCGACGTCCTCTCCGATGTGACGGTGCAGCTCGATCATCATCGACTGACAGAAGCGCATCACCTCACGCTCGCTCTTGCCCTTGGGGTTGAAGTTCGAGCCGCCCTTCGCGCCGCCCATCGGCAGACCGGTCAGGCTGTTCTTGAAGATCTGCTCGAAGCCCAGGAACTTGAGCACGCTCTGGGTCACGCTGGGGTCGAAACGCAGGCCGCCCTTGTACGGGCCGAGCGCGTTGCTGAACTGCACGCGCCAGGCACGATTGGCTCGGATTTGACCGTCGTCGGTCTCCCACGACACACGAAACGTGATGATGCGATCGGGCTCGGTGACACGCTCGAGCAGTTGCGCGTCACGCCAGCGCTGGTTGTCGAGGTAGATCGGCATCACCGAGGTCGCGACCTCTTCGACGGCCTGGTGGAACTCGGGCTCGTGCGGGTTGCGCTTCTCGAGGCCCTGCATGAAGGCCTCGAGTTCCTTTTCGATCGCATTCATGCCAGATCCCGGGGAGAGGTCGCGAGCGAGGCGCGGCGCCGTGTCAGACGGAGCCTACGTCGGTCGAGCTTAGCCGGATGCAGCCCTTGCCGGACTCCAGAGAACACGTGCTACCCTGCCGAGCCGCGGGTGGGTGACCGCGCTCTCGCGTCCCGTCCTCGAACAGGCACTTTGGATGACTTCCCCCTCCGACGAGCGCACCCGTCGCTACCCGCAGGTTCACCCGTTGCCGGCGTCACCGCTGGGCTGCGCGAGCGCGCTCGAGGTCGACCGATGAGCCGCGGCGCCGACTGGGAGCGCGGACGCCAACGCGCCTTGAATCTGGCGCGTGAGCACGTCGAGCGCGGGACGCCGCTGGCGTGGTTCGAGGCCTTGTACGCCGCCGCGGACGGCAAGTTGGCCGAGGTGCCGTGGGAGGACGAGCGCCCGCAACCCTTGTTGGTCGAGTGGCTCGAGCGCGAAGCGCCGAGTGGCGCTGGGCAGCGGGCGCTCGTCGTCGGTGCAGGACTCGACGACGACGCCGAAGAGTTGGCGCGCCGCGGCTATCGAGTGACGGGCTTCGACGTCTCGCCGACCGCGGTCGACTGGGCGCGGCGACGCTTTCCCGACTCGCGCGTCGCGTATCTCGCAGCGGACCTCTTCGCGCTGCCCGTGGAATGTACGTCGGCGTTCGACCTCGTCGTCGAGGTCTACACGTTGCAAGCCTTGCCGCCGGAGCTGCGCTCGCGCGCCATGGCCTGTCTCGCGGCAACGGTCGCCCCCGGCGGACGCCTCGTCGCGGTGATGCGGGCGCGCGACGACGAGGAAGCTGTCGACATCGACGCAGTGCCCTGGCCGCTCTCGCCCGAGGAGCTCTTGGCGCTCGAGCGCGGTGAACTCGAGCTCGAGACCCTCGAGGATCTCTTCGACGACGAAGATCCGCCCGTGCGGCGCTTGCGCGCGACGTTTCGCAGCCTCTAGCCCGGGAAAAGCCAGCGGCCCCGCTCGATCCGAGGTGGATCGCGCGGGGCCGCTGGCATTGCGTGGGGCGCTGGGCTTCAGTCGGCTTTCGACTGCGGGCCGTCAGCGCCTTTCGGCTTGGCTGTCATCGTTCCGAACAGATCGTGGTCGTACTCGAGTTCAGCGGTGGCTTCCGTTCCTTCACGTACACTCCCGGTGTACGGCGTGTAGGCGGTGCCTCATCACGACTCGCGGAAACGGCCCTTGGTGAGGACGTCGCCTTTCTCCTTGTCCTTGACGAAGATCTTGGGACCGCCACCCTTGGGGGTGAACTCCTTGTACTCCTCGCCGAGCTTGCCGAAGAAGCGGAAGTCGGCGTTCACGGTCACCTTGGTGCCCGTTTGGTTGTAGGAGAACTCGCCGCCGATCGGCGCGCCCCACTCGACCACGTGCTCGGCTCCGGGGGCCAATTCGATCGGCTCCATGTTGCCCGTACCGATCGTCACGGTGGACGAACCCTTCGTGACGTAGCCGTGCTCGAAGCGGTACGTGCCTGCGGGAATCTTCATGCCCTTAGCCTCGTCCGCCACGTTGAAGGAGAGATCGCCGTCGCGGAAGACCGCGTTGACCACCTTGCCCTTGCCCTCGAACTCGCTGGTCGCGTCGAGCATGACCGTTTCACCCGTGAAGGGCTTCGTCGTCACCTCGGTCCCGAGCGCGTTGGGCGTGAACTCGTACAGGTTGCCGCCCAGGTTGACGACACGCGACAGGAACGCAGCATTCGAACTGTTGCCGACGAGGTAGGCATCCTGCCCGAAATCGTCGTAGCGGCCGTTGCCGTTCATGTCGATCAGCGAAACCTTGGTCCCTTCGACGGTGCCTTGCTGCACCGAACCTGCCGACCACTCCCAGGTCTTGCCCTTGGGGCGCAAGCGCACGGTGTACTCGACCTTCTCGTCGGCGTCGGTGGTGCCCTTCAGGGTCAGGCTGCCGCCCTTGCCCTTGACGTCGTCGTCGAGCTTCTCGTCGCCGTTGGTGTCGACGGAGAGCTTCTGTGCTCCCGTCTGCTCGGCGGGGAATTCGAGACCTCCGGACAACGCGATCGACCAATCGACCGTGATCCAGTGCTCGGCGGGGAGGTTGATTCCCCATTTCTTCTGGGCTTTGTGAGAGAGCGTCGCGGTGTTGACCTCGTCGTCCGGACCGGCGCTCGTTGCGCTACCGGTCCAGGCGAGTACTCCGAACGCGACGACTCCAAGCCCATGGATGGTCCACGGGGCTCGCATGGGTTTCCTCTTGGGTAGATCCACGAATGTCATGATGGCCGCTGGGGTCGAGACCCGAGCAGCCCGTGCGATGCTAGCCCATGCATCGGCGAACGGTGACGCCGAATGAAGGAACGCTGATTCGTGCGCTCCGGGCCGGCGCGTAACGGCAATGTTGCCAAAGGGCGCGCCACCACCTCAGGTGGTGCGCCAGGCCCCGAGCGCCCACCAGATCCAGCCAACGAGCAGCAACGTGCCACCGAGCGGTGTCAGCGGCCACACCCAACTCGTACCGAACTCGAAGGCCAAACAGTAGATCGAGCCGCTGAAGCCGAGCGTGCCGAGCACGAACAGCCAGCCCACGGCGCGACCGCGCCCACCCTGGTTGCGCCACAGACCGAAGAGCACGAGCGCTAGCGCGTGGGCCAGTTGGTAGCGCACGGCCGTCTCCCAGTTCGCCAAGCGCGCGGCGTCGAGTCGCGCCTCGAGCGCGTGGGCCCCCAGCGCGCCGGCGCCGACGGCGACGGCTGCCAGCAGCGCACCGAGCACGATCCAGGTTCGTCCGCGTTCCATGTCACCGAGCGTACGGCACGCGGGGGCCCCGGCCGAGCGGACTCAGCCGGAACTCGCCGCGCGCTCGCCAGCGACCAGCGTGCCGAGCTCGACGACGAGCGCCTTCATCCCGACGGACAGGAGCCAGCCGACCGTCCCCGCCTTCTTGCCGGTGATCGCGGCGATCTCGTCGTAGCTGCGCTCGCCGAAGAGGCGCAGCGCGAGAACCTCGCTCTGCTCCTGGGGCAATCGGGCGAGCCCGCGTTCGACCGCGCGACGTGTGTCGTCGGCTTCGACGCCGTCGAGTCCCCCCGGCGAGCGCTCGTCCTGCGCGGAGCGCTCTTCGCGCCGTTTCCGGCGTCGCTCGGCGCGCACCTTGTCGGTCGCGAGGTTGCGCGCCACGCGGTGCAGCCAGGCGACCAGCGCGCCGGGGTCCGAGCGCGGCTCGGGCGGCGCCTGCACCAACTTCATCAGCGTCTCTTGCACGACGTCCTCGGTGTCGTCGGCGTAGCTCACCAACACGCGCGCGTGCCGCAGGAGCGGTGCCTGGTGTCGCCGGACGAGCGCCTCGAACGCCGCCACGTCGCCGGCGCGCCAGGCCTCGAGCAACACGCGGTCGGGGCGAGCGTCGGCGGAGTCGAGGGTGCGTCGAGCGCTGACCATGTCGGGGAGCTTCATCTAGCGCTCCTCCCCGTTCGGCTCGTCGTCGCTCGCAGCGAGGTCGTACCCGACCTCGGCCGCCACGATCTCGCGCAGTCGTCGTTCGAGGGCTTCGATTTCGCCGCGAGCCGCAGCGGCGTCGGCGGGATCGCGCTTCGTCGCGCCGAGCTGCTCGAGGCGCGCTTCGAGGTAGCGCCGCTCCGCGATCGCGTCCAGCACGCGCGTTCGTTCGTCGGTCTCGGGCGTCACGCCGGCGAGCAAGGTGACGGCGAGTTCGACCAACTGCCCGAGTTCGACGACTTCGGGGTCGTTCGGCCGCTCGCGCGCCAGGTCCGTCGCCAGCGCCTTCAAGCGCTCGGGATCGTCCGCGCGCGCGTGCTTCGAGCGCCGCAGGCATTCCGCGAGTTGCGCGGCGACGAGCGAGCGACGGAAGCCCCACGAAGCGCCGGCCAATTCGTACGCGGCCTCCTCGCCGGTCGTGTGGAAGAGCCGCTCGGTCGCCACTTCCGCGTCGCGGGTCGCGCGCTCCGAAGCGTCGCCCGTGTCGACCGCGAACGGTTCCTTCCAACGCAAGCGGCAGGTCGCCAGGGGCGCGGTACCGCCTGCGCCGGTCCGTACGAGCTCGTAGAGCGCCGACACCTGGTGCCCCGCGTTCAGCTCGCCGGCGTCGACCGCATCGTTCCGGAAGTCGGCGTGAGCCAGCGCGCGGTTCTCGTACCCGAGCTGCCGCCACTCGCGCACCTGGCGCGGATCGAACTCGAGCTGGATCTTCACGTCGCGCGCGATCGGCTGGAAGGTGTTGGTGAACTCGTAGACCATCACGCGCTCGGCTTCGTCGACGGTGTCGATGTAGTTCGCGACGCCATCGCCGCGATCCGCCAACTGCTCCAGGAAGTCGTCGTTCACGTTGCCCATGCCGACGCCGATCGTGTTCAGGTAGATGCCTCTGGCGCGCATGGTTTCGACTTCGTCCAGGATCGAGCGCTGGTCCGTGGCGCCGATGTTGCCGACGCCGTCGGAGAGGAACACGACACGGTTGACGGCGCCGGGCACCAGCCCGTCGGACGCCGCGCGGAAGCCCGCGCCGAGGCCCGCTTGAACGTTCGTGCCGCCCGTGGGTTCAAGCGACACGAGCACATCCTCGAGCGCCGCGCGGTTCGCGGCTGAGGTCATCGGCAAGAGCTGACGGGCCTCGGTGGAGAACGCGATCAGCGCCACCGAGTCGCCGGGCGTGAGCTCGGTCGCCAAGAGAGCCAGCGCCTGCTTGACCAGGTCGAGGCGTCCGCCTTGTTGCATCGAACCGGAGACGTCGACGACGAAGGTCAGCGCGAGCGGCTGACGCTCGAAGCGCGGCAAGTCCTTGCCGCGCACCGCGACGCGCAGCATCCACACGTCCGGGTCGGGATGAAACGCGCTCGGCGCCAGCTCGAAGCGGACGTCGAACGTATCGTTCGTCGGCGGCGGCACGTCGGCTGTGAAGTAGTTGACGAACTCTTCCGTGCGCACCGCTTCGCGCGGCGGCAACTCGCCCTTGCGTAGATAGTTCCGCGCGAGCGCGTAGCTCGACGTGTCGGCGTCCGCGGCGAAGGTCGAGAGCGCGTCGTCCGCCGAGCGCACGAAGGGATGATCACCCCAGTAGCGGAAGAACATGTCGGCCGCAGACTCGCCGGGCAGCACGCAGCACTGGCCGAGGTAGCCGGCGACGAGAGCTTCGAAGGACTCGGCGACGAAGGTCACCCGCGCTCGACCGTAGGATTCGGAGTCGAAGTCATCCGCCTGCAGCTCACCCTTCGCCGAGAGCTCCTCGCGAAGCCGTGCGAGCTTCTCGTGCGGCTCGCTCGACGGCTCGTAGTAGAACCCCACGCTCGGCGACACCTCCCCTTCCGAACTAGCGCTTTCGCCGAGGTAGCCCAGCGTCCGAAGCCGCTCCACTTCGACACCGCGGGTCAGGGTCTTCACCTCGCTCCCGGCTCGAAACTGAAGCCCTGCTTGGCCCGCCGGACTCCCGTTCTTGCCCATGCCCAGGAAGAACCCGCCGCCCCCCGACGCGGTGGGATTCGGTGCAGGAGAAGGCGCCACGGAAGCAGCGCCCTTCCGGCCCTCGCTGGGCGGCACCGAGTCGCCCGGGCCGGCGTAACCGTCGCTGCGCGAGGCGGTCTCCCCGAAGATGCGGTACGCGAACGACCCGACCTCGCTTGCGGGGCTCGAGTCGGCGCCGAAGAAGCCCTTCGCGAGCAGTCCCGCGCCCACCAGCAGCACGACGCCCGCCGCCGCGCTCAAGATCGACGGCGGCACGCTGCGCCAGCCGCGCCGGCGCCCGACTTGGAGTCGCGCCTGGTTCAACAGCGACGCCACCGCCGCCCCCGAGAGGGCGTCCTGCCCCCCGGCGCTCTCGACGAAGCGAAGCGCGGCCTCCAACTCCCGGCGCCGCGCCTCGAGTTCGGCGTCCTCGGCCAACTCGGCCGCTAGCCGCGCGCGCGTCACGGCATCGAGCTCGTGCAACAGGTACGCGGTCAAGAGCTCGTCGCGCAGTTCGTCGGGGTTCGTCGCCCCAGGCTCGTAGGTCTCGTTCGTCATCGTCGTCGGGGTCGCTTGCGTCAGGCTTCCGCCACGATGGCGAAGCACGAGGAGAACGCCCCGGGGCCGAAAAACCTTGGAATGGATCCGGTCGGCGCGCTCGCGCGTACCGCTCGCTTGGCCAGTCCGCGATCGTTGTAGCTCTTGCAAGCAGGTGCAGGAACCGCAGCCCGCGGGGGCCGCACGGGAGGAGCAGGGCGCCGGAGGGTCTGGTTCCGGGCGGTGGCATGACCGTTGCCAAGGAGGAAGCCGCTTCGCCCCCACCCCACTTCCCATCGCATTTTCCCCCGCGCCCACCCCTGCCATGACCGCGATCCTCGATGTGTCCGAGTCCTCCCTCAACCCCAGAGTCGTGCTCGACGACCTGCTGGCGCGCACCTCGGACGGTGACGCACTTGCGCTGGAGGAGCTGTGGGAGCGCTTGGCCCCATCCGTCCAACGCGTCTGTCGCCGAATTCTCGGCGACGGCCTCGACGCGGACGAAGCCGTGCTCGACACGTTCGAGTACATCTGGCGCCGGGGCAGTCTGTTCGATCCCGAGCGCGGGTCGGCGCGCTCGTGGGTCTTGATCGTGGCGCGCGGACGCGCCACCGATCGCGGTCGCCGCAACCGCACGCATCGCGGTCGCGTGGTGTCGGAGCCGCTCGACGAACAGCCCGATCGCGCCGAGACGAGCGACCCGTCGCGCACGCTGCTCGACAGCGAACGGCACGCGCTGCTGGATGCGGCCCTCGATCACCTGCCCGATCGGCAACGACGCTTGATCGAGCACTCGTTCATCGACGGCCAATCGCACTCGGAGATCGCGCGCCGCACGGGGCAGCCGCTCGGAACGGTGAAGAGCACGATTCGTCGCGGCTTGGCGCGCTTGAACGCGGCGCTGGCTCCGGCGCTGGCCGCCATCTGAGTCCGTCGGCGAGTCGCGGGGGGGGGGGGGGGGGGGGGGGGG
>JBBDIB010000089.1:68925-70055 GCA_040880665.1 Planctomycetota bacterium
CGGCACCGCAGCCCGACCCTGGGGCTGCGGTGCCGCCTCGTCGAAAACCCGCCGCTCGAGGAAGCGCGTTGACCGAGCCGGTGCGACTATCCTGTTCGCACCATGAACTCCTTCGACCCCAACGCTGCCGCAGCACCCGAGAGCGGAGCCTTCGGGCTCGACACGCCGGCGGACGAGGCGCGCGTGCACCTCTTCGGCGTGCCCGTGGAGGCCACGACGTCGTACCGCCGCGGAACGCGCCACGCGCCCGCCGCGATTCACGCGGCCAGCAAGCAGGTCGACCTCGAGGATCTCTTGACCGGGCGACCGTGGGAAGCGGGCATCCACTGGCACGACGTGGACGAGCGCTTGCTCGCGATCGAAACGAAGGCGAGCGCGCTCGCTCTCCCGGTCATCGCGGCCGGCGGCGCCGCGGCCGGACCGCAGTTCGCGCGCGCCGCGGCGCAAGTCGACGAGCTCTTGGACGAGATGAACGCGATCGTTTACGCGCGAGCCAGTGCGTCGATCCGCGCGGGGCATCTCGTCGGGCTGGTCGGCGGCGACCATTCGACGCCGTTCGGCTCGATCCGCGCGCACGCCGAAGCGTATCCGGGCTTGGGGCTCCTGCAATTCGACGCGCACCTCGATCTGCGCGCCGGCTACGAGGGCTTTCGCAACAGCCACGCCTCGATCGTGCACAACGTGGCGGAAGCGACGGACGCACGCGTTGTGGCGCTCGGCATCCGCGACGTGGGCGGCGACGAGTTGGATGCGCTCGAGCGCTCGAACGGCCGCTTCCAGGCCGTCTTCGCCAGCGACTGGGCGCGAGCGCGTTCGAACGGCCGGCTGGCTGCACGCATCGCCGAGACGGTCGAGCTGTTGCCCGAGCAGGTCTACATCACGTTCGACATCGATGGACTCGATCCGTCGCTCTGCCCGAACACCGGTACGCCGGTGCCCGGCGGGCTGCTCTGGGACGAGACGATGGACGTCCTCGAAGCGCTCGTCGCCAGCGGCCGCCGCATCGTCGGCTTCGATCTCGTCGAGGTCTCGCCCGAGCCCGGGCGCCTCGCCGGCACGGGCTGGGACGAGATCGTCGGTGCGCGGCTCCTCTACCGCCTGCTGGGCTTCGCGCTCCAAGCGAACGCGGC
>JBBDIB010000089.1:70065-76069 GCA_040880665.1 Planctomycetota bacterium
CGGCCGACTGACCGCGCGCGCCGCGTTCGCTTGGACCCGGTTCCTGCGGTTCAGCCGAGGAAGGCGCGGAACATCCAGGTCGTCTTCTCCTGTTCGTCCGCGAAGCCTTCGAGCAGGTTGGCCGTCGCCATGTCGTCGGCCTTCGCCGCCGTCGCGGTAGCTTGGCGCAGGGTCACGTCGAGCTTCTCGAAGTCGCCGATCAGGTCGTTGACCATCGCCGCGCCGTCGAGCCCCGAATCGCCCTCGCTGAGCGTCGTCGCCTCGAGGTAGTGCGCCAAAGTGCCGGGCACGCGGCCCTTCTTCGTCACGATCCGCTCGGCGATGTCGTCGACCTTCACGGCGGTGGCGAGGTAGAGCTGCTCGAACTGCTCGTGCAGTTGGAAGAACTGCGGCCCCTTCACGTTCCAGTGGTAGTTGCGGATCTTCTGGTAGAAGACGGTGTAGTCGGCGAGCAGTTGTTGAAGCTGCTGCAAGGTCGCTGTTTCGGTCATGGATGATCTCCTCGATCGGTGTAAATTGACTTGCCGGGCAGGCGAGCGCGCTTCACGCCACGGGTACGGTGGCGAGCGCTCGCTCCGTCGTCACGACCTGCGCCGCCCCGTGCACGATAGCAGCAATGCGAACGGCGTCCTGGATCGCCGTCGGAACGAGACCCGCGCGCAACAGCACGCGTTCGTGGCTGTCGATGCACGCGCCGCAGCCGTGGATCGCCGAGACGGCGAGCGCCCACAGTTCGAAGTTGGCCTGCTCGACGCCGTGCGTCTTGATGCCTTGCATCCGCAGGCGCGCCGGCAGTTGCCCGTAGGTCGGGTTCGTCGCGAGGTGCACGAACCGATAGTAGATGTTGTTCATGCCCATCACCGACGCGGCCGTGCGCGCCGCCTGGGACGCCTCGGGCGACAGGCGCTCGTCGGCCATGTGAACGAGTTCCGGCAGGACGCCCCCCGTCGCGTAGGCGGACGCGAGAACGGTGCCCCAGAGCTGTTCGACGTCGAGGGATTCGATCGTCGGAATCGCTCCCAGGTTGAGGCGCAGATCTTTCGCGAAGTCCGGCAGGCGGGCCTGGAGTGCTTGCAAGCTGTCCATGGCGCCCATCAGGCGACCTGAATGGTTTCTTCGCCGCGGTTCCAGTTGCAGGGGCACAGCTCGCCCGTCTGCAGCGCGTCGAGCACGCGCAGGATCTCGTCGGGGTTCCGGCCCACGCTTCCGTCCTGGACGGCTGCGAAGCGCACGATGCCGTCGGGGTCGATGATGTAGGTCGCTCGCATGCAAACCTTCTCGTCGGGATCGAGGACGCCCAGCGCCTCGGAAAGGTCGCGCCGAATGTCCGACAACAACGGGTACGGCAGTTCGTTCAGCGACTCCTCGGAGCGGCGCCAGGCCAGGTGCACGAACTCCGAATCGGTCGAGACGCCGAACAAGCGCGTGTCGCGCTCGCGGAAGTCGGCTTCGAGGCGGCCGAAACCGGCCAGCTCGGTCGGACACACGAAGGTGAAGTCCTTGGGGTAGAAGACGAAGACGCTCCAGGCGCCCTGAAGGTCGTTCGACGAGACGTCGATGAAGGCGTCGTCGAGCTCGTTGGCGACCACGCCGCGGAGGCGGAAGTCGGGAAAGGCGTGTCCTAGCGTGAGCATGATGAATCCGTGTCGGGTGGGGGTGAACGATCCGCGAGCCCCAACATCGCCTGCAAACGTCGTGCTTGCCAATCGGACTGGGCGATGGACCCGATCGTCAGCGCGAAACCACCAGCCAGACGTTGTAGCCCACGTAGACGGAGAGCAAGAGCGCGCCCTTCAGGCGCCCGGCCCGACCCCGGCCGAGGCCCGTGATCGCCAACACCAAGAGCGTCACACCGGCGACGACGAAGAAGTCCTCGCGCAAGGCGTCGTCGAATGCGCGCACCATTCCCGCGGGGTCGGCGATCGCCGGATCGCTGGGGTCCAAGGGCTGCAACACCGCGACCAGACCCAGCACGCCGAGGAGGTTGAAGACGTTGCTCCCGACGACGTTGCCAATACTGATGTCGGCGTGCCCGTGGTACGCGCCCTTCCAGCCCGCGGCCACCTCCGGTAAGGAGGTGCCGAGCGCGACGACGGTCAGGCCCACGACGCTCTCCGGCATGCCCAGGATTCCGGCGCCCGCCACGGCGCCGTCCAAGACGAGCTTCGCGCCCAGACTGATCGCGACGATGCCCGCGATCAGCTCGAAGACCGAGCGTCGCACGGCCTTCTCGGCGGCCGCATCCTCGGCCAGTACGGGCACCCGCGCACTGAAGGCCAGTTGCACGTTGTAGCCGACGAAGGCCAACAGGCAGAGCGAACCCTCGACGCGGGTCAGGGCGCGATCGGACGCCAGCCACCAGACGAAGCCGACTGCGAACAGCGTCCAGAAGATCTCGCGCGACGCCAGGCGCGCTTGCAGGATGCCGGGCAGGATCACGGCCGCTCCCCCGAGCACGAGCGCCAGGTTGCAAACGTTGCTACCGAGCACGTTGCCGAGCGACAGCTCGACGTGCCCCTGCTTCGCCGCGAAGGCGGAGACGACGAACTCGGGCGCGGACGTTCCACAAGCGATCACCGTCAGTCCGACGACCAACGCGGAAACGCCCAGACGCCGCGCCAGCGAGGCTCCCCCCAGCACGAGCCAGTCGGCGCCCTTGGAGAGCAACACGAACCCGACGATCAGATACCCGACGATCCAAAACCAAGATTGAGGGCTCACGGCGAGGATCCTAGCGGTGGCGCGGCCCGTGTACGATCGCGGGCGATGAAAGACACGGCATGCCCCCTGATTCTGGTGAACGGCGAGCACGGTGCCGAGCGCAACGGAACGCTGACGCTCGCACGGCGCTACCTCACCGCGATCGAACGCGCGGGTGGCCTGCCACTCGTCCTGCCGTGGATCGACGACATCGCGCTGGTGGACCGGTTGCTCGATCGCGCCGACGGCGTGCTGCTGACGGGTGGCGACGACTTCGATACGGAGGCGCTCGGCCTCGGCCCCGTGCATCCGCGCGCGACGCCGGTCCCCGCGTCGAAGCAGAACCTGGATCTGGCGCTCGCCCGACGCGTGCTCGCGCGCGGGATCCCGGTGCTCGGAATTTGCTACGGGATGCAGCTCCTGGCGCTGTCCAGCCCCGGCGCACGCTTCGTGCAGGATCTAGAAAGCGAGCGCCCGGCGGCCCAGGAACACCGCGGCGGCGTCGTGCACACGGTTCTTGCCGAGCCGCGATCGAAACTCATAGCCGCTCTCGGTGTAGACAAGGTGAAGGTCGTCTCCCGCCACCACCAAGCCCTCGAGTCGCCCGGCGACGCCTGGACGGTCACGGGTCGCGACGCGGAAGGCTTGATCGAGGCGATCGAGCATCGCTCGCACCCGTTCGCCGTCGGAGTGCAGTGGCATCCCGAACTCTCCCCCTCGACCGAGCACGACGGCCTGTTTCGCGATCTCGTGCGCGCGGCGCGGCGAGCCACAGCCCTGGAGACGACCCGATGAGAAAGTTCAAGGACCCCGCCGCCTACGCGCAGCAAACCGGCTTCACGAGCGGCGAGAAGAAGCGCCTGATCGGCCTTTCGGTCGCGCTCTTGCTGGTGCTCCTGGCGATCGGATGGGGCTGGTTCAAGACGCGCGCGGTGACGTCACCGGGAACGATGCCGGCCGAAGTGCCGCTGCAGGAGAGCATCGCGATTCCCGCGCTCGACACGGCGAAGCTCGATGCGCAGGTTCGAGACGCGACGGCCGAGCAGCGCGTGCTGCTGGACGACGAAGCGCTCGACTTCCTCTTGACTCACGTCCGGCGCCTCACGCCGCGGCACTACGAGGCGCTCGGCGCGCGCGTGCTCGACGACGAACTGCGCGAACGGTTGCTCGAAGAGCCGTCGGCGGCGCGCGGAACCCCCTTGACCGTGCGCGGCTGGCTGCACTCGGCGGAAGCGCGGCGTCGCTCGCCCACGGCTGCGCTCGAGTACGCGGGTCGCCTGGTCGACGACGACGGCCACGTCACCTACTTCGTCACCGACGACGTGCCCGATCTGATGCCCGGCGTCGACTTCGTGCGGCTCGACGGTCGTTTCCTCGGCGTCTTCAGCGAAGAGGATCCCGAGGCGCCAGGCCGCTGGATCGAGGCCCCGTTGGTCGTCGGGACGAAGCTGATCCAGTCGCGGCTGGCGTCGGCGCCGGTGAACACGCTCAACGTCGCCTACCTGCAACAGCAGATCGAGCACGACCACGTGACGAGGACCGAGTCCGGCATGCCGGGCATCGCGACCTACGACCAGCCGTCCGACGCGATCTGGCACGTCATGGCCTGGGGCCGCGACGGCGCGGATGCGCTCGACTGGAACGCGGCTCCCGAGATCGACGCCGAGACCCTGCAAGCCGTTTCCGAGACGCCCGACCGGTTCGTCGGCCAAGCGTTCCGCTTCCCCATTTCGCGCTTGCAGGGCGTACGCGTGCGACGGGCGCCCGAGAACGCGCCGCGCTTCGAGGAGTACACCGAAGGCTGGCTCGGCAACAGCACGTGGAAGAACGTCGTGCACTTCTGGTCGCCCATCCCCGATCGCGAACTGGAGCTGGCCGACTACGTGCGCGCGCAGGGTGTGTTCGTGCGCAACTTCGCCTACGACTCGGCCAAGCACGGCGTGCGCATCGCTCCTTTGTTCGTAATCACGCATCTCGAGAGCTTCGAGCCGGTGAGTGCGCCGATCTACCGGAACATGGCCATCGCGATCTCGGTCGGCGCCATCCTGTTGACGCTGCTGTTCATCGGGCTCGTGCGGCGCGATCGCAAGCGTGCGGCGCGCTCCGAGCAGGAACTGATCGAACGCCGGCGTGCCCGGCGAGCGTCGCCGACCTCCTAGCCCCGCACTGCATTGACGACGATCGAAGTCGGCGGGCGCCGCCCCTACCCCGTGCGCATCGAGCGCGGCGTTCTCGCGCGAGCCGCCGCGCTCGCGAGCGACCGTTCCGTCGCGCTCGTTTCCGACACGACGGTGGCGCCGTTGCATCGCGAGCGCTTGGCATTGCCGGACGCCTCGCTCTACGCGATGGCCCCCGGCGAAGCCTCCAAGTCGCTGGTCGAACTGGAGGGTGTGCTCGACTTCCTCGCAGAGGCGCACGTCGATCGGCGCGGTTTGGTGATCACGTTGGGCGGCGGGGTGGTCACGGACCTCGGCGGGCTCGCCGCGTCGCTCTATCTGCGCGGCGTCGACGTCGTCCATGCGCCGACGACGCTGCTGGCTCAGGTCGATGCGGCGATCGGCGGCAAGACGGCGGTGAACCTCGCGGCGGGCAAGAATCTCGCCGGCACGATCCATCCGCCCGCGGAGGTGTTGATCGATCCCGAGGTGCTCGCGACCCAGTCCGACGGCGACTTCCGCGCGGGGCTCGCCGAAGTCGTGAAGAGCGCGCTGGTCGGCGCCCCGGCCTTGCTCGAGCTGCTCGAGGCCGAGGCGGACGCCGTGCTCGCGCGCGACCCGGCGGTGCTCGAGCGCGTGCTCGTCGACGCGGTCGGCGTCAAGGCGCGCATCGTGACCAGCGACGAGTTGGAGCAGGGCGAGCGCGCCACCTTGAACCTCGGCCACACCTTCGCGCACGCCATCGAGCACGCCGCCGGGTACGGACGCGTGCCCCACGGAGTCGCGGTCGGCGTCGGGCTGGCCCTGGCGCTCGAGGCGAGCGAGCGCGCCGGGCGACTCCAAGACGCCGCGCTGGGGCCGCGCATCGAGCGCCTGCTCGAGCGCCTGGGGCTCTTCCGCTCGCTGGATGAGCTGGCTCGGCGATATGACCTCGACCTCACGACGAAGGCGCTGATCACCGGCTTGCGCCACGACAAGAAGGGTCGCGCGGGCGAACCGGCCTTCGTCCTCGTCCGCCGGGCGGGCGACGTCCTCTGGCAGCAGCGGCTCGAACCCGGCCTGTGGCGCTCGTTGCTGGCGGGCCGCGACATTCGCTAGGAGTCTGCGTCACGGGTGACGATGCGCGAGGTGCCGAGCATCGGATTCAG
>JBBDIB010000090.1:0-13897 GCA_040880665.1 Planctomycetota bacterium
GCAGGACAACGATCTACGACGAATCCGATCGAATCGTGGTGAGGGAACCGGGCTAACGCGGCGCGAAGAGCTCGGCGAACAGCGCGTGCAGGAAGCTCAGTTGGTCGGGCAACGCGATGCGTTCGAACGTCGGCACGTGCACGAAGAGCGCCGGGACACTCCGCTCGCGGGCCCGCACCAAGAGATGGTGGTACGTGCGCTCGCAGACGTAGGCGCCGGCGTCGCTGGAGACCGTGACGGGCTGGCCGCTCCGCGTCGCGACGCGTGCGACGAGGTCCGCCAAATCGAGGTCCGTCGTGAGGTCGTCCGGCGAGCTGGGTTCGACGGCGCCGACCACCTGACCGTCGTTGTCGGTACGGTGCCGCGTCGGCAGCGGGCGCGCGCGCGCCGCGGCCTCGAGCTGAAAGCCGTCGCGGCCGCTGACGCCCAGGGCGACCAGCACGTCCGCCGCCGCCTCGCGAGCGAGCAGAGCGTCCCAGGCGCTAGGCGCGCGGGCGAAACTGACCGGCAGCACCGAGCCGCTCAGCTCCCAGTCCGCGGGCGGCGCGGCCAGCAAGCGCGTGACGAGTCGCTCGGTGGGATTCTCCTCGACGCCCTCGAAGGAGCCGAAACCGCTGATCAGGGCGCGCATGATCGCTACTCTACGCAGCCCCGCCCGCCGCGTCCCGCGAACCTCCGATGACTCCCACTTCCAAACCGTCCGAGCCCGTCCGGATCGCCAACGGGCAAGGCTTTTGGGGCGACTCCATCCTGGGACCCGTGCGCCTCCTGCGCGAGGGTCCGCTCGACTACCTGACGCTCGACTACCTGGCCGAGGTCACGCTCTCGATCATGCAAAAGCTGCGTTCGCGGCGGCCCGATGCCGGCTACGCGACCGACTTCGTGCACCTCGTCGATCGCGTCTTCCCCGACATCCAGGCCAAGGGCGTCAAGATCGTCTGCAACGCCGGCGGCGTGAACCCGCACGCCTGCAAGGACGCGCTGGCGGCGGTGATCGCCAAGCTCGGCGGCCGGAACGCAAAGGGCGAGCGGTTCAAGATCGCGATCGTCGAGGGCGACGACATCCTCGGCCAACTGGACGCGCTGCTGGCGTCGGGCGAGGAGTTCCGCAACATGGACACCGGCGCCCCGCTCGCGGACGTACGCGACTCGGTCTCGAGCGCGAACGTCTACCTGGGCGCCTTCCCCATCGCCGAAGCCCTGGCCCAGGGTGCCGACATCGTCCTGACCGGGCGCGGTACGGACCCGGGGCTCGTGCTCGGTCCGCTGATTCACGAATTCGGCTGGGGGGCGAGCGACTACGACCGCTTGGCGGCGGGCACGATCGCGGGCCACATCGTCGAGTGCGGCGCGCAGTGCACGGGCGGCAACCACACCGACTGGCGTTCGATCCCCGACCTCGCGATGGTCGGCTATCCGATCGTCGAAGCGCAGGCCGACGGCTCGTTCGTCGTGACCAAGCACGCGAACACGGGCGGACGCGTCGACCTCGACGCGGTGCGCCATCAACTCGTCTACGAGATGGGCGATCCGCGCCGGTACCTGACGCCCGACTGCATCGCCGACTTCACCAGCTTTCGCTTGGAAGAGGTCGGCACCGACCGCGTGGCGGTCACCGGTGTCAAGGGCGCCGAACCGACGCCGACCTACAAGGTTTCGATCAGCCACTCCGACGGTTGGAAGTCCACCGGACAACTGACCGTCAGCGGCCCCGACGCGCTGGCGAAGGCCAAGCTGTGCGCCGAGATCGTCTGGAAGCGCTTGGCGTACGACGGCTTCGAGTACGGCCCCGAGGAGCGCATGGAGGAGTATCTCGGCGCCAACGTCTGCCACGCGGGCATCCGGAGCGCGGAGACCGGCGAGCCGAGCGAGATCGTCCTGCGCATGGGCGTGCGCGGCCCCGACCGCGCCAAGGTCGACCGCTTCGGCACGGAACTCGTGCCGCTGGTCACCTCCGGCCCGCCCGGCGTGACGGGTTTCGCCGGCGGACGGCCCAAGGCGACCGAGATCGTCGGCTTCTGGCCGGCGCTCGTGACCAAGTCCAAGATCGATACGCGCGTCACCGTTTTCGAGGTTTGAGCAGCATGACCACCGTTCCGTTGCATCGCATCGCCGCCGCTCGTTCGGGCGACAAGGGAGAGGGCTCGAACGTCGGCGTGCTGGCGCGCTCGCCCGAGGCCTATCGCTTCCTCCAGCAGGCTCTCACCGCCGAGGTCGTCCAGCGACACATGGCGGGCATCAACGCCGGCGCGGTCGAGCGCTTCGAGGCCGAGAACATGCTGGCGCTCAACTTCCTCCTGTCCGACAGCCTGGGCGGCGGCGGCTCGGCCTCGATCAAGACGGACGCGCAGGGCAAGACGCATGGGCTGGCGCTCCTCAGGCTCGAGCTGGACGTGCCGGACGACGTGCTCGCGCAGACGCCCGAGCCCCAGTCGTAATGGACGTCCTGGCCGAACTGCACGAGCGGGCGCGTCGCATCGGGGCGCGCATCCTGTTGCCGGAGTCGAACGACCCGCGCGTGCTGCAGGCAGCGGCTCGCCTCGCCTCGGAAGGGCTCGCCGTACCGATCTTGATCGAGACCGGCGGCATGGCCGAGTTGCCGCGCGGCGTGGAGTCGCTGCGTCCCGGCGCCGACCCGCGCACGGCTCGCTTCGCCGAGACGCTCTTCGAGCGCCGCAAGCATCGCGGCATGACGCTCGCCGAAGCCAGGGAGCGCGTGCTCGATCCGCTCGTCTTCGCGGGTTCCGTGTTGGCCGCGGGCGAAGCCGACGGCGCGGTCGCCGGCAGCCTCGCCGCCACCGCCGACGTCTTGCGCGCGGGGCTCTGGACGGTGGGCACCGCGCCCGGCATCAAGACCGTGTCGTCGTCGTTCCTGATGGTGCTCCGCGAGAGCTCCGGGCTCGGGCGCGCGCTGACCTTCGCCGACTGCGGTGTCGTGCCCGACCCGACGGCCGAGCAACTGGTGGACATCGCGATCGCGGCGGCCGAAGGACACCGCAAACTGGTCGGCGAGGCGCCACGCGTCGCGTTGATCTCGTTCTCGACCAAGGGGTCGGCCGAGCACCCGCGCGTGGACAAGGTGCGCCAGGCCTTGGCGCTGCTACAACGTCGCGATCCCTCGCTGACGGTGGACGGCGAATTGCAGGTGGATGCCGCCCTCGTCCCGGCCGTCGCCGAGAAGAAGGCGCCGCGCTCGCCCCTGGGCGGCCGCGCGAACGTCCTCGTCTTCCCCGACCTCGACAGCGGCAACAGCGCCTACAAGCTGACCGAGCGACTCGCCGGCGCGACGGCCCTCGGGCCCGTGGTGCAAGGGCTGCGCAAACCCTTTCTCGACCTCTCGCGCGGTTGCAGCGTGGACGACATCGTGAACGTCGCCTGCATCGCCTCGATCCTCTCGCGTTGATCGCACCCCACCGATGAGACCTCGCACTTCGACGCAGCTGGCTGCTGTGGTCGTTCTCCTACTGCTGCTGCCCGCCTGCGCGATCCTGCGCGGCAAGGGACGGAAGCCCGAAGCGCGCACGACGGAGACGGGGTTGATCGTCGTCGACCTCGGCGTGCCGCCGGAAGGGCGCCGCGCGCAGCTCGGTGACGTCGTGACGCTCGACTACGAGATGCTGCTGGACGACGGAACGGTGGTCGACTCCAGCCGCGACCGCGGTCGCCCGGTGACGTTCGAACTGGGTCAGGGACAGGTCCCGCCGGGTTTTGAAGAGGGCGTCATCGGCATGACGAAGCTCGGCCGTCGCAAGATGCGGCTGCCTCCGGACTTGGCCTACGGAGCCGAGGGTTTGCCGCCGCGCGTGCCTCCCAACGCCGAGCTGGTGATCCACGTCGAACTGCTCGACATCGCATCGGGCGACGCAGTGGGCGACGCAGTGGGCGACGCAGTGGGCGACGCAGTGGGCGAGCCGAACGCGGACGGGTAGCGCCGCGGGCGCGCGGGTATCCTGGGCGGGCTTCGCCGAACCCTTCTTTCAAGCCTCGCCCAGGCCTCGCCATGCTTCGTCCCCTCCTGCTTGCGCTCGCCACCTCGAGCTTCGTCGCCGCGCCCAGCGCGCAGTCGACCGGTTGGCCCGCGCTCGGTACCGATCCCACGACCGCCGGACTCTTCGGCGAGCTCGCCGTCCGGGACGGCGAGCCGGCGCGAACGATCGCGCGCAACGTCCAGGGCACCCTGGACGGGCGACCGTTCGTCAACGTCGTGCGCTGGACCGACGCGCGCCGCTTCCGCGGGCGGCTGCTCGCCGTTCATCAACGCGCGCGCCTCGACGCGCCGACGCCCGGAACGACGGCGCATCTCTGGGTGCGCGTGTTGCGGTCCGGGGGTGGCGTCGGCTTCCAAGACGCGGGGCTCGATCGCGCGACGAGCTCGACGGAATGGACGCCGCTCGAGTCGGTCGGAGCCGTCGCGGCGGACGCGACCGATCTCGTCTTCGGACTCTTCGTCGAGGGCACGACGCCCGTCCACCTGGGCGAGTTCGAGCTGGAGGTGCGCGGACCCGCGGCACCGGACGATCTGCGCTTCCATGTGCCGGCGCGCTGGATCCGCGATGCCGACGTCGCGAACGCGCGCGTCAGCGATCACGCGCGCGGGCTCGACCTGCGCGTCACGACGTTCACGCCGCCCGGACATGCAGCGGGGTCGTTGCCCGCGCTCTGGCTGGTGCGGCCCTCGGCCGATCTCGCCGCCACCTATGCCGCGGGACGCGCGTTGGTGGACGCGATGCGCACCGGGCGCGAGCCTGCGGCCGCGCTCGTCTTCGTCGAGCCCGTGTCGGGCGTACTCGCGACGGACAGCGTCGTACGCGACGCTTTCGCGACCCACCTCGTCCCGGCGTTCGGCGCTGCGCAACCTCCCTTGCACGTCGTTGCCCATTTGGCCGACGCCCGGATCCCCGAGTCCTTGGCGGGCAGCGTCGAGCCCGCCGCCGCCACGCACGACGACGAAGCCGCGGCTCGCTATCGAGCGCACCTCGCCGCGTCCGATCCCTGGCGCGCCGAACGCGTGCACCTGCGCTGGGCGCGCGCGCAGCACGAGGCCGCGGCCAGCGGCGGGCTCGTTCCCGCGGCGCTGCTCTTCGACGCGGAGATCGAAGCGCTCGAGCCCTGGCAAGCCACTGCGCTCGTTCGACATGCGAGCCACTCCCTGAGCGGCCACGACTGCGGGCACGATCACTCGCACGATCACTCGCACGACCACGCGCACCCCCACGCCACCGACGAATGATGCTCGCACTCCTCGCTTCCTGCTTGTTGTCGACGGCGCAGGCCTCGGTGCCCGCCGCCGAGCCGTTGGTCGTCGTCACGACGATGCCCTACATCGCGGACATCGCGCGTTCCGTGGGCGGGCCCCACGTGCGCGCTACGGCGCTGATCGCGCCGGGCGTCGATCCTCACCACGTGGAGCTGACGCCGAAGCAGATCACCGAGCTGCGCGGCGCGGACCTCTTCCTCGAGAACGGCATGCAGCTCGAGGCCTGGGCGCCGCGGGTGCTCGAAGCCAGCGGACGGCGCGACCTCGCGCAGGGCGCCGCGGCGCACGCGTTCGTCACGAACGGCATCGCGGCGCTCGAGATCCCGACCGAGGCCGACCTCGCGGGCGGCGGGCACGTGCACGCGGCCGGCAATCCGCACGCGTGGCTCGACCCGCGCAACCTGAAGACCGTGGCCACGAACGTCGCCGACGCGCTCGCGCGCGTGCGCCCGGCCGAGCGCGACGGCTTCCAAGCGCGCAAGCTGGCGTTCGAGAAGCGACTCGATCAAGCCTTCTACGGCGCGGAGCTGGAAGCGCTCGTCGGTGGCCGCACGCTCGAGCGACTGCAACGCGGCGGCCGCCTGATCGCCTTCCTCGAAAGCCGCGAGGTCGACGGCGCAGCGCTGATCGACCGCCTCGGCGGTTGGCTCGGACGCGCGCGGGCGTTGCCGACCAAGCGGCTCATCAGCTACCACCGCACGTGGAGCTATCTCGAAGCCGCGTTCGAACTCGAGATCGTCGCGACCCTCGAGGAGAAGCCGGGCATCCCGCCGGGGCCCGCCTACCTCGAGTCGCTCTCCCAGCTCGCCGCCGATCAGGGCGTGCGGCTCGTGATCGCGCCGCCCTACTATCCGCGCGTCAACAGCGAGGGCTTCGCCGAGCGCATCGACGGCGTATTCCAGGTCCTGCCGACGCAGCCGGGCGAGGCCGAGGACACGTTCGACGTGTTCGCCTTGTTCGATCGCATTCTCGACCGTCTCGAGGCCGCCGGCGCCGCTCGATGACGGCACCCTTGCTGGCGCTCGACGGGGTCGCGCTGGGCTACGGCGGCGACGTCGTGCTCGCCGACATCAGCCTCGAGATCCACGCGGGTGAACTGGTCGCCTTCGTGGGCAAGAACGGCGCGGGCAAGTCGACGCTGCTCGCAGCGCTCCTCGGGACGCTCGCGCCACTCGCCGGCACGAAGCGCGGCGCGCCGCGCGTTGGCTACGCGCCCCAACGCGGCGAGTTGGATCCGGTCTTTCCCTTCCTGGCGCACGAAGTGGTCGCCATGGGGCTGATCGGGCGCGGTCGACGCTCCCGCCGCGACGAGCGTCGACTCGTCGCAGCGGCGCTGGCGACCGCCGGGCTGACGAGCGAGACCGACGTCCCCTTCCGCGATCTCTCGGGCGGCCAGCGACAACGCGCCATGATCGCGCGCGCGTTGGTCGCCGAACCCGAACTCTTGATCCTGGACGAGCCGACCAACGATCTCGACGTCCAAGGCCAAGCGGAAGTGGTCGCGCTGCTGACCGCGCTGCACGCCGGCGGTACGACGATCGTGCTCGTCAGCCACGTGCTCGAACTCGTCCATCGCACGGCCGAGCGCGTCGGCGTCCTGACCGACGGGCGTCTCTCTTTCGTCGAGCCCAGCGAACTCGCCGACGAGAGCCGCCGCGCTGCCCTACTGGGCCTGACCTTGCCGAAGAGCGCGTGAACGACGTCCTGACCACGCTGGCGAGCTTCGCGCCGAACTACTTGGCGACGCTCGCGCTGGGCGCCGTGTGCGCGTACCTCGGCATCTTCACGATCCTGCGGCGCATCGTGTTCACCGGAGCCGCGCTCGCGCAGGCGGCGGCCGCGGGCGTCGCGGCGTCGTTCTGGCTCGCGGCGCTGCCGGGCGCGCCGGTCGTGCTCTTGGGACGTTTTGGCGCGACGATCGGCAGCATCGGCGCGTCGGTCCTCGCCGCGCTCGCGCTCGCGCGCAGCCCGCGCCGCGGACGCTCGACCCCCGACGCCAAGGTCGGCGTCGTCTTCGCCGCGGCCTCGGCGCTGAGCGTGCTGTTCGTCTGGCGCTCGAGCTCCGGCCTCGTCGAGCTGAAGAACATCCTGGCGGGCGACGTGCTGCTCTCCAGTTCCAGCGACCTGACGTCGCTCTGGTTCGGCGTCGTCGGTGTCGCGCTGTTGCACGCGTTCCTGCGTCGGCGCTTCCTCCTGGTCGCCTACGACGCGGCCTTCGCGCGCGCGCAAGGCTTGAACGTCGTCGTCCTGGAGCAAGTCTTCCTGGCGTCGCTCGCGATCGCGGTCGCGCTGGCGCTACGCGCCGCCGGGCTGATGCTCGTCTTCGGCACGCTCGTGCTGCCGCCGCTCGTCGGCCTGATCGTCGCGCCGACGCTCTTCCGCGCGACGCTCGTCGCCATCGGTAGCGCGTGGACGGCGTCCCTCGTCGGCTTCTGCGTCGCGACGCACTACAACCTGCCCGTCGCGCCGTCGATCGTCGCGGCGCAGCTCGCGCTCTTGGGCCTCAGCCCGTTCGCCGGGCGCGCGCTCGAGTTCCTGACGCTCGCGGGCGGCGCCGCGGCGCTCGCGCTGGGGCTCGCGCTGCCGGCCTTCGCGGCCGAACGAGTCGAACGGGCGACGCCGACCATCGCCGGCTCGCCGGCGCCCGCCAACGGTCACCAGCACGCCGATCCGCGCCAACGCGCCTTCGACGAGCGCGTCGCGATGCTCGCAAACCTATCGCTGCCCGAGGACGTCCGCGTCCGCGCCGCCGCGGACCTGGAGCGCCTCGGCGACCTCAACGCGATCCGGCCGCTGCTCGAAGCGACCGGCGATCCGCACCTCGCCCTCGTCGAACGAGCCCGCCAAGCCGTGGTCGCTCTGGCCGGCCGCGGCACCGCCGCCGGCACCGAGGAACTGCGCGCCCTCGCCACCGGCCCCGACCGCGAACTGGCCACCCTGGCAGCGCGCGCGCTGGCCGAGCTCGACCCCGCCCAAGCCCTCCCCCTGCTCGTCGAACGCCTCGCCGACCCAAGCGTCCCGCTCCTCCTGCGCGACGACATCCACACCTACCTCGCCTCCCGCGACCCCGACTCGCCGACGGGCTACGACGCCTTCGCGCTCCCGGAGGAGAACGCCGCCGCCCTAGCCGCCTGGCGCGCGTGGGCGAAAGGCGACGCGAGTGATCCGCCGCGCCAGCAGAACTAACCCGGTTCCCTCACCACGATCCGTCTGATTCGCCGTATCTCATTGCCCTGTCGACACTTCCCTCCTTCATCGTGCTCGACGACCCGCAAAGGTCGCCTCCGCGCGCTTCAGTCGCGAAGCCTCGACAGGACAACGATCTACGACGAATCCGATCGGATCGTGGTGAGGGAACCGGGCTAACGCAAGCGTTCGGGAGGCGCTCCTGCCCGCCGCCAGGGTGCAGAGCCGAGACCGCCTTCCCGTGAACGTCATGACACCGCAACTCACCATCGAAAGCTCGCCGAACAGGCGCAGGTCAACGTCCAACCCATCCGCACTTGCGAGCGGCGAGGACGGCTGCGGGATGCACGTACAGCAATGAGACCTCCCCTCCTCCTCCGAGTGCTCCTAGCGACAACGTTCCTCGCCGCGATGCCCGCCTACGCACAGAGCTGACCCGCCTGAAGCAACCCGGCGATTCCTCGCTTCGGGGCGCTGGAGGTCGGTCTGACCTCCGAACAAGAAAGGCCGTGGAGGCTCGGCCTGAACGTCAGCCGTGGCGCCGGCTTCGAGGGAGGGCACCTCGAGGACAAGGGGCTGTTGCCCTCGGGTCAAGTGGTGACGGTGCCTACGCACAGGCACGCCGTGGAGCTGGACTTCGTGCGCTACGAGCTGGTGGCGGCGTACAGCTTCGCGGAGCACTGGGATGCATGGCTGCGGGTGCCGTACGACGTGAAGGAGCGCACGGCGAGCGTAGAACTCATCGACCCGGCGACCCCCGACGAGGTCGCGGCGATGCAGCGCAACCTCGACCTCCACCACCCGACCGAGACGCTCGAGGGTTTCAGCGACTTCTCGCTGCTCCTGGCCCGGAAGGCGCGGGACCTCCTGCGCCAAGGCGACATCTTCGCGGCGGCGGTCGGCACGAGCCTCCCTGTCGGTCGGACGGAGGAGGACCCGTACGCGCTCGGTGCTGCTGGGCTCGCACACGAGCACATCCAGTTCGGGACAGGCACGTTTGACCCCCTCCTGGAGCTCTACTACTTCACGCCCATCACGGGACGACTGAGCGCGTCGGCCAACGTCCTCGGAAGGCTTCCGCTGTACGAGAACCACAGGGGCTTCCAGGGCCCGGTCGAAGTCTCCACGGGCCTAAGCCTTGCGCTGGCGCCGACGGATCGCTTGAGCCTGCGGGCAGGGTGGTCGTTCTTCTACCAGGGCTATGCACACTGGGACGGCGACCGGGACATCAACTCGGGGCTCATCTCGACAGCAGCGGTGGGCGGCGCGAGCTTCAGGGTCGCGGACCACGTGTACCTGGGGCTCGACGTGCGGGTCCCCGTTTCCCAAACGACCCTCTCCGACGATGGGGACACGTTCGAGCAGGGAACGATCGCACAGCTCGGCGTGTCGTACTCGCTCTAACCCGCAGTGCCTCTAGAACCCAGTGCCTCTAGAACCCGCAGTGCCTCTAGCTAGAGCTTGCGTTCCTTGTGCGACGTGTGCTTGCGGCAGTTCTTGCAGAACTTCGACTTCTCCACCTTGTAGGCGGCCTTGAGGCGCTTGTGGGTGGTGTAGTGGCGCAGGTTGCACTCCGAGCACACGAGGTACACGTAGCGTTCTTTGATCTTCATCGCGTCGTCGGGGGTCGTCGTCCCAGAGGGGCTTCGGGGCGTGATTCGGGCCGGGGATTCTAGTCGTGGAAGGCGGGCGCGGCAAGTCTGCGGGGTGAGGTTCGGCCTACTGGCCGTCCCAGGCGGGCTCGGAGAGGGAGCGGTGCCAGAGGAGGAAGCGCTTCCGCAGCTCGTCGACGAGCTCGGGCTCGTCGACGAAGCGGTTGGTCGACTCACCCGGATCGCGCGCGAGGTCGAAGAGCTCGGGCGTCGGGATGCCTGGATAGCCAAGGAGCTTCCAGTCGCCGTGGCGGATCGCCCACATTTCGCCGCGGCGCCAGAAGAGCGTCTCGTGCGGGCGACCCTCGCGCTCGCCCGTCAGATACGGCACGAGGTCGACGCCGTCCAAGGGACGTTCCGCCGACGGCTCGAGCTTCGCCGCGCTCCAGGCGGTGGCGTGCAGGTCGAGCAGGCTGACCGGCGCGTCGAAGTCGCGGCCCGCCGGCAGGACCGCCGGCCACTGCATCACGAGCGGCACGCGCACGCCGCCCTCGTAGGGCGAACCCTTGAAGCCGCGCAGTGCTCCGTTCGACGACCCGTTCTTGGACGCGCCACCGTTGTCGTGCGCGAAGCAGACGAGCGTGTTCTCGGTCAAGCCCTCGGCCGCGAGCGCGGTCAGGACGTCGTTGACCAGCGCATCCACGGACATCATCAGCGCGATGGCGCGCTGGCGTTCGTCGGACTCGTTCGCGTGATCGAGCCGCGCGCGCGTCAACAGATCCGCTCGCGCCTGCAACGGGCGATGCACGGCGTTCGGCGCGAGGCACAGGAAGAAGCGCTTGTCCGCGTGCTCCTCGATGTACGCGACGGCGCGCTGCGCGAACTCGGTCGTCAGGTACGCGAAGCTCTCGGGGTAGGGTTCGCGACCCAAGAGCAACCGTTGGCTCTCGTCGCCCTCGAAGGCTTCGTAGGGACGCGCAGCACCCAGGAAACCGAAGAAGTCGTCGAAGCCGTGCGCCAGCGGATGCTGTTCCGCGCTGCAGCCCAGGTGCCACTTGCCGACGAGGATCGAGCGATAGCCGGCCGCGCCGAGCCCCTCGGGCGTCGTCGCTTCGGCTTGCGGCAGACCCTCGCCGCCGCATCCGCGCGGAACGTTGTACTCGAAGCCGAAGCGCTGTTGATAGCGCCCGGTCAAGAGGCCGGCGCGCGCAGGGCCGCCGACGGACGAACTGGCGTAGGCCTGGGTGAAGCGCACGCCCGCGCTCGCGATCGAGTCGATCGCCGGCGTCGCGATGCGATTGCTGCCATAGCACGAGAGGTCGCCGGAACCCCCGTCGTCGACCAGGATCAGAACGATGTTCGGCTGCTCGGCGCTCGGCGTGAGCGCGAGACAGGCCGTTGCGAGCACACCGAGTACGAAACGCATCATCGGTCGTCCTCGGCCGTATCGTCCTCAGCCGTGTCGTCCTCGGCTGTGCGTGGCGTCCAGCGCGGCGCCTCGACGGACTGGCTCCACGCTTTCCAGCGTTCCATGAGGGCCGCTCGGCGCTCGGCGTCCTCCAGCGGTGACGCCTCGCCCGGATCCGCTGCCAGGTCGAAGAGCTGCGCCGAGCCCGGGCCGGCGTCGAAGACGAGCTTCGTCGCGTCCGCCGTGACGAGCGCTCCTTCCTCGTGCCCTTGACGGAAGAACAGGACCTCGTGCGGTGGACCCTGCACCTGGTCGCGGGCGTAGGGTGCGAGATCGACGCCGTCGAGCTGGGCGAGCGACTCGTCATCGGCGGCGGCGCCCAACGCGGCGCGCAGCGTCGGGGCCACGTCGAGCAAGCTCGTCAGACCGTCGACCGTCGAGCCGGGCGCGAACACGCCGGGCCAACGCACGAAGAGCGGCACGCGCAGTCCGCCCTCGTTCAAGCTGCCGGCCCAGCCACGATACGGCCCGTTGTCCGCGGGCTCCTTGCGCGACAGGCGACCGCCGTTGTCCGCCGTGAACACGACGATCGTGCTGTCGCGAAGACCGTGTTCGTCGAGCGCTGTCAGGATCTCGGCGACGGTTTCGTCGAGGGACGCCAGGATCGCGAGCATGCGCGTGCGCCGCTCGTCGAGCAGGCCGCGGTACTGTTGGCGCAGCTCCGTGCCGAGGTCGAGGCGAAACTGCAAGGGCCCGCGCGCCGCGTTGAAGGCGTGCACGAGGAAGAACGGCTCGTCCTTCCAAGCGCCGATCAAGCGCGCGGTCTCGCGCCCGAGCTCCTGCTCGAGGTACTCGAAGGTCTCCTCTCGGACGGGCTCGCGGCCGCGCGTCAACGCCCAGGCGGGGTCGAACTCGTTCTGTATCGGGTTGAACGGGTAGTAGCGCCGCCAGTCCCGCAGGAAGCCGTAGAACGACTCGAAGCCGTGCGCTTCGGGGTGCTGATCGGCGTGCAGGCCCAGGCCCCACTTGCCGACGAACGCGGTGCGATAGCCCGCCCGTCCGAAGGTTTCGGCCAGCGTCTCGGCCGAGGCGGGCAAGCCTTGTGCAGCGTCGACCTCCTGGACGTCGAACTCGACGCCGAAGCGCTGCGGCGCGCAGCCCGTCAAGAGCCCGAAGCGCGAGGGCGTCGAGAATCCGGACGGCGCGTAGGTGCGCGTGAAGCGCACCCCGTCCGCGGCCAGCGAGTCGATCGCCGGCGTCTCGATGAACTCCTGCCCGCCCGTGCCGATGTCGGCGAAACCGAGGTCGTCGGCGACCAGGAGCAGCACGTTCCAGGGACGCTCCTCCCCACCGCGGACGGCCTGCGCGACCAGCGGCCGGCCGAGCAGCAACAGCGGAAGGAGCAAAAGAGCGAGCAGCTTCATCGTGGAGGGATCCGGGGGAGAGTCGAAACGGCGGCGACCGACGTGCGGAGCGACCCGGTGTACGGTAGGACTTGCCGCGAATTGGCGGCAGCCTGAACACACCGGCACCCCGGCCGTCCGCTGGGGACGCCCGGGGTGCCGATGAACGCGCGAGCGGCGCTCGGTCTACTCGGTCGCGCCCGTCATCGGGCACACGGCGGCTTCGGCCTGCTCGGTGCACTGGGTCGCTTCGGTGCAAGCGGCACTTTCGCTGCAGGCGGCCTTCTCGGCGCAGCAGGCGGCCTTCTCCGCGCAGCACGCGGCTTGGTCGGCAACTTCGGCACAGCACTCGGAGGCTTGGGTGCAAGCCTTGGGCATGTCGACCGAGCTGGTGTTCAGGTCGGAGGTGGACTGACAAGCGGCCAGGAGGCCGACGATGGTGAGAGCGATCAGGTGCTTCATTGGAATTCGATTGTTCGGTGAGGGTGCGGCGCTGCAACGCCCCGGCCAACCGGGGCAGCGAGCCGGTGTAGGAAGGAGCATCGGCGCCCGGAGCCTCCATGGGTACCCCAAGACTGGAGATTCCGCGTCATCCGGGGTCGGTTCGGGGTCGGAAACGAATTCTTGCCCGTTCGGGGGCGGCGTCGCGCCGGGCATGATGGCGGGCGTGACCGACTTCCCCGACCCTCGCGCGCGCGTCGACCTGCACGGTTTGGACCGCGCCCGGGCCCTGCAGCGCGTGCGCGAGACTCTGATTCGAGCGCGCGCGCTGGGTCATCGCGAGGTGCTGGTCGTCACGGGCCGCGGCCTCGGCAACCGCACGCAGACGCCGATCCTGCGGGGCCACGTCGAGGCCTGGCTAAAGGGCAACGAGGGGCGTGGACTGGGCGTCCTCGAGATCGCGCGGATCCACCAGGGCGGCGCCCTGCGCGTGCGACTCGGGGGACCGAACCGGGCCTCGAGAGGCTAGCCCGATTCCCTCACCACGATCCGCCGGCTTCGCCGTATCTCATTGCCCTGCCGACACTTCCCTCCCTCATCGTGCTCGGCG
>JBBDIB010000091.1:0-19960 GCA_040880665.1 Planctomycetota bacterium
GTCGGCAGGGCAACGAGATACGGCGAATCCGACGGATCGTGGTGAGGGAACCGGGTTAGCCCGCACGCGGCGTGCGCGGCGGCGACGCGCAGCGCATCACTGTCGCTGCAGCAGCACGAGCGCGCGCAGATCACCGATGCTGCGCCAGGCTTCCTCGCCGAGGCCGCGTTCGGGTGGGAAGAGGAGCTTCCAATCGGCGGATTGGGCGCGTTCCCGTCCCTCGACGTTACCGCTGACGAGTAGCGCGCCGGGCAGCAGGCCGTCCGGGTCGTCGATCCACCGAAAGCGCTCGCCGGTGTAGGCCAACAGGTTGAAGTGGCCCCAATGCTCGATCGCGACCTCGCCGCCACCGGCGCGATCGATCGCGTCTTCCAGCCAGAGCGCTCCGGCGGCGCGTTCCTCGCGGTCGGTCCGGCCCGCTTCGACCGCGGTGCGCTCGAGCGTGCGTAGACCGAGGGCGACGAGGACGGCGACGAGCAGCCAGCGACTGGCCGGACGCGCGTCGCCACCGGCGATCAGCAGGCGCGCGCCGACGACGAGCGCCCAGGCGAAGAGCACGTGCCCGAGCCCGAGCGCAGCGCCGGGAACGATCGCGTCGGGTCCGGCCAGCCACGCGAGCGTCAGCACCAGCGCGACCAGCGGTGCCAACCAGAGCAGGAACATGCCGATCATGCGCGCCGCGCGGTCGGCGTACGAACGCCAGGGCAACGCGTCACCGCTCCGGGTCGCGGCGACGAGAACCGTGCCGCCGAGCAACGCGATCCAGGGCGCGAGCGGTAAGGCATAGCGCGCGCGCACCCCCGGCCAGACCGCCAGCACCACGAGGCCGACGACCAGCACGAGTTCCGAGAAGCGCACCAGCGGCTGCTCGCGCCAAGCGCGCGAGGTCGAGGAGCGCTGCGCGCCGATCACCACCAGGCTGGCGGGCAGCCAGCCCAGGAAGACGCCGGCGATGAGCCTCCAGCGATCGGTCAGGAACTGCGCCAGGCCGCCGGTTCCGCCGCGTCCGGCCTCGGCGCGCCAATAGCGCCACAGTTCCTCACCACCGCTGGTGGCCTCGGCGAGCGCGGCCGCCCAGACGAGAAAGGGCAGCGCTGCGGCCAGTGCGACGAGGCCGACGCGCGCCAGCGCCGCGCGCCGCGTGCCGTGCGTCCAAGCCCAGATCGCGAGGGCGGGCAGCGAGAAGAGAATGGCGAAGGGGCCCTTGGTCAAGGCGGCCAGTCCCAGGAGCGTGCCACCGGCGAGGGCCAGCACGGTGGATCGACGCTCGAGCCCGAACCAGGCCAGCGCGGTGCCGCCGAAGGTCAAGAGCGCGAAGGTCGTCTCGATCTCGCCCAGCGTGCTCTTGCCCAGCACGGCCGGTGCCGCGAGGTAGAGACAACCCGCGATGAGCCCGGCGCCCGGTGCGAACGTGCGGCCGACGACGACCAACGCGATCGCGGTCAGCGCGCTGGCGAGGAGCGCGGCCCAGCGCGTCGCGAGCGGGGACACCGGTTGGAGCGCTGGCAGCTCGGGCCTCGGTGAGCCAGCGGTCGCCGTCGCCAACTCGCGCAGCGCGGCGCGGCGCTCCGACGTGTCCCCCGGCGTCAGGCCCAGGCTGGCCATCTCCGCACGCAGGATGCGCTTGTGGTAGGTGTGCCGCTCGATGGGGGGCAGGTGATCGAGGTAACGCTGGTACAGGACCTCGCGCTGGGCCCGAGCGTAGTTGGCAGACGTTTCGAGGTGCGCGCGCCCAGGCTCGGTCGCGAGCGCGCCCTCCGCGCGGCCGACCAGCGCCGTGAACCAGTAGAACAGCGGTGGCTTCGCCAGGTAGGGCCGCTGCCAGATGCGCGGCACGACCAGGTCGCCGTTCTCGATCAGCTCGGTGGCGGGTAGCAGGCGGCGCGCTTCCTCCGATTCCAGCTCGTGCCGCCCGAGGTTCGGCAGACCGAGCGCCAGGGCCAAGCACACGACGAGGACGACGCCCGACCAGAGACCGGGCATGGGCCCCTCGGGATCCTCGAGCGTGAGGAAGCTCGCATCGGACGAGTCGAGCGTCGAGGTCACGCCGAGGTCTCGAGCTTGAGTGGTGGCCGCGCATCCGCCGACGCCGGCGCGTCGCCGACGAAGCGCCGCATCGCGCCCACGAACTCGAACACGTCGAGTCCCATGAACGTGCCGCCGCTCCGGCGGCCGACCGTCTCGAGCTTCTCGAGACCCAGCTCACCCAAGCGCTCGAGGCCGCGCGGTTGTTCCATGCGAACCTTCAGCGCGGCGGCGGTGCACTGGATCAGACCTTGCAGGAAAAGTCCCTGCAGCTCGTCCGGTCGACTGCCCGTCTTTTTGGTCACGTGCCACAAACCCTCCCAGGCTTCGTGCGCCTCCCAGAGGTAGCCGTGGTTGTAGAGGTCGACGCCGAACAGGTAGTCGTCGTTCCGCTCCCAGGCCGAGGGCGGCAGGTAGTCCGCCGCCAGCTCGGTCTCGCCATAGGAGTGACCCTCGGGATCGCGCACCGGATGCGGGTCGCGCCCCGGCAGGAACGCGTAACGCGGAAAGGGGCGCGCCGGCGCATAACGCCGCTCGCCGACCACCGAGAGCGGCGTGTCGGAGGGCGGGCGGCGATCGTCGGGCGAGGAGGCCGTGGCTATTCGACCGTGACCGACTCGGTGAACGTGCCGACCACTTCGCCCAGGGCCTCGATGCTGCCGCCTTGACCGTCCATCTCGGCGTCGACGGCGATTTCGCACCCGACGACGAGGTCGCCCGTGACGTACAGCGAGTGCGCGTGTCCGGCGGTCAGGTTCCAAGCCAGCTTGCCTTCGCCCGAGAACTCCAGGAACACGTCCGCGCGCTGAACCGTGATGTCGGGGGCGACGTCCTGTTGCTCGACGATCTCTTCGATGCTCTCGGTCAGGAGCTGGCTCATGTCCGCGGTGCCGTCGATCTCGATCGTGAGATCCATGTTCGCGATCTTGATGCCTTCGACGTCGCTCAGGCTGGCGAAGGTCAGCGTGCAGGTACCGTGCAGCAGGTCATCGGCGAGGCCGGCGAAGCCGTCCTCGAACATCTCCGCGAAGGCGTCGAAGTCCATGCTGTCGACTTCGTCGCCGCCCCAGCCGAGGTTGCCGCCGGGCATGAGGGTCGAGCCGAGTTGTTCCAGCTCGATCTCCCAGGAGTCACCGACCTCGATCTCGCGGCCCGGCAGGAACGCCCGCAGGTCCATGTCCTCAGAGAGGCCGGCCAACAGCGCCTCGTCGCCCGCGCTGTCGTCGGCGTAGCGAACGTCGTACTCGGAGAGCTCGGGATTCCACGTGAAGACGACCGTTTCGCCCTCCAGCGGGCTGTCGATCTCGGACGTGTCGTCGCTGCCTTCGCCGGCGGCGCTGGCGGAGATCGAGGTCGTCGCGGACAAGCTGTCGAAGGTGCGCTCGAGACGCTTCGGCCTACCATCGTCCATGGCGGCGTAGACGTCGGTGACGACGACCACGTTCTCCGACTCCAGGCTGGCTTCGATCGCGCCGAAGAGCTCGGTCAGGTCCTGCCCGTCGGCTGTCAGCGACAGGTCTTGCAGCATCAAGTCCGACGTAGTCGTGAACGTCTTGGTGAGTTCCTTGCCCTCCGCCGGCGCGAACGCGAGCTGTACCGCGGTGGTCGTGGTGAGGAGCGGCAGGACCGCGGCGGTCAAGAGAGGTCGAAGCATCATGGGATCGAGTGGTTGGGCTTGGCGTCGGCATCGTAGCCGCGGGCGCCAGAGCGGTGTCAGGGAAAGAGTTCGACCAAGAGACCCTCGGCGCGGACATGGGCGTCCTTGACGAGCAGGCCTGCGTGATCGAGACCAAGGAGCGCGGTCGGGAGCGCCGTGGACCACCGGACGTCGCCCACGCGGACGTCGAGCGTTCCGTCCGCTGCGACGCGCACGACCAGCTCCCAGGGTTGCCCGATCGCGGGCGCGAGGTCGCGCTCGCTCGAGGCGAGCAGCTTGCTGGTCGGGGCGCCGCTGGCGTCCAGCGCGACGTGCCGAAGGTTCAAGCCGCGCTTGCCGTCGACGCCGACCGCGAACCAGTCCTTGTCGGGCGCACCGGCGATCACCACGCCCCAGAAGCTGGAGCGATAGCCCTCGCCGATGGCCGTCAACGTGCCGCGCAGCTCGTAGGACGCGGCGTCGAGCTCGACGTCCTCCAGGAGCCGGCCGGCCATGCGGCCGGGGATGCCCAGTTCCGCGCCGCCTGCGTTCCGCGAGAAGACGACGTTGGGTTCGTTGGGGAAGACCGTCGACCAGAGCTTGCCGTCGAGGCGCACGATGCGGCTCGGCACGCGACCCGCGGAGACGGCGGCGGCGCGCAGCGCGGGCGCCGCGTCCAGCAGCGCCTGCGACCCGAGCAGCCGTCCGACGCGGCGTGCAAAGGTGTAGGTGCGCAGCGGTAGATCGTCCTCCCGCTGGTACAGACGGAGCAGCGACGCGGCGCGCTTCCCGAAGCTCTTCTCGCGCAGTCGCAGGCGCCGCAGCGAGGCGTTGCGCCGGTCGAGCTTCGCCATGCGCTCCTCCAAGCCGCTGCGCGCTTCTTCGTCGAGCGCCACGCGGTCCTCGTCCGCCCACGCCAGGATGCGCTCGAGCCGCGCGGCCGCGCTGCCCTTGCGGTCGAGCCGCTCGAGCACGTCGGCTTCGAGCAGCGCCAGCTCGAGGTCCGGCGTCTCGGCGTCCTCACCCTCCTCGCGACGCAGGAAGTCGATCTGCTCGAGCGCGCGCAGGAGCAGCGGTTCGGTGCCGACGGTGACACCCGCCGCCTGGCCGTCCGCGGCGGCGAGGTAGCGCGAGAGCTTGGCGCGCCGTCGAGCGACGCGCTCGTCACCGAAGTGCAGCGGAAAGACCTCGTCGGTGATCCATGCGCTCCAGGCGGCGATCCACGCGTCGAAGTCCTCGAAGCCGCCCGGATTGCCGCGTTCGAGCAGGACCTCCTCGAACAGCGTTCGCGAGCGCTCGGTCTTGCCGAGCACGCTGTCGCGGTAGCGCGTGTAGTAGGGCCGCCAGACGTACTCGAGCGTCGTCGGATCCTCGTACTGCTGCAAGAAGTACACGAGGCCCCAACCGAACGGATAGTGGTCGCCGGGATACGAGCCACCGCCGACGAAGCCGACGACCTGGTCCAGCGTCGGCCCCGTTCCCTGGCGCAGGTCGCTGGCCAGCGAGAAGAGGCGCGGTCGCGCCGCATCGGGCCACAGGACGCGGTGGTCGGCCATCGCCACGGCGCCTTCGAAGAAGCAAGCCGTGCCCTCGTTGAGCCACGCGGGCACGCCCGAACCGCGTGTGAACATCGTCATGAAGTGGTGCGCCGCTTCGTGGTACAGCGTCACGAGCATCCCGTTCAACGAGTTGCCGCGACTGCGCGTGTCGAACGTGACGATGCGCCATTCGCCCGGGCTCCACCAACCGAGCACGCCTTGCCCGCCGCCGCCGGGATAGCTGGACGCCATCGTCTCGTGGTCGGCGTGGATGCGGATCGTCACCTTGCGCTCGTTCGCACGGCGCGCGTCGCCGTCGAAGAACAGCTCGACGAAGTAGCGAAAGACGTCGTCCATCGTGATGCCGACGAGTTCGACGACCTCCGCCTCGAGCTCGGCCTCGAAGCGATAGAACTCGCTCTCGTACAGAACCAGCTCCGCGGCGGAGCCCGTGCCGGCGACGTCGAGCTCGACCTCCTGGAAGACGCGAGCGATCTCGTCGCGCAGTTCGGAGAGTTGTGCGCGTTGCTTGCCGAGCGCGGACGGCAGCACGCGCTCGGCCAGGTCGAGCGCGCGCTCGGCGTGACCCTCGCGAAAGAGCTTCGCCGCCAGGTCGCCGAAGGACTTCACCACGTCTTCGACCAGCGCCGCGCGTCGGCGACCGAGCGGGTCGCAGAGCGTCAACCGTCGCTCGAGTTCCCGGATCCGTTTGGGCGCGGCGTCCGCTTCGGCACGCAACGCCTCTTCGAGTTGGAAGGCGGCCTCGTCGTTGCGCTCGAGCCGCTCGAGCGCCTCGGCGTACAGCTCGAGCGTCGCCGCGTCCGGCGCTGTGTGACGCAGGTGCTCGCCGAGGAGGCCGGCCGCGGCTTCGTAGCGCTTGGCGTCCAGGTGTTCCCGCGCCTCCTCGCGCACGTCGGGCGCGAGGGCGAGAGCGAGCGAGACCGCCAGGACGATAGCCTTCATCGGGGGGGCACCGGGAACGGCGAGCGGGGGGGGGCGGCCCCCCCCCGGGGGGGGGGGTGCGGGGCCCCGCGTTGCCGCCGATCGGCGTTGTCGCGCTACTGGACGTCGTAGTCGAACACCGTCGTGCTGGTGCCGGCGAAGACCATCGATTGCTCGAACGACTGGGACTGACCCATCATCGTCATGGTCATCGCGGTGTCGTTGATCAGCGTCATCTCGCCGTTCAGGAGCAGCTTGCTGAGCACGCCGCGCTTGACGTCCCACAGGATCTCTCCTTCGCCCTCGTACTGGAACTCGATGTCCATCGATTCGACGTCCATCTCCATGTCCATGCCTTCGGGCTTCTCGGCGTTGGCCAGTTGCTCGGCAACGAACTCCGACAGGTCGTTGGTCGAGTCGACCTCGATCAGAACCTTGATGACAGCGAGGCTCGTGCCCTCCTCTTCGCGCATCGCTTCGAGCGTGCAGGTGACCCGACCGCTGAGTTCGCCGAGCATCTCCGACATCGAGGGCTCGGGCCCGCCGCCCATCGGGCCTTGGTCGGTGGACTCGTCGATGATGTGGAGGTTGCCGCCGGGCGCCAGGATGTGGCGGACCGACTCGGCTTCGACGTCCCACGACTCGCCCACGGCGACCTCGCCGCGCGGCAGGAAGCCGCGGAGGTCGAGGTCTTCCTCGAGTCCCTGCAAGAGGGCCTCATCGGCCTTCTCGTCTTCCGGGAAACTGGCGACGTAGTCGCCGGACTCGGAGTCCAAGGTGAAGACCACGGTCTTGCCCTCGAGCTCGCTGGATCCCGCGCTGTCGGTTTCCGTGTCGCCCATGGGCTGAGGCATCGACATCGATTGCGTGCTCTCGTCGATCAGCTCTTCGAACGTCCGGCGCAGGACCTTGGGGCGCCCGTTCGCCATGGACACGTACGTGTCGACGACGACGAGCGTCTGCGACTCCGTCATGTCGAGCTCCATGCCGGCGGCTTGATCCATCTCCTGCCCGTCCATGACGAGGCTCATCTCGTCCAGGGCGACCTCGGCCGTGGTCGTGATGGTCTTGCGGATGGTGGTGCCTTCCGCCGGGGAAAAGGCGAGCTCGGCGCGGCGCGGCGAGAAAGCCAACAGGGCCGGGATGGCCACGAGCGTCATCAGGACGCGACGATTCTTGAACATGATCGGAAGGGGCGCGACGCGCCGGGCTTGGGGGGAGTCGTGCAAGGAGTGTGCGAATGGGATGCCATGCGTTGCGAGCGGCCACAGCAGCCGGCGCAAGGCGAAAGGAGCGCCGAAGAACGTCCTCTTGGGCTCTACGAACGGTCGGAGGCGGCATTTCGCCGGATTCCCCGGCAGGGCTGCCGGCGGCTGGCGCAGGCGGTGCCCCCGAGTTTCGAGCGCAAGAGTCTACGCGATAGGGAGCCGCAATCCGAACTTCCTCGCTTCCGGAGCGAGCCCCGAACGGCGAGATGCCCCCTCCCCGTTTCGGGGGCAGGGGGCATCCGGTGTGGACGGCCGGTGCCGCGCTCCTCCTTTCAGTTGCAGATCGTGACGGTCAGGCCCGGTGTCATCGCGATGCCGGCCGGGGCGGCCGGGTCGAGCACGAAGGCCTGCACGTAGCGCGTTTCGCCGACCAGTCCGAGGTCGTTGGGCAGCGGGAGCGCCAGGACCGCTTGCCCGAACGCATCCAGGACGACCGCTTGCACGATGTTCGGCGCGACCAGCAGCGTGCCGCCAAAGATGGCGACGTTGGCCTGGTTGAGGCCGCGACCCACCAACGCTGTCGCGCCGGGCAAGCCGTTCTTGACCGCGACGGCGAAGTCGCCGTTCCCGAGCCGCGCCGGTTGGCCCAACGAATCGATCGTCGGGCTACCCGTCGTGCCGGCGAGGCCCGCTCCATAGTTCGTCGGGACGCACGCGGTGGGGGACGCACCGAGACTCGCGAGCGCCAGGTCGTCGATGTTCCAGCCGCCCAGGTTCAAGCCGCCGTCGCTGATCAAACGGAACTCGAGCACGGCAGCGGGGTCGCCGTCCGCGAAGCTCGCGATGTCCAACGAGACGAGGTTCCACGCCGTGTCGAGCAGGTGTCCCGTCTGCGGATTCTCCCAAACCACGTTGCCGTTCACTCGAATCTGCGCTTGGTCGTAGGACGCCTCCTCGACGGTCAGCCAGCGCCGGAACGAGAGGGACACGTTCGAAGCGGACGACAGGTCGATCGACGGCGAGCGCAGGTAGTTCTCGACGTTCGGTTGGTACGAACCGTTGAAGCCCGACGGACCGAGGTCGTTGCCCCAAGCGTTCGGCCCCGAGAAGGCCGACGCCGGATCCGACCACACGACGCCTTGCGACGAGCCGCTGCGCCCTTGGGGCACGCCGCGCTGCCAATCGTCCTGCGTCGACACCTGGGCGTGCGTCCAACCCGCGTCGTCCGGGCCGTCGAAGTTCTCCTCGTAGTAGACGTCCTTGACACCAACCGCGAAGCTCAGCGAGCCACCGTTCGGAGGGAAGCTGCGTGAGTCACCCAGTGCGTTGGTCGCTTCCAGTCGATACGCGATGCGCGCGGGCGACGGCGCCCCCGGAATGGTCGCGCCCCACGTGTCGCCGCCGAAGTGGCTCAGTTGTCCGAACGACTCGGGACCGCCGTCGACCGAGTAGAACAACGTCGCGGCGAGGATGCCCGAGCTGAAGACCGGTTCGAGGTCGGCGCTGACGCCGTAGGGGCCGTTCTCGTCCAGCGTGTCCGCCAACACCGTGACGTTCGAGAACTGGACGCCCGGACCGGGGAAACCCTGTTGGCGCATTCCGGCGCCGATCTCCAGCTGGTGCGGCGTACCGTTCGAAGGGTTGCCGTCGTCGTCGTCGAGCACCAGCAGTTGGATCTCGATGATGCTGTCGATCGTGCTCTGGTCGAAGGCGTTCATCCAGCCCAGGAAGAGCGCGTCGGCGATGTCGCCGCCGGGGCCCGCGCCGTACGCGTTCTGGAGTTCCACGCGCATCTTCCAGAACGCACCCATCAGGACCTCGCCGTTGGCGTGGACGCCGCCGTAGCAACCTCCCAGGCCGTCGCCGCAGTACTGGCGCGTGTTCGTGCCGGTGCGGATGAAGCCGCCCGAGAAGAAGTCGTTGCCGACGATCGGGTCGTCGGCCAGGTACATCGCGAAGATGTCCGCGTTGCCCTCGCCGAAGCCATCGGGGCCGTTGCCCGAGCCGTAGCGGACGTTGAACCAGTGCCCCATCTCGTGCGCGATGACCGTCGAGAAGGCTGTGTTGACGCAGCCGCCCCCGGGCAAGAGATAGTTGGTCGAAACGCCGTTGTAGAACGCGTTGCAGTTGTCGACGAAGGAGTCACCCGGCCCCAGGTTCACGTTCGCGTCCGCGACGAAGTTCGCCGTCAGGTCCGCGGGGTTCACCGACCGGATCCACTCGCCCTGGCGATTGATCCACTGGAACGCGTTGGCCTGCGCGGTCGCCGCGGCGCTCGCGGGAGCGTTCAGGGTCAGCGCGTTGCCCGTCCCGCTGATCTGCGCGCTCAACGTGTGGTTCGGCCCCAGGTTGATCGTTTCGACGTCGTTGAACGCGCCCTCGTAACCGACGGTCACGTCGATCGCCCCCGTCACGCCGGGGTAGTTGAAGAAGCCGTTGGCATCGGTCGTCGTGGTACCCGCCTGCGGGCTCGACACGCGCGCGTAGGCCAGGGGCTCGGGCGCGGCCGGGTTGCTGCCGCTGTCGGGATCGAGCCCCGGCGTCGCGTTCGTGAACACCTGACCGCCGACATCGAAGTTGTGAACCAGCGGGTCGCGGGTCAGGATGCGCGCGCCGCCGTCGTCGGCGCCAACCGTGTAGCGAAAGCCGGCGGTGACGATGCCGTTCGTCTCGACCACGACCGCGACGCGCCAGGCCAGCGTCGCGTCGCGCCGGACGCCCGCTCCCACGACGACGAGCTCCGCCGGCTGGACGTAGCTGGCCGGGAAGTCGCCCTCGGTCTGGAACGTGGTCCAGGCGAATTCGACCGCCTCCGCTTGCGAGACTGCGGGCGCGCTGACGAAGTCGCTGTCGATGCGCAGCGCCTTCGAGAAGATCGCGCGCAGGTTGCCGTTCACGTCGAGCAAGACGTTGACGCTGGCGTCCTCGACCTCGAGACCGGCGTGACGCTGGCGAAAGCGCACCGTGATCTTGTCGGAACTGCCGATCAGCCCCAGGGGCAGGAACAGTTCGCGATCCAACACGAGGTCCCGGGCCTCGGCACCGACGAGCTCCGCCGCGGCATCCAGGTGAGCGCGGGCGATGCGCACGTAGTCGGCGCTGACCCGCGGACGAATGGAAGCCGGCAAGTCGCCGCCGAAGAGCAGTCGCGGGGCGCCGCTCGCGGCGTCACCGGTCGAGCGCCAGTCGAAACCGTGCTCGCTCTGGAACCGCTCGAGGTCCGCTCCGCCGGATTGGGCGGCGAACGAGGCGGCGAGTACGAAGAGGCCGAGCGGCGCCAGAAGGGTCGATCGCATGGGTCACGTGGACAGGGGAGAAGGGGAAAGGGCTGCGAGAATCGCTTCGACCCGCGACTACGACGGCGAGCGAAGTAGGCATGTTCCGCTTGGGAAGTGCCGAACCCGGGGCCTACAGTCTTGATACGGGGCTTCGAGGCCTCACGCTCGGACTCGCCGTCACCTATCGCTAAGATCGCCCCATGAAGTTCCGGATCGAATACTGCTCCATGTGAAACTACGCGCCCCAAGCGACCGGTCTGGTCGCGGAGCTGCGTGAAACCTTCCCCGACGCCGAGTTCGAGCTGGTGCCGTCGGGCGGGGGTTGCTTCGAGGTCGACGTGGAAGGACGTCGGATCTTCTCCAAGCTCGAGCTGGAGCGTTTTCCCGCTTACCAGGAGATTCCGCTCTTGGTAGGCACTTGAAGTCCGCCTGAGAGGCCTTTCCAGGGCCATTCCGCGCTTGGTGGGGGGCCCATCGGAGCGCGGTCGCGGGTTCGTTCACGAGAGTTTGACCCGAGTCTTTCGGGGGAAATGGGCTCCGTTCGGCCTAGACGTACTTAACCTACCTCCCGCACGCCCACGGCCCCTTGGAAAGGCTCTCCGGCCACCCTAGGAACCCCCGATGACCGCGCTACGCACCCGCACCCGCAGACTGATCCTGCCGCCCGAGCCGCGGCGCCGCATCCAGACCTGGGCCGAGGGCCTCTACCCCGGCGAGGCCTGTGGTCTGCTCCTGGGCCGCGAGGACCAGCGCGATCCCAACGCGCTCCACGTCGTGCGGACCTTCCTCGCGCGGAACCTGTTCGGCGAGGAGTCCACCGAGCGCTACGAGGTCGATCCCGTCGACCTCCTGGCGGCCGAGCGGGCCGCCGCGGCGAACAACCTCCAGGTGATCGGGGTCTGGCACTCCCACGCCGATCAGCAGGCGCAGCCCTCGGACCTCGACCTGGAGCACGCCTGGGAAGGCTGGTCCTACTTGATCGTCGCCGTCACGCGCGCCGGGGTGGCCCAGATGCGCTCGTGGCGCCTCGACACCTCGCGACGCGGGCGCCGCCGCTTCCAAGAGGAGACCGTCGAAGCATGAAAAAACTGCACTTGCCCGTGCCGCTGCGGTTGCACACGGACGGTTCCGCCTGCCTCGAGCTTCCGGGCGCGACGGTGGGGGACCTCCTCGAAGCCGCGATCCGAACCCACCAGGCCCTGCGCGAGCGGGTGCTCGATGCGGCCGGTGACATCCTGGAAGCCGTGCACGTCTTCGTGGACGCGCGCGACATCCGCGAATTGGACGGGATCGGGACGCCCCTCGAGGACGGGGCGAACGTCTGGCTCCTGCCGCGCGTCGGCGGGGGCACGGGTGCCGCTGCCTAGAGCCGCTGCCATAGGAGCCGCTGCCGAGAGCCGCAGCCTAGAGGAGGAGCGTTCGTCACGCGGGCGGTGACCGCCCGAAGCTCCCGAGAAGCAGGCCGTGGGTCAAGCCGTGTCGCCCAGGCGTCGATAGCCGGAGGCTGGGATCTGCTTCCCACCTCCGCCATGCAAGACGTCTTCGTCGGGCGCCAGCCCATCTACGGTCGCAACCTCGAAGTCTATGCCTACGAGCTCTTGTACCGCGGCGGCGACGTCGACCACGCGGACTTCGAGGACGCGGACCGCGCCACGTCGCAGGTGCTCCTCAACACCTTCACCGAGTTCGGGATCGAGCGCGTCGTCGGCGACCACCTGGCCTTCGTCAACCTGACGCGCGGCTTCGTCATCGGCGAGTACCCCTTGCCGCTGCCGCCCGAGCGCGTGATCCTCGAGGTGCTGGAGGACATCCAGCCCGACCCGGAAGTCCTCTTGGGGCTGCACCGACTCAAGCGCGCGGGCTTTCGCATCGCCCTCGACGACTTCGTCTATGCGTCGGACCTGAAGCCGCTCGTCAAGCTGGCGGACATCATCAAGCTCGACATCCTGGGCCTCGAGGACGCGGAGATCGAGCGGCGCGCCGCCGAGCTGCGGCCCTTCGGCGTCCAACTGCTGGCCGAGAAGATCGAGACCCGCGAGCAGTTCGAACTCTGCCACGCGACCGGCTTCGAGTTCTTCCAGGGCTACTTCCTGGCGCGGCCCAACGTCGTCCAGGGGGCCAGCATCCCGGCTTCGCGCGTCAGCCTCGTACGCCTTCTGGCCGCGCTCTGTGATCCCGAGTGCGAGCTCGAGACGGTCTCGGAGATCGTCGAGCAAGACGTCACCCTGTCGTACAAGCTCCTGCGGCACATCAACACGGAGTGCGGTGGTCTGCCGCGCCGCATCGAATCGATCAAGGAGACCGTGCTCTACCTCGGCGTTCGCGCGGTCAAGAACTTGGCATCGCTGTTCTTGATCTCGAGCGTCGACGACACGCCGCACGAACTGATCGTGACTTCGATGCTACGCGCGAAGATGTGCGAGCTGCTCGCGGCGCACAGCGGCGTCTTGGCCACGGCGCCCTACTTCACGGTGGGCTTGTTCTCGACCCTCGATGCGGTGCTGGGCGCCTCGATGTCCAAGGTGGTGTCGCGCTTGCCGCTGACCCTGGAGGTGCGAGCCGCGCTGCTCGAGCACCAAGGGCCGCTCGGCGAGGCCTTGGCGGCGACCCTGGCCTACGAGCGCGGCGACTGGGAGGGCGTGAGCTGCTTCGGCCTCGCCAAGGGCACGATCAAGGAGGCGTATCTCGACGCCGTGGCGTGGGTGCAAGTCGTGGACAAGGAACTCGCCAAAGTCGCGGCCTGACGCCGATCTCGGCACCGGACGTGCGGCCCGTGGGGATGGCTTCCCGATGAAGAAGGGGCAAGAAGCCCGAACGAGTCGAGGTAGGACTGGAACCCCGACCGGCCGGTTGCGACGCTAGGGCCGCGGCCCCACACCAGCGCTCGATGAGCCCGGGATCGCACCTCAACATGGCCACCCAAGTCGATCCGCTGCCGCGCCCCGCACCGATCCCGTACTCGTCCACCAAGATCGTCGCGACCATCGGTCCCGCGTCCGAGGACAGGCTCGACGAGATGATCGAGGCGGGTATGTCCATCGCGCGGATCAACTTCAGCCACGAGGGGCACGACGTTCACCGCCAACGCGTCCGGCGCATTCGCGAGGCTGCCCAGCGGCTCGACACGGTCATCGGCATCCTCGCGGACCTACAGGGCCCCAAGCTGCGATTGGGCCTGTTCGAGGGCGGGATTCGGCGCGTGGAGCAGGGCCAGCGTTATCGGTTGCGCGAAGGGGACGGCGTCGCGGAAGCGGACGAGATCCTCTTCAGCTTCCCGAACTTCTTCGAGATGGTCGAGCCCGGCGATCGAGTCTTCCTCGCGGACGGCGTCGTGGAGCTCGAGGTCGACGAACTCTCCGGCAACTCGCTCCTGGCGACGGTGCGACAGGGCGGCGCGATCGGCGATCGCAAGGGTGTCCACCTGCCCGACACGGACCTGGCGCTGTCCGTGCCCACCGAGCAGGACCTCTTCGACCTCGAACTCGTGCGCGAGCTCGAGATCGACTTCGTCGGCGTCAGCTTCGTCTCGCGCGCCGACGAACTGGTGCGCGTTCGCGAGCACGCGCCCGACGCGCTGATCGTCGCCAAGATCGAGCGTTCGCACGCGCTCGATCACCTGCCGGAACTGCTCGAGGAGACCGACGGCGTGATGGTGGCGCGCGGCGACCTGGGCGTCGAGACGCCGCTCGAGCGCTTGCCCTTGGTGCAGAAGAACCTGATCCAGGACACGCTCATGGCGGGCAAGTTCGTGATCACGGCGACCGAGATGCTCGAGTCCATGGTGACGAGCGCGCGCCCCACGCGCGCCGAGGTCGCCGACGTCGCCAACGCCGTCCTGGACGGGACCGACGCCGTCATGCTCTCGGCCGAGACGGCCGTCGGGCACGATCCCGCGCTGGCCGTGCGGACGATGTGTCGCATCGCGCGCGAGATGGAGCAGAGCAAGCGCTACAACGAGCTCCCGCGCGTCGCCTTCCGGACGTCGGAGGCCACGTTCTCGAACGCGGTGGCGCTCAGCGCGACGAAGGCCGCCGAAGCGCTGGGACTCACGCGCATCGTGTGCTTCACCGAAACGGGGAACACCGTCCGGCAGATCTCGCGCTATCGACCGAACGCCACGATCATCGCCCTGTCGCCCCACGCGAAGACGTTGGCTCGCGTCGCGATCCTGGGGCACGTGCTGCCGGTCCAGTTCGCACGTTACGAGACCTTGGAGGAGATGCTGGAGTCGGCGTCGAACATCCTGCTCGATCGCCAGTTGGTCACGATCGGCGAGCGCATCGTCTTCGTGGCGGGCGTTCCTCCCGGCGTGGCGCGTTCCACCAACGTGATGAAGCTGCATCGCATCGGCGAAACCGTGCGCCTGTCCTGACGCACCGGTACGGCTATCGGCACGGCGCCCGAGCGCAAGCCCTTTCAGCGAAGAACCTTGGCGGAGCACCCGAGCGCGCGACGGGTTTCGCGATTCGGCGTTCGAGTCGTTGACCGGGTGGGCGCGCGCGAGTACGACACGCCACGCCAATGATCGACACCTCGCGAATCGGACTCGGAAAGTTCCAGGCGGCCCGGCGCCTGCTGGGGCTTCGGAAGAAGCCGCAAGAGCCCCTGACAACCACGGCGCGCGTCGTGTGCGTCGCCAGCGGCAAGGGGGGCACGGGCAAGAGCATCGTCGCGACGAACCTCGCCGTTCTGCGCGCTCAAATGGGCGAACGCGTGCTCTTGATCGACTTCGACGCCGGATTGGCGAACGACCACCTGCTGCTCGGGGTCGCACCGACGCACGACTTGGGGCACGTGTTGCGCGGCGAGGTGCACGCGCTCGAGGCGCTGGTCGAAGCGCCCGCCGGCATCAAGCTCCTGTCGGGCGGCGTCGGCCGCGACTTCCTCGCGAACCCGACCCGGCGCGACCTCGAAAAGTTGTATCGGGCCCTTTTGCCGCTCGAATCGGGCTTCGATCTGATCGTGCTCGACCACGGAGCAGGGCTGGGGTTCTCCACCGTGGCCAACCTCGCGGCCGCCACGACGCTGTTGCTGGTGACGCAGCCCGAAGTGACGGCGCTCTCCGACAGCTACGCGGTCTACAAGCGCGCCAGCCTGCTGAACCCGTACGTGCAGACCGGGCTCTTGGTCAATCGCTCCTTGGACGAGCACGCGGCGCTGGGCGCGTGGGAACGCTTCAAGGGCGCGTCGCAGCGCTTTCTCGGCCATTCCCCCGACTGGATCGGATGGGTGCCGGCCGATCGCGCCGTGCAACTCAGCGTGGATCGGCGTCTGCCCGTCGTGCTGGACGCGCCGGACTGTCCGGCGGCGCGTGCGCTCCACGGCGTTTCGCGCTGGGCTCCGCTCGAGCACGCGCGCGGCGCGCGTCCGTTCTTCGAACGCGCGCGCGCCTCGCTGCGCTGATTCGGCGCGGCTGGCACGGCCAGCTGGTAGCTCTGTTTCGTTGGTTGCTTTCGACCCCCGGAATCTGGATAACGACGTGAGCGCCGAGCGCGCGTCACGCATGTACGTCTGGGCCATTGCCAACCAAAAAGGCGGAACGGGGAAGACCACCACCGCCATTCACCTCGCGGGTGCCTTTGCACGGGCCGGTTCGCGGGTGTTGCTCGTCGACATCGATCCGCAGGCGCACGCGTCGCTCGGGCTCGGAGTCGCGTCGGAGATGCGCGGCGTCCTCGGGGCGGAGGAACTGTTTCTCGGTGACCACGCGCGCTACGGCTTCGTGCGGGGCGACGTCGACGAAAGCATCGGGGGGGACGTATCGGATGTCTTCCTCGCGGGCGCGCCGTTGAGCGGCATCGTGCGGCGGGTCGCCGGCGGGGTGCACCTCGCGCCCGGCAGCCTGCGTCTCGGCGAATTCGAGGAAGCCGCCGAGCAGCAGCTCGGCCCCGAACGTGTGCTGGCCAACGCGCTGGACGAGGTTGCCGAGGACTACGATCACGTGGTGCTCGACTGTCCTCCGCGCGCCGATGGCGTGCTGACGGCGAACGCCGTACGAGCCGCCGACACGGTGCTCTTGGCCGTCGAAGTCGGTGCCTTCTCGCTGCAGGGCGCACTGCGCGCTCGCGCGCTGTTCCACCGCTGGGCGGAGGAGTTGGGCTTCACGATGGACCTCCGCGTCGTCGCCACGCTCTTCGATCGGCGCACCCGCTTCGCGCGCGACGTTCTGGTCGCGATGCAAGCGCGCTTCGGCGAGGCGATGTTCGACACCGCCATTCGCCAAAGCGTCCGGCTGCGCGAAGCCGCGGGCTTCGGCACGATCATTCAAGAGCTGGCGCCGCGTTCGCGCGCGGCCGCCGACTTCGCGGCGCTGGCCGCCGAACTCGAGGCGCACGCCGCGGCGGAGCTCGCGGCGCGTGTGCGGCGGCCCGGCCCCACGCTCTCGCGCTCACGCTACGTCGCAGGCGTGCGCACCGCGCCCGCCGGACCCTCCGTCCCCCCTTCGAGCCGCCCCGACGAGGGCGTCGCGGGTCCCTTCTAAACGCCCACAGCCTTCCACGCTGCCAGTCATGGATGCTCTCGCACTGCTCTGCAACCTGCACGCCGACGGACCGACGACGCTCGACGAGCTGCATCGAATCGGCGTTCGCGGTCTCGGCGACGTCCTTCACCGAGCGTCCGGAACGCTGGTCGACGAACTTGGCTGGAACGCCGCGGCGGCCGAGCGCTTCGTGCGCGAGGCAGGTCATCTCTCGTCGCGGCTGGGGGAGACGCTGCTCGACCCCGAAGAGGGCGACGAGCCGGCGACGGCGGGCGTGACTGCACGCGGTCATGCCCGCGGTGGCGTGGACGCGGTCCTGCGTCAGTGGCGCGAACTCGACGACCGTGAGCCTCCGGTACGCCCGACGTCGCGGCCCGCGGCCGCGCGCGAGCGCACCGCGCTTCCGCCCGAGGTCCGCGCCGCGCTCGACCCGGGCTCGTTCGAACGACTGGCCGAGATGGGCCTCGACAGCTTGGACGAGCTGATCGGTGCCGATCCGCTGGAGCTCGCGCGCGGTTTGCGCACCGGCTACTCGCGGGCCCTGCGCCTGCAGTTCCTGGCCAAACGAGCCCAGGTCCAAGCTCCGGCGCCGACGAGCTCCGCGGCCGCGGAGGCGCACGCAGCGCCCACAGCACCCGCAACGCCCTCGGGACCCGCCGCGACCGTCGCCGGACCCTTTGCCTGACGCGCTTGTGGTGGGATGCCGGCGCTCGAGCGTGCGGACTCGTCGCTTCCTCGCGTATCATGGATCTCGCCCATGACCACGCCCCTGATCCCCGCCGCTGCCGATCGTCCCGGCGACGATCCGATCTTCGCTCTCAATTCCGAAGCTGCAGCGCGCACCGAGGAGGGTGAGTCCATCGTCAATTCGACGCTGGGTGCGCTGGTGACCGACGAAGGTCGGCTGATGGTGATGGAGTCCGTCCAGGAGGCGCTCGCCCGGATTCCGCTCGAAGCAGCCAGCGCCTACGCGCCGATCTCCGGCGCTCCGAGCTTCTTGAAGGGCGTGATTCGCGACCTCTTCGAGGGTTCGACGCTCGAGTCCCGCGCCGTCGCCGCGGCGACGCCGGGCGGCACGGGCGCGTGCTACATGGCGCTTCAAAACTTCGTCGAGCCCGGCCAGTCCTTCCTGACCAGTTCGTACTACTGGGGCCCGTACCGGATCATCGCGCAGCATGCGGGGCGGGGCCTCGAGACGTTCCGGATGTACGACGATGCGGGGGACTTCGACACGGAGGCCTTTGCAACCGGCGTCCAGGACCTGGTCGCCGCCCAGGGCCGCGCGCTGGTGCTCGTCAACACGCCGTGTCACAACCCGACGGGCTACTCCTTCGACGCGGACGACTGGGCTGCCGTGACGAGCGCCCTGCTCGCCGCGTCGGCGCAGGGCTCCGTGACGCTCTTGATCGATTTCGCCTACGGCAAGTTCGCCGGCGATCGTTCGTGGCGCGAGCCCGTCACGACCCTGGTCGACGCCGGCGTCACCGTCCTGTTCGCGTGGACCGCTTCGAAGGCGTTCGCCCAGTACGGCTCGCGCGTGGGCGCGTGCGTCGCGGTGCACCGTGACGCAGAACAGCGGCGCCGCATCAAGAATGCGCTCAGCTACTCGTGCCGCGCCACGTGGTCGAACTGCAATCACCTCGGGATGCTCGCGATCGGCGAGATCCTGAGCGATCCCAAGCTGCGCGCGCGGTCCGAGGACGAGCGCGAGGCGCTTCGTCAGTTGCTGCTCGAGCGGGTCGAGGGGTTCAAGTCGCTCGCGAACGCCGCGGGTCTGCGCTATCCGCGCTACGAGGGCGGCTTCTTCGTCGCGGTCTTCACACCCGATGCGGAGATCACCTGTCGCGCGGCGCGGGAGCGCGGCGTGTACCTCGTTCCGCTGCACCGCGCGGTGCGCGTGGCGCTGTGCGCGACGCCCGCCAGCGATCTGCCGCGCTTGGTCCAGACGCTCGCCGATGGCGTGCGACTCGCCGAGGAGACGACGACCGCCGCGACGGGCGCCGCGACGGACGGTAGTGCGCGATGAGCTCGTTCCTCGAGCACGGTTACGGCGACCGCGTTCACCTGCTCGACGACGTTCACTTGGCGACGCTGCTGGCGCGCGTCTCCTCGCCGGCGGTCGACCACGCCGCGTTGCCGGCGCTCGTGCGCGACGTCTACGCGACGCTCTTGGACTGCGCCTTCAGCCTCGCGCTGCCTCGAACCACGGTGCGCGTTCCCACGCGCATGGTCGAGCAACAACCCGCGGCCGGCATCTGGGAGGGCGAGGTGCTCGACCCGGCGACGCGCGTCGTGGTCGTCGACGTGGTGCGCGGCGGCATCATCCCGTCGCAGGTCGCGTTCGAGCGCCTGACGCGCGTCCTGACGCCGGGAAACGTGCGCTTGGACCACTTGACGATGTCGCGCCTCGCGGACGACCAGGGGCGCGTCAGCGGCGTCGACCTGAACGGCTCGAAGGTCGGTGGCTCCAGCGAGGGCGCCGTCCTGTTGATCCCCGATCCGATGGGGGCGACCGGCGCCACGACGCTGCGCGTCATCGACCACTACCGCGAGAACTTCGGCGCGCCCTCGGCGGTGCTGCTCGTGCCGATGATCGCGACGCCCGAATACCTGGCCCGCATCCAAGGAGTCGAGGGAGCGTTGGTCGTCTGCGGTCGGCTGGACCGCGGGCTGTCGTCCGCGGACGTACTGGCGACGCCGCCGGGAACACACTGGGAGCGCGAGCGCGGGCTCGACGAACACGGCTACATCGTGCCCGGCGCGGGCGGTGTCGGCGAGGTGCTCAACAACGCCTGGTGCTAGTACGGAGTCAGGCACATTCCCATCGCCTATCTGCTTCGGATAGGCGATGG